>PMSU01000064.1 GCA_003168255.1 Actinomycetota bacterium
GGAACCTGGCCGTCCTGCTGGCGCGGCGCCCGGCCGTCCTGCTGGCGCGGCGCCCGGCCGGGCGGCTGGCCGGTCGGCCGGCGCGAGCGGCAGCAGCCGACGGCGGTCACGCGGCTCGTGCGCCGCCCAGCGCTCGCCGGCCAGCACCGCGTCCAGCCGGCCGGCGATGTCGGTGTAATCGTCGAAGCTGACGACCTGTGCCTCGGGGAGCGCCTCGGCGAGATCCGCGCCGTAGCGCTCCGCCAGGCATCCCGCCGCCACCACCTTGGCGCCCGAGGAACTGGCATCGAGCAGCTCGTCAATGGACTCCTGCTTGGCCGCCTGGATGAAGCCGCAGGTGTTGACGACGGTCACGTCGGCCTCGGGCTTGTCGGTCAGCCTCCAGCCGCCTGTCTCAAGCCGCGCGGCGAGCTCCTCGGAGTCGACCTCGTTGCGGGCGCAGCCAAGGGTGACCAGGCGGACCGTGCGGTCCGCGGCACGGCGGTTCTCCTGGTTCTGCGGCGGGTTCTTCGGCACACCGGCAGACTACGGTACGCGCCCCCCTGCGGCGGTACACACGGCGGCCCGGCCGGCCGCGGGGACTAGCCCGGCTCGTCAGCTGGACAGCTGATGACCTGGCCGGAAGCTCAACGTTATCGGGGTGCCCACCGTGCCGGGCGATCCCCGGTCCCGGCCGTTCACGGTGAGCACGACCGCACCGGGATTGCCGAGCTGCATGTCAACCGCGTACTTGAAGGTCCAGGTCTTCGTCTCACCAGCCAGCAGAGTGACCTGGGTCACGTACACGCCGGCCGGAGTAGTGAACTCGACCCAGCATGGCTCGCTCTTCACCACCAGCTTGATGATGAGTTCCCGGCTCGACGCGGAAGCACCCGATTTTGTCGCGGGCGAGCTGCTGTGGGCGGGCGCGGGCGGGTGCGTGGTGGGGTCCGCCACCGGGTTGACCCCGGTAGGCGATCCTGACACCGCGCGAAAGATCACCAATCCGACGATGACGGCCAAGGCGGCGACCATCACCACGCTCCAGTTGAGCGAGCGCCGCTCCTTCAGCCTGATCGGCGTAGACGGCTCGAACACCTCGGCAGCCCTGATCGCGTGCGGTGCGCCGTGCGCGGCGTCGTACTCACCGATGAGTATGTCAGGGTCGAGACCGACGACCTTCGCCATGCTCCTGATGTGTCCGCGCGCGTAAAAGTCGCCGCCGCATGCGGAGAAATCGCCGCGCTCGATGCCGCGGATGATCGTCTCCCTGATGCGGGTCTGCTGACTGACCTGCGTAACGGTGAGACCGGCCTGACGGCGTGCTTCCGCCAGGGTGTCTCCGATGCCCACGCCGAGCCTCCACTGCGTCGTTACAAGAACGTGCCGTCCCACGCCGCCTCGGTAGCCGCCACGAGCATGCCGTCCCGGGCGCGGCGACAGTCACCAAGTGTAGACAGTCATGCAGCGCACTGCGAGGACAGCGTCCCACGCCAGCGTGCCGTCACGAAGGTTACTGGCGGGACTCCCGGCGCGCGCGGCCACCTCGCGGGCCTAGTCGCCGCGCAGCGGGCCGAGCACCTCGTCTATGTCATCCGGCCTGATCAGCACGTCCCTGGCCTTGGATCCCTCGCTAGGCCCGACGATGTTGCGGCTCTCCAGCAGATCCATCAGCCGCCCTGCCTTGGCGAAGCCGACCCGCAGCTTGCGCTGGAGCATCGAGGTCGATCCGAACTGCGTGCTGATAACGAGCTCGGCCGCCTGGATAAGCAGTTCCCTGTCGTCCCCGATGTCCGCGTCGGTCGCCCGCGCCTTGCCCTCCGCCGCGGCGACGTCCTCCCGGTAGGACGGCTCGGCCTGCTTCTTGCAGTGCGCGACGACCGCGCGGATCTCCTTCTCGGTGACGAAGGCGTTCTGTAGCCTGATCGGCTTGCTCGCCCCCATCGGCAGGAAGAGCGAGTCGCCTTGGCCGACCAGCTTCTCCGCGCCGGGCTGGTCCAGGATGACCCTGCTGTCGGTGAGGCTGGACGTGGCGAACGCGAGCCTGGACGGCACGTTCGCCTTGATCAGGCCGGTCACCACGTCCACGCTCGGCCGCTGGGTGGCGAGCACCAGGTGAATGCCCGCCGCGCGGGCGAGCTGGGTGATCCGGACGACCGAGTCCTCCACATCCCGCGGCGCGACCATCATCAGGTCAGCGAGCTCGTCCACGATCACCAGCAGGTACGGATAAGGCAAGTACACCCGCTCGCTGCCGGGCGGCGGGATCAGCTTGCCCGCCCGCACTGCCTTGTTGAAGTCGTCCACGTGCCGGAAGCCGGAGGCAGCCAGGTCGTCGTACCGCCGCTCCATCTCGGCGACCACCCAGTCCAGCGCCTCAGCCGCCTTCTTGGGATTGGTAATGATCGGCGTGATGAGATGCGGGATGCCTTCGTAGATCGACAGCTCGACCCGCTTGGGGTCGATGAGGATCATCCGGACCTCATCCGGGGTGGACCGGGTGAGAACCGACGTGATCAGGCCGTTGATGCAGACCGACTTGCCCGAGCCGGTCGCGCCGGCGATCAGGACGTGCGGCATCTTGGCCAGGTTCGCGACCACCGTGCGACCCTCGACATCTTTGCCGAGGCCGACCACCATCGGGTGATGATCGCCGGCCGCGATCGGCGAGCGCAGCACGTCGCCGAGGCTGACGATCTCCTTGTCGGCGTTCGGGATTTCTATCCCGATCGCCGACTTGCCCGGGATCGGCGACAGTATCCGCACGTCCGCGCTCTTCACCGCGTACGAGATGTTCTTGGACAGCGCGGTGACCCGTTCCACCTTCACCGCGGGCCCGAGCTCGATCTCGTACCTGGTCACGGTCGGCCCCCGGGTGAACCCGGTCACCTGGGCATCCACCTCGAACTGCTCGAGCACGGTGGTGAGCGCCTCGACCATCATGTCGTTGGCCCGGGTCCTGGCCTTTGGCGCGGAGCCGGGCCGGAGCAGCGCCGCGGGCGGGAGGGTGTAGCTGGCATCCGCCGCCCCGGTCAGCGTGAGCTGCTCGGGCCTGCGGCGGAGCTGGTCGTGCTCGGCGTTCGGAGAACCCGTGAGCACCGTCGCCGATTGCCCGTCGCCGCCTTCGCTATCTGGCCCGGTGTCCGGCGCATCCGCGAGGCCGCCGGTTGCCCCGGCCGACCCGAATCCGAGAGCATCGAGCAGTCCCTCGTCGCTGGCGCCGACGGCACCGGCCCCCGAGCCCGGCTCCGGCCGCTGGCCGCCGGCCCCCGCGGCGCCCGGCCTGCCTGGCTTGATCCGCGCGCCGCGGTCGGAGATGAGCGGGGTGTCGTAGGGGCGCAGATGATCACCGGCCTCGATGGCCTGCTGGCGTTTGCCGAGGCGGAGCGAAAGTCCGGCACTGCCCCGTTCGGAAGAATCGCTCTTTTTCTCTTCCTCGGCGCCGTCAGCGGGCCGCCGGCCGGCCAGTCGCCCGGGGATGGTGTGCAGCGGCGTCGCGGTGATCACAAGGACGCCGAATCCAGCGACGAGCGCGAGCAGCGGCGCGGCCACCCACGGTGTCAGCGCGGCCACGAGCGGGGCCGCAGCGAAGAAGCCGATCAGCCCGCCGGCATGCCGCATCGCGGTCGAGCCGTCGGTCGGCTGCGGGGTGCCGTTCGCGATATGCACGAGGCCGACTACGCCGATGATCAGCGCCAGCCAGCCGATGACCATCCGGCCGGTCTCCGCGTTGCGGTCGGGATGACGCAGGAACCGCCAGCCGAGCAGGGCAAGCAGCACCGGAATCGCCCAGGCGACCGAGCCGAACGTACCTCGCAGGACCGCCGACATCAGCCGTCCTGCCACGTTGCCCATCGGCCACCAGGTGGTGGCGGCCGTGACGATCGCCGCGCCGATCGCGGTGAGGCCGAGCCCGTCCCTGCGGTGCGCGGGGTCCAGGCCGCGGGCGCTGCTGCCGATCCCGCGCGCCATCACCCCGAGAGCGTGCGCGATCACCATCCACAAGCCGGACACGGCGCTGGCGGCCCAGCTGAGCAGGATGACGACTGGGTGGGCCGAGACTGACGGCGGCGTGTTGCGCCGGTTGGTCGGCTGCTGGCGTCCCCGCTTGGTGACGCCTTTGCCGCCGGTGCTGCTTGCGCTGGGGCGCTTGGCCTTACCGCCCTTTGCGCCTTTTGCGGGCTGGGGTGCGCGGTTGGCCGGGCGGCCACGCGGCGCAGGCTCTGCCCGGCCGCGGCCGCCTTTGGGGCGGTTGGCGGTCTGCGTGCTCTTGGGCGCACGGGTGGCCATGATGCTCACGGTAGCGAGCATCCTGGCGTTACCAGGGGACCCCGCGGGGCGTGTCGCCCAGCGGGATGGCTCACTATGCTGCTCCATTGACGATCGTTGAATATGCGCCATACCATCAGGGTCACGGGGAACGGAGCGCGCGGAGCGTGCGGTGCGCGCGGAGCGCAGCGACGGCGGGAGGTAGGCGGCGTGCGGATCGCGGTCGTGGGCGGCGGGCCGGGCGGGCTGTACTTCGCCGCCCTCACCCAGCAACTCGGCCGCGATCATGAGATAACCATCTGGGAACGGAACGCAGCCGACGACACATTCGGCTTCGGCGTCGTCTTCTCCGACGAGACGCTGGGCGGCATCGAGCACGCCGACCCCGCCATCTACCGGGCGATGGAGCGTGAATTCGCCCGCTGGGACGACATCGACGTGCACTTCAACGGCGAGACGATCACCAGTGGCGGGCACGGCTTCGCCGCGATGAGCCGCCGCAGGCTGCTTGAGATCCTCCAGGAACGCTGCGCCGAGCTTGGCGTGACCCTGCACTTCCGCACGCAGGCACCGCCCGTGCGCGAGCTAGCCGCCGACTACGACCTGGTGATCGCCGCCGACGGAGCCAACTCGGCGATCAGGGCGCAGTTCGCCGGCGCGTTCGGCCCGGACATCGAGACCAGGCGATGCAAGTACATGTGGCTCGGCACCGACCTGGTCTTCGACGCCTTCAAGTTCTACATCGAGCAGACGCCGCACGGCGTGATGCAGATCCACGGGTACCCCTACGACGGCGCCGGGAGCACGTTCATCGTGGAGATGCATGACTCGGTGTGGCGCGCCGCCGGATTCGGCGAGCTGGCCGCGGCCGCCGCCGGCCTGCCGCCGGGCGCGTCCGACGAGGCGTCGATCGAGCGGATCGCGGACATGTTCGCCGGCATCCTGCGCGGCAAGGCGGTGCATGCCAACAACTCCAAGTGGATCAGCTTTGGCACGCTGCGCTGCCAGAGCTGGCGGCACGGCAACGTGATCCTGCTCGGCGATGCCGCGCACACCGCGCATTTCTCCATCGGCTCGGGTACCAAGCTGGCCATGGAGGACGCGCTGACGCTCGCCGCCTGCCTGCACGAGCAGCCGAGCCTCGGCGAAGCGCTCGGCGCCTACGAGGCCGAACGCAGGCCGGTGGTCGCCTCGGTGCAGCGGGCCGCGCAGGCGAGCCTGGAGTGGTTCGAGAACCTGGGACAGTACGTGCACCAGGAGCCGGAGCAGTTCGCGTTCAACATCATCACCCGCAGCCGCCGGGTGACCTACGGCAACCTGCAGGTCAGGGACCCGGAGTTCGCGGCGCGGATGGATGCCTGGTTCGCCGGTCATGAGAAGCGGCGCGCAGTGGCCCCCGGCGATGTCCGGCCGCCGATGTTCCAGCCGCTGCGGCTGCGCGGTCTCGAGCTGCCGAACCGGGTTGTGGTGTCCGCGATGGACATGTATTGCGCACACGACGGCGTGCCCGCCGATTTCCACCTCGTCCACCTCGGCGGCAAGGCGCTCGGCGGGGCCGGCCTGGTGATGACGGAGATGGTGTGCGTGTCCGCCGACGGCAGGATCTCGCCGGGCTGCACCGGGATGTACACGCCGGCGCAGGAGGCGGCCTGGCGGCGGATCGCCCGGTTCGTGCATGACGAGTCGGCCGCCAAGCTGGGGATACAGCTCGGCCATTCCGGCCGCAAGGGGTCCACGAGGCTGATGTGGGAGGGCATCGACCAGCCGCTGACCAGCGGCAACTGGCCGGTGAGCGCGCCCTCGCCGCTGCCCTACCTGCCCGGCGTCAGCCAGGTTCCGCGCGAGCTTTCGGTTGCTGACCTGGCCGAGATCAGGCAGCAGTTCGTCCGCGCCACCCAGGCGGCGGATCGCTGCGGCTTCGACCTGGTCGAGCTGCACTGCGCGCACGGATACCTGCTGTCGTCGTTCATCTCGCCGCTCACTAACCAGCGCACGGATGCCTACGGCGGGTCGCTGGCAGGCCGGCTGCGCTACCCGCTCGAGGTGTTCGGGGCGATGCGTTCGGTCTGGCCGGCGCACAAGCCGATGACCGTGCGGATCTCCGCCACCGACTGGCACGAAGGCGGCATCACCGGACCGGACGCCGTGCAGATCGCGCGGGCCTTCGGCCAGGCGGGCGCCGACGCCATCGACGTGTCCACCGGCCAGGTGACTGCTGGCGAGAAGCCGGCATTCGGCCGCTCGTACCAAGCACCGTATGCCGATGCGATCCGCAACCAGGCGGGCATCGCCACGATCGCGGTCGGCGTGATCTCCTCGTTCGACGACGTGAACTCGCTCATCCTGGCCGGCCGCGCCGACCTCTGCGCGATCGGCCGCGCCCACCTGCACGACCCGAACTGGACGCTGCACGCCGCCGCCGAGCAGGATTACAGCGGCCCCGCGGTGACCTGGCCGCAGCCCTGGCAGGCCGGCAGCCGCAGACCGCAGACAGGAAGGACCGACGGGCCGCGGCCAAGGCTACAGCTGATCATGAAAGGCAAGCCGGGTACCAGGCACCAAAGATGGGTTCCGAACGGGCAGGCGCCAGACACCGCCGCCACGCGGTCAACATGAGCGGCGCGGCCCGGCCGACCGGAAACGGAGACATCATGACCACGCAGACATCATGACCATCGAGCGGGTGAACCCGCCGGAGCTTGCCCGGCCATCCGGGTTCTCGCACGCGGTCGTCGCGACAGGCAATCGCATGGTGTTCCTAGCGGGCCAGACCGCTCTGGGACCCGATGGCCTGATCGAAGGCGCGACCGTAGCGGCCCAGTTCGAGCGGGCGCTCGGCAATCTGCTGCATGCGCTGCGCGGGGCCGGCGGGGCGCCGGAGCACCTGACCAGCCTGACCATCTACGCGGTGGATCTCGAGGACTACCGGGCGCACGGACGGGAGATCGGGGAGGTATGGCGGCGGCTGGCGGGGGCGCACTATCCGGCGATGGCGGCGGTAGGCGTGAGCAGGTTGTGGGATGCCGAAGCGCTGGTCGAGGTGCAGGGGCAGGCGGTCATCCCGTAACGCCCGGGGTCAGGGCCTCGGCCGCGCCTGCTGCCAGGGCTCGCTGGTGACCGCGAGCACATGCCGGCGGGCGGGCTCGTCCAGCCGGGACGCGAGCCCGGTGAACAGGCCGGCGGCGTAACTGCCCTGCCATTCGGCGGGCAGCAGTTCCTGCGGGAGCCCCGGGTCGAGGAACGGCAGCCGCCGCCAGTCGGTGAGCGCCTTCGCATAAGCGGCGAACGCCTCGCCGTCGCTTCCACCGCCACCGGCACCGGCACCGCCGCCACCGGCACCGGCACCGCCGCTGCCGCTGCCGTCGCCGTCGCCGTCGCCGTCGCCGTACCATCGCTTGAGCAGCGGCGCGTATGCCCGGCAGAATTCCTGGTACATGCGCTGTAGCCGGTCCAGATCCCACCACCGCCCGACCTGGCTTGCCAGGTCGGCGAAGGCCAGGTAATCGGCGCGGAACAGAGCCACGTAGTCAGCCAGGCCGCTTCGCCGCAGCACGTCGCTGGTCTCGTCGGCCAGATACCCCGGTGCGATCCAGACGCCAGCGGACACCGTGCCGAAGCCCAGCCAGGTCAGCCTGGACCGCAGCGCATGCCGCTGCCGGCGCTCCGACTCCGGCACGCTGAACACCGCGAGCAGCCATCCGTCAGTCAGCCGGGCACGGGGGCGCTCGAAGATGCGCTCATCGCCCGCGGCGAGTGTCTGCCTGCCGCTTGCCGACAACTCGTACCCGGCCACGCCGCCTACCCGGCGCGCCTCGAGGATCCCGCGCCGCTTCAGCCTCGAGATCGAGGACCGCACGGCGGGTTCGTCGGTGCCGAGATCGGCCATCAGCCGGATCAGCGACGCGACGCTGAGCCACCCGTCCGTCTCGCGCGCATAGAGCCCGTAGATCGTCACGATCAGGGCCCTGGGGCGCGGCGACCGTGCCTCGCTGTCCTGCGGCGGATCCATGAAGGTCGTCACGAAAGGACGATAGCGCGACGGATGGTCGGCCAGAAGAAGGCGGCGGGGCAGCCACCCGCCTGCCCCGCCGCTTTGTATGGAAAGCTATTCTCCGGCGGGATTAGCTTCCGGTGTTAGCGAATGTGCCGGTAAAACCCTTACCTGATTTCGTCAACGCTCCGGTCTTAATCTGCACGACACCGCCCGACGTAGCCATATTGAGGCGTACCGCCGTAGCGGCGCTGATCGGTTTCCCGTTGATCGTGCTCGAGGAGAAGACCACCTTCCCGAAATCCGGCACGGGAGGATCCCCGCCGCCGCCTTCCTCGTCGCCATCGATGCCGACGCAGGATCCAGTCCCCTTCCCGCCGTCGCCCTTAATCGACTGCTTGAAGTCCTGGGTCACGTCCTGGAAGGTTCCCGTGGTCGCCCCGCCCGTGGCGCTGAGCGTTGTGATGATTTTATCCCCGGGATGGACGACGACAGGCAACTGGGTAACGACACCGTTGATGTCTGTTTCCGCCGTGAAGAAAGGCACGCCGCCCTGGCAGCCCACCGCGACGCCACTTGCGATGATGGAACTGCTGGTAGGAATTCCGACGCCCGGGACCACGAAATCATCCGTGGTCGTGCAGGTGACATTCGGCACCTTGAAGGTGGTGCTGGCCGATAGCTTGCTCGACTGCTTGTTACCCACAGGGACGAGCCATCCGGCGTAGTTCGGCGATGTCGGAACGTTAACCCTGGGTTGGACCGAGGCTGAGGCTGAGACGGGGACGAGGGCGATGAGGACCGCGGGTGCGACGACGGCCGCTAATGCCGAGAGCGACTTAAGGCTGGTTCCGTGCTTCATGAGTAGCCTCCGATTGGTGGTTGCCCCCGGCAAAGCTCGTGGTATCCCGGGAGTAAAGGCTTGTACTGCAATCGCCACTGTAATGCGTTCTGTCGAGTCCGGCTAGTGTTGCTATAATTGCATGGCCGGTCACCCGGCGTGGCCGCCCGAACTGACCACCAAGATCCGGCAGCCAGCATCGGGTGAACCTCGCTCGTTCCTTTTATCACAAAGAGTTATACACGCGATAACCCGCCAAACTCTTCATGCTCACACGTTCGTTTCGCCGGGCGCACAGAATTCGTTTCCCCCGGGTGCGGACCAGCACGTGCCCCAATAGGAGTTCTTGCGGGGGGACGGGAAACCGCGTCCCCCTCCCCCTTACTGGCGGGTCAGAAGGTTTCAACTGGCGGGTCAGAAGGTTTCAACTGGCGGGTCAGAAGGTTTCCGTGATCAGTGCCCGCATCTTCGGGGTACCGATCCCGGTGGCCTCGTCATATCCCGGCGTGGTCGGGAACAGTCCGTTGGAGGTGGCGGCGGCCTGCTTCGGGCCGATGCCGGTGATGTCATGGAAGTAGTGGCTCGGGGCGATGTTGTACAGCAGGTAGAGCAGCGGACCCAGGTTGCCGCTGCGGTGGCCCTGATAGCTGTCGCGATCAGCGGCGATCCCGGACCACAGCGGCGACGACAGGCTTGTCCCGCCGATGCCAAACCAGCCGGGCGGGCTCTGGCCGCCGCTGAAGGTCCCGCAGATGCTGTGTGGCGTGCTCGCGTTGCCGGTGCAGTACTCGGCGTAGGGCGTGTACTCGTCGGCGTTGGCCGAGATGTCGGGCACCTCGCGGCACGGCGTGCCGTCAGCGGCCAGCGAGCAGTGGGTAGTGCCGTTGCCGTAGGTGGTGAAGGGGTTGGTAACCCCCGGGCCCTGCTGGTAGAAGGGACGGCCCCAGAACTGGCTGGATCCGCCGCCACTCGCGCCGGTTGAGTCGCACCAGAAGAAGCCGGGGTTACCGCCCTCATCGCCGCTGGCGTTGCAGAGGTTGTCGACGTTCCAGACCGTCTCGACGCGGGACGGGTAGGCCGGGCGCGGCTTGGTGCCCGGGTTGTCGCTCTCCAGCGACGTGCCGCCGACGCTGGTCACCCAGGGCTGCGCTTCCGGGTCGTCGACATTGACGATGCCCGTGCCGTCGGTTTCCAGGCAGTCGAAGGCGCCCTGGTCCCCCGCCGCCGCGAACATGCTCTGTCCCTGTAGCGCCATCTGCTCGAAGGCCACGTTCTCGGCCCGGGCCACGGCCAGTCCCAGGTCGGTCTCGCACTCCCCCCAGCTGGAGCTGACTGCGGACGCGGCGTCGTCGTTGGCAATCGCGGTGTACTCGTCGACCGTGGTCTGCCCGGTGAGGTCGTTGGGCGCCTCGTACACGATGATGTGGCGCGCATCGGGCGCAATGGTCAGCTGCGTCTCGATGTCGGCGTCGACCTCGATGTCCCCGGCGTAGCCCTGGTACCGAGGAGGGCAGGTGTCGCCGGACGGGCAGACCGGGTGCAGCGGGCCGCCGTCTACGCTGACGTTCTCTACCGGCGGGGTGTAGCCCGGCTGGTAGAAGGTGTGCGCCCAGGTGCGGATGTCGGACTTGCGGTAGGCGGAGAGTTCGAACAGAGCCAGCGTGACGCCCGCGCCCTTGCCCGCCGGGCCAACGTGCGGTGCGCCGTAGATGGAGTTGGTCTGCGATGGGGTCAGGCCGTTGCAGCCCGGTCCGCCGCCGTAGCCGGTCGGGAACGAGACGCCGTTGTTGAAGAGGTCGAAGAGCTGCGCGTCGGTAGGATAGGTCGCCTCGCAGCCGGTCACCGACGTCGACGGGCGCGACGCTGGGCGAACTGTCGACTTCGCGCGCACGACCATGTCGTGCTCGCGCACCGTATTAGAGAGCCCGATCACGCCCAGCACGCCAGGTGCCAGCGTGCTGGGCAGCTGCACCGCGGTGGAGTTGGCGAAGAACCTCGCGCCGCGGGAGTCCTTGTACGTGCTGAGCGTGGTGCGGAAGGCAGCGGACACCCGCTGGCTCGTGCCCACGGCGCGCACCAGGAACGGTGACGACGAGCGCTGGACGGCCAGCCCGCTCTGCGACAGGTAGCGACCGACCGCTGCGCGCGTCGCCGCGGCGGGCGCGTAGCGCGCGTCGAACTGTCCCTTACCCAGCCAGTGCTGGTAGCTCCCGCTGTCCTTGGTGTAGAGAGCCTTCAGCTGAGCGTTCAGCCCGGCCTCGGCCCGGGGCGCGAGAGCCACCTCGACCGACATCCGCGAGCTGCTGTAGCTGCCCGTGATGGCATCGCGGGTGGGAGTCAGGCTGCCGCGGAGCGCAACATAGCGTGCAGCGGGGGCTGGTGCGGCTGAGGCTGCGGCAGAGGTCGCGAACGCGCCGGTCAGTGCTGTCATCGCCAAACCCAGTACGGCGATAGCGCTGCCGCGCAGCTGACGGTGAATCAGACGCATGCAAGCCCTCCTTGGCGAAAATCGGACCGGGGGGTATTTTGCCGCGTTAAGCCTGATTCAGATGAATCAGCATGTCAAGGACAAAATGTACCGATAATCACCAGCTGCGGCGTGCGGATTCCTGCCGGCTCGCCCTCGGCAGCCGTCACGCCGAACGCACAGAATTCGTCGCTCTCGTCAGCCGTCCACGTCGAACGCGCAGAATTCGTTGCCCTCGGGGTCGGCCATCACGTGCCAGCGGATTTCGGTGTCCGATGGCCGCAGCAGGGTGGCGCCCGCGTCGATTAGCGACTGGAGATCGGGAACGGTGACGTCCCAGTGGATGCGGTTCTTCGCCACCTTGGGCTCGGGCACCGGAGCGAAGTCCATCGTGAGGATCGGCATCCCTGGAACGTCCTGCACGGTGGCGTATCCGTTCGCGTGGCGCACCACGGTCGCGCCGTACACCTGCGCCCACCACTGCGCCTGCGCGACCGGATCGACGCTGTCAACCACCAGGCCGTGCATCCGGTCGGCGGGCAGATCGGACCGCAGGAAGGCGCAGTACTCACCGCCCTCGGCATCGGTCATGACCGTCCACCCCCTGCCATCGCCCTCGGGCAGGATGACGGGAGATCCGAGTGCCTCGAGATCGGCGATGCTCTGCGCGTATATGTCGGGGTGCACCCGGTGCTTGACCGACTTCGGCTCGGGCACCCGGCTGATCCAGATCGTGTGTTGCGCGGTCGGACCGCGCAACCGTCCCTCGCCCACGTCATCCGGCTGCCACGAAAGCCCGAGTACCTCGGCCCAGAACTCACCGAGCCGGGACGGTTCGCTGGCGTCCATACACAGGTCTTTGAAGCGCGCGAGGGCCATAGCGCAACCCTATCCAGGCGGCTCTGATGCATTATGTGGTGGTGGTATCAGCGGCCCGCTCGGCGGGAAGAAGCCCGGACAGGTACGACATGCTCGGCAGGTCCTACCGGCAGACGCGTCGTGAGGACCCCCGAATCGCGGCGCGGATCCGGGCCGCGCTCGGTGCAGCCCGCACCGTGCTCAACGTCGGCGCGGGAACCGGCTCTTACGAACCGTCCGGACTCCGGGTAGCAGCCGCCGAGCCCGCCGAGGTGATGATCGGGCAGCGGCCGGCCGGCGCGGCCCCTGCCATGCGGGCGGTCGCGGAGGCCCTGCCGCTGCGCGACGGAAGCTTCGATGCGGTCATGGCATTGCTGACCGTGCAGCACTGGACCGATCCTGGTCGAGGCCTCGCCGAACTTCGCCGGGTTGCCCGCCGGGTCGTCGTCCTGGCCGCTTCGACCGCGACCAGCGACCTCTGGCTTACCAGGGACTACTTCCCCGCCATGGCACGGCAGCGCCGCCCGGACATTCAGCCAGAGACGATCGCGAGCCAGCTCGCCGGGGCGGCCGGGCGCTGGCGGGTACGGATCGAGCCGCTGCCGCTGCCGCGCGATTGCCTCGACGGCTTCGGCGAGGCGTTCTGGGCCAGGCCCGAGGCCTACCTGGACCGGTCTGTGCGCGCCGGGATGTCGGCATTCGGACTGCTCACACAGGCCGAACTTCAGCCAGGCATCGAACGGCTCGATGCTGATCTCGCCTCGGGCGCGTGGCAGGCACGACACGGTCACCTTCGTGAACTCGAAGAGCTTGACTGCGGCCACCGGCTGATCGTGGCGTACCAGGAGACAACGGCTGCATGAGGGCCAGCTGGCTGCCAGTCGCCGGGCGGGCACGCCCGGCTGTGCACGTCAGCTCCGCCGCGGCGACTGCGCAGGCAGCGGGGCCGGGTCCTGCGGAATCAGGCAGCGGCGGCGGCCCGGCGGATACTGTGGACAAGTCCCGTCGGCGGCCGGTAGGCCCGGCATCGCAGGCGGGCCAGGAGGGTCACGTCATGCAGCTCTCACCGTCCGCGCATATGGACACGTTCTGCCGGGATAGCCTCCCGCCGCCGGCCCAGTGGCCGGAGTTCTCCTTCGCACTGCCTGAGCTGCACTATCCGGACAGGATCAACTGCGCCGAGGAACTACTCGACACGACGATCAAGCGGTACGGCGCGGACCGGCCGTGCCTGCTCTCGCCTGCGGGAGACTGGACCTACGGCGACCTGCTCGCCGCCGGCAACCAGGTCGCGCACCTGCTGACCGAGGACTTCGGCATCGTGCCCGGCAACCGGGTGCTGCTGCGCGGACCGAATAATCCGTGTCTGGTCGCCTGCTGGATCGGCGTGATCAAGGCCGGCGCGGTCGCCGTCACCACCATGCCGCTGCTGCGCGCCGGGGAGCTCGCGACCATCTGCGAGATCGCCAAGCCGACGCTGGCCCTGTGCGACTACCGTTTCACCTGGGACCTGGCCAGTGCCGAGGTTCCTGACCTGGCAATCGTGAAGTACGGCACCGGCCAGCCCGATGACCTCACCGTGCTGGCCAGCCAGAAGCCGGGCGACTACACGCCCGTCGCAACGGCCGCCGACGATGTGGCACTGATCGCCTTCACCTCGGGGACGACCGGCAGGCCCAAGGCGACCATGCACTTCCACCGCGACGTGCTCGCCATCGCCGACACGTTCTCCGCCCGGGTACTGCGGCCGACCCCCGAGGACGTCTTCGCCGGCACGCCGCCGCTCGCCTTCACCTACGGGCTCGGCGGCATGCTGGTGTTCCCGCTGCGGGCCGGCGCGTCCACCCTGCTGCTGGAGAAGGCGGCGCCGGACGAGCTGGCCGGCCACATCGCCGCGCGCGGCGTCACCGTATGCGTCACCGCACCCACCGGCTACCGCGCGATGATCGCGTCGGGCCGGGCAGCGGAGCTACGCGGCCTGCGGCTGTGCCTGTCGGCGGGCGAGCACCTGCCGGCCAGCACCTGGCAGGCCTTCTACCAGAAGACCGGCGTCCGGATCATCGACGGGATCGGCAGCTCCGAGATGCTGCACATCTTCATCTCGGCGGCCGGCGACGACATCGTGCCCGGCGCGACTGGCAAGGCGGTGCCCGGATACCTGGCCGCCGTGCTGGACGACGAGGGCAAGCCGGTTCCCGACGGAACCATCGGCAGGCTCGCGGTCAAGGGCCCTACCGGCTGCCGGTACCTCGCCGACGACCGGCAGCAGGTCTATGTCGTGGACGGCTGGAACATCACCGGCGATACCTACCTGCGCGACGCCCAGGGATACTTCTGGTACCAGGCCCGCTCGGACGACATCATCATCTCGGCCGGCTACAACATCGCAGGCCCCGAGATAGAGGAGGCCCTGCTACAGCACCCTGACGTCGCCGAATGCGGGGTCGTCGGGGCACCGGATGAGGTCCGCGGCCAGATCGTCAAGGCCTTCGTGGTACTCAGCAAGGGCGTCGCGGGCACCGCGTCGACCGCGGCAGAGCTACAGGATTTCGTCAAGCAGCAGATCGCGCCCTACAAGTACCCACGCGCGATCACCTTCCTGCCCGCCCTGCCGCGCACCACCACCGGGAAGCTACAACGGTTCCGGCTGCGCGAGCCGGACGCCGGCGCTATCTCCCCCGAACCAGATCACCGCGCGGACTAGTCTGCGCGGGCGTCTCGCCGGGCGGAGCGCGCCATACCCATTTGCGGTACGACCAGAACCTGAACAGCGTCGCGAGCGCGATCCCGACGAGGAACGCCACGTTGATCAGGTACTTGTCGGTCACGTCAAAGCCGTTCTTGGCGATCCACGTGCAGGCGTACTGCATTAGCGCGCCGACGGCATTCAGCCCGATGAAGATGATCGTCTCCCGGCTGGTGCCACGGCCCGCCCGGTGGCGGAACGTCCAGTACTTGTTTCCGGCGAAGGTCACGACCGCGGCCACGCCGGTGGCCAGGATGTTCGACGTGAACAGGCCCAGCCCGGCATCGAAGTGGAGCAGGTTGAAGCCGACCAAGGTCACCACGAAGCCGACGGCGCCGACCACGCCGAACTTGGCAACCTCGTGGAAGAGATGCCTCACCCGCTCGATGAGGCCGCGGCGCAACGTCACTGACAGTCTCCCTTTCCGCCGTGCCGCCTGAGTTCAAACCGGGACAATGCATGCGACAGTACCGCCTCACCGGAGGCGACGCGCACCGTCACACCTCGATAAGCACCGGGATAATCATGGGCCGGCGCCGGTAGTTCTCGTTCACCCAGCGGCCGACGACCCGCCGGATCAGCTGCCCGAGCTGGTGCGCGTCGCTGATCCCGTCCGCCGCGGCGAAGCCAAGCGCCTCCTCGATCCGCGGCCGCACCTCGCTGAGCGCCGCGTCGTCGATGCCGGAGCCGCGGGCATGGATCTCCGGGCTGGCCACCATCTTGCCGGTCGTGGAATCCACCACGATGACCACGGACACGAAGCCCTCTTCACCGAGGATGCGCCGGTCCTTCAGCGACGCCTCGGTCACCTCGCCCACCGATAGTCCGTCCACGTACACGTATCCGCACGGTACCGAGCCGACGATCGAGGCCTGGCCGTCCACCAGGTCGACCACGACACCGTCCTCGGCGATCACGATGTTGTCCTCGGCCACCCCGGTGAGCGCGGCGAGCCTGGCATGCGCGCGCAGGTGCCGCCACTCCCCGTGCACGGGCATGAAGTTGCTCGGCCGCACCAGGTTGAGCACGTAGAGCAGCTCGCCGGCCGACGCGTGCCCGGACACGTGGACCAGCGCGTTGCCCTTGTGCACCACCCGGGCGCCCAGCCGGGTCAGCCCGTTGATCACCCGGTACACGGCCGTCTCGTTGCCCGGGATCAGCGACGAGGCGAGGATCACCGTGTCGCCCTCGGTCACCCGGATCGTGTGATCGCGGCCGGCCATCCTGGACAGGGCGGACATCGGCTCGCCCTGCGACCCGGTGGAGACCAGCACGACCTCGTTCGGCGGCCGCTGCTCCGCTTCCTTGAGATCCACCACCAGCCCGCCGGGCACCCGCAGATACCCCAGGTCACGGGCGACGCCCATGGTCCGCACCATGGAGCGGCCGACGAACGCCACCTTGCGCCCGTGCAGCACCGCCGTGTCGAGCACCTGCTGCACGCGATGCACGTGGCTGGAGAAGCAGGCAACGATGATCCGCTGCCGCGCGGTCGCGAAGACATTGCCGAGCACCGGCGCGATGTCCCGCTCCGCGGTCACGATGCCCGGCACCTCGGCGTTGGTCGAGTCCGACATCAGCAGGTCCACGCCCTCGCCGCCGAGCCGGGCGAACCCGCCTAGGTCGGTGAGCCTGCCATCAAGCGGCAGCTGGTCCATCTTGAAGTCACCGGTGTGCAGCACCAGCCCGGCCGACGTGCGGATGGCGACCGCGAGTGCGTCCGGGATCGAATGATTAACTGCGAAAAATTCAAGGTCGAAGGGTCCGAACGGCTGCCGGGTTCCCTCATTCACTTGGACGGTGACTGGCGTCACCTTGTGCTCGGTGAGCTTGCTGCGGATCAGCCCCAGGGTCAGCTTCGAGCCGACCAGCGGGATGTCCGCCCGCTTACGCAGCAGGTAGGGCACACCGCCGATGTGGTCCTCGTGGGCGTGCGTCAGCACGACCGCCTCAACCCGGTCGAGCCTGCCCTCCAGGTAGCCGAAGTCCGGCAGGATCAGGTCAATCCCTGGCTGATCGGGCTCGGGGAACAGCACACCGCAGTCGACGATCAGCAGCCGACCGGCATGCTCGAACACCGTCATATTCCGGCCGATCTCGCCGAGGCCGCCGAGACCGACGATGCGCAGGCCGTGCTCGGTCAGCGCACGCGGGGTACCGAGCTCGGGATGCGGCCGACTCATGCAGCCAGTCCCGGCAGCTTCACGCCGCCCGCGGCCAGATCGGTACGCAGCCGCTCAGCCTCGTCCCGGCTGGCGTCGGCGAGCGGGCCGCGCACTGGTCCGCCCGGCAGGCCGAGCATCCGCAGCGCTGCCTTGGTCATGATCACTCCCTGATTCCTGAACATCCCGGTGTACACCGGGAGCAACTCGTAATGGATCGCGCGGGCGCGGGCAACCTCGCCCGCCGTGAACGCATCGATCATCTCGTGCAGCCGGTCCCCCACGACATGCGAGACCACGCTGACGAAACCCACGGCGCCGAGGGAAAGCCACGGCAGGTTGAGCATGTCGGAGCCGCAGTAGTAGGCGAGGTCGGGCCGGGCCATCAGCACCGCCGACGTGGCCGCCGGATCATCCTTGGCATCCTTGACACCGACGATCCGCGGATGCTCCGCCAGCCGCAGCAGCGTCTGGGTCGCTATCGGGACTCCCGTCCGGCTAGGTATGTCGTACAGCAGCACCGGCAGGCTGGTGGCGTCGGCTACCGCCGTAAAGTGCGCGAGCAGCCCCGCCTGCGGCGGCTTGCTGTAGTAAGGGGTAACGACGAGCAGTCCATCGGCGCCCGCCCGTTCGGCTTGATTTGCTAGTTCTATTGTATGGGCCGTGTCGTTCGTGCCTACCCCGGCTACGACCGATGCCCGGTCTCCCACCGCTTCTATCACTGCCCGCAGCAAGCGTTCCTTCTCCGCGTCGGAGGTGGTTGGCGACTCACCGGTGGTGCCGCTCACCACCAGTCCGTCGTTGCGCATGTCCTCGACAAGGTAGGTCGCGAGCCGCGCCGCGCCGTCGTAGTCGATCGCGCCGCCCACAGTCATCGGAGTGACCATCGCCGTCAGCATCCGGCCAAAGGGGGGTTGAGTCGTCGTCATAACCGAACGCTACCCGGCCTGGTCTCGCTTGGGGTAGCGGACAGGCCGCAGGCGGGGGACATGAAGACGCGGCCGCATGAGCTCGGGGGTACTCACGTCAGCCGCGTCTGACTAGTTATCGCCCCCTGTGCACGATGCGTTACACACCTGCCACGCTCAGAGAACAGGGACGAGTCCGCCGCAGCCCGACGGCCCGACGGGCGCGGGCGTAGTCACGCCACCCCCGCTACGCCCGGCACCCCCGCTGCGCCCGCTACGCCCGGTGCGCCCGGTGCGCCCGGCAGGCCCGTACCCTCGGGCCGACGTACCTGACAGCCGTCAGGCCGCCACCACCCGAATCCGGTTGTTCCCCGTATCGGCGATTATCACGTTGCCCGCGGCGTCGAGTGACACGCCCTGCGGACCGGCGAGTCCGGAATGCTCGGTATGTGGCATCACGGACGGCGGCAGACGGCTCACTTAGCGGAGCCGCACCCCGCCAGCGGGGATGGATGTGGCAGAGCCCCCCACGGGTGGTAGGTAACGCCGCATTCATCCCTGGCCCTGGCGCTGCGCGTCCCGTCATCCACGCCCAGCAGTCACCACTTGCCCCGCCTGCCCCAGGCGTCCCTCCTGGCTTCGCCCGCCAGAGAAATCGACGCCGATCTACTGTGCGCCCGTAAACAGCCGGGCTCCACCGATCAGCAGTGGCCGGGTACAGCTCTCCCGCAGGCTGGCGGGTTAGCAGAACCAGCCGTTTTGTACCCAACCGTCACGGTTGATGTCGCCGTAGGCGAATCCGTAGACCCAGTCGCCGTCGAGGCTCTCGACCAGGAACGTCTGGCCCTTGTACAGGGTGCCCTGCCACGGGCCCAACGGCGCGGTGCGCAGGTCCAGGGTCTGCGCGCAGACGGTCATCCGCTCGCCGACCACGCCGTTCGCGGCCAGCGCGGGCGAGATGGCCGCGGTCAGGGCAAGCGCGGTGAGGCCGGCGGCGACCCCGATCCGCCTAGCTGACGCTGAAAGCACGGGGGAACTCCTTCACAGATAGCGGGGGGTGGCGCGGGTGGGTGGCGCGGGGGGGTNNGGCGCGGGGAGGTTGGCGCGGGGAGGTTGGCGCGGGTGCGGGGCGGTTCACCAGGAGTTGTAGCCGCCGATGCAGTTCAGTTCCATGTAGCCCCAGATCTGGGGGCCGTAGTCGAAGGTCGCTGCCCAGCCGTCGTAGACGGGCTGTGCGCCGGGGGTGTGGCCGACCTTCTTCCCGTAGTACAGCGTCGTGATCAGGTTCACCGGCTGCTGGGTCGCGGAGTCGAAGTTCTGGTAGAAGCTGGCGCTCTGGCACACATTGATCGCATGCTCCGGAGCCACATCCGCCAGCGCACCTGGCGCAGCCACCGTGATCGCCAGCACAGCCGCAGCGCAGACAGACCCCGCGGTCAGCAGTTTTTTCACGTCAATCCCATCGTGCCGATCAGGCCGGCGACTGTTGATCTTGCCCGGCAGGGCTGCCGGCGCGCATCGCCGACTTGTTCCGAGCCTCAACCTGTCACAGGTATGGGAATTTTTCTACATGTACCCTATCGATTGAGTCATATTTTCCTAGACCGGACTCAGCACAGGCAGTGGCCCGCCGCTGCCTGACCCGCGAAAGTGCAGGCAGCCGAACGGATTCAGCCGTGGCAAGCGGCCTGCGGCTCGAAACAGCCGGGGCCGCCGCCATGCAGTCACGTCGCTGATCGGGGGCATCAGCCGGCTGCCACTTCCGGATATGGCTGGCCACGGTGTCGGAGATCACCAGGTCGCCCGCCGCGTCCACCGCGATCCCGGCCGAGAGGGTCAGCCTGGCAGCAGTCGCCGGGCCGCCATCGCCGTTTGCACCACGCTCAGACCACGGCACGCCTCGGCCTACCGCCCGCATGAGGCTTCTGGCCGGGATCAGGCCCAGCTGGTGTCACGCATCGCGGTCCTTCTCTCCGGCGTCCTGGCCGGACTGGACCGTGGCCGGTCTCGCCCGACTTCCGGTATCGCTGATCTTGCGTGCGTTACGCGGTTTCATGCCTGGCTGCGCAACTCTTACTTTCCGACGATCCAGGCTGCTTGACACCATACGCCTAAATACTGCGACAATCTGAGACTACGCACTTACGTACCGCGATCGTGAAGGATACCCGGATGGGCCTGGCACCGGGGCAACCGAACGCGTGGCTCGTTCGTGCCCGCTGGCCTGGCACAATACGTGCCTGGCCGGTCTGGGGGCTGGAACCGCGGCTGCGCCGCTACGTCATCGGCGTGATCGCCGCCGGCGCCGCAGCCATCGGCTCCGCCGCCGCGTTTACCGTATGGCGCGGCAGCAATGCGGTGATGTTCGTGTTCCTGCTGGCTATCGGCGCGATTACCGTCGAGGCAATCCGGCGATTAGGTGAGCCTGCCGGGGCTAGCAAGGATGCGCATGGGCTCTGGGAGCTCTCCATCGCGCTCTTGCTGCCCCCGTTCTACGCCATGATCGCGCCCATCGCGGTGATGCTCCTCACCCAATGGCGGGTACGCCGCACCATCGCTCACCGCCGGGTATTCAGCGCCGCCGCCATCGGCCTGTCGTACGGCGCGGCGTCATTGCTGTTTCATGCCGTCTGGCACCACTCCAGCCAGCTGCCCGATACGCAGACCGGGCTGCTCGCGTGGGGCGTCCTCGCCGCGGCGAGCGCGATCCTGCGGTGGGCGGTCAACAACGCGATGGTCCTGACCGCGGTCAAGCTTGACGACCCGGCAGCCCGCATCCGTGACCTGCTGGGCGGCCGTGATTCCCTCTGGAACGACGTCGCGGAGCTGTGCGTGGGGGTACTGGTCGCCTTCTCCGCGGCCACCGGCCCGGTGCTGCTGATCTTCGCGCTGCCGTGTGGCACCCTGCTCCAGCGCTCCGCCCGGCACGCTCAGCTGCTGCACTCTTCCCGGATCGACGCCCAGACTGGGCTACTCAGTCCCGTCACCTGGGAGCGAGAGGCGGCCGTACAGGTGACGCGGGCGGTGCGGGCTGGCAGCCCGCTTGCGGTGGCGATGGTACACATCGACCATTTCACGGCCGTCAAAGACAGCTACGGGCACGCGGTCAGCGACCAAGTACTCCGCGAGGTGGCGCACGCGCTAGTCGGCGGCATGCGCGGCTACGACCTGCCAGGGAGATTTGGCCGCGAGGAATTCATCGTCCTGCTGGCCCAGGCGGATGCCAACGAGGCCCTCTTCGTCGCCGAGCTGCTGCGGGCCAGGATCAGCGAGATCATCATCCCGACCGGCAGCGGCACTGGGAGCGGGAGCGGCGGCGGCCCGGGAAGCGGCGGCGCCGGGAGCGGCGGCGGCCCGGGAAGCGGCGGCGCCGGGAGCGGCAGCGGCCCGGGAAGCGGTAGCGCGGGTTATCCAGCGCACATCACCGTGTCCATCGGCGTGGCCGCTCTCGCCGACACCATCAGGGACCTGACTGACCTGCTCACCGCCGCCGACGCAGCCTTGCACTGGGCCAAACGCGCCGGGGATAACTCGGTGCGCTTCGCCGGCCTGCCCCCGCCCGCCGCCTGACGCTGCTACACGCCGAGGCCGCGGCCGATGATTTCCTTCATGATCTCCGTGGTGCCGCCGAAGATGGTCTGCACCCGGCCGTCGGCGAATGCCCGGGCCACCGGATACTCGCGCATGAAGCCGTAGCCGCCGTATAGCTGGACGCAGCGGTCAACTACCCGGTTGCAAAGCTCGGTGTCCCAGTACTTGACCATGGACGCCTCTTCGGTGGACAGCCGGCCCGCGTTGTGCTCGGTGACGCAGCGATCGGTGAAGGCCCGTGCCACCGCGAGTTCGGTGGCCATCTCCGCCAGCACGAACCTGTTGTGCTGGAACTTCCCGATCGGGCGGCCGAACGCCTGCCGCTGCTTGCAGTACTCGAGGGTCTCCTCGAACGCCTTCTCCGCGCCGGCCAGCGCCGCCGTGGCAATCGCCACCCGCTCCCGCGGGAGGTTCTTCATCAGCCCGATGAACCCGTCGCCTTCGCCGCCAAGCAGGTTGTCGACCGGCACGCGCACGTCGGTGAAGAACAGCTCGGAGGTGTCCTGCGCGTGCATGCCGACCTTGTCCAGATTGCGGCCACGGTCAAAGCCGGCCATCCCCCGTTCCACGACGAGCAGGCTGATGCCCCGGTAGCCGGCATCGGGATCGGTCCGCGCGGCGACGATCACCAGGTCGCACATCTGCCCGTTGGAGATGAACGTCTTCTGCCCGTTCAGCACGTAGTGATCGCCGTCCCGCACCGCCGTCGAGCGCATCCCCTGAAGGTCGCTGCCCGCGCCGGGCTCGCTCATGGCGATCGCCGTGATGATCTCGCCCGAGCAGTAGCCGGGCAGCCAGCGCTCGAATTGCTCCGGCGTGCCTAGCCGCTGGAGGTACGGTCCGATGATGTCGTTGTGCACGCCGAACCCAGGCCCGTGCGCGCCCGCTCTGGCCAGCTCCTCGCCGAGGATCATGTAGTACCGGTAGTCCTGGGAGCCGCCGCCGCCGTACTTCTCATCGATCTCGATGCCAAGCAGGCCTGCCTGGCCGGCCGCCAGCCAGACGTCCCTGGACACCATGCCGTCCTGCTCCCACTGCTGGTGGTAGGGAGCGATCTCCTTAGCGATGAATGACCGGACCAGCTCGCGAAACGCCACATGATCCTCGGTAAAGATGTCACGCTCCACTGCGGCGCCTCCCGGCCATATCGGTAGTCATCCGGCCCGTCGGATATGAGGTGAACGTAGCATAAGAGTTGCGAAAGACATGCTTCGCAACTAAGATTTCGAAGCATGTCCTTCGGATCTGATAGCCCCGGTGGCGCCGGCCCAGCGGAGCCCGCGCTGGGAACGCCGGAGAACCCGCTCAAGCTGACCGACCCGCGGACGATGCGCGGGCTCGCGCACCCGGCCCGGATCGCGATACTCGAGCATCTCGTCCTTGACGGGCCGGCCACAGCCACCGAATGCGCCGACATCGTCGGCCTGTCACCCTCGGCATGCAGCTACCATCTGCGCGCGCTGGCCCGCTATGGCTTCACCGAGGAGGACCCGCGGAGCGCGGCCGACGGCAGGCACCGGCCGTGGCGCGCAAAGATCATCGCCCTGTCGTTCGGGGACGACCCCGGTGAGTCAACCGCCGTGCGGGCCGCGGGGCGGCTGCTGCGGGACAGCGCCATCACCCACTACGAACAGGCGCGCCAGCGATTTTACGACCGGCAGGAGGCTTACCCGGCGGACTGGCAGGCGGCCACCGGCACGACGTACGACTACGTGCACGTAACCCCGGCCGAGCTGGAGACCCTGCATCAGCAGCTGCGCGAGCTGGTCGGCCGTTATCGGAGGCTCGACCCGGCGCAGCGCCCCGACGGGGCGCGACGCGTACAGGCCACACTCGAGCTGATCCCGACATTCGCTCCGGGCGGCGGAAGCTGATGGCGTCGGCGGGCCGCTCTGTGCGCCGGATCGGCGCCTCGTGGCGTTCCGGCCCGATGGGCACCAAGGGCTTCCGGCTGCTGGCGGCCGGGCAGCTGACGTCGACGACTGGCGACTACTGTTACGCCGTCGCGCTGCCGTGGCTGGTGCTGTCCGGGCACTCCCTGCATACCGGGCCTGCCCTGCTCGGCATCGTGCTCGCCTGCTACGGCGTGCCGCGCACGGTGCTGATCCCGTTGGGCGGGATCCTCGCCGACAAGATAGGACCGCGCAGGCTCATGCTCGCGGCAGATGTCGGGCGCTGCGCGCTCGTCGCCGCACTCGCCGTATTCGCCGCTAGGCGATTGTCGTCCGTCGAGATACTCGGCCCGGTCGCGGCTCATCGGCGCAGGTGAGGGACTGTTCCTTCCCGCCTCGTTCGCCATCATGCCGACATTGATCAAGCCGGATCAGCTGCCGGCCGGGAACGCGCTGTCGTCGGCCATGATGCAGGCGGGCTCGCTGGCCGGCCCGGTCCTGGGCGGGATTCTCGTCGCCACCGCCGGCTCGGCTGCGGCATTCGCCGCCGACGCGGCGTCGTTCGCCGTCTCCGCCGTCACGCTGGCATTCATCTCCGCAAGGAAGACCGCCGCGGTCGGCGAGGTTCCGGAGGGCGCAACGGCGGACGGCTCGGTCTGCGCCGGTGCCGCGGACGCGGGCAGCGATCAACCCAGCCCCGCCGGGCCGACCCTGTGGCAGCTGCTGCGCACCGCGCGCCTGCTACAGGTCCTGCTCGTCGTGACTATCGCCGCGAACCTCGCCTCCGGCGGCACATTCGACGTCGCACTCCCCGCGCTCGCCCACGCCAGGTTCGGCGCGGCCGGCTATGGCGCGCTGCTCGCCTGCTTCGGCGCTGGCGCGCTGCTCGGCACCCTCTACGCTGCCCGGGCCGGAACGTTTGCCCGCCCGGCGATCGTCGCCATGATGGCTTTCCTGGCCATGGCGATCGCCACCGGGCTGTTGCCTTTCCTGTGGGGTCTGCCAGGCGCCGCGGCGGCCATCCTGATCCTCGGGACCACCAACGGATTCGGCAATGTCGTCTTTATCACGCTGATACAGCAGTGGGCGCCAAGCCAGCTGCTCGGCCGCGTGATGAGCCTGGTGATGCTCGCCTCGCTGGGCAGCTTCCCGCTTTCGGTGGCACTGTCTGGCCTCCTGGTGCGTCACATCGGGCCGTCCCCGTTCTTCCCCATCGCCGGAGGCCTGGTTGTCCTGTCGGTTGCCGGCGCGCTCGGCCAGCGAGAGGTCAGGATGCTGGGCGCCGGGAAATCCGCGGCGGCCGACCAGACGACGGTGCGGGCGTGACCGTTATGCCGCGCTGGGCTCGGTCAGGTAGGCGTCCCACTGCGGGTCGCCGTCGTGGCTCGCCCCGATCAGCCGCCAGTGCGCGCCCCGCGGCACCACCGGAACGCAGCGAAGCGTCCAGCCGAGCTCCTCGACCAGCCGGTCAGCCTTGCGGTGATTACAACTCCGGCAGGACGCGACGCAGTTCTCCCAGGTGTGCCCGCCGCCCTTGCTGCGCGGCATGACGTGATCGACGGTCTCGGCGCGATGGCCGCAGTAGGCGCACAGGTAATTGTCCCGGCGCATCAGCGCGGCCCTGGTCAGCGGTACCCGGTTCCGGTACGGCACCCGGACGTAACGGCGGAGCCTGATGACCGACGGCGTGGCGAGGCTGACCGAGGCTGAGCAAAGCATCGTGCCAGCGAGGTCGTCATGCACGATCTCCGCCTTTTCGCAGAGCACAAGGCATACGGCGCGGCGCAGGCCGACCGTGGTGAGCGGCTCATACGTGACGTTGAGCAGGAGTACACGCCGCACCGCCGACTTTCACCTCCCGCCGACTTCACCGAGCACGCAGAATCAGGGTACGCCCTGCATCTAGTGTGCCGGCTGAGACACGTATCCGCCACCATATAGCCCGCGCGGCGCAGGACCTGGCCGGGCAGGTGATACAGGGATTACCTCTGGGGGTGCGGCCGACCTGCACCGATCCGGCGCCGCTAAGGTCCTGGCATGGCCGAATTGCACTACCCGGACGCCCGCAGACTTGATATCGCCGAGGAGATCTCGGGTTACGTGGTGCGTGACCCCTACCGATGGCTTGAGGACCCAGGCTCAGCCGAGACCCGCGCCTGGCTCGCCGACCAGGACGCCCTGTTCGCCGAGCATGCCGTATCCCTTCCTGGCCGGGACCTGCTGGCCGCGCGGATCAACGAGCTTGTCCGGGCCGGCTCGGTCAGCTCGCCGGTGTGGCGCGGCGATCGCCAGTTCTTTCTCCGCCGCACATCCGATCAGGAACACGCGGTGTTGTTCACCGCCACCACGGAAGATGAAGCCGCGGACTATCCGCAAACCGCTCCGCCGCGGGAACGCGTTCTGCTGGACCCGATGGTGATCGACCCATCCGGCGTTACCACCCTGGACGCCTGGCAGCCCGACAAAGAGGGGCACCTGCTCGCATACCAGCTCTCGGAGGGTGGTGACGAGGAGTCCATGCTGCGGGTGATGGACGTCGCCACCGGCCAGGACGTGGATGGCCCCATCGATCGCTGCCGCTACTCCGCCGTTGCCTGGCTGCCCGACACGACCATGGGACCCCGCACCAGCCGGGGCCCGCGCGGCAAGGCGTTCTACTACGTGCGAAGACTCCCGGCCGATGCGGTGCCGCCGGGCGAGGACCAGTATCACCGCCGCGTTTACCTGCACCGGGTCGGCACTCCTGCCACGCAGGACATCCTGATCTTTGGCGAAGGCATGGAGAAGACCTACTACTACGGAGTGTCGGTAAGCAGGGACGGGCGCTGGCTGGTGGTATCAGCCTCGCTGGGCACCGCGCCGCGCAACGACCTGTGGCTGGCCGACCTGACCGCATCCGATGAGGCCGCGCCGCAGTTCCGGGTGGTGCAGCAGGGCGTAGACGCCCAGACCGGCATGCACGCCGGCCGGGACGGGCGGCTGTACGTGTTCACCGACGCCGGAGCGCCGCGCGGCAGGCTCGCGGTGGCCGACCCGGCCCAGCCGGGTCCAGCCAGCTGGCAGGACATCATCCCCGAACGCTCAGATGCTGTCCTGGCCGGCTTCGCCATCCTGGACGGAGCCGAGCTTCACCGGCCGCTCATGCTGGTCAGCTGGAAGCGGCATGCGATCAGCGAGATCACCGTGCACGACCTGACTACGGGCGAGCAGACGGGGATGGTGCCGCTGCCGGGACTGGGCAGCATCGGCGGGATCAGCGAGAGGCCGCAGGGCGGTCACGAGGCCTGGTTCGGCTATACCGACAACACCACCCCCGTGATCATCCAGCGCTATGACGGCAGGACCGGAGAGGTGCAGCCGTGGGCGCGCGCGCCCGGCAGCGTGCAGGTCCCGCAGGTCCGGACCGAGCAGGTGACCTACAAGTCCAAGGACGGCACGCTGGTGCGGATGCTCGTCGTCTCAGCCGGCGAGCCAGGAGCCGGCGAGCCAGGAGCCGGCGGCGAGGACGGGGCGCAGAGCGACCCTGCCGCCCGGTCCCCGCGGCCCACCATCCTGTACGGGTACGGCGGATTCGGGGTCAGCATGAACCCGGGCTACTCCGCCTCCATCCTCGCCTGGGTGGAGGCGGGCGGGGTGTATGCGATCGCCGCGCTGCGCGGGGGTGGCGAGGAAGGCGAGGAGTGGCACCGGGCGGGCATGCGGGAGCGCAAGCAGAACGTCTTCGACGACTTCCACGCGGCGGCCGAGCGGCTGATCGCAGACGGCTGGACCACGTCGCGCCAGCTAGCCATCTCCGGCGGCTCGAACGGCGGGCTCCTCGTCGGCACCGCCATCACCCAGCGGCCAGGGCTCTACGCGGCCGCGGTCTGCTCCGCGCCGCTGCTGGACATGGTCCGCTACGAGAGATTCGGCCTGGGCGAGACGTGGAACGACGAATTCGGCACGGCCGCCGATCCCGAGCAGCTGGGCTGGCTGCTCGGCTACTCCCCCTATCACCATGTCCGGGAAGGCACCGCCTACCCGGCCGTCCTGTTCAGCGTGTTCGATAGTGACACGCGGGTGGATCCGATGCACGCCCGCAAGATGTGCGCGGCGCTACAGCACGCAAGCTCGGCGGCGCTGCCGGGCGAGTCCGCTTCGGCCGGCGGGCCAGGGCACGCCGCACGGCCGGTTCTGCTGCGCCGCGAGTCATCGGCAGGGCACGGCGCACGGGCCGTCAGCCGCTCGGTAACGGTGGCAGCCGATACTCTCGCCTTCGCCGCATTCCACACCGGCCACCCGGGAATCAGGCGCTGAGTAGCGCCGTACGGTACTCGCGGACAGCAGGCAGGCTGCTGTGCCGGGCCGCGACCGATTCGCCGAGTGCGCGGGCGGCGTGCACGACGATCTCGGTGCGATGGTCCCGGGGCAGGTCGAGCAGCGTGTTGCGGCTGATCCGCAGCGCCTCCTCCGGCTCGCCGGACTCGAGCTTGCACCTGGCCTGCCCCAGCAAGACCAGGGACCGGTCGAGGAACTCGGTCGGCGAGTACAGCCGCAGCGACTGCCCGAAGGACTCTTCCGCGCCTTTGTGGTCGCCGAGCGCCACGAGAGCGTCGCCCTTGTGAAAGAGGAACTGCCGCTCCGTGTAGCCGAACGCGGTGTCGGCGCGCTGGCTGGCGGGCAGGGCATCCAGCCCGTCGGCAGCGCGGTCGAGCGATGCCCTGGCCCGGCCGAGCACCCCGCGCTTGCCCTGCGCGGCGAGCCTGGCCAGGGCCCGTGCCTCGGCTACCGGGGCCATCACCCCGGCCACGCACTGGCTCCGCCCGGCAAGGTCGGCGCCGGCCCTGGCCAGTGATACAGCCTCCCTCGGGTCGCCGTAGTACATCGGGATCAGCGCCTCGCGCACTGTCACCCAGGCACGCAGCGAACGGTCACCCGTCTCGTCAGCTGCGATGCGTGCCGTTCGGAAAAATGATCTTGCCATTCGCTGGTCACCGATATCGATCATGGTCATTCCGGTGAGCGCGGCGAGCTGGGCAGCGAGCCGGCACAGCCGTTCGGCGAACTCGATCGACTGGCGCTGTTCACACATCCGCCGCACGTCGCCGAAGTCCAGCAGCACGTCACAGAGCAGCCGGAGCGGCGGAACCGTCATGTACTGCGTGCCGTACCCGGCAGCGGTCTCCTCCCACTGGTCCAGCATGGTGGCCGACACCGAGCCGCGGAACAGGGCATCGTCCATCCGGCGGCGGACCCGGTCCACCGCTGCGAAGAACCGGCTGTCCAGGCTCACCGAAGCGCCGGCGATGAGGTGGAGCAGCGCCCGCCTGAGCACATCGTCGTCATCGGCAACCCAGGGGGTGAATTCGCCGGAGATCGCACCGGGAGCCGCCACTTCCTGATCGCCGGAGGCACCGTCAGGCCTTGCCGAGCCAGGCTGGCGGACATGACCGGACCGCTCCTGATGCGACTGGAGTTCCCTGACCGCCGGCTCGGCCGGCGAGCCCGGCTGCGGTCCGGTCCGGTGGCTGCTCCCGCAGAAGCAGGTGCCCTGGTAGCCCAGGTCCTGCGGATCCGCGCAATAGACGGCGCACAGGTAGTGCATGTACTCAGGACCCGGGCGCTTCTGGCCGCTCTCATAGGCCGATAGCAGCGTCTCGCTGAACTTGGGCTGGTCACGACCCTGGGCCTGGTACCAGGCCCTGACCTGCTCCACGACGTCGGCCAGGGTGATCCCCAGAGCCAGCCGGTAGGCGCGGATCCAGGTCGTGCCGAACCCGGGACCGCACTCGTCCTTGATCACGGACGCTATCTGCACCGAGGTCTGACCGCAGACAAGTCCGCGTGCCCGCAGCTTGCGCGCGAACACGGACTCCGTTTCTGGCTGGGTGCCGCACCCTCCCCCACCCAGCTGCGCCTTACCCCGCCGGATGGGCGGAGCGCCGATGAGCGGCTCGTAGCACTGTCCTGACATGCAGTCCTTCTTCCTCAGCCAAACGCTCGCCCGCCCCCCGGTCGGTTGAAAGTCCCTGACGCAGAGTAACCTTGTTGTAGCCTTCCGCCAATACGGCTGGTCGACATGCTTCACGGCCTCATAAATGCAATTCTCGCTTTTCATATCTCATATTGCACCTTTTTCCGGCAACATGCTGGCTCACAGCGAAAAGTCGGTCACAGAGCGTTCCCAGATCCGCCGGAAGTGACGCAAGCGTCCGCGCGCGCAGCGCAGACCGCCTAGCCTCGGGCCGACGCCGGCCACGATGAGTGGCTGAGCCCGGTACTGCCACGCCGCCCAGGGGCTGCCCCGCACATCCGAAAGGTTCCCGCCATGATTTCCCACGCGCTCGCAGCCGGATCAGCTGCGCCGCGAACGCCTGACACGCTCATCTCAAATCATTCCTGCGGATCCGACCCCGGCACCGCCTGCCGCCTGATCTGGGACATCTCGCACAACGCGTACACCGCCCGGCTGACACGCGTTTACCTGGCCGGCCCGGTCAGCGCCGCGCTCAGGATCGCCTTCGTGCTCGTGCTCGCGTTCGTCATCCGCGCCATCACGCACCGGCTGATCTATCGGATCACGGATCGAACGGCCGCCACCGGAGCGGGCGCTGATGCCGGTCATGCCCATACGCTGCTGTCGGACCGGAGCGGGGAGCGCAGGCGCCAGCGCTCGCAGGCCCTCAGGACGATCCTGGGCAACGTGTCGTCGATCGTGATATTCAGCATCGCCGGGATCACCATCCTGGGTGACCTGGGGATCAACCTGGCACCCATCCTCGCGAGCGCCGGCGTCCTCGGGGTGGCGCTCGGATTCGGGGCGCAGAGCCTCGTCGGCGACTTCCTGGCCGGCATCGCCATCCTGCTCGAGGACCAGTACGGAGTGGGGGACGCCATCACCGCCGGCACCACGACAGGCACGGTGGAGGCGGTTGGCCTGCGGGTGACGCGGATGCGTGACGTGAACGGGGTGGTGTGGCACATCAGGAACGGGTCGATCGAGCAGATAGGCAACCAGTCCCAGGGCTGGGCCCGCGCGGTGATCGACTTTCCGGTCCCTTACAACCAGGACATGTCCGAGATACGCGAGATCATGACCCGGGTGGCGACGGAGATGTGGGCACAGCAGCGATGGCACGGCGTCATCCTGGAGGAGCCAAAGGTCTGGGGCGTCCAGTCGCTGTCGAGCAGCGAGGCCGTCTGGCGGCTTGTCGCCATGACCACGCCGCCCCGGCAGTACGAGGTTGAGCGGGAGCTCCGGGAGAGGATCAAGGGGGAGCTTGATGCCAGGGGCATCACCACGGCCCCGACGATCGTGGCACTGACCGGCCCCGACACGCTCGGCACGGTCTCTGCGGGGGAAGGCGGGGCTGCATCTGGGGACGAGAACGGGACCGGCTCGCCCGCCGCGCCGGGGACGGCGTCCTGATGACCCGCCGGGCGACCATACCCTGATACAGCTATGAGCGAGGAGAACGAGATCAGCTTTTACGCGGCCGTGGGTGGCGAAGAGACGTTTCGTCGCCTGGTGCACGCGTTCTACCAGGGTGTGGCGGACGACCCCATGCTCCGGCCGGTCTACCCGACCAAGGACCTCGGGCCTGCCGAGGAGCATCTGCGGCTCTTCCTCATGCAGTACTGGGGCGGCCCGGGTACCTATGGCGAGCAGCGCGGACATCCCAGGCTCCGGATGAGGCACGCGAAATTTTCGATAGGGGATGCCGAACGGGACGCCTGGCTCCGTCACATGCGTGCCGCCCTTGATGATCTCGGCCTGGACGCGGCGCTCGACACGCAGCTATGGGATTACCTGGTGATGGCCGCGCACAGCCTGGTCAACCAGCAGCCCGGCGGCCCCAGCGCAGACCTGGGCCTCACCCCCGCCTGAGATGCGGGCCCGCGGGGGGGCCGGCAGCCGGTCAGCCGCGAGTGAGCCTGCGGTAGGTGACCCGGTGCGGCCGCGCCGCCTCCGCTCCGAGGCGCTCGATCTTGTTCTTCTCGTATGACTCGAAGTTCCCTTCGAACCAGAACCAGGTGGCTCCGCCCTCCCACGCCAGAATGTGGGTGGCGACCCGGTCAAGGAACCAGCGGTCGTGGCTGGTGATCATCGCGCAGCCGGGAAACTCGAACAGCGCGTTCTCCAGCGAGGACAGCGTTTCCACGTCCAGGTCGTTGGCGGGCTCGTCAAGCAGCAGCAGGTTGCCGCCCTGCTTCAGGGTGAGCGCCAGGTTGACCCTGCCGCGCTCGCCGCCCGACATGAGGCCGGCCGGCTTCTGCTGATCAGATCCCTTGAAGCCGAACGCGGCCACGTAGGCGCGGCTGGGAATCTCGGCGTTGCCTACCCGGATGGCTGTCTCGCCGTTGGAGATAACCTCGAAGACCGTCTTGTCGGGGTCGATTCCCGAACGCAGCTGATCGACATAGGACATCCGGACGGTCTCGCCGATCCGGATCTTCCCCGCGTCGGGGGTGTCCTCGCCCTCGATCATCTTGAACAGGGTGGTCTTGCCGACTCCATTCGGCCCCAGGACTCCCACGATGCCGTTGCGGGGCAGCGAGAAGCTCAGGTCCTCGAACAGTTCGCGGTCACCGAATCCCTTCGCCAGGCCCTCGACCTCGACCACGGTGTTGCCGAGCCTTGGCCCCGGCGGGATCTGGATCTCGTCGAAGTCCAGCTTGCGGCCGGCCTCGGCCTCCGCCGCCATCTCCTCATACCGTTCCAGCCGTGCGCGGCTCTTCGCCTGGCGGGCCCGCGGGCTGGAGCGCACCCATTCGAGCTCGTCCTCGAGGCGCTTGCGCTTCTTGACGTCCTTGGCACCCTCGACCTTGATCCGGGAGGCCTTAGTCTCCAGGTAGGTGGAGTAGTTGCCCTCGTACGGGTAGGCGTGGCCGCGGTCAAGCTCAAGGATCCACTGGGCCACGTTGTCGAGGAAGTACCTGTCGTGCGTCACCGCGACCACGGTGCCCGGGTACTTTTCCAGGTGCTGCTCTAGCCACTGCACGCTCTCCGCGTCCAGGTGGTTGGTCGGCTCGTCGAGCAGCAGCAGGTCAGGCTGGGAGAGCAGCAGCTTGCACAGCGCGACACGGCGGCGTTCACCGCCGGACAGCAGGCGCACCTCGGCATCAGGCGGCGGGCAGCGCAGCGCGTCCATGGCCTGCTCGAGCTGGCTGTCGATGTCCCACGCGTCCCGGTGATCAAGCTGCTCTTGCAGCTTGCCCATCTCGGTGAGCAGATCGTCGGAGTAGTCGGTCGCCATCTTCGCGGCGACCTCGTTGTAGGCCGCAAGCAGCTGCTTGGTCTCCGCAACGCCTTCCTCGACGTTGGCCAGCACCGTCTTGTCCTCGTCGAGAACCGGCTCCTGCGCCATCAGGCCGACGGTGAACCCGGGCATCAGCCGGGCGTCGCCGTTGGATGGCGCCTCCACCCCGGCCATCATCTTGAGCAGCGTCGACTTGCCCATGCCATTCGGACCGACAACGCCGATCTTGGCGCCGGGCAGGAAAGCCAGCGTGACCTCGTCGAGGATGACCTTGTCGCCATGCGCCTTGCGCACGGCGCGCATTTGGTAGATGTACTCCGGCATGTCCTCAAGGGTAGGGCCCAGCAGGCCCGGATCGGACACGCCGTCAGCGGGGGCGCGGGCGAGCCGTCAGCGGGGGGTAGGGACGGGCCGTCAGCCAAGGTAGGGTTGCCCGGCTTGATGTCGCCGGGAGGAGACAGGCTTGTGACGGGATCGGTCGAGGCCGTCGTATTCGACCTGGACGGAACAGTCGTCGACACGCCCGATGTGATCACCCGGACGATGTGCGCTGTCCTGACTGAGATGGGCGCCGAGGTGGACCCGCGAGACGTCCGCGCGACGATCGGTAAACCGCTGGTCGCCAGCATCGCCTCTCTTCTCGGGCTGCCCGACGATGACGAACGCGTGGCAGCAGCCGCGTCGGCCTACCGCGAGCGCTTTGGCCCTCAGGTGACCGAACGCGGCCGGCGGCTCCTTTTCCCAGGTGTCACGGACGGCCTTGAGACCTTGCGCGGATCCGGGATCGCGCTGGCGATCGCGACCTCCAAGGTCCTTGCCACTGCCCAGCTGGTCCTCAGCGCGACCGGTATCGCGGGCTACTTCGGCGTCGTCGTGGGCCATGACGACGTACCGCACGGAAAACCAGAGCCGGACATGGCCCTGCTCGCAGCGCGGCGGCTGGCTGTGCCACCGTCGAAATGCCTGGTCGTCGGGGACGCCACCGGCGATATGCAGATGGGTGTGCGGGCCGGCATGGAGGTGCTCGGCGTCAGCTACGGGGTCGCCGACGCGAATGACCTGCTGGCGGCCGGCGCCCGGCGAGTCGTGGACGACTTCCCCGCGGTGGTACGCGAGGTGCTCGTCCGAGCTGGCGGGTGACACGCCGCCCGGGAGGATCGCGGCTTAGCGAAAGCTCGTCGAGGAGTCCTCGCGCAGCGGCGGATCGATCACGATGACCGATTGCACGGAATCAGGCTCGTAGCGCGGCTCGGGCAGGCATACCTGGTCGCGGCCGGCCTCCTTGGCCTGGTACAGCGCGAGATCGGCCGATGCGAGCAGCCCCGGGATGTCGTCGCCGTGCAGGCCAAGCACGGCCGCGCCGATCGACACGGTGACGGCTACGTCGGTGTCGCCCACGACGGTTACCGTGGTGCTCACCTGCTCGCGCAGCCGCTCGGCGATCATTGCTGCCTCAGCGGCATCGGCACCTGGCAACAGGACCACGAACTCCTCGCCGCCAAACCTGCCGACCATGTCCGAGTCGCGCACCTGCTGCCGAAGCTGCTGCGCCAGGGCGGCTAGCACCTGGTCGCCGACCAGGTGCCCGTGTGTGTCGTTCACCCGCTTGAAGTGATCGATGTCGACGAGCAGCAGGGCTAGCGACTCGCTGGTCCTGCGCACCCGGGCGATCTCGGTATCGGCCTCTCGCTGCCATGCGGCCACGTTCAGCAGCCCCGTCTTCGCGTCGGTGCGGGCCGCCGCCTGCAACTGCTGATGCAGCAGGCTGCGCTGAAGCAGGATCACCGGCGGCAATCCGACGAACAGCAGCACCGGGTTCAGCGCGCAGGCGATCGTGACCAGCACGCCGACGCAGACCTCGGTGACGTCGAGGGTCAGCCGCTCGGAGTCCCAGAGCACCTCGCGCCACCGGATCAGCGGCTCCGCCGTGTGTACCGCGATCGCGACCAGCGTCGCATTCAGCACGCTGAACAGCCCGGCGCAGCCCACGGCGATCACGACGGTTACCGGCCGGGTAAACCAGACTTCCGGGCCGGGAGAGGTAAACCATGCGGCAAGATCACGTACTGTGCCCGCGCGCAGGCCGAAGTGCCCGAACACGATGGACGCCACCCCGCCCGCCAGGCCGAGCGCGGCGGCGCTGAACACCCGCCGGTAGATGACGCTTCTGCGCACCCGCAGCTGTAGCAGCACGCTGAGCGGAATCGGCGCGATCAGCGCGTATACCGGCGGCAGCAGCAGTGCGATGGGCAGCCACCAGGCCGACAGCAGGTCACGCGATAGGCCGGCCGGCATGCCGAGCCGTCTGGTCGCCTCGATGCAGATCGCGCCGCAGGCAAGCAGCGTTCCGAATAGCAGCAGCTCACCCGGCCGCGGCCGGGTCCGGGCCAGCTCCCAGCAGATGAGCGCGAGGTCGCAGCCGAGCACCGCCATGACGTACACGACCAGAGGGGCCGGCTGAGCCAGCAGCGGCCACCGCAGCGGCCACCGAACGAGCTGCCCGAGGCCACGGGCCGGCTCTTGCCGCATCGCTGCCTGCTGGACTGCCATGCCTCCCGCCCGTGACCATGTCGCCGGGATCCCGCCCTGGCGCTCCGAACCGCATCACGCTGAGTGTCGCCAGAGCGGGATTGAGCTACTCTCAGTAATATAGTAGATGCGAAGCGTGTGCGGGGGCCCAGAAACCGATATGTTGGTCCCAGCACAGGACGGACCCGCTGGCCGGGCTCCGAGCCAGCCGGGGATGAGCTGGTGGAGCACCGGCGGAGCGAACGGAGAGTGGACCCAGATGCGAGGCGTTATCTGGTCTTGACGCCGATCGGCTGCCGTGTCGTCGCAGACGGCTGCGGGGCCGCTGTCGGAGCAGCGTCAGAACGGTACGGCCGTCGCGACTGATCCGCTCGTCGCCGCTGCAAGTGCGGCCACCGCATCGGCGTCGAATACATCATCGCGGGTTCCCGCAGCACCGTTGGCCAGCTGCCCGGCTGGCGATAGGCCCGGCGCGTTCTCGTCGGCCGCGTCCTCGCCACTCAGGCCGGACCTGATGGCCTCGCCCGTGGCCCGCCCGTCCGGCTGGCCCGCGTCACCGGCGGACCGGGAGATCCGCTGGAAGTGAGCGACCCCGCGGGACAGATCGTGGCCGATAGCGTCCGCGTCGATGTCTACCGCGATGCGGCGGCGGCCTTCCTTGTCGTCGAAGTCGCGCACCTGGAGCCGCCCGGTCAGCACGACAGCCTGGCCCTTGCGGAGCGATGATGCCACGTTGTTCGCGAGCTTGCGCCAGCAGTTGACGTTCGCAAACGAGGTCTTGCCGTCCCGCCATTCGCCCGTTTCGCGGTCGATATAGCGGGAGTTCCAGGCGACCCGCATGGACACGATGGGGGTCGTGTCGTTGATGGTCCGGTAACTGGGCTCCGTTGCCACGTAACCCGCCAGGGTTACCGTTGCGCCATTGAACATCGCGATCCTCCTGAACGATTCCAGCGGCCCTGCGCCGCCGGCCTGACTCGTGCGCAGCCGGCGACTCCGCGCCGCCGGCCTGAAGCCAGAGTCGCCCACCGGGGCGGGACCGCAGGGACCCGAAGGGCGTTCTGTGGATAACGGCCACACCGAGGCCGAATCTGTGGACAGTCATTTCCTGAGGCGACCCGAGCACGGCATACTCCCCCACCGCACCCGGCGGGCACCCGCATACCCAGCGGTCAGGCCGCCACGAGCTCGGTCGGCTCGGCGATCACGCCGCCACGAGCTCGGTCGGCTCGGCGATCACGTCAACCAGCGCGCCGTTGCGCATCACCGTGATCGCCAGAGGCTTCCCGATAGCCTCGCCAAACATCAGCCGCTGTAGGTCCTGCGCCTTGCCCACCGGGCTCCCAGCGGCCGAAAGCAGCAGGTCACCGGCCCGCAGGCCGGCCCGGTCGGCTGGCTCGCCCGCCATCACCTGCGCCACCCGCAGCCCGTTTACCCGGCCCGTCCGCTCCCGCAGCCAGGACGGCAGCGGCGCCGGTACCGTCACGACGCCCAGGTAGGCGCGCCGCACCCGCCCGTCGGCCATCAGCGACGAGATGATCCGCCGGGTGGTCGAGTTGACCGGAACGGCCAGCCCGAGCCCGATCCCGGCCACCGCCGTGTTGATGCCAACCACCCGGGCGCTCGCGTCGGCGAGCGCCCCGCCGGAGTTCCCCGGGTTGAGCGCCGCGTCCGTCTGGATCACGTCCTCCACCAGGCGGGCAACCGCGCCCCGGCCGTCCCGGGTCGGCAGCGAACGGCCGAGCGCGCTGACCACTCCGGCCGTCACCGAGCCCGCCAGCCCCAGCGGGTTGCCCACCGCGACCACCAGCTGCCCGACCACCAGCTGGTCAGCCTCGCCGAGCTCAGCCGGCGGCGGCGTGTCGCCCGCGGCCCTGAGCACGGCCAGGTCCGACAGCGGATCGCTGCCCACGACGCGGAACGGCGCACTGGTCCCGTCGGCGAACAGCGCCGTCCCGCCCTGGGCCCGGCCGACCACATGGGCGTTGGTCAGCAGGAACCCGTCCCCGGTGTACACGACGGCGGAGCCGAGGCTCTCCCCAGCCCCGCCGCCGCCGGTCCGCGGCACCCGCAGGCTCGCCACCTTCGGCGTAAGCGCCGCCGCCACCCCGGCCACGACCTGGGAGTAGGCATCAAGGGGAGACTCAGCCGCCATGTCCATTCCGCCTCCAGCTGCAACGTTAATTACAACATTACGACCGAACGGCTGCGAGTGGCGAGTGCTTCCTTACCGTGTTACGCCGACGGCGAAAACCTGGGTGCGGCTCCGCCGGATCGAGCGCTTGCCGGGCTGAGCGGCGGCACCGCTATCGCCACCAGGGGATGCGCCGCAGCTCTGCCACATGCAGGGCGGGCTCGGTTACCACGCCAGCATGCTGGCCAAGATGACGCAGGTGCTCGCGGACCCAGAGCGTGTGCGGATGGTGGTGCACCGGACCGGCGCCGTCGCTGCTTCCGTCGGCTGCCGCGTCAAATCCGCTGAGCACCGGGACCTCGGTGGGGGCCGGCTCCCCGTGGCCGGGCCGCCCGACCTGGACGGCGATGCGCTCGTAGAAGTCGGTCAGCTCCGCCGCCAGATTCCGCAGCGCGACGCGCACCGCATCCACGTGCTCGGGCGCGTCAGGGTACGTCGACGCGCCCTGGCCGCGAAGGCTGGCCAGTGAATGCGCGGTGAGCCTGAGCCGCATGCTGGCCATCACCAGGCCCCATAGATCATCTTTCGCTACCCGCTTGGTTCCCTGCTCGGCCAGGTACCCGCGCAGCGCGTCGTCCAGCCGGATTCCCGCCGTGACGGCCGCGATCGCCGTGTCGGGCGCCTTCCCGCGCAGGCCGAGCGCCCAGTCCACCGCCTGGGTCAGGTATGCACCGCCGCGGCGGTAGGCGTCGGCGAGGTCGTCGCCGACCACCGTGGCCGCGCCGCGCGGCCAGAACGCGATCCCCACCACCAGGCTCACCGCGCAGCCGATGGCGACATCCTGCACCCGCAGCAGGCCTACCTGCCAGCCGGCCGGGACAAGCAGGTTGAACAGCACCACGACGGTGACCGTGAAGGCCGCCTGGCCGACGGCGAAGGGCGCCGTGCCCGGCGCATAGGAGGCGACCAGGACAGCGATCGGCAGCACGACCCACAAGGCAGTCGCTCCGGTGCCGATGGCGAGCAGGAGCGCGGCACCGACCACGAACCCCAGAGCAGTGCCCGCCAGCCCCCGTGCCGCCGTGGATCCCGTGGCGGCCGCGCTCGTGCGCAGTACCGACAGCGCGCCGAGTACCACCCAGAAGCCGTGCTGTACGCCGCTGAGGTCGGCCACGGCTACCGCCGCGGCGAGCCCCATGGCACCGCGCAGGCTGTTGCGGACCCATACCGAGCGCAGGCTCGCGTGCTGGACGCCGACGCCGACGGCGCTGGCCAGCGCGCCGCGCCTGTGCTCGGCTGGCGAATCGTCCTCCCGCCCGCCGTACCAGCCGCGGCGCTGGACGGCAATGATCTGGGGGGAGGCCCGCCGGGTGGCGATCAGGGTATCCGCGGCGATCGTGCGCGTCGCGACGGCGATCGCCTGCGCGTGGAAGGCAAGCTCGGCGCATGCCCGGACGCTGGCCTCGTCGCCGGACAGCTCCCGCAGATGGGCGGTGCTGGCAGCACGAGCGCGTTCGAGCCGGTCGATGTCCGGCCCGCCGTCCTGGCCCGCTAGCAGCGCGGCCGCGCCCCGCAGCACGCCGACGGTGACGGTCAGCAGGTCGCGATCGGCCTGCGCCGCGTGGCTCAGATCCAGATGCCCGTCCAGGGCGTCGCTGACCAGAGCGGTACACCACTCAAGCAGCTGAACGACATTGGCCAGCCCCTGGTCGGCAGTGGCCAGTCCGGTCGGCCGGTAGGGCGCGGCGGCGAACAAGGTCATCAGCTCGTACTTGGCCGCTATGGACGCCGCCAGCTGGGCGGGCGTCGCCTCGCCGCGCACCGCAGCCTCAAGGTGGACGGCCAGCGCGGTCGCCGAGGCGGCGGCGGCCGCCCGCAGCCTGTCTCCCGGCGATCTCGGGGATAGCAGCAGGACTGCCGCTGCGCTCACGACCGATGCCAGCCACCAGCCCGCGAGACGGGACGGGACAGTGCTCAGCCCGCCCGCCGAGGCAACGGGGAGCACATAGACAAGCAGGGCAGCGGTGACGCCGGAAGCGGCATTGGGCCCGGCCACCCCCGCGAAGAAAATGCCGAACGCCACCGGGATGGTGACGATCGCGGCCAGCCATGCGGTCCCGCTGACCGCGGTGCCGATCGTCAGAACGACGCTGCCGACCAAGGCCAGCCCGAGATGCGCGATCAGCTTGTCGCGCCGGGTTCCGCCGAACGTGGCCAGCACCAGAGAGGCGAATCCGCCGAACACGGCGAACAGCGCCATCTGTAGGTTGCCGAAGACCTCGAAGGTCAGCGCGAACAGGCCGGGCACGACGAGTGTCGCCCGCAGCGCCCGCATCGCGGCCGGCACCGACCACGTCGGCCGCAAGGAGGAGAGGCCGGCCAGCGCCAGAGGTAGCCGGGCCCGAAGTCGACCAGGGTGAACAGCGGTTACGCCCGAATCGGCCACCAGGACAGTTTAGGGCCGATCGCTTATATCAGCCGTGACCGCGGGCGGTCTTCAGCTCGTCGCGGAACCGGTCGTACTCGGACAACTCCTGCTCGACCGGGATCAGCACAAGCTCCCGCGCGACCGTGTCGATGCGGGACCGCATGCTCTGCCCCACCCGCACCCGCTCCTTGTCGGCGGCCAGCGTGACCACGTTCATGCAGCCAGCCGAGGTCAGCCAGCCGAGCAACAGCATCGCCACGATCACCGCGGCGACCCACGGCAGCAGGGTCAACTGGTCGAGCAGCGGCGATGTCATCTGGCGGTCCACGTGGAACTCACCGAACGCCACGATCGCGCCCATCCACGCGATGCCGGCCAGCACCGCGGCGATCAGCCCCCATTGCCAGACCCGGACCAGCCGCCACCAGGCAGGCACGTCACCGTCGGTCGGCAGGGATTCCACGATCGCCGTCCCGAGCGCGCCCGGTATCGCGTCTGCCCGGGACCTGGCCGCCGAGTACACGGTGCTCGACCACGGCACGGGCAGCCGCGCGCCGACATCGGACCCGAGGGCGGTGAGCGCATTATCGATCTCGGCCGGCTGCGCGTCCGCGGTGCCCGCCGCCAGGCTGCGAAGCTGGCCGGCGATGTTCCACAGCCCGCCCTTCCTGGCCCGGTTACGGCCGGGCAGGCGGCCGGCCAGTGACGCGATAGGCCAGCCGACGTACTCCCCCGCCCGAAGCTGGCGCGCGCCCTGGAGTGCTTCGCCGGCCGCGGCCATCCCCGCGCCATGGGCGAACGCGTCCGTCAGGGCCGTCGCGGCGCGCTCCGGGACGACGGCCGCGCCCTGGCCGGCGTACGCCTCGAACTGGCCGACCAGGGTGTCCACGTCGGCCTCGATCCGCTCACCTGCCGCCCGCCGCGCCGTCACCGTCTCGATGAGCACCTTCCTCAGCTCGTCGATGCCGGTGCCGGCGGTCGCGGAGGTAAGCAGCACCCGCGCCTCATGCAAGCCCTCGGAGTCGAGCAGCCTGCGCAGGTCGGTCAGGCAGTCCTCGGCCTGCTCGGGACTGAGCCGGTCGGACTGGTTGAGCAGGACGGTGGTGACCGCGGAATGGGCCGCGAGCCGCACCAGGTAACGGGTGTGCACGGCCGCGTCCGCGTACTTCTGCGGGTCAAGCACCCAGATCATCAGGTCCGCGAGGCCGACCATACGGTCCACCTCGTGTGACGCGCCCGCCGTCACCGAGTCATGGTCGGGAAGGTCGAGCAGCAGCAGGCCGGTCAGGTTTTCCTCGCCCTGGCCCAGGGCGCTTGCCCGGGCGTAGCGATGCCGCCGCTGGATCCCGAGCCAGTCGAGCAGCGGCCCGGCCCCTGCCATCCCCCAGACGCAGGCGTGCGGCTCGCTGGTCGTCGGCCTGGTCACCCCCACCGGAGAGAAGTCCGCGCCGGCGAGCGCGTTGAAGACCGAAGATTTCCCGCTCCCGGTGCCGCCGGCGAGCGTGACGACGGTATGGGCACCGGAGAGCCGCAGCCGTTCCCCGGCCCGTCCGAGCAGATCAGCCGATTCCTCGAGCAGCTCACGGTCGAACCCGCCCGATCCGCTCCGCGCCGAGCCGATCTGGACCAGCCTGGCAAGCGCGTTCAGCCTGCCGGGCAGGCTCGGCACCCCGCGCCTGCCCGGGTCCGTGGCGCCCACGAGATCGTCGAGGCCACGCTGGCCTACCGCGGCATCCAGGGACTCGGTCATCTGACGACCTCGAGCGAGTACGTGGCCTGGTAGAGCTGCACCGCCGCGGCCTCGTCCGGGACACCTTCGACATCGATGAGCTCGGCGAAGCGGAGCATCTCCTCGTCGAATAGCAGCCGGACTCTCTCCCGGAGATCCGCGCGTGCCTTCGCCTCGATGTCCCGGAGCGGCCCGGGGCCGAAAAGCGAGCTGAGCAGCTCCTGCGCGGCCGCGCTGGTGCCCTCGGCAGCCGCGACATCGCCCGCGCCGAAGCCGAGCAGGCCGATGATCACGACCAGGGCCAGGGACTCGTCGTCGAATGAGACAACCCGGGCGATGGATCGCTTGGTCACGTTCTCGGCCTGCACGAGGTGCATCACGTGATCTTGCCACGAGCTGATCGCCTGGGCGGCTCGCCTGGGCAGATCCGGCGCGGACCGGCTCAGCGCCATCGCGCCGGGGAGCTGCACTGGCTGCTCGTCGGCACCGGTCGGCGAGTCGGCGTCATCTCCGGACGGAGCGCCGGTGTCATGGCCGGGCGGCGAGAGCGCCGGATCCCCGGTCATCGAGACCGCCGAATCCGCGAACGGGGAGTCATCATCGTCGAACGGCGAGCGCCCGTCGTGTGGGATTGACCGGCGCTGCATCGCGCGCACCCGGGCCTGGGCCGGCATCTGGTCGAGCAGCGCGGCGCCGGCTGGATGGTCACGCCAGCGCGTGACCGCCTCTTCCGCGGCGCGGTCGCCGATGGACACGATGAGCGATTCGAGACCGGCGCCCATGGCCGCCTTCAGTACCTGCGCGCGGGATGAGATCCGCCGCTTGCGCGGGCGGCTCGCGGAGCCACCGCGACGACGCGACTGGAGGGTGCGCAGCAGGTCGCCGGTGCCGGCGAAGTCCTGCCACCGGGCCAGCGTTTCGCCGCGAAGCAGCGAGCCGTTCCTTGTCCCCTCGTCTATCTCGGCCAGGGCAGTGGTGTAGCACCCCTCGATCACCTGCCGCAACTGGACCCGCAGGGTCAGCTGGATCGCCAGGTGAGAGGCGAGCTCGGGCACCCTGGTGCGGAACGTATCGAGCACGCCGGACATGGTCTGGGTGAGCACGGCGACCCTGCGGTCCTCACGCAGGGCCGTGTCCTGAAGCCAGTCCCTGATCGGCCCGTACATCGCGAGCGGCAGCATGCCGTCGGTAATGATGGTCTCAGGGATCACGAAGCGGTCCGCCTCGCCCAGGCCGTTGGCCTCCAGCATGGCGGTGAAGTGCGCGGTGAGCTCGGCCCTTGCCCGCGGCGGCACCCGGGACAGCACGATGCCCAGCGCGGCGTCACGCTGCTTGGCATAGCGCAGCAATTCCCAGACGGGAGCATCGGCGTACCTGCTCGCCGTGGTCACGAACAGCCACAGGTCCGAAGCGTCAAGGAACTGATGCGCGAATTCGTGGTGGGCCTGGACCACGGAGTCGATGTCCGGCGTGTCAAGCAGGGCCACTCCCTTGGGCATGCCCTCGCTCTCGGCCAGCACAAGCAGGCCATCGCGGCCCGGCATGGCCAGGCCCTGCTGCCGTACCCGGGGCAGGGTAGGCAGGAACACGTTCTCCGCGAACCAGTCGACGTCGTCGGGGTGGCAGGCGAGCACCGGGCTGTTGGTGGTGGGCCTGCGGATGCCCGTCTGGCTGACCCGGGCACCGACGATGCTGTTCACCAGTGTCGACTTGCCGGCTCCGGTGGAACCGACCAGGGCCACCAGCACCGGGGCGGCGGACTGGCGGATCCGCGGCAGCAGGTAGTCATCGATCTGGGTCAGCAGCTTTCGCCGCTGCGCCCTAGCCTGCGCCACGCCCGGCGCCTCGAGCAGCAGCGGCGCATCCACGATCCGGTGCCGCAGCGCGAGCAGGGCGGACTCAAGCTGCCGCGCGTCTACCCGCGCGTGCGGCTCCACGCCCCGCCCCTCGCTCATCACTGCCTGGCCTTCCCGCGGCGCGTGCCGCGCTAACCACCAGCCGCGGCCGCCGCCACGGCCCTGCTCAGCTCCGCTGCCTGCGCAGCGAGCGTGACTACCTCCCCCACGACCACCACCGCGGGCGGCCTGATCCCGGCTGCGGCCGCCTGGCTTGCGACGGTTCGCAGCGTCGCATTAATTGTGCGCTGCGTGGGCAGAGTACCGTCCGCGATTACCACAACGGGAGTAGCGGGTAGGCGACCATGCCGGATTAGTGCCTCCGCGATGAGCTGGAGCCGTTCGGTGGCCATGAGCAGCACCAGGGTGCCAGATGACGCGCCGAGCGCGGCCCAGTTCACCATCGACCTCTCATCATCGGGGGGGACGTGCGCGGATACCACGTGGAATTCCTGCGCTACGCCGCGGTGGGTAACCGGCACGCCGGCCGCGGCGGGTACGGCGATCGCGCTGGTAACCCCCGGCACGACGGTGACGGGCACGCCCGCGCGCAGGCAGGCGAGCACCTCCTCGCCGCCCCGGCCGAACACGAAGGGGTCGCCGCCTTTCAACCGTACGACGAACCGGCCGGCCAGGGCGTTCGAGACGAGGATGGCGTTGATGTGCTCCTGTGCCATCGCCGTGCCGTACGGGATCTTGGCCGCATCGATGACCTCGATGTCCGGCGGCAGCTCGTCAAGCAGTGACTGCGGGGCGAGCCGGTCGGTCAGCACGACGTCGGCCTCGCCGAGCAGCTGCCTGCCCCGTACGGTGATCAGTCCCGGGTCGCCAGGCCCGCCGCCGACGAGCGCCACGCCGCGGTGGCGATCGCGGCCGCGGCGCGCCCCCAGAGTCCCGGACCGCAGGCCGCCGATCACCGCGTCCCTGATCCCTGCGCTCCGCCTCGGGTCGCCGCTGAGCACGCCAACCCGCACCTCGCCGGCCTGGCCAGTCGCGGGAGTCCATGCGGCCGAGGCAGCCGCGTCATCGGCGCGGACACACCAGCACCGTGCTCGTTCGGCATCTTCGGCTATTGCCGTATTCACGAAGCGATCATCGGTACATGCGCAGATAAGCCAAGCCCCCGCGCCGTCACCGCTGACATACTCCCGCTGTTGCCAGCCGATCCGCCCGGACGCGACGAGATCCTGGAGCGACGGGCTGATCGTGGGTGAAACGACGTGCACGCGCGCGCCGCAGTCAAGCAGCGTCGGGATCCGGCGGGCGGCGACGCTGCCACCGCCAATGACAACCACCAGCCGCCGGTGCAGGCGCAGCCCCAGCAGGTACGGCGGCTGGCCGGACAGGTCCATCGACGTGCGCGCTCCTTTTAGGTCTTGTCGGTAATCGCGGCCGAGTCGAACGAGGTCACGTCCCTGAGCGCGCGCGCCGCGCTCTGCACGAGGGGAAGCGTGAGCAGTGCCGCGGCCCCTCGCCGAGGCGCAATCCGAGATCAATGAGCGGATTGCGCCCGGGGTGATCAAGAGTAGCTGTATGCGGCCGGCAGGCTCGCCGCGTACTCATCCCGCCCCCGCTCCCGCCCCCGCGGCCTGATTTTCCCGACCGGCCCTGAGCAGCGCGTTGACGGCCGCGGCGGCCACCGCGCAGCCGCCCTTCTCTGAGATGTTGGTCAGCGACGGCAGGCCACTGGCTCGCAGCGCCTGCTTCGCCTGCGCCGCACCCACGAACCCGACCGGCATGGCGATCACCAGCGCAGGCTCGGTCTCCCGCTGGATGATCTCCTCGATGGCGGTGACGGCGCAGCCGACCACCCAGACGGCGCCCGGTCCCGCGTCGCTGAACGCGAGCCGGACCGCGGCGGCGGCCCGGGTGATCCCGGTGACCCGGGCCAGCCGCTCGGTAAGCGAATCTCCCATCCGGCAGATGGCCCGGCGTGGCGTGATCCCTGCTGCCACCATCGCGACATCTGCCACCACCGGCGCGCCGTCAGCGAGGGCAGCGGCGGCCGCGACCAGCGTCCCCTCGTCGCACACCAGGTCCGTCGCGTAGTCGAAGTCCGCGGTTGCGTGGACCACCCGTTCGGTGACCGCCCTGGTGAGCGGCGGCAGGTGGCTCAGGTCGATGCGGGAGCGCAGGATCCGGTACGACTCCGCCTCGACGGGAGGAACGTCAGCGGCTGCCACATTCGCCCCCTGGATCCTTTCCGGGGCCTGTCGCCCGCAGTCCGGTCAACCCGGCGGCCGACACACCAGCATGACACATCCGCCCCAGGTCCCTCAGGAGGCTGGTTCGGGGCGGTCAAGGGCTTGGTCGTGGGCGGTCAAGGGTGGTCAAGTACTGGCCCGCCCGTCTTCATGAGAGCGTAGGCTCCGCCCCGGGCGCATGTTGCTGTTCCCTAGCCCTTTGATTCAGCAGTGCCGGGTACACTGACCGGGCGCATTCAGGGCCGCCCCCCGGCGGGCGCCATGCCTCACGGTCCTGTCTGGGCTGTTCAGCGGAGTCTGGCTGCGGATCCAGACAGGAGAAGCTGACAGGCACAGACGGGAACAAACGGACCAGTTGGCAGAGTCACACGTGGAAATGGAGCACGCATGCGGGCTGAACCGCGTTCGCGGGTGTTGGTAACCGGCGGGACGGGTTTCATCGGGCGACGGCTGGTCCGGTCTCTGGTAGAGGCTGGCACCGAGGTCACGGTGCTAGACCAGCGACCGTTCCCCGACACCGGGGTTCCCTCGGTGATCGGCGACATTTGCGACGAGTCGGTCCTTACCCGGGCGGTCAAGCCGGGGACGGATGCGATCTTCCATCTGGCCGCCATCACATCGGTGGTCAAGTCGATCGACGACCCGGCCGGTACTTACCAGACCAATGTCGCGGCGACCGCCGGCCTGCTCGAACTCGCCCGCACGACGGGCGTCAAGGCATTCCTGCTCGCCTCGACCAACGCCGTGATCGGGAACGTCGGCGAAGCGGTCATCAGCGAGCGGTCGCCGATGCGCCCCATCAGCCCTTACGGCGCGACCAAGGCCGCCGGGGAGGTGCTGCTGAACAGCTACACGGCGGTTTACGGCATGGCCGGATGCGCCATGCGGTTCTCCAACGTCTACGGCCCCGGGATGGAATCCAAGGACAGCTTCATTCCGCGGCTGATGCGCGCGGCGCGGGACGGCAAGGGCGTGCAGGTGCGCGGGGACGGCAGCATGCTGCGCGACGTTGTGCACGTCGATGATGTCGTCGCGGGCATTCTCGCCGCCTGGCGAGCCGGTCACACCGGGCCGGTCATCCTCGGGTCCGGCCAGTCGGTCTCGGTGAACGACATGGTCGACGCGGCCAGGAGCGTTACCGGCGCAGCACTGCCCGTCGAGCATGTGCCCGTAGGGCCGGGCGAGATGCCGGCTGTGCTGCTGGACGTATCGGTGGCGCGAGGGCTTGGCTACTCGCCGGTGCACGACCTGAAGTCAGGCCTTGCCACGGTCTGGCCGGAATTCTCGGGCGCACAGGAGGGTGAATAGTGAACGCCTATCGCGGCGGCAGTTCCCGCGGTGACGACCTGGTGATCGACGATGCGGCTCTCGATGGTCTGGCCGGCCAGTACGGCGGCAGGGAAGCGAAGCTGCCGCCCGTCGCGATCGTGATTGCCGCCTACAACGAAGAGGGCGGCATAGGGCCTGTCATCTCCGCCCTGCCTACCACGGTCTGCGGGCTGGCCGTGGCGACGATCGTGGTCGCGGACGGCTGCATGGACGGCACGGTCAAGGAGGCCCACGAGCACGGGGCGATCGTCTGCGATGTGCCAGTGAACCGGGGCCAGGGTGCGGCGCTCCGGCTCGGCTACCGGATCGCCCGCGAAGGCGGCGCGCAGTACATCGTGACCACCGACGCGGACGGGCAGTACAACCCGGCGGAGATCGAAAGCCTGCTTGCCCCGGTGGTGGCCGGCCAGGCCGACTTCGTGACCGGGTCCAGGAGGCTGGGCAGCGAGGAGACCAGGGACCCGGTGCGCCGCCTGGGCGTGCGCGTCTTCGCCGTCACCATCAGCGCGCTGACCGGCCAGCGGATCAGCGACACGACGTTCGGGCTGCGGGCGATGCGCGCGGAGGTGACCGGCGCGGTCCGGCTCGACCAGCAGCAGTACCAGGCGGCGGAACTTCTCATCGGGGTGATGTCCCGCGGGTTCCGGGTGGCCGAACTGCCCGCCACCATTCACAAGCGGAAGGTCGGCGAGAGCAAGAAGGGGCACAACGCGATCTACGGCCTGCATTTCGCCGGCGTCATCGCCCGCACCTGGTGGCGCGAGCGGGTCATCAACGGCCGACGGCGCGAGCGTCAGCCCGCGCCAGGCGATCCGGGTGCGGTGACCGCGGCCGAGTTGCCGTCGGCCGGCGTGTCCTCGGGGGCGACTGGCGGTCCGGATGCGGCCGCAGTCGTGGCCGTACCGGCGCCGGCTCCGCCGGCTGACGAGTCCCGGTCGGCGAAGAGGACGTAGTGGAAGACCACAAACCTGGCCAGGAACGTCAGTACGTTGGCGCCGAAGTAGGTGCCATTAACCACGAGGTGCCAATCGAGCCCGCCGCGGTGCAGCGAACCCGCCCAGTGCACGCCGAGCTTGGTCGCCAGGGCGAGGACGACCCAGGCAGCCACCGAGACTATCCAGAACGGCAGGGTCTCCTTGAGCACATGGGGCTTCCCCTTGCGCTCCCACGCCCAGCGGCTCAGCACGTAGCTGACCGCTGCGCCTACCACGGCGGCAAGCCCGCCGGAGATGCCCGCCGTCATGTGCGCGACGTCGAGGAAGATAACAAGCGCGACCTGGCTGGCGATGACCGCAGCCAGCGCCACGAGCACGAACCGGGCGAACCGCCTTCCCGTCTCTCCGCGAAGCTTGCGCTGGACAGGTGCGGGAAGCGACCGCCACAGGGCGGCCTTGATTCGGGGCGGTGTCAGTGCCATCAGGGTCCTTGGGGTTGGGATGTGACGAGGTTCTACTCGGCAGCTAAGACCCGACAGCTAAGGAGCACGGGCACCGCCGAGCGCTGGGGTGCGGCATCCGGTATGTCGCGCCTTCAGCAGGTTACCTTGCCGGACGGAGGCTCGCAGCCGTTGCGGACCGCACACGCCGACCGCGGCTGGCGGAACGCACCATCGCGGGCCGGGCCGCCGGCCTGCGGCAGGTACGACTACGAGGCAACGGAAGCGACGCATGGACAAGGCAGGAGCTGACGAATGAAGATTCTAGTGCTGGGCGGGGATGGTTACCTCGGGTGGCCCACTGCGCTGCATCTCTCCGAGTGCGGCCACGACGTAGCAGTCGCCGACAACTTCGCCCGCAGGCAGTACGACTACGAACTCGGCGCCGAGAGCCTGGTCCCGATCGAGACCCTGCAGACCCGGGTAGCGACGTGGCGCGAGGTGACGGGTAAGAGCATCGGGCTCTACATCGGCGACCTCGTGGACGCTGAGTTCACCTACCGCATGCTGGCGGAGTACCAGCCGGACGCCATCGTGCATTTCGCCGAGCAGCGGGCCGCGCCGTACTCGATGATCGACAGGAAGCACGCGGTCTACACCCAGACCAACAACGTCATGGGCAATCTCAACCTGCTTTACGCGATCGCGGACACCAACCCGGACATCCACCTGGTCAAACTCGGCACGATGGGCGAGTACGGCACGCCCAACATCGACATCGAGGAAGGCTGGATCGAGATCGAGCACAAGGGCCGCAAGGACAGGGTCCTGTACCCCAAGCGCCCGGGCTCCTTCTACCACCTGTCCAAGGTGCATGACAGCCACAACATCGAGTTCGCCTGCCGGATCTGGGGCCTGCGCGCCACCGACCTCAACCAGGGTGTCGTCTACGGCCAGCAAACGCCGGAGACCGCGCGGGACGAGAGGCTGGCGACCCGGTTCGACTACGACGCCGTGTTCGGCACCGTGCTGAACCGGTTCGTCATCCAGTCAGTGCTCGGCCTGCCGCTGACGGTGTACGGCAAGGGCGGCCAGACCCGCGGCATGCTCGACATCAGGGACACGGTGCGCTGCATCGAGCTCGCCTGCGAGAACCCCGCAGAGCGTGGCGAGTTCCGCGTGTTCAACCAGATCACCGAGTGGATGTCGATCGAGGAGATCGCCCAGACGGTCGCCAAGTGCAGCCCGGACGCGGTCAAGATCGAGCACCTCGAAAACCCGCGAGTGGAGCTCGAGGAGCACTACTACAAGGTCACGCACACCGGGCTGCCCGAGCTCGGGTTGGTGCCGCACCTGCTGTCCGACACGCTCATCGAGTCGCTGTTCGGTATTACCAAGCAGTACGCGCACCGGGTACGTCTCGAGGCAATGCGGCCCACGGTCAACTGGCGGAAGACGTCAAGTGACGCCACCCATCAGTGACCAGGTGAGCTGACGGCTGGAAGAAACGCGGTGCGTTGCGCCACTGATGTGGGGCGCAACGCACCGCGTTTCGTGTGTGCGGGGGTATGACCTCGGGGACTGCGGCTCAGGAGCCGTGCCGGAAAGTGAACTTGGCCAGCAGGGGGTCGTGGTCGCTGGTCTGGCCGGCGAAGTCGGCATTGATGTGGACCGGCCCGGCCCTGGTAACGAGCCTGTACATGGCCGGGCTGACCAGGAGGCCGGACAGGGTCTCGCTGTCGCCGTCGAAGACGTAGTCGTAACGCAGGGCCGCCGGCAGGTGCTCACTCGTGTCCACCAGCGCATTGCCTACTTCCAGGGTGTGAATGGCCGGTTCGAAACCTTGGTCATTCATGTCACCAAGAGTGATCACCCATGCCTTCGGGTCGGCCTTCTCGATATCGACGACGAAGTGGTGGATGGCCTGGGTCTGCTCGACCCGCTGGATCTCCGACCAGAGCACTGGCTTCTGGTAGCGGCCGAAGTCGGCGTCGTCGGTGAGCTTGGCGTCGAGGTGGTTGTTGATCACGAAGAGGGTGTGGCCCTCCCAGGTGAACTGCGCCGCGAGCGGCTTGCGACTGGCGCTGGACGGCATGGTCCGGGTGGTACCGGGGGCGGTCAGCGTCTGGCCGGCGGCGTACGCCGGGTCGTTCGGGTTGATCCGGCCCGGGCTCTGCGCCAGCGCGGTGGAGGCGCCCGACCCGACGACCGAGTCGGCGACCGTGGAACCGCCGCCGGGAGCGGGGTCAAAGGTCAGTCCCACGTCGGTGCGGTACATGGTGACCTGCCGGATGTTGCCGCCCGGCTCGCCACCGTCCTGGTCGTTGACCGGGTCGATCTCGGTCCACGAGTAGGTGGGGCCGCCGGCGGCCACGATGGCGTTCACCAGGTCGGTCATGGTTATGTCGCACGCGACCACGCCATCGTCGGTTGACCCGTCGTTGTCCTGGATCTCCTGCACGGCCAGGATGTCGGGGGACCCGAGGTTGTGCACGATCTGAGTCCCCAGGCTGGCCCATTTCGAGCTCGGCGTGTCGGGCGACAGGTTGTCCAGGTTGTAGGTGGCTACCGACAGCTGGTTGGCGTTGGCCGGGGACACTACCTGCGGAGTGAGCCCACGCGAGACACCGGTGACCGAGGAGGTGAGGTCGAGCTCGGGATTGCCTTCGTACTCGGTCATGATGCCCTCGACCGGCCCGGAGAAGTGGTCCCCGGTATCCACGGTCGGTGGCGTCACGCCGTACGGGGCATAGACCTCGAGGCGGCGGGAGTTGACCGTCTTGGTGCTGGTGTCGGCGAGGCCGCCGGCCGGGGTCCGCAGGCCGGCGCCAGCGCCGTTGTCGGGCGCGACGGCGAAGGCGTAATCGTTGGTCGGCCCGATGGCCACCGGGTCTTGCACCTCGACGTAGGTGCTGTCGAGGCCCTGGTAGAAGTCGAGTGCCCGCTTGTTCGGCTCGAACGACGACACCGTGGTGACGTCGGTGCTGGTCTTAGCTCCGCTGAAGATGTCTTGCGCCGGGGGGAGAACGCCGTCCGAGCCGATGATCACCGGGGCCGGCAGTGGATTGCCGGTGGAGACCACCGTTACGGTCGCGTCCTCGATCTCCGCGATCGGCAGGCTTGACGGGGTGTCCGACTCATCGGGGTAGTACTCGGTCACCGTCCCCGACACGGTCACGTCGTCGCCCGCCACCACGGTGGGCTTACTCCCCGTGTAGACCGTGATGGCCTGCTTGAACGGCTTCCCGCCCACCCAGGTCGGGTCCTGGAGGTAGAACTCCGAGGAGGTCACGTCCGTGACTATGCCGGGCACTCCCGACACTGTCTGGCCCGCATACGGCGACGTGTGCCCGCCGCCGAGGACGGCGTGGATGGTCAGGGCACCGGTCCCGGTCGGCGAGGCAGCGGCAACGCCTGCGGACAGAAAGCCGCAGGCGCAGCACGCGCCAGCGGCTATGGCGAGATTACGGAGATGTCGGCTCATGGGCACCCACAGTACCGAGTCGTGCACCCTCTGCCGTGACCACTGCCCGAACATCCGGTATCGAGACGCGGAACGTACGTCCAAGGACAGCGGTTGCCGTGTCGGATCAGCAGGCGGCCGGGGCCGGCGCGCTGGCCCCGGCCGCTCACTGTTGCCGGATCAGTAGGCGCCGATGCCCTTGGGCGTACCAAGACCGGTGGGGCCGTCGTAGCCCTTGACCGCCTTGCACAGGTAGGTGGGCGAGCAGGTGCCGGTGGCCAGCCCTTCGGTGATGTCGTAGAGGTGCGAGGTGTTGGCGTAGGCCAGCGACGCCGGCGCGACGGACTGGGATGAGGCGTTTCCGGCCAGGCCGTACACTGCGGCGGTGATCGGGGACGCGACGCTGGTGCCGAAGAAGAAGTACCAGCCGCCTCCACCGCTTTCGTAGGAGTCGTAGCCGAGAACGTCGGCGGCCACCGCGCTCACGTCCGCGGTGGTGCGGTTGTTACAGCCGGCGTCGGCCTGCCAGGCTGGCTTGGCCTCATAGACAGAGCAGCCACTGCCCGACCCCTGGGTCGGGGGGCTGCTGCCCGCGGTCACCCATGTCTTCTCGATCCAGCTCCGCGGATTGCTGGCCGGCGTGAGCTCGGTCCCGCCCACCGAGGTCACGTAGGGCGACGCCGAGGGGTACTGCACGCCACCCTGGTAGGCCCCGTCGCCGGAACTGACTGTGATGGCGACCCCAGGCGTGTCGAGGGTGCTGTCATAGTCGGTCTCTCCGGCGAACTCACTGGAACCCCAGCTGTTGGACACGACATGAGCGCCGAGTGTTATCGCCTCCTGTTCGGCGGTGAACAGGTCACCGAATCCGTTGCTGTTGGCCTCCACGAGCAGGATGTGGCACTTGGGGCAGATGGCCGACACCATGTCGAGGTCGATGGAGATCTCCTGGCCCCATCCCATGTCGCCAGTCGGATAATCGCCATGCAGGCCGTCTTGATTGACCTTCTTGAAGCAGCCGTTGGCGGTGGTGCAGGCCGGGAGGCCGAAGTTGGACCGGTAAGTTGCCAGGTCGGACGCGGCATCGGGGTCGTCGTACGCATCGATCACTGCCACGGTCTGGCCCTTGCCGTGGCTTGATGACAGGGAGGTGAGCTTGTAGGCGCTCCGCAGATTGCACGGCGACCAGCCATCTTGCGCGTTGGCCGTGCAATTCTTGGCCAGCGCTGCTGCCGCGCCGGCCGAGGCCGGCGCTGTCGCCAGGTAGCAATGGGCGATGCCCGGTCCGGTGTTTGCGGCGCATCCGGCCGGCCGCGCCCCGGATCCTGCCAGCTGAGCCGCGGTCCTAAGGCCGGACGCAGGCGAGGCGATCGCCGCCCCGGCAGGCATGGCGCATACGGCGATAGCCAGTAAAGCGCCTGCCGCCACGGATGTGACGCGGCTGGCAATCTGTCCTCTGGTCATCTTTCCCTTCCCTGCCCGCCGGAATGGGCGTTAGCGTGCCGGAATTGTACCGATTCGTTTCTCCTGGGGACAAGGGTGCAGACGGCCGGTCGCGGGAAATTGCCGACTCGGGTTCGCTTGAGGGTGGTGGGTTAGGCCAGGCGCAGAGCGGTGGCCAGATTGGCCGGCGTGGCGTGCGAGCTTTAGCCTGCGATCGGCCCGCCCGTTCTGTCAGTCCGCGCGCTCGCGACCCGTGGCCATCCAGTCGCCTGAGCTGCCCGGGCTTGCGTGCCAGAGCTTGCGCGGCGGGTCCTTTGCCGCTCCGCCCGAGGATCCGGTCTCCGCATAGGGAGAGAGCGTGAAGCCGGTGGAGTAAACGATCTTGCTGACCGCCGCCGGGCTACCGGCGGCCGGCTGGCCTGCCCCCGGCGCGGCCGCCGCTATGCCTTTCCCGGGCACGTCGCCCGCCGCCATCGCCGCGTGCACGGCCCGGATACCGCGGGAATGACGAATTTCCTCCAGAACGGCCAGGTCCCAGCATTCGGCCGCGTTGACAGACACAGCCAGGCCGCCCTGGCCCGCCGCACTTCCCCGGCCCGCCATACCTCCCCGGCCGCGTGTGCCAGCCTGGCCTCCCGCGCCTGGCTGCTGCCCGGAACCCGATGAGCTCCGCTGGCCCGGCCTACGCACGCGACCGCGGACCAAGAGCAGCCACGAGCCGAACACGCGCGCCGCGCAGCGCTCCTGCACCGACTCGAAGAACGCCAGGTTCACCGGGCCTGTCGCGTCATCGAGCGTTGCGAAGATGATCCGCTGACCGGACTTGACCGCGGGAGTCTGCGTCGAGGTCTTCACGCCAGCCACCAGCACGGACGCGCCTGACCTGCAACGGTGCAGGTTACGTGCGCGCACCACGCCGAGCGCGCCGAGTATCTTCTCGTAAAAGCTGATCACGTGCTCGCTGATGTCGATGCCGAGGATCTCCAGCTCGGCCTCTACGCGTTCGGCCGCCGAAAGTTCCGGCAGTTCGCCGGCCGGGACAAGCGTGGCGAAACCGTCCCCGACGTTGCCAGCACCGCCGCCCTTGGCAAGCCCTCCACCCCCGCCATCGAGATCAAGCGCCAACTGATCAATATCGCGCCTGGCCGCGGGGGGCCCGGCGAGCACGCCGACCCTGGCGAGCAGGTCACGCCGGGTCGGCTGCCTTCCCGGCCCCGCATACAGCAAGTCAAAGGCACCCACGAGCACCAGGCGCTCGGCGACGGGCCGCGATACCCGCGCCCGCTGCCAGAAATCGCGCAGCGACGTGTACGGCCGCCCGGCGACGATCCTCGCCACCTCGGCGTTGCTGATTCCCTTGACCTCGCGCAGCCCGGTCCGCAGCCCCTCGCCCCGCCTATCCCGCAGGCCCCGGCGCCGCCTATCCCGCAGCCCCTCGCCCCGCCTATCTCGCAGGGCCTTGCGCCGCCCGGTCCCCGGGCCCAGTCCCTCACCTGGTCCGTCCCGCATTGCCCCTGGCGGCGGGGGGACGCGCTCGACCTGCCAGTCGCCGGCCGAGGCATTCACGTCAACGGTCAGTACGGGAATCCCGGACAGCCTCGCATCGCCGGTGATCACCCGCTTGGGGTACATGCCGGGATCGTGGGCGAGCACTCCCGCATAGAACGCGGCCGGGTAGTGCCGCTTCAGCCAGGCCGACTGGTAGGTCGGGATGGCGAATGCCGCCGCGTGCGCCTTGCAGAAGCCGAACCCGCCGAACGCCTCGAGCACATCCCACACTCGCTCCACGATCGTGTCGTCATATCCGCGCCCCAGCGCAGCGCCGCAGAACCACTGACGCACAGTTGCCCTGGCGGACTCGTCGGAGAGTTGACGCCGCAGCCGTTCGGCATAGGAAAGACCGCAATCGGTCATCACGTCGATGACCCGTAGCACCTGCTCGTGGAAGATGACCACTCCCCCGGTTTCGCCGAGCGGGCCCGCCAGGTCCTCGTGCGGGTAGCAGGCCGGGCGCCTGTGGTGCTTGATGTCCAGGTAGGGGGTGATCATGTCCGAGTTGACCGGCCCGGGGCGAAACAGCGATATGTCCACGATCAGGTCGCCGATGTCGCGGGGCTCCAGCCTGGTCACCAGCTCACGCTGCCCGGGCGATTCGATCTGGAAGCAGCCGAGCGTGCGCCCGGAGCGGATCATCTCGAACGTCGGCTCGTCGTCCGGGCTGATCGTGTCGATGTCCACCCGCTCGCCACGGGTCCGCTCGATCTCGGCGAGCGCGTAGGTCATCGCCGACTGCATGCGCACGCCGAGCACGTCCAGCTTGATCATCCCGGCGGCCTCTACGTCATCCATGTCGTACTGGCACAGCGGCAGGCCCTCCGCGCTTCGCTCGACCGGGACGCGGTCAAGGAGGGTGCCGCTGGACAACACGATCCCGCAGGGGTGCATTGCGATGTGGCGGGGCAGGCCGTCGAGCCGTTCGGCGATCCGGAACAGGCTGGTCAGCTGGGGGATCGCAAGGTTGCTGGCGCGCAGCTCGGGCAGGTCGGCGAGGGCGCCACGGATACCGCGCGCCCGGATGTGGCCGAACGCCTTGGCGATTACGTCGATCTCGTGCGGTGGCAGCCCGAGCGCGGCAGCCGTGTCCCTGATCGCGCTGCGCGCCCGGTAGGTCTCCATCATCGACACGCAGCCGCAGCGTTCCTCGCCGTAGCGCTCGATGATCGCGCGGTATGCCTCGATCCGCCGCGCGGATTCGACGTCCAGGTCGATGTCGGGCAGATCCTTGCGGCCCTCGGAGAGGAATCGCTCCATGATCAGGTCATGCTCGAGCGGGTCGATGCCCGAGATGCCGATCAGGTAGTTGACCAGGCTGCCGGCGCCGGAACCGCGGATCGCGCAGCGGATGCCGCGGTCCCTGATGAGACTGGCGACGTCGGCCACGGTGAGGAAGTAAGAGGCAAGCCCGGCCTTCGCGATGATGGCGAGCTCGCGGGAAAGGCGATCTGCGGCGTTCTCGCGGTGCCCGTGCCACGGGTGCCAGCGGGACTTGGCGCGCGGGGCCTGCGGGTGTGCCAGGCCGCGGCGGAGCAGCCCTTCCTCGCACCGCTGCCGTAGCTGGGCGAACGCGTCTTCGCCGCTGACCTCGGGCAGGTGCTTGGTCCCGATGCCCAGATCACGTGCCTTGTCGAGAACGCACCGCCGGGCAAGCGCCGCGGTGGCGTCGAGCAGTTGGTGGGCCGGATCATCGCAGCGGCCGGCACACGCCCTGGGGCCTCGGCAGGAGCCTGAGCCGCAGATCCGCGCCGCTACGCGGGCCATCTGCTCAGTGCTTTTCAGGTAAGCCTGCGCATTGCGCCCGGCCAGGTGCCGCGGCCCGAGCGGGGTGAGCTGACGCGCCGCGTCGAGTACCTGCGCCACCGGCCCGTCGGCGGAATCGAGATAGCGGACGGCGTTGGTGAGCACGGCGGGGATGCCCGCCTCGCGGGCAAACCGCAGCATCCGGGCGGCATTGTGGGTATCACCAGGTCCGTGGTGATCGACGATCTCGATCACGGTCTCGGCCCGGTCCCGCCAGCGGGCCAGGGCGGCTACCGCGAGATCGGGCCGCCTGGCGGCGACCGCCTGGCCGACGTCGCTTGCCGGGCCGAGCAGCACGATCAGTCCCTCGGCATAGTCGGCTACCAGGTCCGGACTCACTGCGGGCACGCCGCGCTCACCCGACTGATGCACCGCGCTGACCAGGCGGCATAGCGATGCCCAGCCCTTCCTGCCGCGCTCGCCGCAGGCCAGCAGCGTCACCCGGCCTGCGGTCTCGTTCGCCAGCCGCGGCGGCCCGGTGGCTGCGCGGTCTCGTGGCTGTAGCCGAGAGGGACGGGGCGGGACCTCCCGTAGCGCCAGGTCGGCGCCGAGGATCAGCTCGATCCCCTCGTGGCCGCACGCCCCGGCGTGCTTGACCGCCCCGTACAGCCCGTCCCTGTCGGTAAGTGCGAGCGCGGGCATGCCGGACTCTGCGGCGCGCACGGCCAGGGCGCCGGGACTTGCCGTCCCGTATCGCATCGAATATGACGACGCGACATGCAGGTGGACGAAATCTCCTGACCAGCTCATCCTTGCCCAATCTGCCGGTGACGCGGCGCCGTGGTCAGTCCCAGACCCGGACGAGCAGCCAGTCGCCTGTTTCGACGTCGCGGCGCAGCTCATATACCGCGGGCGGGACGTCCTTGCCTGGCGAGGCCTCTACCCGCCAGAATTCCCGTTCGGCTGGCACGTCGGTATCGGGGTTATTTCGCTGCCACCACTCCCTACTGACCACCCAGTGTTCGAGCACCCCCCGCACTGTGTAGAGCCGTCCCCGCCAGACAAACCTGAGCGGCCTGCCGTCCTGATCCCTGACCTCGATCGGCTCGCTGTACATCCTGCTCACGCGGCTGCCTGCTCCTCACTTGCCTCGACCGCCAGGGGGAAGGCAGGCAGTTCTCCGATCGTTTCGTCGAACGAATATATATTCGATCATAAACTTACGCAACCCTCCAGGATCGAATGTGTACACTGATGGCGACCATGGCTGGGTGGGGGTAGCCCGACCCCGGTTACGGGTGATAGCTCCATTGGCCCCGCGACCGCGACCCGGCAGCGTGGAGGTATCGGCGAACCACGTGAGGAGTCGCAATGCGTACCGCTCAGACCCCCCCAGCGGCACGCCAGCCACGGCGCGACAGCCAGCCCTCGCGCTGGCCGCTCGCCGTTACCGGGCTGGTGCTGCTGGTGGTGTCCGTCGTGATGATGGCCACCGGTGCCCAGCCGTCACGGGCTCAGATAGCCCATCCGCAGCTCGCTCCCTCGCGGCTTGCTCAGCTGCGACTGCCAGCGCCAACCGGCCGGTACCAGGTCGGCACCGCGGCGGCACACTTCGGCGCCACCACGGGCAAGCCCTTCTATGATGTGCCGCCCGGATAAGGGCTCGTTCCGCGTCGTTTCCAAGATCGATGTGGCAGAGCCCCCCACCGGTGGTAGGTAACGCCACATCGATCTTCGGCGGCGCTCCGGAAGACGTGGCTCACGGGGTCGGTGGTGCCGGTGTGACGGGAGTAGTCCGGCCAGCCGGGTCCGCGAGGCACCGCACGATCGTCCGGGACCAGGAAACGACGGTTAATGCCACGACGTGTCCTAACGGTCACCACGCAGGCCGCCGCGGACGTCACGCACGGCGTGCGGTATGACCGCACTCAGTGATCAGGCGGCCCAGCCGGGGATCGGGAAGTCGGCGAGGAACTCGCGGACCTCGGTCGCGATCCGCTCGATGGCTGCCTCGTCCTCCTTGGTCGCGGCGGTTATGGCCTCGTCCATCCAGGCCGCGATCGGCGGCATGTGCTCCTCAACCAGCCCGCGGGTGGTGATCGCCGGGGTACCGAGCCTGATGCCGGACGGGTCGAAGGGCTTGCGCTTGTCGAACGGAACGGTGTTGTAGTTGAGCTCGATGCCGGCCCGGTCCAGGGCCTTGGCGGCCGGCTTGCCGCCGATGCCCTGACCGGTCAGGTCGGCCAGGATGAGATGGTTATCCGTGCCCCCTGAGACCAGGGTGTAGCCCCGTTCGGTAAGCGAATCTGCCAGCGCCTTCGCGTTTCGCACCACCTGCGCCGCGTAGTCACGGAAGTCCGGCTGCGCTGCCTCGTGCAGCGCCACGGCTATCGCCGCGGTGGTGTGGTTGTGCGGCCCGCCCTGGAGGCCGGGGAAGACCGCCCGGTCGAGGGGCTTCGCGTGCTCAGCGTCCGACATGATCATGGCGCCGCGCGGGCCGCGCAGGGTCTTATGCGTCGTCGTGGTGATGACTCCGGCATGACCGACGGGTGATGGGTGCGCGCCGCCGGCGATCAGGCCGGCGATATGGGCGATGTCGGCGACTAGTACTGCGTCCACCTCGTTGGCGATCTCGGCGAAGGCCGCGAAGTCGATGGTGCGCGGGATCGCGGTCCCGCCGCAGAAGATCAGCTTGGGCCGCTCGCGGCGGGCCATATCCCGCACCTCGTCGAGGTCAACCCGGCCGGTATCGGCCCGGACGCCATATTGCACGGGCCTGAACCACTTGCCGGTGACCGACACCGGCCAGCCGTGCGTGAGGTGGCCGCCCATCGGCAGCGCCATGCCCATGATCGTGTCCCCCGGTGCCGCCAGGGCCAGGTAGACGGCGAGGTTCGCCGGGGAGCCCGAGTAGGGCTGCACGTTGGCGTGCTGCACGCCAAACAGCGCCTTGGCCCGGTCCACCGCAAGAGTCTCGATCGGGTCGATTACCTGCTGGCCCTCGTAGTACCGGCGCCCGGGGTACCCCTCGGAGTACTTGTTGGTAAGCAGCGTTCCGGCCGCCTCGAGCACGGCGAGCGACACGTAGTTCTCCGACGGGATCAGCCGGACCTTCTCGAACTGCCGCTGTGCCTCAGCATTGATCAGGCCGGCGAGCTCCGGATCCGTGCTGGCGACATGAGGAATGGGCGGCTGGTGCATGGTGACCTCCTCGGCTGGCCTCGGCATGAGGCTACACAGCCAACGCCGTCATTGCTCAATCCTGACCACCTGACTCCGAGGCTTGTCAGCCCAGATGGGCGTCTGGTGACCGGCCGGGATCGTCAGCACGGACGAGGTCATCGTTGTGCAGCAGCATGACCTTGTTGAATGAGGTCCGGTCGTGGCCGCTGATCGCCTCGACTATTCCTTCGTGGACTCCGATGCTGTGCCGCAGCATCTGTTCGTAGCCGTCGATGAAGGCGGCGCGGCTCAGGGTAGACCGCAGCAGCGCTATCACGGTCTGGTGCATGGCGTCGAGGACGGAAATCCGGGCCGCGACGACCAGCGCACGGTGCAGTGACATCACCGCGTCCAGGTAGGAACGGGCATCCGAGGCAAGGTTCATCTGCTGCACGGTGCCGCGCATGATCGCGACATCCTGCTCGGTCGCCCGGTCGAACGCGACCGCGGTCAGCCGTGCCTCCAGATGCACCCGTGCCTCGAACAGTTCCAGCGGGTGGGTGCCCGAGTCGAGGAACCAGAGGTCCATCCCGCCGAGCCGGACCTGAGGAGGGAGAGCGGCGACGAAGATCCCGCCGCCAGTGCCAGGGCGTACCGCGACGAGGCCGCGGTTACGCAGGATCCGGAGCGTCTCGCTCATGATCATCGGGCTGATGCCGAACCGGGCCATGAACTCCGCACGGCGGCCGAGATGCGCGCCGACCGGCAGCCGGGCCGCCAGGATCTCCTCTTCGACGTCAGCGGCCACCTGTTCCGCACGAGACCTGCGCTTACCCGGGTCGGGGCGTCGCTGGGCCACTGCAACAAGCCTTTCGCCGACCGGGTGGGTGCGCGATATCGAAGCTACCCTAGAGCCTTGCATTGTGCATGCACAATGACTAGCGTCCTGAACTACAGGCAGCTCGCCGCCGAGCTCGAAGGAGTCCCGGATCTGATGTTCGCGACGCCCGGCCATGCGCCTCTCGCCGCGCGACTGGCTGCACTGGGGCCTGGCATGATCGATGTGCACACTCATGCGATCGACCCCGACCTGCCTGCCATCGGACGGACGCATGAAGGCCGTTTTCCTAGCGTGCGACGGGTATCCGCGGACCTGGCCCAGATTATCCTCGATGGCCGGGTATACCGCGAGATCGACAGCCGCTGCTGGTCAGTCCAGGCTCGCATCCGCGACATGGACGCCGAAGGAGTCGCCGCGCAGGTCCTGTCGCCGATTCCGGTCACCTTGTGCCACGGTGAGCCAGTGTCCGGCGCGCAGGCTCTGGCCACCGCGCAGAATGAATTCCTTGCCCGGATGGTCGCCGCGGCACCGGAAAGGTTCGCCGCGCTCGGCTGCGTGCCGATGCAGGACACCGCGCTGGCCATCGCTGAACTACGGCGGTGCATGGACGAGCTCGGGTTCGCCGGCGTGGAGATCGGTACCCGGGTCGGCGACCGGGAGCTTTCCGAGCCGCAGTTCGTGCCGTTTTTCGAGGCGGCCGCCGAGTCGGGCGCGGTCGTGTTCCTGCACCCGGTTGACCAGACGCTGGACCCGCGGCTGTCCCGGCTGCGGATCGGCTTCGGCATGGGGATGCCGACGGAGACCGCCACGGCGGCAGCCGGCCTGCTGATCAGCGGTCTGCTGGACCAGGTGCCAGGGGTGCTGCTGTGCCTGGCGCACGGCGGCGGCACGCTGCCGTGCGCGCTGCCTCGGCTGGCCGTGGGCCAGCGCGTGGTCGGCGGGGTGACCGAGCCAGCCAAGCTGGCGACCACGCAAGCTCGCAAGCTGTGGTGCGACTCGCTCACCTATGACGTCGAAGGACTAAGGCTTTCGTCCGAACGCTTCGGCGCCGGACACGTGGTACTCGGCACTGACTACCCGTTCGACGCCCGCGAGGAACCCGCGGGCGCGGTGCTGACCGCGGCCGCCGGGCACGTCGAGGGCACCGCCAATATCGCCCGCGAGAACGCGCTGGCGCTGCTGGCGGCGGCAGGCCGCCCGCGAACCGAATCCGTCCGCTTAAGGGGTGCACGGTGGGACATTTTCTTGGCCTCGGCCTGACGCACTATCCACTGCTCGCGGGGACCGACGAGCACATGGCCGGCTTGTTGCGCTGGACGCTGCAAGACCCGGACATCCCCGACGCGGAAAAGGATCCGGCCAACTGGCCCGCCTCGATGCGAGCGGACTGGGCCGACGACGGCGCCGTGGCAGCCGCGGCGCGGCACCGCAAGATCCTGCGGGAGAACCTGGCCCGGTGCCGGGAGGCGCTGGACGCCTTCCGGCCCGACCTGGTCGTCGTCTGGGGCGATGACCAGTACGAGAACTTCCGGGAGGAGGTCGTCCCGCCGTTCTGCGTTCTCGCCTACGGAGACCTCGAGGTGGCTGCGTTCGGAATAATGAATGAACGCGGCAGCCCGAATGCCTGGGGCAGGCCGGCTGACATGACGCTGGTCCTGCACGGTGACGCGGACGCCTCCCGCGACCTGGCCGACGCGCTGAACGCTGACGGCTTCGACATGGCCTACTCCTACCGCAAGCGCGAAGGGGCGCACTTCCCGCACGCGATCCTGAACACCCAGCTGTTCCTCGACTACGACCATGCCGGCACACGGTTCGAGTATCCGCTCGTGCCGATCACGGTGAACTGCTACGGCCAGCACGCGATCGCCCGGCGCGGCGGGCTGGCCAGGTTCGCCGAGATCCGGGACGAGCAGCTAGATCCGGTCGGTCCCACACCGGCGCGCTGTTTCGACCTGGGCCGCGCGGTGGCGCGGGCCTACGCCGGCAGCGACAAGCGGATCGCGCTGATCGCCTCGTCGAGCTGGTCGCACGCGTTCCTGTGCGACAAGCTGTGGCACCTGCGGCCGGACACTCCGGCCGACGAGCGGCTGTATGAGGCGCTCGCGGGCGGCGACTACCAGACGTGGCGGCAGGTCAGCGGCGCGCAGATCGTAGAGGCCGGCCAGCACGAGATGCTGAACTGGTTCTGCCTGCTTGGCGCGATGTCTGAGGCGAGCATGCGGCTGGGCTGGTCGGCCTTCGTACCGAGCGACGTCTTCAACTCCAACAAGTGCTTCGCCATCTACGAGGAGCCTCGATGACCACCGCCACCGACCTGCGAACCGGCACGTTCGTTACCGCCGGGGGGATCTCGACGCACTACCACGACGCCGGTAACGGTGACCCGGTCGTGCTGCTGCACGGCTCCGGCCCTGGCGTGTCGGCCTGGGCGAACTGGCAGCACACCATTCCCGCCCTGGCGCAGACCGCGCGGGTGCTGGCGCTCGACCTGGTCGGGTACGGCGACACGCAGCGCCCCGACAGCGTGCGGTACTCGCTGCGCACCTGGACCGATCACGTCTGGGATTTCCTCGACGCCGTCGGCCTGGACCGGATCTCGGTTGTCGGCAATTCCCTCGGCGGCAGGCTCGCCCTACAGATGGCCGAGGACAACAGCGCCCGGCTGAACCGGATGGTGCTCATGGGCTCGCCTGGCGTGGGCATGACGATCACCGAAGGCCTGACGGCGCTGCGGGCTTACGAGCCGTCGGCGGAGAACATGCGCGCACTGCTCACCAGCTACTTCGCCGTGGACACGTCCATCATCACCGACGAGCTGGTGCGCATCCGCTACGAAGCCAGCGCCGCCCCCGGTGCCCATGAGGCGTATCGGCTGATGTTCTTCGACCCGCGGCACGCAGGCAGCGACCTGGGCATCACCGCCGAGCAGGTCCGGGCCGTGGCGGTGCCGACCCTGCTCGTGCACGGCCGGGAGGACAAGGTCGTTCCGGCCGAGGTGTCCTGGACGATGGTGAACCTGCTGCCTAACGCCGACCTGCACATCTTCGCCCGTTGCGGGCATTGGACGCAGATCGAGCGCGCGGCCGAGTTCAACGCCCTGGTGGGGCAGTTCCTGACCCGCAGCGCAGGGTAAGGGAGGACGGCGATGACGCTGGTGACCGGGCATCGGGGGCCGGCCGGCGACGTAGCGGCGTCGGCGCTCATCGAGGAGGACGCCGCACGGGGCACCTTCCGGGTGCACCGCTCGGCGATGACGTCCCGAGACGTATTCGATCAGGAGCTGGAGCGGATCTTCGCGCACACCTGGCTGTACGTCGGGCACGAGTCAGAGATCCCCGAGCCGGGTGACTATGTGCGCCGCCCCGTCGCCGGGCGCCCGGTGTTCATGGTGCGGGGGGCCAAGAGCGGACAGGTGAACGTCTTCCACAACACCTGCACGCATCGCGGCGCGGTCGTCTGTCGCCGCGACCGCGGCAACAGCAAGGTATTCCAGTGCTTCTACCACGCGTGGACCTTCGACAGCGAGGGCTCGCTGGTCGGCGTCCCGGGGCGGGACGCCTATGGCGAGAAGTTCGATATGTCCTCGCTGGGACTGGCCCGGGTGGCCCGGGCGGAGTCTTACCGCGGGTTCGTCTTCGCCAGTTTCGACCCGCAGGTCACCGATCTGGTCAGCTACCTCGGCGGGGCACGTGAGTATCTCGACCTGGTGATCGACGAGGCGGACGGGCAGCTTCAGATCATCAGCGGCACGCAGGAGTACGGCATGCAGGCCAACTGGAAGCTGCTGGTCGAGAACAGCATCGACGGCTACCACGCCGCCTCCACTCACGACACTTACTTCAAGTACCTGGTCTCGCTCGGCACCGACCTGAGCGTCGGGGTCAGCGGAGTCACCAAGGACCTGGGCAACGGGCACGCCGTGCTGGAGTACCTCGCTCCCTGGGGCCGGCCGATCGCGAGGTGGGAGCCGCTGTTCGGACCGGAGGCGAAGGACGAGATCGGGACGCTGCGGGCCCGGCTGGTCGCCCAGCACGGCGAAGAGCGCGCGCGGCGGATGTGCGACCTCAACCGCAACATGCTGATCTACCCGAACCTGATCATCAACGACATCATGGCGGTGACCGTGCGGACGTTCATGCCGACCTCGGCGACCAGCATGGCCGTCACCGCGTGGGAAGCAGCGCCGCGGGACGAGCTGCCCGAGGTGCGGCAGCGGCGGCTGGACAGTTTCCTCACCTTCCTCGGGCCCGGCGGGTTCGCTACCCCGGACGACATCGAGGCGCTCGAGTCCTGCCAGCAGGGTTTCGCCAGCGGCGGGGTGGAATGGAACGACATCTCCCGCGGCATGCACCGTGACCCGCAGGCGACCGACGAGGAGCAGATGCGCGCGTTCTGGCGACGCTGGCGCGACCAGATGGACGGTGCCCGATGACCAGTATCCTGGCCAGCTCGCTGGCCGAGCTGACCCGCGGCGACGTCGAGGACTTCCTGTACCGGGAGGCGGAGCTGCTCGATGACTGGAACCTGGATGACTGGCTCGAGCTGTTCACCGCCGATGCCCGCTATGTCATCCCGTGCACCGGCGACCCGGCTGGCGACCCGAGCCGCGACCTCGTCCTGGTCGACGACGACCGGCTCCGGCTGGAGGCCAGGGTCGAGCGGCTCAACAGCCGTAAGGCACATCGCGAGTACCCGCACTCGAACGTGCGCCACCTGGTCACCAACGTCCGGCTCGGCGGCATCACCGGCGACGAGCTACCGGTGCGCGCCTCGTTCACCGTGTGGCGGTTCCGGGGCGGCCGGGAGACCAGCTACGTCGGCGGTTACGACTACCGGCTCGTTATGGACGAGTCGGCGCTGAAGATCCGATCGAAGCGTGTCGTGCTCGACATGACCGTTCTGCGGCCGGCCGGCGACGTGGCGATCATCCTGTGAACCTTCCGCTGGCCGGGCAGGTCGCGATCGTCACCGGCGGGGCGACCGGGATCGGCTTCCAGATAGCCCGCCGGCTGCTCGCGGACGGTGCCCGGCTGATGGCGGGCGGGCTGACCGATGCTGATGTCACATCGGCCTCGGGCCGGCTAGCCGACCTCGCCGACCTCGCCGACCTCGCCGACCGGGTGGCCACCTTCGCCGGCGACCTGTCGGCGCCCGGCGTCTCTGATCGCCTCGTCGCCGCCGCGATCGCCGCGTTCGGCCAGGTCGACATTCTCGTCAACAACGCCGGCGGCGGGGTGATCGCACCGACGCTGGAGCACACCGAAGACACGTTGCAGGCCACGATCAACAACAACTTGTGGACCACGCTGCGGATGTGCCGCGCCGTACTGCCCCATTTCCTTCAGCGCGGCTACGGCCGCATCATCAACATCGGCGCGGAGTCGGTCCGCAACGGCCTCACCGACCACGCCGTCTACAACGCCGCCAAGGGCGGCGTGCACGGGCTGACCACCGGGCTGGCCCGCGAGTTCGCCGGCCAGGGCATCACCGTTAACGTCGTCGCACCGTCCTACACCCGCACCAGCGAACTCGACGCGGCGATCGCCGCGGGCCGCGCGCCGGCCCGCTTCGAGAAGGTCCTCGGCGACGCGATCGCGCTGATCCCGGTCGGCCGCGGCGCCGAAGCGGACGAGGTCGCCGCCGCCGCCGCGTTCCTCGCCCGCGAGGACTCCCGCTTCATTACCGGCCAGATCCTCAGCGTCAACGGCGGAAGCAGCATGAGCTGACTCCGGTTTGCCTTTCCGCAGTTCAGCTCGCCGCGTTTCGGGTGTGCGACACATTCGTAG
>PMSU01000203.1 GCA_003168255.1 Actinomycetota bacterium
TGCGTAAGCCGGTCGGCGGGCATCGGCGGGCATCGGCGGGCAAGGCGCGAGCCAGGCACGCAGATCCCGGGTCACGGCGTGGCCGCTCACCGGGCCGCTGGCGCTGCACTAGGCTCCTGTACTGACCAAAACCGTCCGCCTACACCCTCATCAGGAGTCCCCCGAATGGCTTCCATCGAAGCGATCCATGCCAGGCAGATCCTGGATTCGCGTGGTAACCCGACCGTCGAGGTCGAGGTCGCACTCGATGACGGCACCGCGGGACGCGCGGGGGTGCCAAGCGGGGCTTCCACCGGCGCGTTCGAAGCGGTCGAGCTTCGGGACGGCGGCGACGAGTACGGCGGTAAGGGAGTACTGCGGGCCGTCCAGGGCGTGATCGACGAGATCCAGCCCGAGCTGCTCGGCTACGACGCGGACGACCAGCGGCTCATCGACCAGGCGCTTATCGACCTGGACCGGACGCCGGACAAGTCGCGGCTTGGCGCTAACGCCATTGTCGGGGTGAGCCTGGCGGTGGCAAGGGCCGCAGCCGAGTCGTCTGGCCTGCCGCTCTTTCGCTACCTGGGCGGGCCGAATGCCCATGTGCTGCCGGTGCCGATGATGAACGTCCTGAATGGCGGGGCACACGCGGACAACAGTGTGGACGTCCAGGAATTCATGATCGTGCCGGTCGGCGCCGGCACGTTCGCCGAGGCGCTGCGCTGGGGCGCGGAGACCTATCACGCGCTGAAGTCGGTTCTCAACCAGCATGGGCTGAGTACCGGTGTCGGTGACGAGGGCGGGTTTGCCCCTGACCTTGAGCACAACAGGGCGGCGCTTGACCTAATCATGGAGGCGATCGGCAAGGCCGGCTTCACGCCAGGTGAGGACATCGCGCTCGCCCTTGACCCGGCGGCCACCGAGTTCTTCAACGACGGCAGCTACACATTCGAGGGCGGCAACAGGACCGCGGCGGAGATGACCCGCACCTACGCGGACTGGCTGGATGCCTATCCCTTGGTCTCGCTCGAGGATCCGCTGGCCGAGGAGGACTGGGCTGGCTGGCGGGAACTTACCGCCGCGGTGGGTGACCGGGTGCAGGTGGTCGGCGACGACATCTTCGTCACCAACCCGGAGCGGCTGCGGCGCGGGCTCAGCGAGCACGTGGCGAACGCGCTGCTGGTGAAGGTGAACCAGATCGGCACCCTGACCGAGACGTTCGAGGCCGCGGCGCTCGCGCATCGCAGCGGATATCGCTGCGTGATCAGCCACAGGTCCGGTGAGACCGAGGACACCACGATCGCGGATCTCGCCGTCGCGCTTAACTGCGGCCAGATCAAGACCGGTGCCCCCTGCCGGTCCGAACGCGTGGCCAAGTACAACCAGCTGCTCAGGATCGAGGAACTGCTCGACGACGCGGCGGCATACGCGGGTGCTGCCGCCTTTCCCAGGTTCACGGCGGCAGGGAGCTAATGGCCCGGTCCGCCGCGGGCAGGTCGCGGCCACGGCTGACCAGCCGGGCCGCGGTCCTTGCGGCGGTGATCTGCGCGATCACGCTGAGCCTCGCCTACCCGGTGCGTGAGTACATCGCGCAGCGCAGGCAGATCGGCCAGCTGGGCGCGCAGCAGCAGGCCCTGTCTGTTCAGCTGAGCCAGCTGCAGGCTCAGCAGCAGCAGCTGAACGATCCGGCCTACATCGAGCAGTTTGCGCGCGACAAGCTGCACCTGTGTATGCCCAAGCAGACCTGCTATGTGATCATCGACGGGAAGCCCGCGGCCGGCCTCATCCAGCCGCGAACGGCGTCGCCGAGCCCGTGGTATGACCGGCTCTGGCAATCCGTGCGTGAGGCCGACAAGAAGACTCCCCGGTGATCAGGCGTGGGACCGTTCGCAATTGATCCGGCGGACGCCGCAGCGGTGGCCGCCCAGCTCGGTCGGCCGCCGCGCGGTCAGTACCGCGTCGCGCACCGCTGTCGGTGCGGCCTGCCTGATGTGGTGCAGACCGCGCCCCGGCTGCCCGACGGCACGCCGTTTCCCACGCTGTACTACCTCACCTGCCCGCGAGCGTCCGCGGCGGCGGGAAGGCTGGAGGCAAGCGGGGCAATGGCGGCAATGACGGACAGGCTGTCGGCCGATGAGGATCTGCGCCGCGCCTACCTGGCCGCTCATCTCGACTACCTGGCCAGGCGCGACGCGGTGGCCCGCGCCTGCGGCGTTGAGCCGCTTCCTGCGGGCACCCAGAGCGCCGGCGGCATGCCGGCCAGGGTCAAGTGCCTGCACGCCCTTATCGCGCACGAACTGGCCGCGGCTGGCGCGAATCCGCTCGGCCGGGAAGCGGCCGAGTCGGCCGGGGAGTGGTGGGCTGCCGGACCGTGCGTGCCGCGGCCGACGGCCGGGGCTGCGCCCGCGGCCCCCGGCGGGCGAGCGCAGGGCACTGGCGGGAGGACGCCATGACCCGGCGCGCTCGGGCCATGGCCAACGGGAGGACGCAGTGAGCGGGGAAAGGGAAGTGGTGGCGCCGCCGGAGGATTCCGTCACCCGGCGGGTGGCCGCGATCGATTGCGGCACAAACTCGATCCGGCTGCTCGTCGCCGACGTGGATCCCGTCCGCCGTACGCTCACCGATCTTGATCGTCGGCTGGAGATCGTCCGGCTCGGGCAGGGCGTGGACAAGACCGGGCGGCTAGCGCCAGAAGCGCTGGAGCGGACGCTCGGCGCGCTCAGCGAATATGCCCGGATCATCGGGACCAGCCGGGTCGACGCCGTGCGCATGGTGGCGACGAGCGCCACCAGGGATGCTTCGAACGCGGCAGAGTTCACCCACGGCGTCGTCGACGTACTTGGCATCGAACCCGAAGTCCTAACGGGTGATGAGGAAGCGAGGCTCTCGTTCGCCGGCGCGACCGCGGAGTTCGGTGCGATGAGCGAGCCGCCCGCGCCGCCCTATCTTGTCCTCGACATCGGCGGCGGGTCGACCGAGTTCGTGCTTGGCGGCACGGGCGGTCCTGACGGGGTAGCCGCAGTCTCGCTGAACATCGGCTGCGTCAGGATGACCGAACGGCACCTGCACGCGGACCCGCCGAGCCAGGAGCAGATCGCCGCCGCGATCGCGGACATCGACGCCGCGCTGACGGAGGCCGCCGCGAAGGTAGACATCACGCAGGCCAGATCCCTGGTCGGCCTGGCCGGCTCGGTCACCACGGTTGCCGCGATCGTCCTTGATCTTCCCGGTTACGATGCCGCGCGTACCCACCACGCGAGGATTACCGCAGCCCAGGTACGGTCGGTGACCAGTCGGCTGCTCGCTCAGACCCGGGCGGAGCGGTCGGCGATCGCGTCGATGCATCCGGGCAGGGTCGATGTCATCGGCGCTGGCGCACTGGTGCTCGACCGCGTCATGCGGCGGTTCGGCTTTGCCGAGGTTGTGGTCAGCGAGCACGACATCCTGGATGGCATCGCCTGGTCAATGGTGCCTTCCTGATGAGCCCCGGCCCGGACAGACAAGCCGAGCCGGGCACCGGCTGGCCCGGTGACCCGGCCACGTCGCGGACACCCGTCGCGCGCAGCGCCGCGGACGTCAGGGAACTGGCCGCCGCCGCGGGCACGCTCGGTGAGCTCGTGGCGAGGCAATCTGTCTGCCGGGCCTGCCCGCGGCTTGTCGGCTGGCGGGAGCAGGTAGCCATGGAGAAGCGCCGCTCCTTCCAGGCCGAACGCTACTGGGGCCGCCCGATTCCCGGTTGGGGGGCAGCGCGGCCGGGGGTGCTCATCGTCGGCCTTGCGCCCGCCGCGCACGGCGGGAACAGGACAGGCCGGATCTTCACCGGTGACCGCAGCGGGGACGTGCTCTTCGCCTCGCTGCACCGCTGCGGCCTCGCCGCGCTGCCGGACAGCGTCGCGGCCGGTGACGGGCAGCAGCTGATCGGAGCGCGGATGGTCGCTGCGGTCCGCTGCGCGCCGCCTGCCAACAAGCCGACGCCGGCCGAACGAGACGCCTGCGCGCCCTGGCTGGAAGCCGAGCTCGCTCAGGTGGCGGCCGGTCTGCGGGTCATCGTCTGTCTGGGCGGCTTTGCCTGGCAGGCGATCTGGCCGTCGCTCGCCGCGGTCGGCTTCAACGTTCCCAGGCCCCGCCCGCCATTCGGCCATGGCGCCGAGGTTGTCCTCGGTGATCGGGCCGAGCAGCGGCCGTTCAGCTCGCGGGACGCGCGGGATTGGAGCGACGCGCGGGATTCGAGCGGAGCGCGGGATTGGAGCGGAGCGCGGGATTGGAGCGGCGCGCGGGATTCGCGGGTCTCACAGGATTCGAGCGGCTCACGGGATTCGCGGGATTCACGCCGCTCCCTGCTCCTTATTGGGTGTTACCACCCTAGTCAACAGAACACGTTTACCGGCCGGGTAACTCCAGTCATGCTCGATGCCGTGTTCAAGCGGGCTCGTGAACAGGCCGGAAGCTAACCGGACTTAACCAGTTGGACTGGTTGTGTTATCACGTTCCGTTACCAAGCGCCTATCTTTTCGCGCCGGCGGTTACACTCCGCATGCATTTACGGTGACAAGTCATTGATGCATATACCGCAGCTTGAAATTGTCGTACACTACCGATGAAATCATGAGTTATCCCAACCCCGCCGGGAAATCGTGACGGAGCCCCCGTAGCCCAAGGGCAGAGGCGGACCCCCTAAAAGGGTCCTGGTGTCGGTTCGATTCCGACCGGGGGCACTGCGATAGCCCTGGCATCTGCACAGGTCAGCAGCGGTAAGACTCTAGCCTTCCCTGAGGTCCGCTGATAATCCTGGACGTCCGGCAGGCCATGAAGGCGGCTTGTAGCCGACGCCCGAGATCGCCTGGTCAGGCTATCCCCCAAGCGGGCGAAGAAAAATGATAGACGGCAGTGATGTGCCGTTACTTAATAATCGAGATGTGCCGCGTACAAGTCGCGTACAAGTAGCGTTCACCGGTGTTCTCGGTCGGCCGGACGCAGATGTTCGGGCTCAGCGCGATGAATGAGTACAAGTGCCCAGCTTCGCTGAACAATGGCGAAGCACGCATGGCTGGAACAAGCGGAAGAACGTCTGTGAAATTCTCTCCGCCAGGCGGATGCTATGCGACATAAATGCGACACCTATGCGACAGCTATGCGACAGGTATGAGGTAATGGGGGCCGACGGCGGCCTCCCGTGTCAGGACCTTGTGGTGCTTCGGTGCGTACCGGGGTCAGCCGAACCCGTCGCACGGTCCAGGCGATCGAAGTCCGCGCGCCGGGACTCATGATCACTCAGCCTCCCCTCGTGCTCGTTCGGCATCGGGTTCGATCGGTCGCCTCTCGTATAGTCGGCCAACAAGCAGTCTGTGTCTAGGTGTGCAGACAAATCCGGCATGGCCTTGCACGCGCAACGGGCAACGGGCAACGAGAACGGCCGCGCCTCCTCGGGGGCGCCGACGCGAGCCGACGCGAGCCGACGCGTGCCGACGCGTGCCGACACGCGTCTACGAGCGCCGGCACGCGCCGACGAGCGCCGGCTAGCCAGAGACGTCCGGGCCCGCCCTCTCAATCGAGATCCTGACGATGACCCGCCGATCGCGAACCATCGCGGCGCGGTACTCCGCCCAGTCCGAGTGCTCCCCCGCGGTGCGGCGGTAGTAGTCGACGAGCCCGTCCATCGCGTCAGGCAGCGAGACGACCTCGGCAGTTCCCTCGACCTGTACCCACCCGCCGAAGAAACCGTCATTTATGACACAGAGCGAGGCATCCGGATTGCGGCGCAGGTTCTTGGTCTTCACCGCGGTCTCGCGGGTGCTGATGATCACCCGGCCATCGTCATCGACGGCACACAGCACCGGCGACAGCTGGGGCCGCCCATCGGCGCGCTGTGTCGCGAGCACGGCCCTGTGGTGGGCGGCGATAAACTCCCTGGCCGCGTCCGCCTTCATGCCGGGTCAGGCGTTTAGCCTGCTGCGGCGACGCATCTCGTACTCGTGCACGATCGCGCTCGCGTAGCCATGCGAGAGCCCGTGCTCGTCCGACAGCCAGTGCGCGCGCTCTTCGCAGCGGAGGAACGCTGGGCCGGACTCGAGGCTTCTGAACCACTCGGGGAGGTCGCGTCCCGTGACATCTGGGATGCGCGCGATCAGATTCTTATGCAGCTCCGGGGAGTGGGTCAGGGACAATGGGCACCTCCAGGGGTGAACGGCCTCTTGATGCCGAGACTGCCTTACAGTCGGCTGCCTGACAACCCCCGAGCGAGAGCTTTCCTAATTACCCGTTACCAGCGGGTTACCAGTTGGCTGCTCAGCTCAGCCGCTCAAAGATCATCGCCATGCCCTGGCCGCCGCCGACGCACATCGTCTCGAGGCCGAACGTCTTGTCGTGAAACTGCAGGCTGTTCAGCAGCGTGGTGGTGATCCGTGCCCCGGTCATGCCGAACGGGTGACCCACCGCGATCGCCCCGCCGTTGACGTTCAGCTTGTCCTCGTCGATGCCGAGCGCCTGGTACGACGGGATGACCTGGGCCGCGAACGCCTCATTGATCTCTACCAGATCGATGTCGCTGATCGTCATCCCCGCCCGGGCCAGAGCGAGCTTCGTTGCCTCCACCGGGCCGAGGCCCATGATCTCCGGTGATAGCGCCGTAACCGCGGACGAGACGATCCTGGCCAGCGGGGTGATACCGAGCTCGGCGGCCCTGCGGTCGCTCATCACCACGACCGCGGCGGCGCCATCGTTGAGCGGGCAGCAGTTGCCCGCGGTGACGGTGCCGTCCGGCCGGAACACCGGCTTCAGAGTGGCCACCTTGTCCAGGGTGGTCCCGGCCCGCGGGCCGTCGTCCGCGCTCACCACGCTGCCGTCTGGCAGCGTCACCGGGGTGATCTCGCGCTGCCAGAACCCGTTGGCTAGCGCCTTCTCGGCCAGGTTCTGCGACCTGACGCCGAACTCGTCCTGCTGCTGCCTGGTGATGCCGCGCTGCTGGGCGACGTTCTCCGCCGTCTCCCCCATCGCGATATAGACGTCGGGGATCGCGCCGTCGGCACGCGGGTCATGCCATCCGTCGCCGCCCCCGGCGGCGCTGCGCTGGGACCTGGCCTCGGCGTCGGCGAAGACCGGGTTGTGGGTGTCCGGCCAACTGTCGCTGCTGCCGTTGACGAACCTGCTCACGCACTCCACGCCGGCCGAGATGAACGCATCACCCTCACCGGCCCTGATGGCATGGAACGCCATCCTGGTGGTCTGTAGCGACGACGAGCAGTACCGGTTAACCGTGGTGCCGGGCAGCGTGTCGTGGCCGAGCATCACCGCGACCACGCGGGCCATGTTGAAGCCCTGCTCGCCGCCGGGCAGCCCGCAGCCGAGCATGAGGTCATCGATCTCGCTGGGGTCCAGCTGCTCGACCTTTGCCAGTGCCGTCGAGACGATCCTGGCGGCCAGGTCGTCCGGGCGGATACTGGTCATCGACCCCTTGAACGCGCGGCCGATCGGTGAGCGCGCTGTAGCGACGATCACTGCCTCTGGCATGGCCTCTCCTTGCTTCGTTACTTGACAGTAGCTTATTCAGCGCTGGCTGCTCCTGCCACATTCCCGGTCGATGTCCTGGACAGGACGTTAGCTCTGGTGGGATAGCGTCTTGCAACCAGGACACGCATAGGTGGTTGATCATGCAGATACACGATTCCCTGATCGAGCTCGTCGGTAACACGCCGCTTGTCAGGCTGCGCAAGGTGACCAGCAGGTTGCCCGGCGGCGGCGTCTCGCCGGCGGTTGTCGCCAAGGTTGAGTACTTCAATCCTGGCGGTTCGGTCAAGGACAGGATCGCGCTGCGCATGGTGCGGGCCGCGGAAGAATCGGGAGCGCTACAGCCGGGCGGCACGATCGTCGAGCCAACCTCGGGCAATACCGGGGTAGGCCTGGCGATCGTCGCGGCCGAGAAGGGATACCGCTGCGTTTTCGTCTGCCCGGACAAGGTGGGGCAGGACAAGCTCAGCGTGCTGAGAGCCTATGGCGCAGAAGTCGTGGTCTGCCCGACCGTCGTATCCCCCGAGCATCAGGACTCTTACTACTCCGTCTCGGACCGGCTGGCCGGGGAGATCCCGGGAGCCTGGAAGCCGGACCAGTACAGCAATCCGGAGAACCCGGCCTCGCACTATCACTCCACCGGCCCGGAGATCTGGGAGCAGACCGACGGCAGGATCACGCACTTCGTGGCGGGCATCGGCACCGGCGGCACGATCACCGGCACCGGCCGCTACCTCAAGGAGGTCTCCGGCGGCCGGGTGAAGGTGATCGGCGCCGATCCCGAGGGGTCGGTCTACTCCGGCGGGTCAGGGCGGCCCTACCTGATCGAGGGCGTTGGCGAGGACATCTGGCCTGCCACATACGATCCGTCCATCTGCGACCAGATAGTCGCGGTCACCGACGCCGAGTCGTTCCTCATGACGCGCAGGCTGGCACGGGAGGAAGCGCTGCTCACCGGCGGGTCCTGCGGCCTCGCGGTGGTCGCTGCCCTCCGGATCGCGGCCACCTGCGCCGAGGATGACCTCATCGTCGCCCTGCTACCCGACGGCGGCCGGGGCTATCTGGGGAAGATCTTCAATGATGAGTGGATGGCCGACTATGGCTTCCTCACGACGACGACGGCGGAGCCGACCGCCGCGGACGTGCTGTCAAGCAAGCAATGCGGGCTGCCGCAGTTCGTTCACACCCATCCGACCGAGACCGTGGCCACAGCCATCCAGATCTTGCGGGAGTACGACGTATCGCAGATCCCGGTCATCAAGGAGGAGCCGCCGGTGATGGTGGCGGAGGTGATCGGCTCGATTGTGGAACATGACCTGCTCGACGCGCTGGTCGCCGGCCGCGCCCGGCCGCAGGATCCGGTGAGCGGCCTCATGTCCCAGCCGCTGCCGATGGTCGGCTCCGGTGAGCCGGTGAGCAGCGTCGTAGCCGCGCTGGAAAAGGGCGGCGCCACGCTGGTATTGATGGACGGCAAGCCGGTCGGAATGATCACTCGCCAGGACATGCTCGCATTCCTGTCAGATCCTGATTTCCGAACGGCTCCGAGATAGCCGTATCACCCGAAGGCTGAGGCAGCGCGGCCACGCGGTGGGCGTGGCTGAACTCCGATCACAGAGAGGCGGCGAAGATGGCGCGAGGGGACAGCTTCGAGACGCTGGCGATCCACGCGGGGCAGGAGCCTGACCCGCTGACCGGCGCGGTGGTGCCGCCGATATACCAGGTCTCCACCTACAAGCAGGACGGCGTGGGCGGACTGCGCGGCGGCGCGGCCGGCCTGCGCGGGGACGCTGCCGGGGACCCCGCCGCTGCTGGCACCGGCTGGGTGGACGGCTACGAGTACTCACGGACGGCGAACCCGACCCGCACCGCGCTGGAGGAGTGCCTGGCGGCCCTCGAGGGCGGCACGAGGGGGATTGCCTTTGCCTCCGGGATGGCCGCTGAGGACGCCCTGGTGCGCACCGTCTGCTCGCCGGGAGATCACGTGATCATCCCGGACGACGCGTACGGCGGCACATTCCGCCTGTTCTCCAAGGTGCATGAGCGATGGGGGGTGAGCTACGCGCCGGTGCGGATTAGCGACTCAGCTGCCGTCAGGGAGGCTGTCGCGCAGCGCCGTGCCCGGGTGATCTGGGTGGAGACGCCCACCAACCCGCTGCTGGGCATCGCGGACCTATCCACGCTGTCCGGCATCGCCCGCGACGCCGGTGCGCTGCTCGTGGTCGACAACACGTTTGCCTCTCCCTACCTGCAACGTCCGCTCTGGCTGGGCGCCGACGTGGTGCTGCACTCGACCACCAAGTACCTGGGCGGGCACTCTGATGTCGTGGGCGGCGCGATCGTCGTAGCCGACGCCGGCCTCGGTGAGCAGCTCGCCTTCTACCAGAACGCCACGGGCGCAGTGGCGGGGTCGTTCGACGCGTGGCTCACCATGCGCGGGATCAAGACGCTCGCTGTCCGGATGGACCGGCACTGCGCGAATGCCGCCCGCATCGCCGAGATGCTGACCGCGCACCCGGCTGTGGGCCAGGTCCTGTACCCGGGATTGCCGTCGCATCCCGGTCACGAGCTGGCAGCCAAGCAGATGCGCGGCTTCGGCGGGATGGTGTCGTTCCAGCTGAAAGCCGGGGCGGAGCAGGCCGCGACCGTCTGCGCCCGGACCCGGCTGTTCACGCTCGCGGAATCGCTTGGCGGAGTCGAATCGCTGATCGAGCTGCCCAGCCGGATGACGCACGCCTCCGCGGCCGGCTCGCCGCTTGCGGTGCCCGATGACCTGATCAGGCTCTCGGTCGGCATCGAGAACGCCGACGACCTCGTGGAAGACCTGCGTCAGGCACTCGGCTAGACCCGCGGGCCCAACCGCGCCCGGATGTTACGAGTGCCAGTGACATAAGTTGCCTGGGCGTCAAAAGGGGAACAAGCGCTCTCGTGACCTATTCGGCGGGCTGGCTATTGCTTTCCTTGGGCTTCCAGGGGTACGCGAACCCGGCCAGGGTAAGAAAGATCAGGCCGACGACGACCGCGCCAATGCCACGCACCGGGCGATGGTCATTCGCCAGGCTAGCGGGCGACTTAATGGTGCCGAGGATGCTGGGTAGCGACTTGGCAGACTCTGTGAAGTACATGATGGCGGCGATGAACAACACGATCGCGATGATCGCGAGAACCGCCGCGGCGGCTAGCCTGCCCGCCGGTCGCCCGGCCGTTTCACTCACAGAACTCACTCGTCCTTCCTGCGATGCGCCGGAGCTCAGTTCCGCCCAGTCGGTCTGGCCCCGGCCCAGTGGCTGCTGCTTGCCGCACGGTACTACGGGACGCCACGCTAGGTGATGATGAGACAGGAAACGCAGAGCAAACTCATCGTCGGCTGTGCCGACGGGTGCGCAGGAAGTCCTGTACCACGTACTCGCCGAGCCGTTCGGGGACCGCCTGTAGCAGCCGGCCGCCATTTCGCTTGGCCACATCCTCGACGAAAGCCGTGAGCCGCTCGTCCTCGGCGAGCATGAAAATGTTCAGGGCGGCTCCGCGCCTTGTCATCTTGTCCACTTCGGCGAGGGTGAGTTCCAGCGTCTCCCGGGACGGCGGCCAGTCGAACCAGGACCGGCCGTCCCGCTGGAGATGGGCCGTGGGTTCGCCGTCGGTCACGACGATAACCACCGGATCATGCTGGGGGTGCTTGTCCAGGTAGCGTCCGGCAAGGACGAGCGCGTGATGCAGATTGGTGCCCTGGACCATGTCCCAGCCGAGGCCGGCCAGGTCGGTTTCGCGCAGCTCGCGCGCGTAATTGGAGAATCCGATGACCTGGATGGCGTCCTGCGGGAACCTGCTGCGGACCAGGGCGTGCAGGGCCAGGGCCGTCCGCTTGGCGGCTCCCCAGGTGCCGCGGAGCGCCATCGAGTAGGAGAGGTCGACAAGCAGGCAGACCGCGGCAGCGGACCGGCGCTCTGTCTCGGCGACCATGAAATCGTCCGCCGACAGCCGCACCCGCGCTGTGGCGCCGCGCCCGGCGGCGCCTCGGCCTGGAGTGCCGCGCCCGGGTGTGCCGCGGCCGGGTGTGCCCCGCGGCGCGCCGTCCGGCGGGACGACGTCGGGCCACGGCGCGAAATTGCGCAGCCGGCCGTCGCGAAGCAGCGCGCTGCGCACGGTCGCCGCCGCGTCGATGGCCAGCTCGTCACCGAATTGCCAGGCCCGGGTGCTCCCGGTGGGATCCCCGGCTTGCCCGGCGTCATGCTGCTCATGATCACCGGGGCCGCCCTCGCCGAGCTCGGCGAACACGCGCCGCAGCGCGGTCTCGCCGAGCCTGCGCACGGCCTTAGGGGTCAGCTCTAGCGAGCCACCCTCTCGGCGTGCGTATCCCTGCCGCTCAAGCTCGCGCTCGATCTGCTTCAGCGCCGCCATGTCGTCCACCGCCTGGCGGCCAAGTGCGCGCCGGACGGCCTCCTCGTCGATGTCGTCCAGCCGCGCCCCCGGGTAGTCCTGACGCAGCGCGGAGGAGAGCTCGGCCAGATCCGCGAGCTCGGCGAGGGCGGTCGTCGCATCGCCGAGGCCGAGCGGCTCATTGCCTGTCATCGGGTTCTCGCCGCTTCTGGCCATGGCGTCCATGTCGGGGCGCCTGGCCCGCAGCGCCTCGGCCAGCCTCGTCATCTCGGCGGCCAGGCCGGCGTCGTCGAGCGTCTGTGACATGAGGCCGGCGAGTTCGCTGCGCTGCTCCGCGCTGAGCGATTCGAGCAGCCGCTGCGCCGCGGCGATCCTGCGGACCAGCGAGTCGACCAGCTGCTCGAGATCGCGCGGATTGCTGGGGAACAGATCGGCGTACTGCTCCATGAAGCGGTCGAAGTCGGCCTGGGTGTGCTCACCGCTGGCGTCCGCCTCGAGCATCGCGGTCAGCGCGGCGAGCATGTCCTTCACCCGCTGCATCGCCTCGGAGTCGGGGCCTTGCAGGGCCTGCTTCATGCCGCGGAACTGGCTGTCCAGCACTTCCCGGCGGAGCAGGTCCTTGAGCCGCCCGAATGTCTCGCTGGCCGCGGCGGACCGCCACTGGTAATCGGCCAGCCGCCTGATCGCCTGCGAGGTGTCGTCCGGCAGCGTGTCGAGCTCGGCCTCCCGCATCCGCGCATCGTCACTCGGGTCGGGGAACAGTTCCGCCCGCTCCTGCCCGATCGCCGTATCGAGCAGCGCCCGTGCCTCATCGAGAATGCCATCGAGGCGGCCGCGTTCCCGTATCTCCCGCTGCCGCTCGCGAACCTGCCTGAGCAGGTCGTCCAGGCCGCGGCCCCGGCTGCCGCCGGAGTCGGACAGACCCCGCCTGAGCAGGTCCTGCAGCGCGCTTGACGGGGATTCCCCGTTCAGCACGTCCTCGCCCAGCTGGTCGAGCGCGGCCAGGACGTCATAGGGCGGCGCGAGCGGGTCAGGCCCGCCGGAGTACTCGCCATAGGAGTAGCCGCTCATGATCGAGCCCGGGATCGCCGACGCCGCGGTTCGCCCGGCTGGCGCGGTAGACCGGCGCCCTTACGTTCGGTATATCGAAGAGCCATCGGCGGAATCCTTGGAGAGGCGGCGCATCAGATACAGGCCTTCAAGGGTGAACTCGAGGGCAGCCGCGGCCTGGCCGGGCGACTCCGCGCCGTCCACCCCGAGCCGTTCCATGATCTTGGCGAGCCCGGTGACCTCGCCAATGCGCCGCAGCAGGTCGGGGCCGGGAACCAGGTCGCCGGACGCGACCGTGCCGCCGTCCTCGAACTTGGCAAGCAGTGCGGTGAGGTCGGCGTTGCCGAGCATGATGCGGAAGGTCTCCGCTATCGCGCGGCGGAGCAGGTGATCGAGCACCTCCTGCTCCCTGCCCTCCTCGCTGACCTCAAATTCCACCTTGCCGCGCAGCGTGCTGACGATGGCGGGCAGGTCGCAGACCCTGGCCACCGGCTGTTCCTCGCCGGCCAGTGCCGCCCGCCTGACGGCCGACGCGGCGGCGCTCTCCGCGGCCGCTATCGCGAACCTGGCGGAGACTCCCGAGCGGGCGTCCACCGCGGGAGAGGCCCGGACGAGCCGGGTGAACCTGGCGATGACATCGATCAGGTGAGCGGGCAGGATGGCCGCGGGATCGGCGCCGTCCCAGGAAAGCAGGGACTCCTGCCTGATCAGGGCCAGCTCGTCGGTGAGCGTCATCGGATAGTGGGTGCGGATTTCCGCGCCGAACCGGTCCTTGAGCGGCGTGATGATCCGGCCCCTGTTGGTGTAGTCCTCCGGGTTGGCGCTGGCCACGAGCACCAGATCGAGCGGCAGCCGCAGCGCGTAGCCACGCACTCCGATGTCGCGTTCCTCGAGCACGTTGAGCAGCGCCACCTGGATCCGCTCGGCGAGATCCGGGAGCTCGTTCAGGCAGAAGACGCCCCTGTTTGTCCGCGGCACGAGACCGAAGTGGATGGTCTCCGGGTCACCGAGCGTCCGCCCCTCGGCGACCTTCACCGGGTCGATGTCGCCAATCAGGTCGCCGACGCTGGTGTCCGGCGTGGCGAGTTTCTCGCCGTACCGCTCGCTCACGTGACGCCAGCAGACGGGCAGCGCGTCGCCCTGCTCGGCGGCCAGCCGGCGGCACCGCGCGCAGACGGGCGCGTACGGGTGGTCGTTAATCTCGCAGCCCTCGACCGCCGGGCTCCATTCGTCGAGCAGCCCGGCAATCGTCCTGATCAGACGGGTCTTGCCCTGCCCGCGCTCGCCGAGCAGGATCACGTCATGCCCGGCCAGCAGGGCGCGCTCAAGGTGCGGCAGTACGGTCTGGTCGAAGCCGATGATGCCGGGGAAGCGGTCCTGCCCGGCGCGCATCCGGGTGAGCAGGTTCTGCCTGATCTCTTCCTTGACGGTCCGGTAGGCGTGTCCGCTGGCGCGGAGCTCGCCGAGGGTCGCCGCGGCTGGCGGGCTGGCCGCGGCATCTGGCTGGGTGGTGGCGGCGGCATGGGAGTGGCTGGGTGGCTGCACCATTCGACACTATGTCCCGGCTGGCCGGTTTCGCACCTGCCGCAGGTCACGCGGGCTGGCCGCCCGCGAGGGTGACGGCCCGGCGGGGCGGCAGGCTACGGGTGCGACACTGCTTGGATGACGTCTCTCCCGGTCCTGCCCGAGGATGTAGCCGCCGCCCGCGACCTGCTGCGGGGGACCTTCTCTGCCACTCCTATGCTGCACTCTCGGGTGCTGTCCGAAAGGCTTGGCGGCCCCGTCTACCTGAAGTGCGAGAACCTTCAGCGCACTGGCTCGTTCAAGGCGCGCGGCGGCTACGTGCGGCTCGCCAGGCTGACCGAGGCGGACCGGTCTCGCGGCGTCGTGGCGGCCAGCGCGGGCAATCACGCCCAGGGCGTCGCCTTCGCCGCCGTTCCGCTCGGCATCAAGGCCACGGTCTTCATGCCGGAGGGAGCGCCGCTTCCCAAGATCGCGGCGACCAGGGGCTACGGCGCGGACGTCATCTTGCACGGCGCGAGCGTCGAGGACGCTATGGCCGCCGCTATCGCCCACTCCCAGGAGCAGGGCAGCGTCTATATCCACCCCTTCGACCATCCGGACGTGATCGCGGGTCAGGGCACCGTCGGCCTGGAAATCATCGATCAGTGCCCCGACGTGCGCACCATCGCGATCCCGGTCGGCGGTGGCGGGCTGGCGGCCGGGGTGGCCGTCGCGGTAAAGGCCCACGACCCCGGCATCCGGATCGTCGGCGCGCAGGCGGCGGCGGCGGCGCCGCTGCCGCCCTCGATCGCGGCCGGGCATCCGGTGCGGATCGACACGTTGCCGACCATGGCCGACGGCATCACGGTCAGCCACGTCGGTGATCTGACCTTCCAGATTCTGGCCGAGCTCGCCGACCGCGTCGTAACGGTCTCAGAGGACGGGCTGTCCCGCGCGCTGCTGCTCTGCCTGGAGCGGGCCAAGCAACTCGTCGAGCCGGCCGGAGCGGCGGGCGTGGCCGCGCTGCTCGAGCACCCCGATGCCTTCGAGCCGCCGATTGTCGCCGTGCTTTCCGGCGGGAACATCGACCCGCTGCTGCTGGCCAAGGTGCTCAGGCACGGGCTCAGCGCGGCCGGCCGGTACCTCGCGTTCAGGTGCAGGCTGCCCGACCGGCCCGGCGCGCTGGCCACGCTGCTCCGCGAGCTCGCCGACCTGGGCGCCAATGTCCTTGAGATCGTGCACGAGCGCGTCGCGCTGCGGCTGCACGTGGATGAGGCGGAGGTACTGCTCCAGATGGAGACCCGCGGGCCTGGTCACTGCGAGGAAGTGATCGGTCAACTGCGGCAGGCGGGCTACACCCTGAACTTCGGCTGACCGCCGGCCGCGGTCGGCCGCGGGGCCGCGGCCGACCTAGGTCCGGGCCCGGATTACCAGGGGGCGCCGCCCTGCTGCCAGTTGCCTGCGACCGGGACGTCGGTCCTGATCACGATGGTGTGCGCGGCCTTGTCGTGCAGGCACTGCCGTCGCCGGTCCCAGAGCAGCCAGAGTTCGTTGATGATCGCGAAGATGCCGCCGAGCAGCGGGATCACCGGGATCAGGGCGTATACCGCGGCTCGCTTGGCCGCAGCGGCGCCGCTGATCGGCGACCGGTCATACGCCGACACCACCCTGGTCGAAAGCGCCCGCTTGCCGATGGTCTGACCCCACTTGGCGTGCTGTAGCGAGTCGTAGAGGAACCAGATCACCGCGCCGATGACGCTGAGTATCCACACCGCGACGAAGAGCTTCCCGTCGGCCTTGGAGATCGCCGCCTGCGCGCCGGGGGTGTTGAGGTCCGGGTACAGGTTGCTGACCTGCTGGAATCGGTGAAACGGGCCGGAAAGCAGTGGGATCGCGATCAGTACCACCACAACGCCGACGATCAGCGTGTCGATGATCCTGCCGAGCAGGCGTCGCCACCATTCGGCCAGGCCGGGTTCTGGGCCGGGCGGGGAACCGGCCCCGTACGACGGATAGGCGGCGCCGTAGGGCGTGCCGTACGGCTGCGGCTGCGCACCGTACGGGGGCGGCGGCCCGCCGTACTGCTGGGGCGGCGCACCGTACTGCTGGGGCGGCGCACCGTACTGCTGAGGCGGCCCGCCGTATTGCTGGGGCGGCCCGCCGTACGGTTGCTGCGGCGGGCCATACGGCTGCTGTGCGCCGTACGGCTGCGTTGGCGGCGCCTGGGGCTGCGGCCCGCCGTATTGCTGGGGCGGCCCGCCGTGCTGCTGCGGTCCCCCGTATTGCGGCGGCCCCCCGGCTTGCTGCGCCGACCCGTACGGCTGTGGCGACCCGTACTGCGGCGAGGTTCCGTACGGCGGGGGCGGCCCCCCGTATGACTGCTGCCCCTGCGGTCCCGCGGGCGGTGGCGCGGGCTCGGGCGGGAAGTGCCAGGCACCGGGCGGCGGTGCCGGAGCTGGCGAGCCGTTGTCCTGGTCGCCCGGTGACCCGTCTGCTGCGGGCTGCCCGCCCATGTTGTCCGGTGGCTGCGTCATGCGCTCATGATGCACCTGCTACCGCCGCAGGCACCACTCGCCTGGCGGGTTCGTCGGGCCAGCCGCCCTGCACCTGACATTCGGCAGGTAATGAGCCGGCAAACCGCAGTCCGTTCCCGGCGGGAAGCTCCCGTTCAGCGGATGGGCATTTTGTATAGTCTGTGTCCCTCCCTGAGTAGCGTGACAGGAACGGGGATGTGCAGGTGGCTGATCTTCTAGACGCCCAGCTCGTCGAGCTTCTCCGCGATGAGCCCAGGGTCGGCGTGCTCGAAGCGTCCAGGCGGCTGGGCGTAGCGCGGGGAACGGTTCAGGCGCGGCTAGACAGGATGCAGGCCCGCGGCGTCATCACCGGCTTTGGTCCGGATATCGAGCCGGCCGCCCTGGGCTTCGACGTCACCGCGTTCGTGACCCTGGAGATCCGCCAGGCCGGCGGGCACGACCCGGTGGCGCATGGCCTGGCCGTGATTCCCGAGGTGCTTGAGGTGCACACGATCACCGGCACGGGCGACATGCTGTGCCGCGTCGTGGCCAGGACGAACGCGGATCTGCAGCGAGTTATCGACGCGATCGTGGACGTCGCCGGCGTGGTCAGGGCGTCCACGGTAATCGCGCTCGCGACGCCGCTTCCCTACCGGGTGCTGCCGTTGGTGCGCGCGGCCGCGGCCGGCGATGGCCTGGCTGGCTGACCATCCCGGGTAGCGGGCGGGGCGGCGGCTGGCTCCTGGGCGCAGCCTGCCAGTTCGCGGGCGATGCCGAGCACTGCCATCCGCAGCTCGCTCGGATCGTCCTCCTCGTCCTGGAAGAGCATCCAGCCGATGCTCAGGCCGCTGGCCGCTACGGCGGCGCTGACTCGCTCGCGCAGTGACGCCCCAGGCTCGGTGAGCAGCTCGATGAGGGAGCTCATCCGCTCGCGGAACAGTTCGCCGTGCTTCTTGGCCGAAGCCAGGCTGCCCAGCGCCGCCTGGTTCTGCTGCACCATGCGGTAGACCTGGTGACCGCTGATCACGATGTCGAGGTAGCGGGCCAGGATCTCGCCGCGGACTTCCGATGTCCTGCGCTGCCGCCTGGCCCAGGCGATGAGGGCATCGACCTGGCCGAAGTAATCGTCCACCAGGCTGTGCACGATGTCCTCTTTGGACCTGAAGTGGTAGTAGAGCGCCGCCTTGGTGACGCCGAGCCGTTCCGCGATCTCGCGGAGCGAGGTCTTGTCGTAACCCTGCTCGCTGAACAGTTCGACCGCGATGGCCTGGATGCGGGCACGCGTGTCACCACGGGGATGCGCGCCAGCGCTCTCCGCCGCGTTACCGTTTGCTGCCTCGCCCATCGCCTTCTCGCACTCCGCTCGCCTGTCCCTGGCTGGGCCGACTGGACCGATGTCCTGGGTGGCAGAAATGACCTGACCGGATTCGCCGTAGTCTTACTTGACGGCCGGTCAGTGGCTAGCATAGCGTCCAGACGACACTAGCCGGTCGGCAAGTAAGTCGCCGGTCGGCAAGTAAGTAGGAGGCGTGACAGTGGCAGCGGCACAGGACGAGACGGACACCGGAGCGCGGTCGGGGGCCAGGCGCGAAGTCCTGATCGTGTTGCCGGGCCTGCTGCTCGCGATGATCCTCGCGATGCTCGATCAGCTGATCGTAAGCACCGCGCTGCCGCGCATCGTCGGAACTCTCGGCGGGGTTACCCACCTGTCCTGGGTGGTCACGGCCTACGTGCTCGCCGCCACCATCACCACGCCGCTGTACGGCAAGCTCGGCGACATGTACGGCCGCAAGCGGCTGATCATAATCGCCATCATGATCTTCCTAGTCGGCTCGGCGCTGTCCGGGGTCGCGCATTCGATGGACCAGCTCATCGCGTTCCGCGCGGTCCAGGGCCTGGGCGCCGGCGGGCTGATGGTGGGGGCCATCGCGACCCTGGGCGACCTGGTGCCGCCGCGCGAGCGCGGCACCTACATGGGCTACATGATGGCCGCGATGATGCTTGCCATGATCGCCGGCCCGCTGGTCGGCGGCTACATCACCGACAGCCTCTCCTGGCGCTGGATCTTCTACATCAACATGCCGGTCGGCGGTGCCGCGCTGATCTACCTGGCGGCCACCCTGCACGTGCCGCGGCTCAAGGTGAGCCACAAGATCGACTATCTCGGCGCCGGCCTGCTCGCCGTGGCCGCCACCGCCATCGTGCTGCTCTCGACCTGGGGCGGTAGCCAGTACGCGTGGGGCTCGCCGCAGATTCTCGGCCTCGCCGCGCTGGCCGTGGTCACGACAGTCGCATTCTGCCTAGCCGAAGCCAGGGCCGCCGAGCCAGTGCTCCCGCTGCACGTGTTCCGCAACCTCAACTTCACGCTGGTGTCGGCAATAAGCTTCATGGCCGGCATCGCGATGTTTGGTGCGCTCACGTTCCTGCCGCTGTACCAGCAGACGGTGCAGCACCTGTCGGCGACCGGTAGCGGCCTGATGCTCATCCCGATGATGGCAGGCATGATGGTCACCACGATCCTGGCTGGTCAGGTGACCACCCGCACCGGCCGGTACAAGATCTTTCCCATCCTTGGCGGGATAGGCATGGCGATCGGCCTGTTCCTGCTGACCCGGCTGAGCGTGAACACCAGCCTGGTCACCAGCGGGCTCTACTTCGCCGTGCTCGGCATCGGCATGGGCTTCCTGATGAACGTGACGACGATCATCGTGCAGAACAGCGTGCACCCGCGGGACATGGGCGTGGCGAGTAGTTCGCGGACGTTCTTCCAGCAGATCGGCGGATCGATCGGGGTTTCGGTCTTTGGTGCGATCTTCGCCCGGCGGCTCACCGAGGTGATGACCGCGCGGCTGCCAGGCGTGCACCTGAACGTGGCCGGCGGTCAGCTCGATCCGGTTACGGTCAACAAGCTGCCCGCGCCGATCCGGCATGACGTCTTCTTCGCGATCACGCATGCCATACAGGGCGTGTTCATCTGGGCGGCCCCGTCCGCCGTCATCGTGTTCGTGCTCGCCTGGTTCGTCAAGGAAGTCCCGCTACGGGGCCGGGCGCCGGCGGCGGAACAGCCGACGCCCGAACTCGTCAGCTAGACGGCGCCGCGATCACATGCCCGCGTAGGGCACCGCATCGAGGATCTCTACCGTCGCGCTGCGCCCGTTCGGCAGGTGGTAGGTGGCCCGCTCGCCAACCTTCTTGCCCGATATCGCGTGGCCCAGCGGCGACCGGGGAGAGTACACGTCGATCGGCGCGCCGCTCTCCTCGCGGGAGGCGAGCAGGAAGGTGACCTCGTCGCCATCGCTCTCGAACCGCACGGTGACCGTCATCCCCGGCCCGACCACGCCCTCGGTACGGGGCGGGTCGCCGACGCGCGAATTGATCAGGATGTGCTGCAACTGGTTGATCCGTGCCTCGATCTTGCCCTGCTCCTCCTTGGCGGCGTGGTAGCCGCCGTTCTCCTTCAGGTCTCCCTCTTCGCGGGCAAACTCGATCTTCTCCGCGATATCGAGGCGCCCCTGGCCAGAGAGGTGGTCAAGCTCGGACTTCAACCGGTCGTACGCCTCCTGGGTGAGCCAAGTGAGGCTGTCGTCGCGCGTCTCGGTCACGGGCACTCCTCGAAAGTGGTGCGGCATCTGTAATCCGCCGGGCCTCATGGCGGGCCCCTGGGGGGTAATCCTCTGAGGTTAACAAGGTCCCCCCAGTGCGTCGCCCTAGTCAATGCCCGGCGGGGAGACGGCATTATGCACGCCATGCCGTCACCGGGTCAATGTGCCCGCTAGGCACTCCCCTGACACCCGCGGAATTACGTCGCGTCCGCGGTGCGTTCTGCTGGAGAATGGCTCGTCGGCGCCCTGCCGCCGGCCGGCCCCGCCGGCCGGCTCGCCCACCAGGTCGCCGGCCGGGCACATTGCGACCCGAGGGGACCTGGCTTGCCTGCACATACCGAGTTGACCAGCGCGAACGCAGCTTGCGGCGCCGATGCGGACGCCGCGCCGCTGCGGCTGATGGCCGTACACGCGCACCCGGACGACGAGTCGAGCAAGGGCGGCGCCACGATGGCCCGCTATGTTCGCGAGGGGGTGGCTGTCCTGGTCTGCACGCTGACCGGCGGCGAGCGCGGCGACATCCTGAACAAGGCGATGGACCGGCCGGAGGTCCGCGCCGACCTGCCCCGGATCCGGCTGGAAGAGATGGCGCGGGCCCGCGACATCCTCGGCGTGCAGCAGAAATTCCTCGGGTTCACCGACTCCGGGCTGCCCGAGGGTGACCCGCTCCCGCCGCTGCCCGAGGGCTGCTTCGCCCTGGTGCCCGTCGAGCAGGCGGCGGAGCGCCTGGTCAGGGAAATCCGCTCGTTCCGCCCGCACGTCATGCTCACCTACGACGAGCAGGGCGGCTATCCGCATCCGGATCATGTCCAGTGCCACAACGTCAGCGTCGAGGCATTCGGCGCAGCCGCGGACCCGGACAGGTACCCCGGGACGGGCGAGCCGTGGCAGCCGCTGAAGCTCTACTACTTCGCCAGTTTCCACCGCGCCCGGTACCTGGCGCTGCACGAGGAGATACTGCGGCGCGGGCTCGAGTCACCGTATGCCGAGTGGTTCGAGTCCTGGGAGAAGCGGGCCGGGGATCGCCGCGAGCTTGAGATCACCACCCGGGTACCGTGCGGCGACTACCTCGGCATTCGCGATCAGGCACTGCTGGCCCATGCGACCCAGATCGACCCGCAGAGCGCCTGGTTCGCCTGCCCGCTGGAGGTGCAGCAGGCAGCCTGGCCCACGGAGGACTACCATCTTGCTAGGTCGCTTGTTGATACCGAGCTACCCGAAGATGACCTGTTCGCAGGGGTACGGGAGAAAGTGTGCCTGTAACGGTACTGGCCAGTGCGTCACCATCCGGCGGGGTCGCGCCCGGTGCGCTGGGCTTCCTTGTCGTGGCCGCGCTCGCGCTGGCGCTGGTCTTCCTGTTTCGCTCGATGAACAAGCAACTCCGGAAGGTCTCCTCAGATAAACAATATTTTTCCGAACGGCCAGATGCCGGCCCTGCGGTCACCCCGGAGTACCGCGGCGACACCGGCCAGGATTCTTGATCACGAAGAATTAGCGCGTAGATCATGCAAGCCCGGCCGGGTGATCGGTCGGCCTGCTCCGCCCACAGCGTCATCCCCGACGTCGCTTGCTGGCACTATGCGTGCTTCCAGCGTGTCATGTCGGTCCCGCTGCTAGCGTTCTGCAAGGCTCGAGCCAGGGTCGTTGCCGGGAGTTGCTTTCATGCTGGTTATCCACGGAATCTGGGCGTACGGCGCGGCGTATCTGTGGGCCGAGGATTCCGCGCTGCCGGCCACGGCGCCGCCGCGGTCCGGCAGGCCGTCCCGCGCGCCCAGGCCGCACCCGTTCGCCCGGGACGGGGCCAGCCTCGCGGACGCCCTCGCCGAGCTGCCCGAGTCGGCCGGGGACCTCATCCGCAAGGCAGTCGATGACGAGCTGACCCTGCGGCTGCCGTCCACCGCGGTCGGCCCGCTCGCGTCGCCCGAGCTGATCCGGCAGCCTGATCAGGACGGAACCGGAACCGGAACCGGAACTGGAACTGGAACCGGAACCGGAACCGGAGTCCGAGCCGGAGCCGGAGTCCGAACTGGAACCGGAGCCGGAACCCGAACTGGAGCCGGGGCCGGGGCCGGGGCCGGCCAGGCGGGCAGGCGCAGCGTGTCGCTGGCCGCCTGGCGGATCCCCGCGCTGGCATTCGACCCCGCCGCGGCGGTTGACCTGCTCGCTGCGCTCGGCGAGCCCGGCGCTTTTTCCGGGCAGGCGGTGGCCGGCGGCACCACGCGCTACCTCGCCGCGGTGGCGCGGCTGGCCGCCGATCTTTCGGCCCGCGGCCGGGTGCTGCCGTCCCTTGGCGGTGAGGGCGGCGGGTATGCCGCGAGCTGGCGCCCGGTGCTGTCGGCCGCCGACGCCGAGCGGGCGCGTGAACTCGCCGCCGGGATGCCGGCGATGTGCCGCGCGACCGACGCCGACGGCGAGCCGTCGGCCTTGGTTCTCACCGAGGCGCTCGATGCCCTGACCGATGCCGCCGCACGGGCGCGGCTCGGCCCGTTGTCCCTGCTTCCCGCCCGGCGCGGGCGTCGGCCTGCCCGTATCCCGGTGGCTGAGCGCTGGGCAGCCGCGCTGACCGCCGCTGACCCGCGGGTCGAGGTCAGCACCGCGGAAGATGAAGTCGAAGCCGCCGAGCTCGCCGCCCAGCTTGCCGCCTGGCACACGGCCGCGCAGATCCCGGCCGGCCCGGTCCGCACCTGCTTCCGGCTGGTCGAACCGGACAACGGCGAGGGTAACGCCGACCCGGGCCTGATGGACGATCCCGAGGATGTCGGCGGCGGGAGGCCAGCCGAGGTTCCCGCCAGCGACTGGCTGGTCGAGTTCGCGCTCCAGTCGACCGGAGATCCCAGCCTGGTAATGCCGGCCAATGACGTCTGGGCGGGCGTTTCCACGGCTGGCCTGGCCGCCGGGATCAAGCATCCCGAGGAGGAGCTGCTTGCCGGGCTTGGCCGCGCCGCGAGGCTCTTCCCCGAGCTTGACCTTGCGCTACGCAGCGCCGCCCCCGCTGCCGTCGTCCTTGACACCGAGGGCGCGTTCGGGTTTCTCAGGCAGGCGGCGCCGCTGTTGTCCGGTGCCGGGTTCGGCGTGCTGTTGCCGGACTGGGTGCGCAGGGCCCGGCTGGGCCTCAAGCTCACCACCAGGTCGAAGAAGACCTCGAACGGATCGGTGACCGACCCCAAGTTCGGCCTGCAAGACCTGGTCGATTTCCGCTACGACCTGGCGGTCGGTGACGAGGCGCTGGACCCCGAAGAGCTGGCCGAGCTGGCCAGGCTCAAGGTCCCGCTGGTCCGGCTGCGCGGCCAGTGGGTGGAGCTCGACGACAAGCATCTCCGGGCCGCGCTGAAGTTCCTCGAACGCAGCCAGTCCGGAACGATGCGCGCCGCGGACGCGCTGCTCGCCGGTCTGCACGGCGCTGACGACGACCTGCCGGTGGTCGACGTCGACGCCGACGGCTGGCTAGGCGACCTGCTGTCGGGCGAGGCCGACCGGCGCCTCGCCCCAGTCGGCACTCCCGCCTCGTTCACCGGAACCTTGCGCCCGTACCAGGAACGCGGACTGGCCTGGATGTCGTTCCTCGGCAGCCTCGGAATGGGTGGAATTCTGGCAGATTCGATGGGTTTGGGTAAAACCGTCCAGTTGCTCGGCCTGATGGCGCATGAGCGCGAAGCGTCCGGGCTCGCCGGCCCCGAGCTGCCTGTCACCAAGCCAGCGGGCGAGCCACTCGCAGCCGTTCGGCAAGACCCGACGTTGCTCATCTGCCCGATGTCGCTGGTCGGGAACTGGGAGCAGGAGGCGGCGAAATTTGCGCCGGATCTCCGCGTGCACGTGCACCATGGCGCGGACCGGCTGAGCGGAGACGAGCTCACCAGCGCGCTGAACGCCGCCGACCTGGTGCTCACCACCTACGGCATCGCGACCAGGGACCGAGAGGAACTCGCCAGGATCCCGTGGGTCCGGGTGGTGTGTGACGAGGCCCAGAACATCAAGAACCACGCGACTCGCCAGGCACAGGCGATCCGCGGCCTGCCGGCCGTGTCCAGGATCGCGCTGACCGGGACCCCGGTGGAGAACCGGCTCAGCGACCTGTGGTCGATCATGGAGTTCACCAACCCCGGCCTGCTCGGCCCCGCCCAGAAGTTCCGCGAAAGGTACGCCATCCCGATCGAGCGGGCCGGCGACGAGGAGGCGACCGCCAGGCTGAAGCGGATCACCGGCCCGTTCGTCCTGCGCCGGCTGAAGACCGACAAGTCGATCATCTCCGACCTGCCGGACAAGCTGGAGATGAAGGTCTGGTGCAACCTCACCGCGGAGCAGGCCTCGCTCTACCAGGCAACGGTCACCGACATGATGGCCAGGATCGAGGCTGCCGAGGAAGGCATCGAACGCCGCGGCCTGGTGCTGGCCACGATGGCCAAGCTCAAGCAGGTCTGCAACCATCCCGCGCACCTGCTCGGCGACGGCTCCCGGCTGCCCGGCCGGTCCGGCAAGCTGGCCCGGCTGGAGGAGATCTGCGACGAGATCATCGCCGAGGGCGACCGGGCGCTCTGCTTCACCCAGTACGCGGAGTTTGGCTCGATGCTCCAGCCGCACCTGGCCGCACGGCTGGGCTGCCCGGTCCTCTGGCTGCACGGCGGCACGCCGAAAAAGCAGCGGGACGCCATGGTGGCCGCTTTCCAGGAAATGGCCGAGCCGGCGATCTTCCTGCTTTCGCTCAAGGCCGGCGGCACCGGGCTGAACCTCACCGCGGCCAGCCATGTCATCCACGTCGACCGGTGGTGGAACCCGGCGGTGGAGGACCAGGCCACCGACCGGGCGTTCCGCATCGGCCAGCGCAAGGACGTCCAGGTGCGCAAGTTCGTCTGCGTCGGCACGCTGGAAGAGCGGATCGACGCGATGATCGATGAGAAAAAGGCTCTAGCCGAACGGATCGTGGGGACCGGAGAGGGCTGGCTAACCGAGATGTCGGTGACCGAGCTGCGCAAAGTCATCGAGCTGTCAGCCGACGCGGTGTCCGAATGAGCGAGTGGTCAGGAAACCGCTGGCCCGAACCGTCCCGGCCGCGCCGCGTCGAGGGCGGTGTCAAGGCGCGCAGCAAGCGCGGCGCGATCGGCGAGCAGTGGTGGTCGCGGCGGTTCATCGGCGTGCTCGAGTCGCTCGGCATGAGCGGCAGGCTTGCCCGCGGCCGCAACTATGCTCGCGCGGGCCAGGTGCTCGGTTTCGAGCTGGCCACGGGCTACGTCACCGCGCAGGTGCAGGGATCGCGGGCGAAGCCGTACCGGGTGCGCATCCAGGTGCTGCCGCTCACGGTCAAGCAGTGGCAACTGGTGGAACGGTCACTGGCCGCACAGGCGTTGTTCCGCGCCAAGCTGCTGGCCGGCGAGATGCCGCACGAGATCGAGGACGTGTTCGCCGACTGCGGCACGCCGCTGTTCCCGCGGTCGGCCGGGGATATGGAGATGTCCTGTTCCTGCCCGGACTGGGAAGTGCCGTGCAAGCACCTGGCCGCGGTCTGCTACGTGGTCGCCGAGGCGTTCGACGACGACCCGTTCGGCATGCTGGCCTGGCGCGGGCGGGGCAGGGAGGAACTGCTCGCCTCGCTGCGCCGCATCGCCGTCGGCGAGCCTGAAGCGCCGCGCCCGGTGATCGACGTGACCGACCGGCCGCTGGCCGAGTGCCTGGACGACTTCTGGTCGCCCGGGCTGAGCGCGGCCCGGCTGCGGGCGATGCCTGCCGCCCAGGTAACCGCCCCGGACCTGCTGCTTCGCTCGTTCGAGCCGCCAGCGGTCGCCGTCCGCGGCAAGGACCTGGCGGACCTGCTCACCCCGGCCTACCTGCGGCTGGCCGGCGACGACGGCTGATCGGTCCTGGCACGCGCAGCCGCGCTCCTGTTCGCCTGGCTCACCGCCGCGGGCACGGCGACGCCCAGCGGGGCCGGGCTCGTCCTTGGTGACGCCTGCGCACGCCGGTGCGCGTCAACATCTTCAGCCGATCGTGGCGACGATCGTCGTGGTGCTCGCCCAGCAGATCACCAGCGGCGATGCGCAAAGTACTTCAACGCCGTGCTCGGCGTGACCATCTCGACCACGCTCATTGCCCCTGGCGTCGGCAGTTCGTGGTTCGGCAGCAGCTTCCTCCCCGAGAGCTGGACGTACGCCGAGCGATACACCTACCTGTGGACTGAGCTCATCCCGGTGCTGTTGCTGCATGCGCCTGGGCCAGGAAGTATTGCAGGCTATGACGGTAAACGCCGACCAGATCGCCTTGTGGGACGGCCCCGCTGGCGAGCGCCGGGCTCGGCAGCCCCGCCGCAGTGACGAGCAGGTGCGACTGCACAACGAACGGCTGCGTGCGGCTGCCGCCGTCGGCCACCGCGAGCGGGTGCTGGACGTCGGCTGCGGCACCGGGCAGTCCACCAGGGACGCGGCCCGGGCGGCCGCGGCGGGCAGCGCGCTCGGCGTGGACCTGTCCGCGCGGATGCTCGACCAGGCTCGTCGGCTCAGCACCGAGGAAGGGCTGGGCAACGTCACCTTCGAGCAGGCCGACGCACAGGTGCACCGGTTCCCACCGGAGCGGTTCGACGTCGCGATCAGCCGGTTCGGCGCGATGTTCTTCGACGGCCCGGTCGCCGCGTTCGCCAACATCGGGCGGGCGCTGCGACCGGCGGCGCGGCTCGCGGCGATGGTGTGGCAGACCCGTGAGCTCAACGAGTGGGCAGTGGCGTTCCGGCAGGCCTTGGCTGGCGACCCGGTGCTGCCTGCGCTCCCTGCCACCGGGCACGCGTTCGCCCTTGGTGATCCCGGCCATGTGCGGGGCATCCTCGACGCTGCGGGCTTCACCGCAGTCAGCCTCACCGACGTGAACGAGCCGCTTTACTGCGGCGAGAACGTCGAGGCCGCCGCTGAACTGGTGTGCAGCCTGCCGACCATGATCGACATACTCGCGCCGCTCGATGCGGCCGAGACGGCCCGCGCCATGGACCGACTGCGCACAACCCTTTCCGCACATGACACCGGCGAAGGCGTCTGGTTCGGCTCGCGGGCCTGGATCATCACCGCCCGCCGTGACTGATCCGCCATCAGCCGGCCGGCGCACTCGACTGCCGAGGCGGGTATGTCATTCCCAGCCACCCGGTCATCTCGGACAGCGTGTACTCAAACATCGCAGAGGCATCGTCGAGAGCGAATTTCAGGTGCCCGAACGCCTCCATGGTGACGGCTCCGTACAGCCTGGTCCAGCAACGCAGGAAGATGAGCATGGCACCGACCGGCAGCTCAGCTATCGCAGGCAGGCCGGCGCTGAGGTCATCGCGGAAGCGCTCCAGTTGGTCCCGCAGTCCCGCGTCGATCTCGTCGGGCGCAGGCACAGCAAACTGATGATGACGCCACAGCTCGGTAAATAGGCCGAAAAAGACACGGGCGAACGTACGCCCGGGCCTGTCGGTGATCTCGTCAAGCCGGTCTCGCCGTCCGCGTATAGGCGTACCGAAGAGCAGCGCGTACTCAGCCGTGTGGTCGAGCGCCCAGCGGCGGAATTCGCGGCAGACGGCGACGATGATCACTGTCCCTTTGGAGCCACTCCCCGACGTGGCTGGACGTTGCGCGGCAGAGTCGGCGACTGCGCGCAGAGCGCTGGTCAGCTCGCCGAAGATATCCGCGACGAGTTGCCTGACCAGAATCTCATGGCTGTCGAAGTATCGGTACAGCGCGGGCGCGGTCATCCCCATCTCGCGGGCGATCGCGCGCAGCGTCAGGGCCTCCGGGCCCTGCTCGACCAGAAGCCCGCGAGCCGTCTGCTTGATCTCCTGCACGGTGGCGGCGCGCACGCGGTCTCGTCGGCTCAGGGGGTGTGACACCCGCCGCCTCCCTCACCGAGCTAACGTGCTTGACAACAGTAAACGGCATATGCAAAGTTAACGCCATTCACGGTTTACGCCGTTCACTGGTAATAGCAGAAGGTAACAGACCGCGTTGGAGGCGGCGATGTTCGAAACCTGGGGGCGGGCCATCTACCGCCGGCGGCGGCTGGCACTGGTGATAGGTGTTGTCGCGATAGCGGCCGCGGCGGTCTGGGGGTTCGGGGTCTTCGGCGTGCTCCAGTCCTCCGGGGGCTTTACGCCGCCAAACAGCCAGAGTCAGCAGGAGAGCAACCTTGCGGCCCGTGCGTTCGGACGGGATGTCGCTGACGTGGTCGTGCTGTACAGCAGTCCGAGCCTGACCGTCGCGGCGCCGGCCTACCGTGCCGGTATCACGCAAGACCTCGCGGGCCTGCCGCGCGACAAGGTCACCTCGTATCAGACGTACTGGTCCACTGGCTCGCCCGGGTACGTCAGCAAGGACCGGCGTGACACCTATGCGGTTCTCCAGCTCGCCGGGCCGGACGACGCCGCCAGGATCAAGAGCTTCGACGCCATCAAGGGCGACCTTGCCGTTCCCGGGCTGAAAACCCTGACCGGCGGCAGCATCGCGACGGAGGAGGCGATAAACGACGAGGTCAAGGGTGATATCGGCAAGGCCGAGGGCTTCTCCCTGCCGGTTCTTGTCATCTTGCTCATGATTATCTTGGGCAGCCTCACCGCCGCCATCCTGCCGGTCGCCATCGGCGGCATCGCCATCCTCGGCTCGTTCAGCGTGCTTCGGCTCATCGCCCTCAGCGCGCCGGTGTCCACCTACTCGCTGAACATCACCACGATTCTCGGCCTTGGCCTCGCCATCGACTACGGCCTGTTCATGGTCAGCAGGTTCCGCGAGGAGTTGCGCAGGCAGCCATCGGTCGAGGAGGCTGTCGCGCGGACCGTCGCCACAGCCGGCCGGACGGTAGCGGTCTCCGGGATCACGGTCGCCGTTTCGCTGTCCAGCCTCATGCTGTTCCCCCAAGTGTTCCTGCGGTCGATGGGGTATGGCGGGGTAGCCACCGTCGGTGTGGACATGCTCGCCGCGCTCACCGTCATGCCCGCCCTGCTCGCGCTGCTCGGGCATCGCGTGAACGCACTGCGCTTGCGCCGTTCGGTAGGACAGCAGGCCGCAGCCGAGACGGGCGGAGCCTGGCAGCGGATCGCGGGCAGTGTCATGCGCAGGCCCGTGGTCTACATCGTGGTGATCGTGGTCGCGCTGCTCGCGCTCGGCTCACCCTTCCTGTCTATCACCTGGGGCGGCACTGACTCCCGCGCGCTACCCGCCGGTGCGCAGGCGCACCAGGTCACCGACGCGCTGAACACCCACTTCCCGGCCAACGCGACCAACCCGATCGAGGCGATGGTCGCGCTGCCTGCCGCCGCGTCCGGGGCTGCTCAGCGGGTCGCGCTGGCCGCTTATACCGGTCGGCTCGACCGGGTGCCCGGCGTCACCGCGGCCCAGGTGACCGGCGCCGCAGGCAACTTCGCCCGCGTTGACATCGGCTACACCGTCAACGCGTACTCCGCGCGGGCGCGCGGCATCGTGAACCGAGTCCGGGCGGTGCCAGGGCCGCCGGGGGCCAGCGTGTACGTCGGCGGGGACACCGCCCAGCTCGTGGATGAGCTTGACAGCATCGGATCGACGCTGCCCTGGATGGCGCTGGTCATCGTCGTTGCCACGTTCGTCCTGCTGTTCCTCGCGTTCGGCTCGGTGATCCTGCCGGTCAAGGCGATCGTGATGAACGTTCTCTCGCTGTCGGCAGCGTTCGGTGCGATCGTGTGGATCTTCCAGGACGGGCACCTGTCCGGCCTGTTGAGCTTTACCCCGATGGGCACCATCGACCCCAGCATGCCGATCCTGCTGTTCGGCATCATGTTCGGCCTGTCCATGGACTACGAGGTGTTCCTGCTGTCGCGGATCCGGGAGCGGTACGACGTCACCGGCGACAACACCACCGCGGTGGCCGAAGGCCTGCAGCGCACCGGCGGGATCATCACGTCGGCGGCCTTTCTGCTGGTCATCGTGGTGGGCGCGTTCTCGGCGTCCGGGATCATCTTCATCAAGCTGCTCGGCATCGGAATGATCATCGCCCTGGTGGTGGACGCCTCGGTGGTCCGGGTGCTGCTGGTGCCCGCGACCATGCGGCTGCTCGGCCGGGCCAACTGGTGGGCGCCAGGCCCGCTGCGCCGCTTGCACGCCAGGTACGGCATCGGTGAGCAGGACGAGCAGGAGCCGTCTGCGGTGTCTAGCGGCGCCTGACGGATGCGCGCTATCCCACGATGTTCACCAGGCGGCCGGGCACCACGATGACCTTCCTTGGCGGGTGGCCCGCCAGGTGGTCTCGGACGTAGCCGGTCACCAGCGCAGCCCGCTCCACTTCCGCGTCGGTGGCATCGGACCGGACCGACAGCCGTCCGCGCAGCCTGCCGTTGATCTGGCAGCCGATCTCGATGACGTCCGTCTTCAGCAGGTTCTCGTCCGCCACTGGCCACGCGGCGGTCCACACGCGCTCCCCGGTGAGCTGGTAGTACACCTCGCTGGCCAGGTGCGGGGCGAACGGCTGCAGCAGCGACGCCGCGGTGGCCAGGGCGTCGGAGGCGACCCTGGTGCTGACGCCTTCCCTGACCGCTCTGCCGCACTCGTTGAGCAGCTTCATCAGGGCGGCGATGGCGGTGTTGAAGGCGAACGCGCCCGCCATATCGGCGGTGACCATGCCGATGGCCACCGCGCAGGCACGCTTCAGCGCATGGTCACGTTCCGGGTTCGGCTCCGCGCCCAGCGACTCGGCGGCCGTGTGCTTGACCTCGGCAGTGAGCCGCCATAGCCGCTTCAGGAACCGGTGGACCCCTTCGATGCCCTGATCCGACCAGTCGGCGGACTGCTGTGGCGGACCGATGAACAGGACATAGCACCGCGCAGTGTCGGCGCCGTAGGCTTCGACGACCGGGCTTGGCGAGATGCTGTTGCCCTTGGACTTGGATACTTTCGCGCCGTCTTTGGTGATCATGCCCTGGCTGAACAGCCTGGCGAACGGCTCCTGCATCGGCAGGTGTCCCAGGTCAGCCAGGGCCTTGACCATGAACCGGGCATAGAGCAGGTGCAGGATGGCGTGCTCGACACCGCCGATGTACTGGTCGGCCGGCATCCAGGCGGCGATCGCTTTGGCGCTCCATGCCGCCTCGTCGTTGTGCGGGTCGCAGTAACGCAGGAAGTACCAGGACGAGTCCACGAACGTGTCCAGCGTGTCCGTCTCACGGCGCCCAAGGCCGCCGCAGCCGGGACAGGTGGTGGTTACCCAGTCGTCGGCGGCGGCCAGCGGAGAGCGACCCTTGGGCTGGTAATCATCCAGGTCGGGCAGCTCGACCGGCAGCTGATCCTCGGGAACGGGGACCAGTCCGCACGAGTCGCAGTAGACGACCGGGATCGGACAGCCCCAGTAGCGCTGCCGGGACAGCAGCCAGTCGCGCAGCCGGTACGTGGTTGCCTGCTCGCCGAGGCCGCGCTCGGCCAGCCATTCGATGGTTGCCCGCCTGGCTCCGGCGATATCCAGGCCATCCAGGCTGAGACCGGTGCCGCCAGCGGCGCTGTTGATGGCCGGGCCGTCGCCGGTGTACGCGTTGCCGTGCCAGTCGGATGGCGGCTGCACCGTGCGCATGATCGGCAGGCCGAAAGCCTCGGCGAAATCCCAGTCCCTGTCATCCTGGCCGGGCACCGCCATGATCGCGCCGGTGCCATAACCGGTCAGCACGTAGTCGGCGATGAAGACACCGATCCGCTGCCCGCTGGCGGGGTTGACCGCGTGGCTGCCGGTGAACACTCCGGTCTTCTCGCGGGAATCCGCCTGTCGTTCCAGTTCCGACTTGGCGCAGGCCTGGCGCCGGTAGGCAGCGACGGCTTCCGCCGGGGTCTGTTGCCCGCCGGTCCAGCGCGGATCGGTGCCGTCTGGCCAGGAGCCGGCGGTCAGCGCGTCCACCATCGGGTGCTCGGGCGCCAGGACCAGGTAGGTGGCGCCGAACAGGGTGTCCGGCCGGGTGGTGAAGACCCGGATGACGGCGTCATCAGCGGCGAAATCGATGAAGGCACCCTCGGAGCGGCCGATCCAGTTTCGCTGCATGGTCTTGACATGCTCGGGCCAGTCCAGCGGGTCGAGGCCGGACAGCAGCCGGTCGGCGTACTTGGTGATCCGGAAGAACCACTGCTCCATCTGGCGCATCTGGACCGTGCTGCCGCACCGTTCGCAGCGGCCGCCGGTCACCTGCTCATTGGCCAGAACCGTCTCGTCCTTCGGACACCAGTTGACCGCCGCGTTCTCACGGTAGGCCAGGCCGGCCTTGTACAGCTGTAGGAAGATCCATTGCGTCCAGCGGTAGTAGGCCGGATCGTGTGAGCTGATTTCCCTGGTCCAGTCGATCGAGATGCCCCACCGCCTGAACTGTTCCCGGAACGACGCAATCGACTCGTCGGTGGTGAACTTGGGATGTCTGCCGGTCCGGATGGCATGGTTCTCGCCGGGCAGGCCAAACGCGTCGAAGCCCATCGGGTGCAGGACATAGCGGCCCTGGCGCCGCCAGAAATGGGCAACGGCATCGCCGACCGCGTAGTTCTTCAGATGGCCGACGTGCGGCTCACCGCTTGTGTAGGGGAGCATCTCAAGGACGTAGGCCCGGTCTTGGCCGGTCGCTCTGTTGGAGACCTCCCAGGTGCGTTCGGTCTCCCACACGCCTTGCCATCGCGCCTCGATCGCGCGCGGCTCGAACTCGTCGAACATGGGGAAACAAGCCGTACTGGGCTCTTCCTCGCTCATCGTCTTCACCTCGTCGGTCCGGGCCTTGGCTTGGCCCCGGAATACGGTCGCCGCGGGCATGAAAAAACCCCTCCGCAGGAGGGGTCGCCGCACTGGCGCCGTTACTGGCGCGTCAGCGCGGCTCGGTAAGGAGAAGCTGGAACCCATGCATGAAATCCAGTCTATCGGACTTATTCTGGCTGTCCACCAGGCGAAATCGATCGATGGTGGAAGAATGGGCGGGAGGAGGGACGATGGATCGAGGAAGCGAACTGCGGGCGGTGCCGGCGGCCGAGGTACCCGCGCAGGCCTATCTTGTTGACGTTCGTGAAGACGACGAGTGGCTGGCAGGCCATGCGCCAGGTGCGCAGCACATTCCGCTCGGCGTCCTCAGCGAGCGATGCAGCCAGATCCCGCAGGACCGCGATGTCTACGTCATATGCAGGTCTGGCGGGCGGTCCGCGCGCGCTGTCCAGGCACTGGACGCGGGCGGCTGGCAGGTGCTCAACGTGGCTGACGGCATGCTCGGATGGGAGTCCGCGGGACGCACGATGGCCAGCGAGTCGGGCGCGGTACCGTTCGTCGCGTAACTCCCTGCGAGCAGCGCTCGCCGGGAAGCGCAGTCCTGGCCACTGGCGTGACCAGCTTCAGTGGGCAGGCTGCTCGACGCTGTCCCGGATCTTGATCATCAGGCTGTTGGCTGCCGTGGTGGATTCATGGCCGGCCGCGTTGGCGGGAATGAAGATCACAATGCCCACGGTGGTTCCCGTGGACCACTGGCATATCGCATCGGGGCCGGCGCTGCCGCATTCGGCCGTGCCGCCATGCGGGCCGGGATTCGCGTTCGAGACCTTGAGGCCGACTCCCGACTTGAGCAGCACCTGCACGTTGAACGTACCGTTGAAGCCGATGAAGCCGAAGGCCTCATTCGGTCCGACCGTGTAGATCCCGCTGACCGTTGATTTCAGGCTGCCGTAGTTGGGCAGCCTGGTCACGTCGGATCTGAATTTCGCGACCGCCGCGTTGAAGGTCGACTGGCCGATGGCACTGGTGTTGCGGCTCATGCCTGCGATGGTCTGCGGTGCGGTCAGCGTCCACTTCTTTGACTTGCCCAGGATGAATACGCTGACGCCGGCGATCACGGCCACCACGACGACGATCCCGGCGACGACGCCGAGCCATGTGCGCACCCGGCTCCGCGTGGACGGAGCGGGGTACACACCGTCGGGTCCTGGTGGCGCGTACCCATAGCCGGGCTGGGTGCCGTAGCCGGGCTGCGGTGCGTAGCCGGGCTGCGGTGCGTAGCCGGGCTGCGGTGCGTAGCCGGGAGGTGCCCCGTCCCCTTGGCCGGGCTGGGAGCCGGTTCCTGAGGCATCCGATGAGCCGCCAGGGTCATTCGGAGAAGGAGTCCATCCGCTCATCTGTATCCGCACTCCGTCTGAAAGCTCTAGTGGGCAGCATCTGGACGAGTCCCTTATTCGTCCACTCAGGATGCGTGCTCGCCGCCATCATGGCAGATAGAAGGTAATGCGGGCGTAGCGGCAAGGTTCCGGATCTGTATCGACCCGAGCCATGGTCAGGGCGGGTCAACGGCCGGAGGGCCGTTCCAGGCGGCCACCTTCGGCAGGCTCTCGCTTCCGGACACCATTCCCTTGAGCACGGCCTGGGTGTTGAACGCGCCGTTGAGTCCGATAAATACGACAAGGTCAGGAGTCGCGCCGGACTGCGCCCGGCCGAGGTTGTATACGGTGTCGACCGCGGACTTTATCTGGCCGGCGTTCGGCATCTTGTTGAATTCAGTCTTAACGCAAACAATTGGTATAGGCCTGACCGCCCGAACCGTTCCCGCTCATGAGGAAAACCAGGATGAGGGCGATTGCTCATCTTTGCCAGTACCCCATTCCAGGATGGTCATAATCGGCGGTTGTTGGCATGGCGAGCCGGATGCCCGGTGTAGTGAACGCCGGACAGTGCCAGCATCCGCAAAGTAACCCTGGTCCCCGTTCCCCGATCGCGTGCATGTACACAGCCCGCCCAGCGACGTCGGGGGCTGGCAGGGCTCATGGCCTTCCCGCCGTGTCCGGTGGTGAGCGTGTCCGGTCGCATCGCCAGTGGTACAAAACGGGAATCATCGGATGCGAAGGTCGAGCCGGATGGCCGAAGCCTTACCTCCATCGCGATCACGCAGTGTGGCTTAGCCGGTGACATACCCGGCTGCGTCAGTCGGAAATCCACCGGAGAGCGAGGATCGCCAGGATGACTGCGTGCAGCCGCTGACCTGAGCAGGTGTCTATGCTCGGTCCGGTGCGGGTGGATTCGCTTGGCTACCGGACCGACTTGATGCTGCGGGCACTTGAGGGCAGCAAGATCGTGGACGAGGACGACTACCTCATCGTCCGCAGTCCGGCGAATCCGGGGTTCTGGTGGGGCAACTTCCTGCTGCTGCCCGAGTCAGCCCTGCGAGACGAGGCTGCCACGTGGATGTCCCGGTTCGTCGAGGCATTCCCCACCGCGGGACACATGGCCCTTGGCATTGACGGAACTAGCGGGTGCGCCGTCGAGCCCGCGGACTTTCTCGAGGCCGGATTCAAGCTCGAGCGCAGCACGGTGATGACAGGCTCCTCGCTGCGTGAGCCGCCTCACCCGAACCATGGGGCGCGGTACCGGCCGCTGGAGAGCGATGCTGACTGGCGGCAGGCAGTCAAGTTGCGGTTGGCGTGTAACGACGTCGGAGACCCTGCTAGCGAGCTCAAGTTCTGCGAACGCAGGATGGCAGATATGCGCAGGCTCGCCGAGGCCGGTCACGGAGCATGTTTCGGGGCGTTCCATGAAGGTCGCCTGATGGCTCAGCTCGGCCTGTTCTCAGATGGCGCAGGAATCGCTCGCTACCAGAATGTCGAGACGCACCCGTCGGCGCGTCGGCAAGGGCTGGCGGGAACCCTCGTATACCGCGCGGGGCTCTATGGACTGGGCGCACTCGCCGCCAGCGTCCTCGTTATCGTCGCGGACCCCGGCTATTCCGCCATCCGGGTATATCGCTCCGTCGGGTTCACCGACCTGGAGACGCAACTCCAGTTGCAGCGCGAGCCCGCTCAGCACTAGGCCACCCGCCGCCCAGCGGGTTCCGGGCCGGCCCGGCTGGCGACCAAGGCCAGATCAGCACCCTTGTGCCATACTCTGGCCAGGCATCAGACCTGTGGGGATGGGGCGGCCTGGCCGCGGACCGCAGGTCAGCTGGCGAGGGCGACGGAGGCTAGCAATGGCTGTCACCGACGAAGCCATCGAGAAGATCAAATCGATGATCGTCTCGGGTGCCCTGCAGGCCGGCGACAGGTTGCCGCGGGAAGCAGACCTCGCCGCTGAGCTCGGCCTCTCCCGCAGCTCGCTGCGGGAAGCGGTGCGAGCGCTCTCCCTCGTCAACATCCTCGACGTGCGCCAGGGAGATGGCACCTACGTAACCAGCCTGCGGGTGCCATTGCTGCTCGAGGCGCTGAGCTTCATCGTGGACTTCCACCGCGACGCGACCGTGCTGGAGTTCCTCCGGGTGCGCCGCATCCTGGAGCCCGCGGCAACGGCCATGGCGGCCGAGCGGATCACGCAGGAGGAGAGCCAGGAGCTGCGCACGCTGCTCGACCGTCTCGGGCCGGATCCCGAGGTCGAGGATCTCGTAGCAAACGACCTGGAATTCCACCGGAGAATAGCGGCCTGCTCGGGCAACTCCGTGCTCTACTCATTGCTCGAGACCCTGTCGGGTCCGACGACGCGGGCCCGGGTGTGGCGTGGCCTTACCCAGTCCGGTGCCAAGGAACGGACCCTGGCCGAGCATCGCGCGATCCTGGACGCGCTGACCGCACGCGACCCCGAGGTGGCCAGGTCCTGGGCCACCGTGCACATCGCCAGCGTGGAGGAGTGGCTGGGCTCCGTGCTCTGATTCAGGCGGGCCAGTGGTATTCGGTGACGTGGCCGCCGGTGATGGTGATGGTTGCTGCGGGGGTGGCTGGGTTGTGCCAGAGGGTGTATTGGCCG
>PMSU01000077.1 GCA_003168255.1 Actinomycetota bacterium
GGTCCCGGATCCCCGGGAAAGGGCTGCGCCGCACCGAGACGTCCAAGCTGGACCTGGTCGACTTCGGCCGCAACCCGGCCGCTCCGCAGTTCGGCCGCTACGGGATGCTCAACGTCCGCTACGGCAAGGCGAAGAAGGGGCAGCCGCCCCGGCGGCGGAACGTCGCGGCGGTGATGGGCTGGTCGGTTGAGGCCGTCGTCGATTACGTGGAGAACGTGCGGCCCCGGTTCGGGTGCGGCGATCATCCGGCGTTGTGGGTGACCGAGCGCGGCGGGCGGGTGAAGCCTGCGGAGATCAACGCCAGGTTCGTCGCCTACCGGGATGCCCTGGGCCTGCCGGCCGCTCTGGTCCCGCACTCCATGAGACATTCCTACGTCACGCATCTCACCGAGGACGGGGTCGACCGGAGATTTATCCAGGCCCAGGTTGGCCATGAATGCGATAGCTCCACGGCTGTGCATACCCACGTCAGCGACGACTTCATGAACACCGCGCTACGTCGGGCGCTCGCTCCGGCTCTGGACTCCGGTCACGGTATCGGACCTGGACGGAAGGAGGGCCGATGACGGCCAGACTCGACTACCAGTGGCATCTGCGGCAGGTCATGGCCACTCGCGGCATGTTCTCCACCACCGACTTGCTCGTGCCGTTGGCGGAGCGGGGCGTCAAGCTGTCCTCCTCCCAGGTCTACCGGCTGGTCGTGGACCGGCCCGAGCGTCTCAGCTTGAAGATCCTGATGGCGTTGCTGGACATCCTGGACTGCGCAATGGAGGACCTCGTCGAACCCGTCGCGGCTGCCGGGGCGGTCAAGAAGACCAAGGTGGCCGGTGGTGAGGCCGGCGTTGGGCAGCTACGGCCCAAGCGGGCCCGCATCGCCCCGGCCGGCGAGTGACCGGCGTCCTGGACGACGAGGTCGTCGCCGACCCGATCGCCGTCATCGTGGGCCTGGTCACCGAGATCGAACACGATCTCACCGCCGGGCAGGTCGCAGCCGTGGTCACCGCGACCGCTGGCGGCCGGGCCGCCAGGCGGCGGCTCGCCCAGTCTCTGAAGGACAACCCGCAGGTTCTGCGCACGGGCAGGCCGCCTGCGGTCTTGTCGGCGGCGAAGCTGCTGCGCGCGCTGAGAAAGGCGGGAGCCACCGGAATCTCGGCGCCCCGGTGCGGTGGACGCGAGAGGGAACTGCGCTACGTGCGCAGCCAGGGGGCGGGCGACTGGGGATGCAGCCCGTGCCTGGAGCGGATGCACGCCTGCGCGGGCTGTGGTGAACAGCGTCGACCGGTCACCTTGGACCGTCAAGGACGGCACCGCTGCCAGAACTGCCCCGACGATCAGGGTGACCCGCTGCCGGAGCTGACGCAGTTGGTCACTGCCCTGGACCCGGGACTCAGCCGGGAAACGATCGAGGCGACACTGCAGCAGGCCACGACCCGGCCGGCAGGCCAGCGCCGGGCGGCCTGGGCGATCGTGGGACGCCCGGGCCTGCTCACCGGGGCGGGCGCCTACGCCCCGTCCCCGGCGGTGCTGCGCTTCACCGACGGACTGGCCGCCGCCGGCGCCGCCCAGATCGTGAGGCCGGCCTGCCCGCGCTGCAACGGGGTGAAGGCCTTGTCGAAGCTGCTGGACAGCCAGCGGGTCTGCCGGAACTGCTTCGCCCGGTCCGCGGCCGTCCCATGCTTTCGCTGCGGCGCCGTCCGCGAACCCGCCACACGGGACGCTGACGGGAACCCTCTGTGCCCCAACTGCCTGATCAGCGACCCGGTCAACCTCGAGGAGTGCTCGGGCTGCGGCCGCCGCAGCCGGGTCGCCAACCGCACTGCCAGTGGGCCGCTCTGCCAGAACTGCCGGCCCCACCAGATCGCGGTATGCGGGATCTGCGGACAGACCACCCGATGCGAAATCTCCAGGGCCACCGGCCAGCCGTGGTGCCTGCGGTGCCAGCAATGGTGGGCGTCCTGCAGCGGATGCGATACCGTCGCCCCGGTCCGCGGCGGCACCCGCCAGGCACCGTTGTGTGCTCGGTGCCTCAACTCCGACCCCACCTTCTGGGGCCGCTGCCCGACCTGCGGGATGACCTGGCAGCTCAGCCCGAGACCCTGCCAGCGGTGCATCCTCGATCAGAAGATACGAGACCTGCCTGGTGATCAGGCCGGCGTCGTCCGCCCCGGCCTGGCCCCGCTGCATCAGGCCCTGTCCGGGACCGAACGGCCAGACACCGCCCTGGTCTGGCTGGCACGGCCCAAGGTCCGGCAGCTCCTGACCGAACTCGGCGGCGACATCCGCCGGTTGACCCGCGAGATCCTCGACGAGCTCCCCGCGGACAAGACCATCGCGCACCTGCGCAGCGTCCTGGTCGCCATCGGTACGCTGCCCAGCCGCGACGAACGGCTGGTGAAGCTTGAACGGTGGATCACCGCTGCCCTCGATACCCGCGAGGACCCAGACGAACGGCGGATCCTGCACGGCTACGCGATCTGGCACCACCTGCGCAGACTCCGGCAGCGGCTGGGCACAGCCCACGCCACCCACCTGCAGGTCCTCAACGTCCGCTGTCACGTCACCGCAGCCACCGGCTTCCTGGACTGGCTGACCGCCCAGGACCTCACGCTGTCCTCCTGCGCCCAGCCCGACCTCGACCGATGGGCATCCGGGGATGACCTCACCTACCGGGACGAGACCGCGCACTTCGTCCGCTGGTCGGTCACCCACCGGCACGCCAGCCACCTGACCTTCGGCGCCGTCCGCTGGGAAGGCCCTCGCGGCCCGCACGACGGCGAGAAACGCTGGGACGACGCCCGGCGGCTCCTGCACGACGACACTCTCACGGTCTCCGACCGGGTCGCCGGGCTGTTCCCGCTCCTCTACGCTCAGCGCATCGCCAGCATCGTCAAGCTCACCACCGACCACATCCACGATGACGGCGACCAGGTCAAGGTCGTGCTGGGCACCTCACCAGCAGCACTTCCCGAACCCGTGGCCGGCCTCGTCCGTGACCTCGTCGCCACCCGCAAAGGTCACGCCACCATCGGCCGCCCCGACACCGCACCCTGGCTGTTCCCCGGCGGACGCCCCGGCCAGCCCATCGGCGACGACCGACTCGGGATGCGCCTGCACAACATCGGCCTGCACCCCCGTCAGGCCAGATCCGCCGCCCTGTTCATCCTCGCCACCGAACTCCCCGCCGCGATCCTCGCCCGCATGCTCGGCATCCACATCCAGGTCGCCGTCCAATGGCAGAAAGCGGCTGCCGGGGACTGGATGACCTACGCCGCCGACGTCAGCCGGCGTATTCCCCAGCGCGAGGGACAGCAATAGACGTGTCCGACCCCTCTGGAAAGCTTCGGCCTATGACCAGCAACGATTCCCCGGACCTTCAGCAGATCAGCCGCCCCCACCAGATCAGCCCCGAGCTGACCCGGGAACTCATCACCTGCTGGATCACGGTCAGTAACGCGGGCGGAGCCGCCGGATTCCCCTTTCCGCCCGTCGATGTCACCCATGTCGCGCCGGTCGCCCAGGAGCTCATCGCCGGCCTCGCCCCGCAACGCAGCCGGCTTGTCCTCGCCACGATCGACGGGGTGCTCGCTGGCTGGATGAGCATCCGCCGTGACCCCCATCCCGTGGTTGCCCACCGGGGCACCGTCAACCACGTCCAGTCCCACACCGACTTCCGTGGCCGCGGTATCGGAACAGCCCTGATGAACCGCGCACGCCAGATCGCCCGCGACGACACGGGACTGGAACAACTCCACCTCGCCGCCCGGGCCGGCGTCGGACTCGAGGACTTCTACGGACGACTCGGCTGGAAGGGGATCGGCCGATGGCCCGGAGCGCTCCGCCTCGGCCCAGACGGCAACCGCGACGAGATCCTCATGATCCTGGCCCCACTTTGAACGATCAGGACAGCCACACGCAGCCCAGAACACAGGCATTCAGACACTTCTGATATCCGACGGTGCCGTTAACCGCCTACCCCGAGGAAGCCATCAACAGCCACCGGGCCTTCACCGCCCGCCGGCGGCAGCTCCGCCCCAGCGAGGAATACAGGTCCCCGACCGACACCGAATGGGACGAGTTCCTCGGCCACTTCCAGCACCGCAAGCTCGCCCTCGGCGACTGCGGACGCGCCTACTCCACCCCCTGCATCCACGAGCACGCCCCGTTAACTGAACTAAATACGATGTTTCAGCAGTTCATGGCGGGTTTTCGGTTATCGGCGCTAACTTGTCCGCGTGATCGAATCGGATGAGGAACAGGGGCGCGATCTGTCCCGGCTCGTGGTGGCGAGGGCGGGCCGTCTCGTGACCACCGGCGATGCCCATGAGCCCTACCAGGTAGTCGGGCCCGGCGGCGAGGTCGTGGAGCCGGTGTCGGTTTTCCTGCGGGACCTGCTGGCATCAGGGAAATCGGAACTGACGCTGAGGTCGTACTCGGTTGACCTGCTGCGGTGGTGGCGGTTCCTGGACGCCGTGGATGTTCAGTGGGACCGGGCGTCGCGGGCCGAGGCGAGGGACTTCAGCTGCTGGATCCAGCTGACGGCCAAGCAGCGGCTGCAGACGTCCCGGCCGCGGAGGGCCCGCCTGTCCTTGAGGGCAGCGGGATCACCGAACCCGGTGACCGGCAAGCCGGCGTCCGGCGACGGCTATGCGCCGTCCACGGTGGCGCACAGTGAGACGGTGCTGCGCCGGTTCTACGACTTCCACCGCGACTGCGGGACCGGCCCGGTGCTGAACCCGTTCCCGCTGGATGCCGCCCGCCGCCGTCGCGGCCGCCCGAACGCGCATCACAACCCGATGGACGAGTGGAAGCCCGAGCGGACCGGGCGCTACCGGCCGACGGTGCCCAGGCGGATCCCGCGGGCGATCCCTGACAGCTGGTTCAACAAGCTGTTCGCATCGCTGGCGTCGGACCGGGACCGGGCGCTGGTCGCGTTCTGGATCTCCACCGGTGCCAGGGCCTCGGAGCTGCTGGGCATGCGCCAGTGCGACTTCAGGCCCGGCGAGCAGCTCATCAGCGTGGTCCGCAAGGGCACCCGGGCGGTGCAGGAACTCCCTGCGTCGGCGGACGCGTTCGTATGGCACCGTCTTTACCAGCAGGAACTGCTGAGAACGGGAGTGCCCCGGGGCCGGCGGCAGCCGGCCTGGTGGACCCTGCGGCGTCCTTACCGCCCGCTGACCTATCACGGCGCGCACCGGATGTTCGAGCGGGTCAACGCCTCGCTCGGGGCGGACTGGACACTGCACGACCTCCGCCATTCCGCAGCGTCCAGGATGGCACGTGACAGCGAGCTCAGCCTGACCGACGTGCAATGGGTCATGGGCCACGCTCACCTGACCACGACGGAAATTTACCTGACCCCTACCAAGGACGAGGTGATCGAGGGCGTGCTCGCCCACCACGCCCGCCAGTCCCGGGTGCGGGAGACCCCGCCGCCGCAGCCGGCGCCGGGCTATGACCCGAAGTCGCTGTCGGTGCTGTTCGGGCGACCGTCATGACGGCCATCGTGAAGCACACCATCCGCAGCAATCAGGCGGCTGCGGGCGCCGCGGCTCCGGCGCAGCCGCGCAACAGCCAGCTGCGCAGGCAGTTCCCGCCCAGGCCAGCCCAGGAACGATGGGCCGCCACGGCCCAGGACCAGGACGAGGTGCTGCGGCGGCTGACCTCGCCGCCGTTCCTCCCGGAGGTGAAGGCGACCCGGGCCGGACGGCGCCGGGGGACGGCCAAGCTGCTGCGCTGGCTGTCCTCCTTTCCCGGGGATACCTGGCAGCAGCGGTGGGAAGCCTCCGGGTCCGAGAACCACCCGGGCAGTTCATGGGCGTCCCTCCCGCTGGGCTGGCTGCGCGGCAACGGCCTCGCGGCCTCCTATGACGAGAACGACCTGTCGTCGGGGCTGCTGATGCTCATCTGCGGGGACGTGATCCGCCCCCGCATGACCTGGATGGTGACCCGGGCCCACAGGCACCTGGCCCCGGTCATGGCGGAAACACGCGACGCCGCCGGGTTCGCCCGGCTGCGCGACCTCGCCGAATCCGGGCCGACGTCGGCCCTGAAGGACGCCCGGCTCGCGGACACCAGGATCGCGACCATCCTGGCCTGCAAGGGCGGCGTCGTCAGCGACATCACCGTCGGGGACTGCGTGGAGATGGCCGACGCTCAGTGGCTGGTCCACTCCCGCGGCGGCCAGAAGAAGGTCGACTTCTACCTCCGCCTGCGCGCCCTCGGGATCTTCCCCGCCGGCGCCCCGGCCACGATCCGGGCGTTCGGCATGGCCCAGGGACAGGTGACCGTCGAGGAACTCGTCGACCGCTACCGGCTGCAGTGCAAACCGGTCCGTGACCTGCTCGTGGACTACCTGAAGGAACGGCAGCCCGCACTCGACTACGCCAGCCTGGACTCGATCTCACGGTCCCTGGCCGGCCTGTTCTGGGCCAGGATCGAGGCCCTGTCCCCGGGCATCGGCACACTGCGGCTGCCGCCGGACGTCGCGCACGCGTGGAAGGAGGACCTGCGGACGATCAAGCGCAGCGTAACCGGCCCCGACGGGCGCAAGACCGTCGTCACCCGGACGCGGATCAACACCAAGGAGGAGCTGATCCGCGTCCGGGCGCTCTATCTCGACATCGCCCAGTGGGCCATGGAGGAACCGGAACGCTGGGCGCAGTGGGCGGTCCCGGGCCCGGTCAGCGACGCCGAGATCAACTGGGCCAAGGAACGCCGGCGGCGCAAGGCCCGGATGGACCAGCGGACCCGCGAGCGGCTGCCCGTCCTGCCCGTCCTCGCCCGCACCGCCGCCGACCGGAAGAACGCGACCGCCCGCCAGCTCCAGGCCGCCATCACGACACCGCCCGGCGAGAGCATAGAAGGCACCGGCGGGACACTCCGCAAGGCTGTCGCGCCCACGGCCAACGGGCGGCACGTGTGGGCCGAGGACACCGCCACTGGCAAGCGCCGCAACCTGTCCTATGAGGAAGAAGAAGCGTTCTGGGCCTTCGCCGTGATCGAGGTCCTGAGGCTGACCGGGATCCGCTGCGAGGAACTCCTGGAGCTCACCCACCACGGCATCACCGAGTACCGGCTGCCGACAACCGGCGAGCTCGTCCCGCTGCTGCAGATCGCCCCGAGCAAGACCGATACGGAGAGATTGCTCCTGGTGAGCCCCGAGCTTGCCAACGTCCTATCAGCGATCATCAGCCGGCTCCGGGGACCGGGAGGCGACGTCCCGCTGACCGTCTCCTACGACGTCCGGGAGAGGATCTGGAATCCGCCGATGCCGCTGCTGTTCCAGCGGTCCATCGGCAGCGAGAACCGGGCGTTCACCCCCAGCGCGGTCCGCAAGCTGCTCATCAACGCGCTCGCCGTGACCGGCCTTACTGATGCCGCTGGCGACCCGCTCATGTTCTCCCCGCACGACTTCCGCAGGATCTTCGTGACCGATGCCATCATGAGCGGCCTGCCGCCCCACATCGCCCAGGTCATATGCGGACACAAGACGATTGACACCACGATCGGATATAAGGCGGTCTACCCCGCCGAGGCGATTGAGGCCCACCGGGCGTTCATCGCCCGCCGCCGGGCCACCCGGCCCGGCGAGGAATACCGTACTCCCACCGACGAAGAATGGGACGCCTTCCTCGCCCACTTCGAGAAGCGGAAAGTCTCAGTCGGCACGTGCGCCCGCGCATTCGCGTCACCCTGCGTCCATGAACACGCATGCGTCAGGTGCTCACTCCTAAGGCCGGACCCCGCCCAGCGGCACCGGCTCGAGGAAATCCGGGCCAACCTGCACGACCGGATCGCCGAGGCAGAGCGCGAGGGCTGGCCCGGCGAGATCGAGGGCCTGAAGGTCAGCCTCGCCGGCACCGAGGACAAGCTCGCCCAGATCGACGCGTCCCTGCAGCGCCAGGACCAGGCCGTCCACCTCGGCATGCCCGCGTTCCCCGACATCGCAGGCCGCTCCGTCCCGCCCGCCCCCGGAGGAACCCCGTGACGGGCATCAGCCCCCGCCAGCTCGAAGAGGCGCTGCGGGCCTGCGCCCGCGGCATCCACCACCTCGAAGCAGGAACCAGCCTGCTCATCGACTGCGGCAGCTGGCTGCACCGCGAGGACCTGACCAGCAGGTTTATCACTACCGGCACCAGCATCACCGACGGGGGCGCCCTGCTCGCCAGCCTCGACTGGGAAGCCGCCACCGCCGCCCTGCACGCGGGCGAGCTCCCCGCCAGCAGCGGGGAACGGCGGATGCTCCTCCTGGCCGCCAGCATCGCCGGCGGGATCCCCGTCAGCCTCGGCGACACCCTGCCCGGCATCGACCACCGCAACGCGCGCCTCGTCGTCAGCGCTGTTGCCCATGCCGCCGGACTTCCTGACCGAAGACCAGAAACGGACAAACATTACTAAAACGGTTAGTTCAGAGAATCCTGCATCAGATGCCCCCTCCTCCGCATCGACCCCGCCCAGCGGCACCGGCTCGAAGAAATCCGCGGCAACCTGATCGCCCGGATCAGCGAAGCCGAACGCGAAGGCTGGGCAGGTGAGGCCGAAGGACTCAAAGTCAGCCTCGCTGCCGCCAGCAACAAGCTCGCCCAACTCGAAGTCACCACCGCCCGCCGTCACGAGGCAATCAGTCTGGGCATGCCCGCCTTCGGCGAAGTCGCCACCCAGACGCTCACCCCTCAAACCGGACCACGGCCAGCAGGCAAAGATTCATGATCACTTTTAGTTCAGAGAATCATAGCCGACCGCCTCAATCTGGGAGGCGCGAGATGGGGCCTGAACGGCGCCGAGGCCATCCTCACCCTCAGAGCGGTCATCAGCAACGGCGACTTCGAGGAGTACTGGCGATTCCACCTCAAGCGCGAGCACCAGCGACTCTATCCCGGCATTAACCAGGGGCAATACACACTCGGCGCCTGACCGGCCTGCTCACTTCAGACGAGCTGCACCCAAAGAAGTTGCTGCGCACAGCTCCTGCTGGGCAGCCACTGGGCCGCCGGTCAAAGAAGGTAAGCAGGCCCAGACGACGGCCGGGCGGTGGCGGCAGGTCCACGACCTCACCGGCAGCGGAGTCGGGCTGCTGGAATGCTCCCGGCGGCTGGGCCTGTCCATGAACACTGTTAAGCGGTATGCCCGTGCTGCTGAGCCCTCGCGGATGATCCGCGCGCCCCGGTACCGGCCCACCTTGGTCGATCCCTACCGTGACCACCTGCGGGTCCGCCGCGCGCAGGACCCGGCCGTGCCCGTGCACCAGCTGCTCAGCGAGATCCGCGAGCAGGGCTACAGCGGCAGCATGAACCTGCTCTACCGCTGTATCAGCCAGGGATGGGTCGAGTCTGACCGGCCGCACCTGTCACCCAGACGCGTCGCCCGGCTCCTGCTCACCCGGCCCACCGCGCTCAGCCACAGTTAGCGCTTGCTGCTGGCCGGGCTGACCGCTGCCTGCCCCGAGATGACCAGCCTGGCCGCACTGATCAGTTCTTTCGCCGTCCTTCTGCGGCCAGGCCCTGACGACGAGACAGGGCTCAAGGACTGGATCCAGGCTGCCCGGGCCTGCGACCTGCCGGTCATTCACTCCTTCATCCGCGGGCTGGCCCTAGACCCCCAGGCCGTCACCGCCGCCGTCACGCTGCCCTTTCACAACGGCCGGACCGAAGGCGTCAACACCAGGACCAAAATGATCAAACGCCAAATGTATGGCCGGGCCGGGTTCACCTCCTGCGTCACCGGATCCTGCTCAGCTAACCACCACAGATCGTCACCACCGAAAGTGCGACAGAGCCAAAGTGCGACGGAGCCGTTAGATCCACAGTCCCGCCGAGGCGTCAGCTCCGTCACCTGGAAGACATGCGATCCGGCCGCTACCCTCGTCGCGGCCGAGGACTAGCCGACTGGCGGCGGCGAGACCTGCGAAACTCTGCGCCGCGAGACGTGGCGGCAACCACTTGACATCGTCAGCCACCTGCGCCTAACTGAGGTGAGCCGATGCGCGTTCCGGCTGCATGGGGTCGATGCGGGAGGGATTCGTCATGGTGGCTCCGGCCCGGAAGTCGCTATTTTCTTACTCATTTAAAAACGGCAAAGAAAATGGTTATCGAGCGTCGGGCCGACCGTTTCGGCTGACGGCCGCGCAGGGTGCGGCGTCAGCGGTGGTGCTGGCCGCAGGCTTGCTCGTGGCGGCCGGTGGCTCCGGGACGGCCCTGGCCGGCTCAGATCCCGCCCCGGTGTGTGCGGACGGGACGTGCACGGTCACCTATAGCTCTCCGGGCACCGGTCAATCGTTCACCGTGCCAGCCGGGGTGACCAGTCTCGCCGTGACCCTGTACGGCGGGGTGGGCGGCAGCGCCAGCGTCGGCCCACCGGCTGCCGCCGACCCCAACACCGGCCAGTTCGACAGCGCACCGGGCGGGGACGGCGCGGAGGTCACCGCGAACATGCCCGTCACCGCGGGAACGACGCTCGGCGTGGATGTCGGCGGTGCGGGTGCGGCCGGGTCGGCCTCCGGCGCGGCGGGCGGGGCCAACGGCGGCGGATCGGTAACCGCGCCTCCGAACGAGCCCCCCTCCGGCTTCTCACCGGGGGCCTTCACCAGCGGCGGTGGTGGTGGCGGCGGCACCGACCTGACCACCGCCCCGTCGGGCGGTACGCTCCTGCTGGACGCCGGGGGCGGCGGAGGCGCGGGCCTGCCCGCGCTTTACTTCGTGGGCGAAGCCGATTTCGACTACTACTACCCGTGCATGTATCCGCCACCGGATCCGATCAGCGGGACCGGCGGTGACGCGGACACGGTCGGCGCGACCGGGTTCATGTGGCCGTCGCCCAACAATGTGGGCGACTACGACGGCGGGGGTGGCGGCGACCCGGGCGCCATGTCGGGAGCAGGCGCTGGGGGTGTCGCGGGCCAAGTGACCGGCGACGCCGGCCCGGATTGTCTCAATACCTTTGGGGACGTCCCACCATCCGCGTACGGGGCGGGCTCGGTCGGCACGGCCGGCTCGGGCTCCGCCGGGGGAGCGGGGGCCGGCTACGGCGGTGGCGGCGGCGGCGGTTACGCGGGCGGCGGCGGTGGCGGCAGCGGCGCGTGGGTGGAGATCTGCGGTGTCTACGGCTCGGCCCCGATGCCTATACCGTGCGGCTACAACCAGTCCTCGGGTGGCGGTGGTGGCGGCGGTGCCTCCTACCTCGGCGGTGTCAGCGGGGCCAGCCTGTCCGACACCGGGAACTCCGGGCAGATCAACGGCGGGGACGGCGAGGTCGTGCTGTCCTATGCCGATCCCATCAGCACCGGCTCGCCCGTCTACAGCACCACCGCCGGCCAGACCCTGACCGTGCCGGCCGGCAGCGGCCTGCTCAGCTCGTCGGGCGCGGGCACCTCCATCCCGTCCGGCGACACGGCCACCGCCTCGGGACCGGCCAGTGGGCAGACCGCACAGGGCGGCTCGGTCACGGTGAACAGCGACGGGTCGTTCAGCTACACCCCGCCGCCGGGGTTCGCCGGCCTGGACAGCTTCGGCTACACCGTGACCGGCGCGGCCGGTGACTACATCACCGGCACGGTGTCCCTCCAGGCGCTGTTCATCTCCCAGACGATCACGTTCACCTCCAGTCCGCCGGGCCAGCCGGAGCCTGGCGGCACGTACGCGCCCACCGCCACCGGCGGCGGGTCCGGGCAGCCCGTGGTGTTCAGCATCGACCCGGCCAGCACCTCGGTGTGCTCGATCAGCGGCGGCACGGTCACCTTCACCGCGCCCGGCACCTGCATCATCGACGCCAACCAGGCCGGCCGCGGGGCGTACGCCCCCGCGACGCAGGTGAGCCAGCCGGTCACGGTACAGCTCATCCCGCAGACGATCACCTTCGGCAGCAGCCCGCCCAGCCCGGCGGTGGTGGGCAGCACATATACCCCGGCGGCGACCGGGGGCGGGTCTGGTCAGCCGGTGGTGTTCAGCATCGACCCGGCCAGCCCGCTGGTGTGCTCGATCAGCGGCGGGACGGTGACCTTCACCGCGCCCGGGACGTGCACGATCGACGCCAATCAGACCGGCGGCGGGCAGTATGCGTCCGCCCCACAGGTGACCCAGTCCGTCACCGTGGACCTGGCCCCCACGTTCGTGCTGGCCACCCCGCACCTCAGCGTGGGCGCCGGGCAGACCTACGGCTACGCATTCGCCGCGTCAGGCAGCCCCGCGCCCACGTACGCCCTGGCCAAGGCGCCGTCGTGGCTCACCATCGACGCCTCCGACGGAGCGGTCTCCGGCACCCCGCCCGCCGGGACCAAGGCGTTCAGCTACTCGGTGACCGCGACCAACGCCATCGGCATGGCCACCGCCGGGCCGTTCCGGGTCACTGTGGCCAAGACGGTGACGACCCAGGATCTGGGGGTGAAGCTGACCTGCCCGGCCTCGGTCACCGTGGGACGCACGGGCGCGTGCACGGTGGCGGTCACCAACCACGCGGCCGCCGTGGCGCGATTGGTCGGCATGGCGGTGGTGCTGCCGACGATCCTGGCCGGGTCGTCGTGCACCGGCGGCTGCACGATGACCGGCAACGTCGCCGTCTGGCACCTGGCCAAGCTCGGCGCGGGCGTGACCAAGAAGTTCACCATCACCGCGGCGGCGACCTCGGCCGGTTCCGGTGAACTGCTCGCCGCCGTGGACGCCGCCTCCCTCGATCCCAACCTCGCCAACAACCTCGCCGTCGCCCCAATGGCGGCCACTCCCTGACCGCGACTCAGCCGGCGGGTGGCCCGGGCCGGGCCACCCGCCGCGCCGACCGCAGGCTCACAGCCGACCATCAGCCCGAAGCGCAGCTCGCGTGTGCCGTCATGTGGGTTTCGGGGAAACGGTCAGCACCGGGCAGGGACACCTGCTAGTGCCGTAGCAGGTCACGTTTGGCCCGTCGGGTAGTTCCCTGGCGGGGTGCTGATCGTCAGAGTGGGCCGGTGGCTGAGCGGGCGCGGGTGCGTGAGATCGATGATGATGAGGGCCGTCGGCTGGTGCGGATCGTGCGCCGGGGCCAGGGTTCGGTGGTGACCTGGCGGCGGGCGCAGATGGTGCTGCTGCCGGCGCAGGGCATGGCCCCTGCGACGATCGCGAAGGTGGCGTTCACCAGCGAGGACTGGGTGCGTGACGTGATCGGCAACTTCAACGCCGACGGCTTCGGTTCGCTGTACCCGAAATACAAGGGCGGCCGGCCGCCGAAGTTCACCTTGGCCCAGCGGCGGGAGGCCAAGAAGATCGCCAAATCCCGGCCGGTGGAGCATGACCTGCCGTTCTCGGCCTGGAGCCTGGCCAAGCTGGCCGACATCCTGGTCGCCGAGGGGTGGTGGAGGACATCAGCCACGAGGGCCTGCGCGCCCTGCTCCGCGAAGAAGGTGTCACCTTTCAGCGGTTAAAGATATGGAAAGCCTCCATCGACCCGGACTAGGCGGCCAAGAAGGCCTGGGTGGAGCACCTGTACGCCATCGCCGACCGCGAGGTGGATCCGGAGGCGGGTGAACCAGAGGTGATCTTCTGTGTTGATGAGTTCAGGTCGCTGAACCTGCAGCCCCGCCCTGGCCGCCAGTGGGCCGCGGTCAGCGGCAAGAGCAAGGAACCAGGCCGGGAACCACGGCCGCGGATGCGGGCCACCTATACCCGGACCAAGGGAGTGCGGCACCTGTTCGCCGCCTATGAGCTGGGTGAGGACAAGCTAGTATGCCGCGCCTGAGA
>PMSU01000121.1 GCA_003168255.1 Actinomycetota bacterium
GGGCGGCGCCGGCAGCGCCGGCGGCACCGCACCCCGCCGGGGCTCGTTCAGCGCGAGCTCGCCACGCAAGGGCCCGGCCAGCGCCGCCACCCCGCGCCGCGGCACGTTCACCGCGACCTCTCAGCGACGCCGCACGCCCAGCACCGGCTCGCCCCGCCGCGGCGCGTTCAGCGGCGGCTCGTCAACCAAGGGCACGTTCGGCTCCGGCTCGCCCCGCCGCGGCGCCTTCGGCAAAGGTCCGCTCAGGCTCCGAACGCTGCGGCGCGCCACGCTGCGCGGCGGCTCCCCGGCGCGGTCAAGAAGCGCCATCGGCCGGGTGCGCGGCGGCCGCTCGTCGCCGTGGCGGATCGGCCACAAGCGGAACGGAGGTTACCGATGATCCCGGCGTCGCGGCGCCGCCTGTGGGTGCTGCACCTGGTGGTGGCGGCGCTGCTCATCTCGCTCGGCGCGCGGCTGTGGTACGTGCAGGTGATGAACTCCGGCACCTACGCCGCCCTCGCCGCCCAGGACGAGACCCAGCAGGTGGTGGTGCCCTCGGTTCGCGGCGAGATCCTGGACGACACCGGGCAGGCCATGGTGGGCAACCGCACCGCCCTGGTGGTCTCGGTAAAGGTCGCGCAGCTGTCCCAGCGCGGCGACGAGCCCGCCGTGCTGTCCAGGCTCGCGAAGCTGCTGCACGTGAGCGTCAAGGTGCTCGACGAGAAGGTCAGGACCTGCACCAGCGGCGTCAAGCCACCGTGCTGGGCGGGCTCGCCCTATCAGCCGGTCCCGGTCGACCAGCACGTCTCCGACCGGGTCGCGCTACAGATCATGGAGGATCAGCAGCAGTACCCCGACATCACCGCGCAGGTCCAGCCGGTGGTCGACTATCCGGAGCCGGACGGCGCGAACCCGGCCCAGGTGCTCGGCTACCTACAGCCCATCACCCCGCAGGAGGTCAAGCAGCGTCACCTCACCGTGACCGGCTTCTCCGGCGTGGACCTGGTCGGCCAGGCCGGGCTGGAGCAGGAGTACGACGCCGAGCTGCGCGGCACCCCGGGCATCCAGAAGGTCGCGGTCAACGCCCAGGGCGAGGTCACCGGCACGGTCAGCCAGACGTCGGCCAAAGCCGGCGATGACCTGGTCACGAGCATCAACGCGCCGCTCCAGTCCGACGTACAGAACATCCTGGCCAGTGCGATCCACAAGGCCTACGACCAGGGTGACACCGGCGCCACCTCCGGTGCCGCGGTGGTGATGACCACCAAGGGCCGGGTGGTCGCGATGGCCAGCTACCCGTCCTATAACCCCAGCGTGTGGACCGGCGGCATCTCCGCCAAGGAGTTCAGCGACCTGTTCGGCACCGGCCACGGCGAGCCGATCCTGGACCGGGCCACCCAGGGCCAGTACGCGCCAGGCTCGACCTTCAAGGTCACCACGACCGCGGCCGCCGTCGCCCAGGGCTACAGCATCAACGGCACCTACAACTGCCCTGCCTCCGTCGACATCGACGGTCAGCACTTCTTCAACGACGGCAACCCCAACGAAGGCCCGATGTCGTTCAGCGAAGCGCTGATCCAGTCCTGCGACACGGTGTATTACCAGCTCGGCTACGACATGTGGCTGCGCGACGACGTGAAGGCCGACTCGGTGGCCAGCCCGCACGCCCCGCTGCAAAAGACGCAGAAGATGGAACTGGCCTGGGGCTTCGGCCACGATCCGGGCATCGACGTGCCCGAGCAGAGCAGCGGCAACGTGCCGACCAGGCAGTTCCTGTACTACTACTGGAAGCAGTACAAGAACTACTGGTGCAAGAACGGCAAGGAGGACGGCGACTACGACCAGCGGCTCGACTACCAGGACTGCCAGGACGGCTATGTCTGGGAGCCGGGCCAGGCGGCGATCGCGGCGATCGGCCAGGGCTACGTGACCGTCACGCCGCTCCAGCTCGCCGACGCCTACGCGGCGCTGGCCAACGGCGGCACCCTGTACAGCCCGCGGGTCGGCGAGGCGCTGATCAGCCCGGACGGCAAGGTGGTCCAGAAGATCAACCCGCCGGTGACCCGCCGCCTGCCGGTGTCCAAGTACACCCTCGCCTACATGCGCAGCGCGCTGGCGGGCGTGGTCACGTCCGGCACCGCGGCCAGTGCGTTCGGCGGCTTCCCGCTGAACCAGGTCTGCGTGGCGGGCAAGACCGGAACCGCCCAGGTATTCGGCAAGCTGGCGACCTCGGTGTTCGCCTCGTTCGCACCGTGTAACCACCCCAAGTACGTCGTCGTGGTGATGATCCCCGGGGCCGGCTACGGCGCCGACACTTCCGCCCCGGCCGTCCGCCAGATCTGGGACGACATCTACGGGCTTGAAGGGCATAAGGCCGCCATGCCGAACGGGCAGGTGCCGGCCTCGCTGCCATCGGTCTCCTTGTCAGGCGCGATCAAGCCCCCGGCGGGCTACAGCAGGAGCAGCCGATGAGCCTGAGGGAGACATACCGGCTCGCGCCGGGGACCCGCGGCCAGTCAGGACTGCGCGGCGGCGGCTCAGGCTCTCGCGGATCGTTCGTCGCCCGTGCGTTCGGCAGACAATCCTTGCTCAGGCACCTCGACTGGATACTGATCGCGGCGGTGCTGGCACTGTGCGCCCTCGGCACGCTGCTCGTCTGGTCGGCCACCGAGCCCGGGCTAGTACAGGCCGGCGCTGATCCGCGTACGTACCTGTACAAGGAGGTGGCCTGGTTTGGCATCGGGCTGGTCTTGATGGTGGCGGTTGCCACCCTCGACATCAGGAAGATCCGGGCCGCCGTGCCGGTGGTCTACGGCGTCGCGCTGCTGGGCCTGCTCGCGGTGCTCAGCCCGCTCGGCAGCGTGGTGAACGGGGCGCACGCCTGGATCAACCTGCCCGGCGGATTCCAGGTCGAGCCATCCGAATTCGCCAAGCTCGGCCTCGTGCTGATCTGCGCCATGGTGCTCAGCCACCTGGGTGACGGCGGGAAACGGCCGCGGCTGCGCGAGATCGCGCTGGCCATCGCCTGCGCGGTTCCGCTGGCCGGCCTGGTGGTGGCCGAGCCGGCCCTCGGCGTCGCGCTGGTCCTGCTGGCGGTGCTGATCGGCATGATCGTGATGTCCGGGCTGCGGCTGCGCTGGCTGGCCGGGCTCGCGGTTGGCGGCGCGGCGGCGGGAGTGCTGGCCGTCAGCGTGCACCTGCTGAAGTCCTACCAGCTCCAGCGGTTCACCTCGTTCACCAATCCGTCGGCTGACCTGGCAGGCGCCGGGTACAACGCACAGCAGGCCAAGATCGCGGTGGGATCCGGCGGGATGTTTGGCCACGGGCTGTTTCACGGCTCGCTGATCGCGGGCAACTTCGTCCCCTCCCAGCAGACCGACTTCATCTTCACCGTGGCAGGCGAGGAACTCGGCTTCGCCGGCTGTATCGCGATCGTCGCACTGCTCGCCGTGGTGGTCACGCGGGCGCTGCGGATCGCGGCGCGGGCACAGGACCAGTTCGGCACGCTGGCCGCTTCCGGGATAGCGATCTGGTTCGCCTTCCAGGCGTTCGTGAACGTCGGCATGACGATCGGGATCATGCCGATCACCGGATTGCCGCTGCCGTTCATCTCGTACGGGGGTTCGGCCGCGTTCGCCGACATGCTGGCGATCGGCATCCTTCAATCGGTGCACCGTCGGCGCACTGTGTTCGACCGGTTCTGAGCGGGACCGGTCTGTCTATAGGCTGGTGGACATGGTGGAATCGGTTTATCCCAGGCTGGAGCCGCTGCTCCCGCAGGTACGCAAGCCGATTCAGTACATCGGCGGCGAGCTGAACTCCGTGATCAAGGAGTGGGAATCCGCCGAGGTGCGCTGGGCGTTGATGTATCCGGACGCCTACGAGGTGGGCCTGCCCAACCAGGGGCTTCAGATCCTCTACGAGGTGCTGAACGGCCAGGACGGGGTGCTCGCCGAGCGCACCTACAGCGTCTGGCCCGACCTCGAGGCGCTGATGCGCGAGCACGGCATCCCCCAGTTCACCGTGGACGGGCACCGGCCGGTGGCCGCCTTCGACCTGCTGGGCGTGAGCTTCGCGACGGAGTTGTGCTACACGAACCTGCTGACCGCGCTTGACCTGGCCGGCATCCCGCTGGCCGCGGCTGACCGGGACGACACTCATCCGCTGGTGCTGGGCGGCGGGCACGCCGCGTTCAACCCGGAGCCGATCGCCGAGTTCCTGGACGGGGCGGTGCTCGGCGACGGTGAGCAGGCGGTGCTGACGATATCCGCGCTGGTCCGGGAGTGGAAGGTGGCCGGGCGCCCCGGCGGCAGGGACGGGCTGCTGCTGCGGCTGGCTACCGGCGGCGGCGTGTACGTGCCGCGGTTCTACGACGTGGAATACCTGGCCGACGGCCGGATCGCCAGCGTCGCGCCCAACCGTCCCGGCGTCCCGCACAGCGTCGCCAAGCACACGCTGATGGACCTGGACGAGTGGCCCTACCCGAGCAAGCCGATCGTCCCGGTGGCAGAGACCGTGCACGAGCGGTACAGCGTGGAGATCTTCCGCGGCTGCACCAGGGGCTGCCGGTTCTGCCAGGCCGGCATGATCACCAGGCCGGTCCGCGAGCGCAGCAAGGCCACGATCACCGACATGGTGGAGACCGGCCTGGCGGCGACCGGGTTCAGCGAGGTGGGGCTGCTGTCGCTGTCCAGTTCCGATCACAGCGAGATCCACGAGGTGGCCCGCGGCCTGGCCGACAAGTACGAGGGCACCAAGACCGGCCTGTCGCTGCCGTCTACCCGGGTGGATTCGTTCAACGTGACGCTGGCCGACGAGCTGGCCAGGGGCGGCCGCAGGTCCGGGCTCACCTTCGCCCCCGAGGGCGGCTCGGACCGGATCCGCAAGGTGATCAACAAGATGGTCACCGAGGAGGATCTGATCCGCACCGTCACCACCGCGTACTCCAGCGGCTGGCGGCAGGTGAAGCTGTACTTCATGTGCGGCCTGCCGACCGAGACCGACGAGGACGTGCTGGCCATCGCCGGCCTGGCCCGCCGCGTGATCAAGGCGGGACGCGAGGCCAGCGGGCGGCATGACATCCGCACCACCGTGTCGATCGGCGGCTTCGTACCCAAGCCGCACACGCCCTTCCAGTGGGCCGGGCAGTGCTCACAGGAGACCGTCGACGCGCGGCTGAAGGCGCTGGGCGGCGCGCTGCGGGCCGACCCCCGGTACGGGCGCGCGATCGGTTTCAGGTATCACGACGGCAAGCCGTCCATCATCGAGGGTCTGCTGTCCCGCGGTGACCGCCGGGTAGCCGGGATCATCAAGGCCGCCTGGCAGGCCGGGGCGCGGTTCGACGGCTGGAGCGAGTACTTCTCGTTCGAGCGCTGGTCGCTCGCGGCCGCGGACGGCCTGGCCGGCCATCCCGTCGACCTGGACTGGTACACCACCCGGGAGCGCGGTTACGAGGAGATCCTGCCCTGGGATCACCTGGACGCGGGCCTCGACCGGGACTGGCTCTGGCAGGACTGGCAGGATGCGGTAGCGCCGGAAACCGCGGCCGACGGCCCGGCCGAGGTGGAAGACTGCCGCTGGACACCGTGCTACGAGTGCGGCGTCTGCCCGTCGATGGGCACCGAGATCCAGATCAGCCCCATGGGCATGCCCGGCGCGCGGCAGCTCCCCCTGGTCGCCGTCACCGATCGCGGACGGGCCTAGCAGTGCCCGAATCGGTGCAGCCGCCGCCGCCCGCCCGCGCGACACCAACCCCCCCGCCGCAGCCCGAATCGGTGCAGCGCATGTGGGTCAGGTACGCTAAACACGGACGGATGCGTTTCGCCAGCCACCGGGACATTGCGCGGGCCGTTGAGCGGGGGTTGCGAAAGGCAGGGTTGCCTATCGCCTACTCCGCCGGCTTCACGCCACACCCAAAGATTTCGTATGCGGGTGCGGCAGCGACCGGGGTGGCTAGCGAGGCCGAGTACCTGGAGTTGGCGCTCACCAGTCCGTGCACGCCCGAAGATGTGCGGGCAAGGCTGGATGCAGCCCTCCCGGACGGGATAGATGTGATTGATGTCGCGGAGCGGGGCAGTGAGTCGCCTCTTGCGCGCCTTGAGGTGTCGCAGTGGGAGGTGACCCTTCCAGGGGTCCCGTCAGCCGTGGCGCAGGCAGCAGTGGTTGAGTTCCTCGCCACCAGCCGGGTGGAGGTCGAGCGGCTCACGAAGAACGGCACACGGCGGATGGACGCCCGTGCTGCCGTGATCAGCATGGAACTTGATCGGCGTGCCGGCGCTGCACAGCCGGGCGAGTGTGAGATACTTCGAATGGTTGTTCGGCAAACTACACCTGCCGTACGGCCCGACGACATTCTGGTCGCGCTGAACCGCGTGGCCGGACTCGTGCCTGTGGCGCCGCCACTGGTAACCCGGCTGGCGCAAGGGCCGCTCGAAGGAGCGGTCGGCGCGGCTAGCCCGGGGGCAGACCAGGGGCGTCAGGTATGAGAGCAGGAACAAGCGACGCGCCCGGGCGCGACAGCCGCCAGTTGGCCGGCATCGCCCCGCTGAGCGCGCATAACGAGTTCCCGCGCGGCGCGACGGACCCTTGCCGGGTCCGCGCGCCCGGGAACCTGACGGGAGATTGCCCGAATGCTCGAAACCGAGCTGAACAATGGAAAGAGCGAACCAGATGAGCAGGGGAGCACCGGACCTGTAATCGACACGGTCCCCGGGGCGGCCGACGGCCAGCCCCCCGCGAAGGGGACAAGGGCCCCGCGTCGGGCCAGGGCTACCCGGGCCGCAGGGCCACCATCCGCGGAAGCCTTGGCGCCGCCGGTGAAGGTCTCCGTGGCGCCGGTGAAGGTCCCTGCGCCGCCCGAGACAGTCTCCGTAGCGCCGGTGAAGGTGTCCGCGCCGCCCGAGACGGTCTCTGCGGCGCCGGTGAAGGTCTCCGCGCCGCCTGACAACGTCTCCGCGCCGCCTGAGAACACTGCTCCGTCGCGGCGGAAGGTCTCCGCGCTGCCCGAGAACTTCTCAACGCCGCCAGAGGGCGCCCCGTCGCGGCGGCGAGAGAACATAGCGCAGGCCGGTTTCAGCGCACCTGAGCCGCCGGTTCCGGTCACCCATCCTGCCTTCCACGCCCCGCAGCTGATCTTCCAGCCACCGGAGGTGATCGCCGCCCCGGCGGCTGCCAGCCAGCCCGCCGTCGGCGAGCCCGCCGTCGGCGAGCCCGCCGTCGGCCAGTCAGCGGCGGGCACCGGACGGTCCGGCGGCGCACGCAGGAAGACCGAGGCAGCCAGGTCCGACAGCGATGATCCGGCAGCCGGATCAGCCGACGACGCCGAGTCCGGCGCCGACGGCGAGTCAGCCGACGACGACGCAGACCGCCGCCGTCGTCGCCGCGGCGGCCGCGGCCGGTCCAAGGGCCGGGCCGGGGAATCCGGCGACGAGGCCGACCAGGAGTCAGACGATGCCGCGGCAGGTGGCGGCGGCGCGCGTGCCGCCGCCGAGGACAACGCGGCTGCGGATGGCGGCGCGGACGCTGAGGCCGATGACGGCGACGAGAATGGTGCCGACGGGCCGGCCCGTCGCAGGCGTCGCAGGCGCAGGCGGGGCAGTTCGGCTGACGGCGACCAGCCGGCCCCCGACGACCCGCCCGAGACCGTCGTGCACGTGCGCGAGCCCAGGTCCGCAACAGCCGCCCGTACCAAGGCAAAGGACGAGGTGCAGGGGCTCAAGGGCTCGACCCGGCTGGAGGCCAAGAAGCAGCGGCGGCGCGAGGGCCGCGACTCGGGCAGGCGGCGACCGCCGATCATCACCGAGTCCGAGTTTCTCGCCAGGCGCGAGGCCGTAGACCGCGCCATGCTGGTCAGGCAGCGCGGTGAGCACACCCAGATCGCCGTCCTTGAGGATGGCGTACTGGTCGAGCATTACGTGGACAAGACCAGCCAGCAGTCCTTCGTCGGCAACGTCTACCTGGGCAAGGTGCAGAACGTGCTGCCGTCGATGGAGGCAGCGTTCGTGGACATCGGCAAGGGCCGCAACGCTGTGCTCTACGCCGGCGAGGTCAATTTCGACGCGAGCGGGCTGGAGGGCCAGACCAGGCGGATCGAATCGGCGCTCAAGTCAGGTCAGTCGGTCCTCGTGCAGGTCACCAAGGACCCGGTCGGGCACAAGGGTGCCCGGCTGACCAGCCAGGTGAGCCTGCCCGGCCGGTACCTGGTCTACGTGCCTGGCGCTTCCATGACCGGGATCAGCCGCAAGCTGCCCGACACCGAACGCACCAGGCTCAAGCAGATCCTCAAGAAGGTCATGCCAGAGGGCGCCGGTGTCATCGTGCGGACCGCGGCAGAAGGAGCCACCGAAGAGGAGCTGTCGCAGGATGTGGCGAGGCTCGCGGCGCAGTGGGAGAACATCGAGCACAAGTCGAAGTCCGCGAGCGCGCCCGAGCTGCTCTACAGCGAGCCCGACCTGACCATCCGGGTCGTCAGGGACATCTTCAACGAGGACTTCACCAGCCTCGTCGTCGCCGGAGACGACGGCTGGGACATGGTCAATGAGTACGTGCGGTACGTGGCTCCGCACCTGATCGACAAGCTCAGCCGCTGGCAGGACGAGCGCGACGTGTTCGCCAGCCACCGCGTCGATGAGCAGCTCGCCAAGGCCCTCGACCGCAAGGTCTGGCTGCCGAGCGGCGGCTCGCTGGTCATCGACAAGACCGAGGCGATGACGGTAGTCGACGTCAACACCGGGAAGTTCACCGGCCAGGGCGGCAACTTGGAAGAGACCGTCACCCGCAACAACCTGGAGGCGGCCGAGGAGATCGTCAGGCAGCTGCGGCTGCGTGACATCGGCGGCATCATCGTCATCGACTTCATCGACATGGTGCTGGAGGGCAACAGGGACCTTGTGCTCAGGCGGATGCTTGAGTGTCTGGCGAGGGACAGGACCAAGCACCAGGTGGCGGAGGTCACCTCGCTGGGCCTGGTGCAGATGACCCGCAAGCGAGTCAGCTCCGGGCTGCTCGAGGCGTTCTCCGTGACGTGCGAGTGCTGCAACGGGCGCGGCGTGCACGTGTCGCTCGAGCCGGCCGAGCTGGCTTCGGCCGGAGGGGGCAGGCGCGGGGACGAGCATGCGGCGAATGACGGTGAGGCCACCCGGAGTTCGGCGAGTGCGAGCGAGGACAAGCCGTCCGGGAGCAACAGCCGTCGGCGCCGGCGTAAGCCGACCGGGTCGGCTGCTGACGGGGTCGCAGCCGTATCCTCGGACGGCGCCGCGGCTATGGCCGCTGTGGCCGCTGCATCCGCCGACGCGGCGGCCGCTGTGGCTTCGGGCGGGGCTGGTGTGGCTTCGGACGGCGCTGGTGTGGCTTCGGGCGGGGTCGGTGTGGCTTCGGACGGCGCTGGTGTGGCTTCGGGCGGAGTCGGTGCTGTGGCTTCCGATGGGGCTGGTGTCGTGGCCTCCTATGGGGCTGATGCTGTGGCTTCGAACGGGGCGGATGCTGTGGCTCCGGCCGGGGCCGCTGTGGCTCCGGACGGCGCGGCTGTGGCTTCCGACGGGGCTCCTGCGGTGACTCCCGACGGAAAGCCCAAGGCAAAGTCCGACGGCAGACGGAGGGCTAGGTCCGTCGGCAAGCAGGGAAAGGCGTCCGCGATGACATCCGGGGTGGCGCCCGGAACCGTGGCTCCGGGAGCCGGAGCCAACCCCACAGACCCTGCGGAGTCCGCAGCTGACCCCGCAGGAGTCTGAGCAAGCGCCCGCCGTCTGGTAATCTGTGACTTCGGCGCGCTCGGGGCGCGCAATGCGGGCACGCAAGGACAATCTTCGCGACGTCCAGTGCCTGAGCAGGCGAACCCGACTGCAGCGACGCTAATCCGTTGACGTGAAAATCGCGGCGGGTCCGCACATAACGGAAAGTGAGTTTTCGGTGTACGTGATCGTGCGCTGCGGCGGCAGGCAGGAGAAGGCGTCGGTAGATGACGTCCTCACCGTGGACCGCCTTACTGGTGGAGTCGGCTCTACCCTCACGCTGCCCGCCGTGCTCGTCGTTGATGGCGACCACGTTGTGACAGACCCGGAGGAGCTCGGCGGTTACCACGTGGCCGCCGAGATTATCGGTGAAGCCAGCGGACCCAAGATCAACATGATCCGCTACAAGAACAAGACCGGCTACCGGCGTCGGCTTGGGCACCGTCAGCACTACACCCAGGTGAAGATCACCGGCATCACCAAGGGCGGCGAGCCCCCTGTCGCCAGGACGGCAAGCAAGAGCAAGGCCGGCAAGACGTCCACAACCAGGCCCGCCGCGGCAAGCATGGCGTCCGCTGCGAGTAAGACCGCGGCGGACAAGGCCGAGACCGTGAAGGAGAGCTGAGATGGCACACAAGAAGGGTGCGTCGTCCAGCAGGAACGGCCGCGACTCCAAGGCCCAGCGACTCGGCGTCAAGCGATACGGCGGTCAGGTGGTGAGCGCTGGCGAGATCATCATCAGGCAGCGCGGCACGCACTTCCACCCAGGTACGGGTGTCGGGCGTGGCGGTGACGACACTCTGTTCGCGCTGGTGAGCGGCACGGTTGAGTTCGGTAGCCGTCGCGGGCGTCGCTGCGTGAACGTCCTCGACGCGGCAGAAAGCCCTGACGCGGCAGAATAGCTCCGTTTATCCGGACGCGGCGCAAACAGCGCCGTCCATCCGGACACGGCGCAGCAGCCCGGTCCATCCGGACGCGGCCCACTAGCCTCGTCCATCCTTTCGCCGTGGTGTGACCGGTGACGCGCCGGTCCGTCTTGGCCTTGCCTGGCCGGCAGAGGAGAGCAGGGGTGTGCCATGGCCGAGTTCGCCGATCAGGCCATCCTGCGTGCAGAAGCAGGTGACGGAGGTAACGGGTGTGCCTCCATCCACCGGGAGAAGTTCAAGCCACTCGGCGGCCCGGACGGAGGAAACGGCGGTCGCGGCGGCGATGTAATCCTGGAGGTTCATCGCGGCGCCACCACCCTGCTCGACTTCCACCGCAGGCCGCTGCGCCGCGCGGGTAGCGGCAAGCCTGGAGCCGGATCTAACCGGAACGGTGCGCAGGGCCCCGACCTAGTGCTGCAGGTGCCCGACGGCACCGAGGTCAAGACGGCGGACGGGGAGCTGATGGCTGACCTGGTCGGTGTCGGCATCCGGTTCGTGGCCGCTCGCGGTGGCCGTGGCGGGCTCGGCAATGCGGCCCTCGCCTCCCCCCGCCGCAAGGCGCCTGGCTTTGCGCTCAAGGGCGAGCCGGGGGAGCGACGGGAGCTTGTGCTCGAGCTCAAGACGGTGGCAGACATCGGCCTGATTGGCTTCCCGAACGCCGGGAAGTCGTCGCTCATCGCCGCGATGTCCGCCGCCCGGCCCAAGATCGCTAACTACCCGTTCACCACTCTCATTCCACATCTCGGCGTGGTCGAGGCCGGCGATACCCAGTTCGTCGCCGCCGATGTTCCCGGGCTCATTCCAGGTGCGAGCGAGGGCCGGGGGCTCGGCCTGGACTTCCTCCGCCATGTAGAGCGGTGCTCGGCGCTGGTGCACGTGCTCGACTGCGCCACGGAGGAGCCCGGCCGCGACCCGTTGACGGACATCGACGTCATCGAGTCTGAGCTCTCCGCGTATCAGGCGGCGACCGGTGCATCACTGGCCGACCGGCCACGGATCGTGGTGCTGAACAAGATCGATGTCCCAGCTGCCAGGGAACTTGCCGAGCACGTCGCTGTGGTGCTCACCGCACGTGGGCTGACGGTTTGCCAGACCTCGGCAGCTACCCGGGAGGGCTTGCGCGAGCTGACCTTCACCATGGCTAGCCTTGTCGAGGCTGCGCGCGCAGCCGTTCCCGAGGCCGAGCCGTCCCGTCAGGTCCTGCGCCCCGTGCCGGCTGACGATCCTGGCTTCGAGGTGGTGCAGAGAGGCGACAACAGCTTCCTGATACGTGGCGAGAGGCCGCGCCGGTGGGTGCTGCAAACCGATTTCAGTAATGACGAAGCGGTGGGCTACCTGGCCGATCGCCTCGCCCGGCTCGGCGTGGAGGAGGCACTCGCGCAATTCGGTGCCCAGGCCGGTGCCGAGGTGCTGATCGGCGACTTCGACGATGCAGTGGTGTTCGACTGGGATCCGGAACTCCCGTCCGGGCCGGCGGCTGCCGCTCGCGGCGAGGGCTCGAGCAATGGTGGGGACTCGGGTCGCGGCGTGTATCGATTCGGCCCGCGCGGTACCGACCGGAGGCTTTCCCCGTGACCGGCCCGCGCCGCGCTGGTCGGAGGTTCCGCTCGTGACCGGCCCGCGCCGCGCTGGTCGGAAGCTTCGCCCGTGACCGGCCCGCGCGGTACCGGCCGGAGATTTTCCCCATGACCGGTCCGCGCGGTGCCGACCAGAAGCGTTCCCCATGACCGGCCTGCGCCAGGATGTCGCGACCGCCCGCAGGCTCGTCGTCAAGGTGGGCTCGTCCTCGCTCACCACTGCGGTCGGGGGGATCGACGAGGGTCGGGTCGCAGCGCTAGTGGATGCGCTGGCGGGCCGGGCGGGGGACGGCACCCAGCTCGTGCTCGTCTCGTCGGGCGCGATAGCCGCAGGACTGGCACCGCTAGGGCTGTCTCGGCGGCCGCGTGACCTGGCGACCCAGCAGGCCGCCGCGAGCGTCGGTCAGGGAATCCTCATCGCCAGGTATACGGCAGCGTTCGGGCGGCATGGGGTGCGCACCGGGCAGGTGCTGCTGACCGCGGACGATCTGATGCGGCGGGCGCATTACAGGAACGCGCAGCGGACTCTGGAGCGGCTACTTGGCCTCGGGGTCCTGCCGGTCGTGAACGAGAACGACACAGTGGCCACCGAAGAGATCCGCTTCGGCGATAACGACCGGCTGGCCGCGCTCGTCGCTCACGTGGTCAGGGCGGACGCACTGGTGCTGCTGTCCGATGTGGACGGGCTATACAACGGTGACCCGCGGATTGCTGACAGCCGCAAGATCGCTGTGGTGCGCAGCCCGCGTGACTTGGAAGGCGTTGCGCTGGGCAGGCCTCGTGCGGTTGGCACCGGCGGGATGGTCACCAAGGTCGAGTCCGCGCGGATTGCCGCTGACGCGGGGATTCCTGCGGTGGTCGCGGCTGCGGAGCAGGCCGGTGCGGCCCTGGCCGGGGAACTGGTGGGTACGTACTTTGTGCCGGGTCATCGTCGTCCGGCGGGGCGGCAGCTCTGGCTGGCGCATGCTGCGGTCGGCCGGGGGCGGCTGCGGCTGGACGGCGGGGCGGTGCGGGCGGTGGTGGACAGGCGCGCGTCGCTTCTGCCAGCGGGGATCGTCGGTGTGGAAGGTGATTTCGAGGCGGGGGATCCGGTTGACCTGTGTGATGAGGGCGGCGGCGTGGTGGCCCGGGGCCTGGTCAACTACGACGCTGCTGAGATTCCCGGGCTGATGGGCCGTACCACCGGTTCCCTGGCTGCTGAACTCGGATCGGCGTATGAGCGCGTGATCGTGCACCGCGATGACCTGGTGGTGCTCACCTAGCTGCAACGGACGGTGATATGTCCCGGCTGCGCGCCTGGGTTGTGGATCTTTAGGTGGGGTGCTGGCTGGGCAGGGTGATGTAGCGGCGTCCGGCGGGGGTGAGCCAGGCCATGACGCCGGGGAGGATCTGTTCGAGTGTCCAGTCTTCGGCTTGTTTCATCCGGTGGTGCCGGCGGCAGAGGGGGACGAGACTATCGTTATGTACCATGAGGACAACGACAAAGGCCAGGTCAGGCGGTAAAATCGCCACCGTGCGCGCAGCGGTCTACGTCCGGATCTCCTCCGACCGGGAAGGATCCGGCCTCGGCGTGGCCCGCCAGGAGGAAGACTGCCGGGCGCTGTGCGAGCGGCTGGGCTGGCACGTGGCGGAGGTCTACCCCGACAACGACGTGTCGGCCTACTCGGGGAAGAAGCGCCCCGAGTGGGACCGGCTGAACGCCGACATCGCCGCCGGGCAGGTGGACGCGATCGCGTGCTGGCATGTGGACCGGCTCACCCGCTCCCCGCGTGAACTCGAAGACGTCATTGACCTGCACGATCAGCAGGGTATCCAGCTGGCTACCTGCACCGGGGACATCGACTTGTCCACCCCGACCGGCCGGTTCATCGCCCGCGCGCTGGGCGCCGCCGCGCGGCACGAGGCCGAGCACAAGTCCGAGCGGCAGCGCCGCCAGCTTCGCCAGGCCGCCGAGGCGGGCAAGCCGCACAGCGGGCAGCGCGGCTACGGCCACACCGCCGACCGGTCGCAGGTCATCGAGGCCGAAGCCGCCGTGATCCGGGAGTACGCCCGCCGGGCGCTGGCCGGCGAATCGGTCAAGGAACTGGCCGGCGACCTGAACCGGCGCGGCATCCCCACCTCCACCGGCCGGGACTGGACCCGGCAGGCGCTGCGGGTGGTGCTGCTGTCGGGCCGGATTTCCGGCCGCCGCGAGTACCGGCCCACCGACAGCTACGAGCCCGGCCGCCGGCCCCCGACCGGCGAGATCACCGCCGCCGGGGCGTGGCCGGCGATCATCAGCCCGGCCGACTCGGACCGGCTGCGCGCCCTGCTGACCGGCCCGGACCGCAACAACGGCCGCCGCTCCTACCGGTACCTGCCGTTCGGGATATTCACCTGCGGCCGGTGCGAAACCCCGATGCACGGCCGGGCGCACGCCGGGCGGCCCCGCTACATGTGCGTCAAAGACCCCGGCCGTCCGGGCTGCGGCCGGATCGCGGTATTCGCCAGCCTCGCCGAGCCCGAGGCCCGGGACCGCATCCTGACCGTGCTGGAGAACAGCCCCGGCATGCTACAGCGGCTGCTGGCCAAGCATCAGGCCACATCCGCCAGCCCCGGCGCCGACGATCCGGCGAAGGCGCTGCGCGAGATCGAGGAACGGCGCGACGAGCTGGCCGCCGACTGGGCCCACGGGCAGATCACCAAGAAGGAATGGGCCACCGCCAAGCGCGTCCTCGACGAGGACTTCACCACGATCAGCAGCCGGGTCAACCGCACCGCCCAGGCCCGCGCCCTGGCCCAGTTCGCCGCCCTCGACGGCGACATGTGGCAACGCTGGGAACACCCCACCATGACCAGCTCAGCCCACCGCGCCCTGCTCAAAGCCTGCGTCATCCGGATCCTGGTCCAGCCCGCCTCCCACGGCAGCCGCTGGGACCCCGACCGCATCCAGCCCGACTGGATCGCCTGACACCAGCACCCCGCCTGCCCCCCGCGCGAGGAAAACCGGCCCCTACCGGAGGTCGCCCTCCGCGCCAGAAGGCGCCCTGCGGGCACTCACCCCCCACGGGGCCCGCGCACCTGCCCGGCCCGGCAGATCCGGCCAGATCCGCCACCAGTCCCCGGTCCCGTACGACGTCACCGTCATCACGAACCCGCCCGCCCTGCCCGGCCACATCAGTCCCAGCCCCAGATAACGCACCCGCACCGGCGACGCCGCCGGGCCAGCCCGCACTTTGACCCCATCACTCGCCCCGACACCCGCCGCGTGGTAATGCTGCAACCATGAAACTCGCCCGGCCGGCCCTGCGGACTGTCGTCGTGGCAGCCGCCGGCGTGGCCGTGGCCGTGGCGGTCACCCAGGTCATCAGCGGGGGCCGGTGGGACTGGCGATGGCTGGCAGCCGCGCTCCTCCTGGCCATCGTGGCCGGCGTCCTCGACCAGCAGCTCGGCCGCCGCACCGACGACACCCGGCCACAGCCCGCCCTCTGGCCCGCCCTACGAGACAGCGACGGGAAACCCAGGCCGCTCGGCGACGTCACCCTCCGCGACCTCGGCGTGCACCCCTCCCGGTTCGGCGCCGACGGCGACTGCCCCTACATCCCGCGCGCCGCAGACGCCTTACTCGGCGAGGCACTCGCCGATCCGGACCAGCGGGCGATCATCGTGCAGGGACCCCGGCTGGCCGGGACCACCCGGACCCTGGCCCGCGCTGCCCGGCTCCACCTCCCCGGCCACCGGGCAGCCGCCTTCACCGACGACCCGCAGATCCCGCTCACCGACATGATCACCCAGGCCGGGCGGTGGGCCGCCGCCAGCGACGGCGCGGGGGCGGTACTGTGGCTGGACGCGATCACCCCGGCCCGGCTCACCAGCCTGGCCCGCGCCCTGGCCGGCGAGCTGCCCGACCGGCTGCGGATCCTGGCCACCCTCGATACCGCCGAACTCGACGGATCCCGCATCCCCGAGCAGGCCGTCGCGCTCCTGGACGAGCACGCCGCCCGCGTCACCCTGACCACGATCACCCGCCAGGAACGCGACACCCTGCGCGGCCATGACACCTACGCCGCCCTGCGGCCGGTCATCGACCACGCCGACGACCTGTTCCTCGGCCGGCTCATGATCACCTGGGAACCGCTGCGCCAGGCCCTCACCCTCGGCGGCAGCGAACAGGGCACCGACCGGGTCGCGCTGCTGCGCGCCGTCACCGACTGGTACCGCGCCCACCTGCCCCGCCTCCTGAGCGACGACGTGCTCGGCTACCTCTACCGCGCCTGCCGCCACGACCTGACCGAGGCCGCCGCCGGCGATCCGGTGTCGGCCGCCGGATACGCCGACGCGCTGCGCTGGGCCACCGCCGCCCCCACCGTCGGCCGTCCCCGGCTCATCGACCTGCAAGCCGTCCCCGGCGGTCACCGCTACACCCCGCACCCCCTGCTCGCCGTCCTGGCCGACGACCCCGCCGAAGATGTCGCCTGGCCCGTCGCCGACGCCCTCTGGGACTACGCCGACCGCTACTTCGACGGCGACCAGCGCCGCGACATCGGCTACACTGCCCTCGCCCGCCACGCCTGGACCGCCGCAGGCCGCCTCCTCGACCACGACGGCACCACCATCGACCCCGCCGCCCTCCACCACCTCGCCCGCCACTACCACCAGGCAGACAACCCGCAGCGCAGCCGCCACTGGTACCAGCAGGCCATCAGCTCCGGCCACCCCGACCACGCCTCGGCAGCCATGGTCGGCCTCGGCCTCCTGGAGGAGGAGCAGGGGGATGCCGGGCAGGCCCGGCACTGGTACCAGCAGGCGATCAGCTCCGGCCACCCCGACGCAGCGTCGAAAGCCATGGTCAACCTCGGCAACCTGGAGGACGAGCAGGGAGATGCCGGGCAGGCCCGGCACTGGTACCAGCAGGCCATCGGTTCCGGCCACCCCGACCATGCGCCGGCAGCCATGGTCAACCTCGGCGTCCTGGAGGACGAGCAGGGGGATGCGGTGCAGGCCCGGCACTGGTACCAGCAGGCGATCAGCTCCGGCCACCCCGACTACGCGCCGAAAGCCATGGTCAACCTCGGCATCCTGGAATACGAGCAGGGGGATGCCGGGCAGGCCCGGCACT
>PMSU01000033.1 GCA_003168255.1 Actinomycetota bacterium
GCGGCCCAGGCCGCGGCTGTGGATGGTGGGGGTTGCCGGGCTGCTACTCGGCGCCACGGCACCCGTCGCCCAGATCGGCGAGATCTTCGTCCTGCCGGCGGTGATCTACGCGGCGATCATGGCGACCGGGTGGCGGTGCAAGCTGGGGCATGCCGTGCTGCTCTGTGCCGCGTTCGCCCTGCCCATCATCGGCTATGACAGCGCCGCCGACGCGGTCGCCGGGCACTTCAGCCTGGCCCACGGCGGGATCACGACGTTCTACGGGCGGGCGGCGAGCGCGGCGGACTGCCAGAGGCTGAAGCTGCCCGCCGACGAGCGGCCGCTCTGCCCGTCGCGCCAGCTGGCGGCCCGGCTCGGCATCGATGGCCTGGAGCACAGCCCGGTCTCGCCGCTGCGGCCTTACTACCGGAATCTGCCCGGGGCCTCGGCCACACACCTGGTCTCGGACTTCACCCAGCGGGTGCTGCGGCAGCAGCCGCTGCGGGTCACTGGGTCGGTGCTGAGCGACGCGGTGAAGCTGTTCGAGGTGCACCGGGTGACCAGCCCGGGCGACACGCCGATTACCCGCTGGCAGTTCCAGACCTACTATCGCCAGTACCCGCCGTATGTGACCACGCGTGGCGGAGAGATCCAGATCGGCGAGGAGGGCGCATCCGGCCGGCCACGGATCCTCGGCACCAGCCGGGATATGGGCGGCGGTCCGGTGGTGGTCAAGCCGCTGGCAGAGTTCCTGCGCGCCTATCAGCTGGACGGCGGGTTCACGCCGGGACCGGCGCTGCTCGTCATGGTGATCGCCGGGCTGATCGGCTCGGCGTTCCTGCTGCTGCGCCGCAGGCAGATGGGTGCCGGCGAGCGCGACGCAGCGCGCGCGTGCTGCCTCGTGCTCGCCGCGGCGGTCGCCGTGCTGCTCGCCTCGGACGCCACCGAGTTCTCCTGGCGGTACCAGCTCCCCGGCCTAGTCACCCTCCCGCCGGCGGGTGCCCTGGGATTCACCGTCATCATCGGTTACGTCAGGTGGCGCCGCGCGGCAGGTACCGCGGAGCGGGCGCAATCACCCGAACCACAGCCGGTGCCCTGATGGACGTGCATCCGGCTTGGCTGGCGACAGACAGGACGATGCCGCGGCTGGACGTCGTGGTCGAGTATCACGTCGGCCCCGCCCGCCCGTGACACGAGGGCCGGGCGTCACCGCCATGTTCGCCACCTGCGTTCCGGGCCTGGGGCCGCTGGTGCGACGGCAGCTCGACGAGCTGCCGGGAGTCTCGACCACCGGCGCCGGCTTCGACGGGCGGGCGGACATCGTGCTGTTTGAGGCCGAGCGTGACCAGCGCGGCGCGACGCTGGAGCTGCGGACAGCGGAAGATGTGTTTGTCGAGGTCAGCCGCGCTCTCCGGTCCGACGGCGACAGCCCCCGGCCGATCGCAGGACGGATCTGGCAGCCGCAGCGGGTGCAGCGAGCCCTGTCGATCTGGGCGGAGGAGGTCCGGCCGCTGACCGCATCGATGACGTTCCGTGTCATCGCCCGGGTGCTGACCGAGAAGGCATTTCTCCGCACCGACCTGCGCCAGCAACTGGACCAGGCGGTCCGTGCGGACAGGCCCAGATGGCGGTTCGCCGACCCGGCCCGGCTGGAGGTCTGGGTCAGCGAGTACGCGGCGGGCCGCTTTGTCGCCGGGCTCCGGCTATCGGATGCCGAGATGCGCCAGCATGGCGGTCGCGACACCGAGCGGCGGGGTGCGTTGCGGCCCACGGTCGCGGCCGCCATGGTTCAGCTGGCCGGCCCGGCCGGCGGCACGCTGCTTGATCCGTGCTGCGGCGCCGGGACCATCCTCGCTGAGGCACGTGCGGCCGGCTGGGCCGCCCACGGCAGCGACATCGACCCCGGCGCCGTCGAGATCGCGCGCCGCAACGTGCCGGGCGCGCAGCTGCGGGCCGGCGATGCTCGCCGGCTGGCGCTCCCTGATGGCGCTGCTGGTGCATGCGTATCGAACCTGCCGTTCGGCCGGCAGTACGAGGTCCAGGGACACAGCGACGGCTGGCTCAGCGCAGTGCTCGGCGAGATGGCCCGGGTCACCCGCCCCGGCGGCTTCGTGGTCCTGCTCGCTCCCGCCATCGCGCGCAACGCCGCCCCCGATTCGCTGCGGCTTCGGCAACGGATCCCCATCCGGCTCCTTGGCACGAGGACCACGATCTGGGCATACCACCGGGGCTGACCGCGCCTGGCCGGCGGGGTCGGCTCGGCAACCTGCGTCAGGCTGGCTCGGGCGCGGCAGGCACGGCCTGATGGAAGTCAACGACACGGTCGTCCAGCAGCGGCCAGATGCTGCCCCGGACGATGGTCTCGAAGTGCGGGCTGGCCAGGTGCGCGTCAAATGACTCACGGGATGCGTAACGCTCGTACAGCACGAAGGCGTCAGGGTTCGCGGTACTGCGCAGTGCCACGAACTCGAGGCAGCCTGGCTCGCCGCGGGTCGCGGCGATGTGCGACCCGAGCAGCCAGGCGACCTGGTCACCCTGGCCGACTTTCACCTGGTAGCGCGCCACGACGATGAACTCGCCGTCGTTGCTCATCCGAGCGTGAACGGGTCGCGGGTGCCGCCGCTGAGCTCGACCCAGATGGCCTTGGTCTGGGTGTACTCGCGGACCGCCTCGATGCCGTTCTCCCGGCCGATCCCGCTAAGGCCGAATCCGCCGAACGGCACGTCTGGCCCGACGACCCGGTAGGCGTTGATCCACACCGTGCCGGCCTTCAATGCGTGCGCCACCCGGTGACCGCGGTGGATGTCCTTGGTCCAGACCGCGCCGGCGAGTCCGTAGCGGGTACCGTTGGCGAGCTCGATGGCTTCCTCCTCGCTATCGAAAGGAATCACGGCCAGCACGGGGCCGAACACCTCCTCGCAGGCTACCGTCATGTCGGGGCTGACGTTCGTCAGCACGGTGGGCAGGACGAAGTAGCCGCCGAGCGACGTGACCGCCGCTCCCCCGGTGGCGACGGTGGCTCCCTGCGCGGGCGCGGAGGAGAAGAACGACAGCACCTTGGCGTACTGCGGCTCGTTAGCCAGCGGGCCCATCTCGGTCTCGGTCGCCGTCGGGTCCCCCACCTTGATCGTCTCCGCCCGCGCAACGATCTTTCCCACCAGTTGGTCATGGATGCCGCGGTCGACCAGCAGCCGGGAGCCGGCCATGCAGGTCTGCCCGGTGGCGGCGAAGACGCCGGCGATGATGCCGTTGCAGGCGGCATCGAGGTCGGCGTCAGCAAAGACGACGTGGGCGGACTTACCGCCCAGCTCCAGTACCGTGCCGGTGATGTTGGCGGCCGCGGCCCGTGCCACCTCGGCGCCGACCCGGGTCGAGCCGGTGAAGGCGATCTTGTCAACGCCGGGGTGCGCCGCCAGCGCCTTGCCCACGGCCGGGCCGAAGCCGGTCACCACGTTGAACACGCCGGCCGGGACTCCCGCTTCCTCGACGCGGGCGGCAAGCTCGAGGGTGGAGATCGGCGTGTAGTCACTGGGCTTGGCCACGACCGTGCAGCCGGCCGCCAGCGCCGGAGCGAGCTTCCAGCACAGCAGCAGCAGCGGCGAGTTCCACGGGACAATCGCGGCGACCACGCCGGCCGGCTCAAGCCGGGTGTAGACGAGGAAGTTGGGCTTGTCCACCGGGATGGTGGAGCCTTCAAGCTTGTCGGCCAGGCCGGCGTAGTAGTAGAACCACTCGGGAATGGCGGCCAGCTGGCCGCGCATCTCCCTGGCCAGCTTGCCGGTGTCGCGGGTCTCCAGCTCGGCAAGGTAATCGGCGTCGCGGGCGATGATGTCGCCCACCCGGCGCAGCAACCGGGCACGGCCGAATCCGGTGAGCTTGCCCCACGGTCCCGACAGTGCGCGGCGGGCCGCGCTGACGGCCAGGTCGACGTCGTCGGCGTCAGCGTCGGCGGCTGTCGCCCACGGCTCACCGACGAATGGGTCGACGGTCTGGTAACTGCGCCCGGATGCGGCCTGGACCCGCTGACCGTCGATGACCATCGGGAAGTGCGGCAGGCTGCCAGTGCCTGGCTGGCCAGTGCCGTCGGGCGTATCGGTGCGACTGGGCGCTGTCATGTTCCTGCCGGTCCTTCCTAGGAAGAGAATCTGATCGCGAGCTGCTCCCGCGCGGACGCGGTGATGTCACTAGCCTGCCAGGCCGGCCGGCAAACCGCGGCGGGGTGGCTACCCGCCGCCAGGACGGCCGGTGGCCAGGTCCATCCGGAGCGGTATGACCCCGCGCTGGGCGTCGGCGTAGACGCGGGGGGTGACGCCGTATAGGCGCTTGAACTCGTTGATGAAGTGGGACGGGCTCGGGTACCCGACGGTCCGGGCCACCTCACTGACGTTCAGGTCGCCGGCGACGAGCAGTTCACGGGCCCGGTCAAGCCGGATGCTCTTGATGAACTGGTACGGCGACATGCCGCTGACGTCCCGGAACAGGTGGGCGAAGGCCGACGGGCTCAGGCACGCCCGGTCAGCCAGGTCGGCGACGGTGAGCGGCTCGGACAGGTGGCTGCGGACGTAGGCAATCACCTGGGTGACCGGATTCGATGAGGTCTCGCTGGCCGCCGCGTCGAGCAGCCGCTGGCGTTGCCCGGCCCGCAGCACGCGGTAGACGATCTCCTGTAGGTACACCGGCGCGAGCACCCGCCGGTCGGGACCGGTCGTGGCGGCCCGCAGGAAGCGGAGAACCGCGCCGCAGGTGTCGGTGTCCAGCGAGCAGACCCGGGCCGGTGCGGGCCGGTGCGGCAGCGCTGCCCGGGACTGCGGCCTGCGGAAGGCAGTGGCGGCGCCATCGCGCATGTCGGCTGAGATCCGCTGGACCAGGGCCGGATCGATCTGCAAGACCAAGGACAGGAACGGCATCTCGCGGCTGGCCTGGAGAATCTCGGCCTCGAAGCGCAGGCCGCGGTTGAGGATCAGGTAGTTGAATGGGTCATACCGGTAGCTGACATCGTCGATCACCACTGCCTTACGGCCCTGCGCGACAACGCACAGCGACAGCGACTGCACCTCGCTGCGCTGCGGGGCGACAGGCGATTCGAACCGGTATACGGTCAGCCCAGGCCACTGCGTGACGTTCGGACCGATAGTGACCGCCCTGGCCTTGAGCTCCGCGATGAGGTCCCCGGCCCGCAGCCGCTCGTCGGCGTACAGCTCGGTCCGCGGTCCGTCTGCGGCCTGGGCCATCTCGCGTCCTTCCTACGTCGGCCGGCGGCTGCCGGCTACCCCGCTGTTAAGGCTTGGCTTTTAATGTCATCCGAACGCTGCCGGGGCGCGGCTCGCGCGCAAACATGCCAAGTTCTGCGCGGATGGCCTCGGTGTGCTGGCCGAGGGCCGGCACCGGACCCATGGCCGCCTCGCGGCCGGACACGCTGACCGGGGGCAGCAATGCCCGGATCTGGCCGCCAGGGGAATCCACGTCGCGCCACCTGTCGCGGGCCTCCAGCTGGGGGTGCGCGGCGAACTGCTCGGGCGTCCGCAGCCGGGCGCTGGCGATGCCGGCCTCGTCCAGCGATGCGACCAGCCGGGCGACCGGGATGCCGCGCAGGGCGTCCTCGATGATCACGGTCAGCTCCGCGTCGTGCGCTACCCGGTCCGGATTCGTCGCGAACCTGTCATCGGTGATCAGGTCTGGCCGGTGCAGGATCGCGTTGCACAGTACGGCCCACTCCCGCTCGTTCTGAAGGCCAAGAAATACCTGGTCACCACCGCCAGCGGCGTACGGGCCGTAAGGGGCGATGGAGGCATGCCGGGCGCCGGTCCGCCGGGCCGGCTGCCCGCCGTAGACGCTGTAGTAGACCGGCTGGCTCATCCATTCGCCGAGGGCATCCAGCATTGCCACGTCGAGGCTGGTCCCCTGGCCGGTCCGCTCCCGCTCGTACAGGGCGGTCAGGATCCCGGAGTAGGCGTACATGCCGGCGGCAATGTCGGCGACCGAGATTCCGGCCTTGGCCGGCTCGTCCGGTGTCCCGGTGACCGATAGCAGGCCGGCCTCGCACTGAACCAGCAGGTCGTATGCCTTCTTGTGGCGGTACGGGCCGTCCGGGCCGTAGCCGGAGATCGAGCAGGTGATCAGCCGGGGGTGGCGCTTGCGCAGGTCTTCCGCGCCCAGCCCCAGGCGGCCGGCTGCCCCGGGCGCCAGGTTTTGCACGAAGACGTCGGCCCTGGCCAGCAGGGCCGCCAGGACGGGCGCGTCGTCCGCGCTCTTGACGTCAAGCTCGATGCTCTCCTTCCCCCTGTTCAGCCACACGAAATAGCTCGCCTGGCCGTGCACGGACCGGTCGTAGTCGCGGGCGAAATCGCCCACGTCCGGTCGTTCCACCTTGATCACCCGCGCGCCGAGATCGGCGAGCTGACGGGTGGCGAATGGCGCGGCTACCGCTTGCTCGAGCGCGACCACATGGATGCCGTCCAGCGGCAGCCCGCTGGTCACGGCGCCACCGAGTTGCGCTTGATGAGCTGGCGCGCGATCACATTGCGCTGAATCTCGTTGGTTCCCTCACCGACGATCATCAGCGGAGCATCGCGGAAGTAGCGCTCCACATCGAACTCGGTGGAGTAGCCGTAGCCACCGTGGATGCGCACCGCGTCCAGCGCGATCTGCATGGCGGCCTCGGAGGCGAAGAGCTTGGCCATCCCGGCTTCCATGTCCGCGCGCTTACCGGAGTCGAAACGCCGGGCCGCGTGCAGCACCAGCTGGCGCGCGGCCGTCAGCTTGGTCACCATGTCGGCGAGGTAGTTGCCGATGGACTGGTGCTGCCAGATGGGCTTGCCGAAGCTCTCCCGCTGCTGCGCATACCGCAGCGCGTCTTCCAGGGCCGCCCTGCCGACCCCGACGGCGCGGGACGCCACCTGGATGCGGCCGATCTCCAGGCCTCGCATCATCTGGGCGAACCCCTCGCCCTCGCGCTCGCCCAGCAGCGCGTGTGCGGGGACCCGGAAGTCATCGAAGGTGAGCTCGCAGCTCTCGATTCCCTTGTAGCCGAGCTTGGGCAGGTCGCGGGACACGGTGAAGCCCCGGCCCGGCTCGGCCAGCAGGATGCTGATGCCGGTGTGCGCGGGCCGGGCCGCCGGATCGGTCTTGCACAGCAGCGCGATCAGCCGTGAGCTGCGGGCATTGCTGATCCACGTCTTGGCGCCGTTGATGACGTAGCAGTCGCCGGCCCGGCGCGCGGTGGTGCGCATCGCCTGTAGGTCCGAGCCGCCGCCTGGCTCGGTCAGCGCCATCGTTGCCCGCAGCTCGCCGGTGGCCATCTGCGGCAGGTACGTGTCCTGCTGCTGCTGGGTGCCGTAACTCTGGATCAGCTTGGCGACGACGGTGTGCCCGCCCATCGCCCCGGCCAGGCTCATCCAGCCGCGGGCCAGCTCTTCGGTTACCAGCGCATAGCAAGGCGTGCTGACCCGCGCGGCGCCCCATGGCTCGGGGATGGCCAGGCCGAAGATGCCCAGCTGCTTCATCTGGTCGATGAGTTTCCCGGGATAGGTGTTCGCGTGCTCGAGCTCCCGCACCACCGGCTTGACGTCGTTGTCGACGAATTCACGGACCAGCTCGACGATGTCGCTCTCTTCCTGGGTCAGCTCGTCCATGTGCTACCTTCCACTGCCCTGGGCGCTCGCTGCATCAGCAGTGCTCTCGCAGTACCTGTGCGGCGTTGCGCCATGACCACGAACCAGGATCGACGCCAAGCCCGGTGACGCAGTCGGTGAGCTTGGCCTGCAACTGGGCCGCCGAGGCCGGCCTGGCCGGGGATCCGGGCGGGAACCGCTGGCTGATCCGCCTGATCTCGCCGCACCGGGTATGGACCTCGGCCTGGAGCTCGCCGTCGAGCAGCCAGGATCCGCCTGGTTCGAGCTTGATTTCCACCAGGTCGACAAGACGGCGCGCGGACTGCCTGCGAACTGCCTCGTCGCTGAAGCTGGCGAATCCGGGGTATCGGTCAAGCAGGGCGGCAGCCGCCGCGTACTCGAGGCTGAACTTGGCCTGCAAGCCGGTTTCCGGCCGGTGATGGATTAGCGGTGCGACCGTCGCCTCGGGTGTGCGCAACACGATGCGGGATACCTCACCGGGGTCAAGCGTGCCCGCGGCCAGCTCGGCGAGGGCGCTGATCGGGCGCTGTAGCGCGTAGCAGCACGGGTACATCTTGACCGCCAGCCCGCCGGGAACCGCCGGGTCCGTCAAGTGGGTCAGGTCCGTCAGCTGGGTCAGGTCCGTCCGGTGGGCCAGGTCCGTCCGGCCCGCGTCGGCTAGGGGCAGTTCCGCTGCGGCGGGGTCCGCGTCGGCTAGGGACAGTTCCGCGGCGGCGGGGTTCCCGCCGACCAGGGACAGCCAGGCGTCTAGCGCCGACGGGTCGGCCCGCGCGCCCGCGGCTGCCAGCCGCGCCGCCCGGATTCCCGCATCGACGGCGAAGCCGACCTGAAGCGACTTGGCATCCGTGCCGAACGCCCGCTGCACCCCCCCGGCCCCGGGAACAGCCAGCGCGATGGCGGTGGCGATCTGCTCTGCGGTCAGCCCGAGCGCGACCGCTGCCCCCGCCGCGCTCGCCGGAGCGCCGGCCGTGCACGTCGCATGCCAGCCCGCCGAGTAATGCGCCCAGCCCAGGGCTATGCCGAGCCTGGCCATCACCCCGGCCGCCGCGAGATACGCGCCGGCCCCGCCGCCGGTTGCCAGCGCCGTCGGCACGCAGACCGCGCTGATGTGCGCCGTCGACTGCATGTGCAGGTCATCGAAGTCGAGCACGTGCCCGGCGACAGCCCACCGCGCACCCTCCGGCAGCCCGGCGGCAGCCCACCGCGCACCCTCCGGCAGCCCGGCAGCAGCCCACCGCGCACCCTCCGGCAGCCCGGCGGCAAGCTTGGCCACGCGATGATCCCTGGCGGCCAAGGTCACGGCGACAGTGTCCAGCAGGGCCCGGTCGGCCAGCTCGAGGTCGTCGGCGCTTGGCCGCAGGCTGTGCGCCCACTCGGCCAGGCCTACGGCCAGCGAGGTCATGCGCGTGCCGCCCCGGCCGGGGCGGCTGCCGCGATAGTGATCGCGCCCGTCGCTTTCGTCCGTCCCACCCGGGCCCTCCCTTTGATGGCCGACTTAATCTAAGATATGTAAGGCCATTTAGCACACGAGAGTGACCCTCCAGTCAAGGGGCTGCGCCGCTCTCGCGAAGGGAGCGCGGAGCCAGTGCCCGACCGGGTCAAGTCCGTCGCGTACCGGACGCTGGCGGACACGATACGCAGCGAGATACGCAATGGGCAGTATGCCGATGGCCGGAAGCTGCCTACCGAGGAGCAGCTTTCGGTGAGCTACTCGGTCAGCAGGCAGACGGTCCGGCGAGCCATGCAGGATCTGGTGTCCGAGGGAATCATCTATCGGGTCGCCGGCCGGGGCACCTATCCGGTCGCGGAGGAGGACCGCTACATCCGCCATTTCGGCTCGGTGGAAGAGCTGATGGCGCTGTCGCTCGACACCGAGTGCGAGATCGTCCGGCCGTTGCAGCGCAGGGTCGATGTCGAGAACGCCGGTCGGTTGCGGCTGCACTCGGATGACCTGTATACCCTCGCGCTCATCCGCCTGCATGGCAGCGTGCCGTTCTGCTATACCTCAGTTTTTCTGCCGCCCAGGATGGCGGAGCTGCTCAGCGACGTGACCGACCTGACCTGCCAGGGCAGGCGCAGCCGCGTTACCGTCATCGGCCTCATTGATGCCCGGATGAGCCGCGCCATCATGGCCGCCGAGCAGAGCATCACCGCGGCCGGCGCACCGTCTTTTGCAGCCGAGCGCCTGACCTGCGAGCCAGGGCAGCCCGTGCTCCGTGTCGACCGGCTGTATTCCGATGAGGCCGGGAATCCGGTAGAGCTCGCGGTGAGCTATTTCGACCCTGAGCACTACTCGTACCGGGTGAAGCTGAGGCGCAGCCCCGCTTAGCGGCCCGGATCTTCCAGCTCGCCCGGTCGTCGCTGGCCTGGCGCTGGGATTGTGTAGCGCCTGCGGCAGTCCGGGCCGCTTCTTTGACCTAGTCGCCTGCTAGCTGGCCGGTGGCGTCTTGTCCGGCGTGTGTGGTGCGGCCGACGAAGTCGGCGAGCAGCTCGAGTTCGGTGTCGGTGTAGCGGGCGAAGATGTCGTCCATCGAGGTGTTCATGCCGGAGTAGAGGCGGATGAGTTCAGCGCTGCGGTCGCGGAGCGCCCGCACGTTGACGGCGCGGCGGTCGGAGGGGTCGCGCTCGCGGCTCACCCAGCCGCCGCGCTCCAGGCGGTCGAGGATGCCGGTGATCGTAGCGGGGTGGAGTCCGGCGCGGCGGGCGAGCGCGCTCGGGCTGAGCGGTCCGTGGCGGGTGATGAGATCCAGGCAGGGCAGGTCGCCGTCATTGAGTTTGACGTGCGCGACGACCTGGTGGTTGAGCAGGGCCAGCTGGATGCTCAGCTCGCGCAGTGATTCCTTGATCTCGTTACCGAGCCGCCGTCGGCGCCGGGCCTCGGATCCGTCCTCATGTATTTTGAATTTCATATGATATGTTATTCCTATCGTATGAGGTGCAGATCACAGCGTATCCGTAACGGACCCCCTCGTACAGACGGAAGGCTTGCCATGACCCAGGTGAATGCGGGAGACGTACTGACGAGCCGCGAACTGACGACCATCCACGGCAAGCCGGTGCGGGTACCCGATGCCGGGCGGCTGGTGCATTTGCAGTTCCGCCGGTATGCGGGCTGCCCGGTCTGCAATCTGCACCTGCGCTCCATCGCCCGGCGGCATGACGATGTTCTCGCCGCCGGGATCCTCGAGGTTGTCGTGTTCCACTCGACTGCCGAGACGATGCTGGAATTCCAGGGCCAGCTGCCGTTCGCGGCGATCGCTGACCCGCAGAAGAAGCTCTACGCGGAGTTCGGGGTGCGGAAGATGTCTCCCTTGGCCGCCCTGAACCCGCACTCGTGGCTGGTCGCCGCCCGCGCCCTGACGCGGACTCCCAGCCTGCGCGGAGTCACCGGCAAGGGCGAGGAGCATCTCGGCCTGTCGGCCGAGTTGCTCATGAGCCCCGAAGGCCGGATCCTGGCGGTCAAGTACGGCAAGCACGTAGACGACCACTGGTCAGTGGACGAACTGCTCGACCTCGCCGGCAGGCGGTCAGCGCCAGTCCCGTCGTTGCACGGTTCGCGCCTGGAGATCGACAGCCAGCAGATCCGGGAACTGTAGTTCCGCCCAGAACGTGCCGGGCTCCGGCAGAGATACGACGCGGCTGAGCCACACGGTCATGGCCATGCCGTGGCTGGCGATCACCATGTCCCCGCTGGAAGGGTGCCCCGCCGCATCGCTGACGGCAGCACCGAACCGCTGCGCGACCTCGGTATGCCTCTCCCAGCCGTCGTGCGCTGACCCGTTGACGTAGGACCGCCGAAGCTGCCGGAACTCATCGCTGAAGGCTTCAACGCGCCGTACCTCGCGCAGCCGGTGGTCGCGCCGGACATCTCGGATACCTTCTGGGTCCAGGGTCTGCCAGGCCTTCGGCTCATCGCTGGACACGAGCCAGGCATGAGCCGGGATCGCCTTGGCCAGTCTCCGCGCCGCCGCCAGACCCTCGCTACTCAGCGTCCACGTCGAAGGATCTGTCGTCGGGTCGGCAATCGGCATGGCGTGACGAACCAAAAACAGCATGGAGTAATCCAACCGGCAGCTCGCAGGTAGATCTGGTGGGTGGTCACGCCATGCGAGCGGGCGCCGCTGTCATCGTGAGAAGTGTCTTGCCGAAGACCTCTCGACCCTGGATCGCGGCATGGGCAGACCCGGCGTCCTCGAGCGCGAAGATCTGTCCGATAACAGGCGCGATGGTGGCCGACGCCGCCGCACGCAGCGCCTGGTCGGTATAGCGCTTCAGGACGCTGTCTGACATCTGGACTGTCTCGATGCCGGTGGCCGTGATGCCACGGTGCCGCGCTGCTCGCTGGTCCACCTGCGCGAAGCGCCCGCTCGGCGTCCCGTGTCCGGAGAATCGGCCACCCGTCGCAACGAGCGCGAAGCTTGCTTCGCCCAGCTCGCCGCCGACGTTGTCCAAGACGACGTCTGCCCCCGTCTCGGGCAGCGCCGCCCTGGCCTGCTCGAGCCAGTCCGGCCGCTCGGAGTCGATGACGGCGTCCGGCCCGAGTTCCCGCACCCGGTCCAGCTTGGCGCCCCTGGCGATCGCGACCACCCGTTCAGCGCGGGCATGCCCGAGCTGGACCAGCAGAACGCCCAGCCCTCCGCTAGCACCGACAACGAGCGCTGTGTCGTCGGGGCCCACCTTCGTGACATCGAACAATGCCAGGGCGGTGACCCCGTCGTGCAGCAGAGCGGCGGCCACGGTCAGGTCGAGTTCGTCCGGAACGTTCGACACGGCCAGGGCGGCGACCACCGCACGGTCGGCGTAACCGCCTTCACCGCCGGTGTGCGCGACGACCCTGCGGCCGAGCAGGCCGCGATCCACGTCGTCACCGACCTGCATCACCCGGCCAGCGACCCCGTTGCCTGGCACGTACGGCGGTCGCATCGGCCAATAGTCCTGACCCGCCCCGGACCGCACCATTGTCTCCAGCCACAGCGTGTCCGCGACCTCGACGCTGATCGCGACCTCACCAGGACCAGGGACAGGATCGGCCCGCTCCACGATCTCGAACACCTCAGGACCACCGAACCGGGTCACCGTTGCTGCCCGCACGATCCAGCACCTCCTTGCGCTCAAACCGGACGTCTCCACCCTGCTACCTCAACCACACTTGAGGTCAAGGCCTGGTAGCGAGTGAGGTCGAGACACGTCCGGCGGCTCACAGCTACTTGCGGGTTCCTTGCCACTCCGGCCCAGGCGGCGTTCGTCTGGCTCCGCATTCGCAGCCATGAGCTTGGGCTGTCAGCGGCCCCGATCCCCGGCACCCCGATCCCCGGCACCCCGATCCCCGGCACCCCGGCACCCCGGCGTGCCGCCCGCGTCGACGAGAACATCGGATCCCTGGACATCACTCTCGAGGCCGAGCAGCGCCGCCTGCCGTACCTGTCAGCCGACCCGGCACGCGGTTCTGGCACGCCGTCTTCTGGAGTCCTCGAACGGCCGGCGCCCGCACCGGGAAAGGCGGCCCGGAGGCGCCTCCTTCCGCGTCGTTTCCAAGATCGNNCCACCGGTGGGGGGCTCTGCCACATCGATCTTCGGCGGCGCTATGGAAGACGTGGCTCACGGGGTCGGTGGTGCCGATGTGACGGGAGTAATCCGGTCGGCAGGGTCCGCGGGCATCACAAGTTGCCCCAAGGCCGCCACTGAGTACCCGAAGCCGCTGCCCGACGGTGCCGGGGCGAGAACGCTCTGCTCGATGTGCCCGGGGCACGGAGATGTAGGCCACGCCACCGGATTCAGCGTTCGGCGCCCCGCCACGGCCATGCCAAAGTGGTCACCGGCAGCCTCTTCCCGACTGGCCAACTCGGCGGCCTGAGACCACTGTCCTCGTGGCGAGCGTTGAAAGGCATATGCCGCCCCGGCCTCGTGGTCGTGATGCCAGGCGCCCACGACGAGCGTATTGCCCGACAGGCCAACCGATTGCCCGAACGAGTCGGCGGTCTCTCCATCGGCCGCAGTGAGCTTCACCTCTCTGACCCAGGTTCCACGGCTAGTGCGATGAAACACGTATACGCTGCGCATAATGAGTGCCGACATTCTCGTCGGGAGCCCCTATTCGCTCTTGCTGCTCGCCATCTGCGTCTCATCAATAGCCTCTTCTCCGCGCTTGTGCAGGCAGGTTCTTGCCTAATGAAACCCATGGAGATCGGGCATGCGCGACAGGCAGCGCCGGGTCGGCGCTGCCCGTCGGGAGTTAGCGGGATCCTGGCATCGGGATGTCAGGTGCCAGCGCAGACGGTCGAGGCAGTGAGACTGGTCGCGGTGGTCTCGCCGTCGCTCTCGTAGATGTGCCAGCCGTTGTCGGCTGGGTAGTCGGTGTTCAGGTCGATCGTCGTCGCGCTCTCATCAAACTGGGTGATGCTGCCCCCGCCGAGGGGAACGCTGTCTCCCGGGCACGAGACCACGGCTTCGGCCTGTTCCCCGGCCGGGATCGAAACCGAGCTGCCCGTCGCCACCGACCAGCCTGCTGGCTTGTGGTGGCAGATGGAGTAGACGGTGAAGTTTGACACGTCCCCCGTGCTGCTCATGAAGACCTCCCACCCACTGTGGCCGTTCCCGAGGGCGTACGGCGTCGTCGTGCTGATGTTGACCCCGGTGTTCGTTGTGTCTGACAGGACACCCCCGCCGATCACTTTGCTGCCCGAGGGGCAATCCATCGCCGCGTCTGTCTCCCCCAGGCCCGTCACACCCGCGGCTGTGGCGATCTTGTACCCGGCGGACTGGGCTATGCAGACGACATAGACCTCGAAGGAGGTCTCGGTGCCGGTCGTGTTGTTGACGTCGAGTTCCCACGTCTGACCGTCCGGGTAAGAGCTGTTGATGCTCGCAGCCACGTTGTCGCCGTTTTCGACGAAGGCGCCCCCGCCGGCGGGCTGCTTGGTCCCCGGGCAGCTGGCGGAGCCGTGCGTTTGTGTCCCTGTCGCCGCGTCGAAGGGCCCGTTGCTGACGACGGTGTAGCCCTTTGGCATGTTGAAGGCACGGATCGACGCTGGTCCGGCGTGCGGTGACCCCTTCGTTGTGACTGCACCGGCAGCCGTCCCCGACAGCAACATCGCGCTTCCCGCTATCCCGGCAATGAGGACCGCACTGAGGTTCTTCATTCTGCTCCCTTAGCTCGGGATCGCGCCCGTTGGTTCGGGATCGTGACCGTTGAATACACCGTAAAGGTCTTTGGCCCGGAATGCACTAATAGTGCTTACTCAATTCTGGAAGCAGGCGGGCACCGTCTGCCAGGCGAGCTGAGAGCGCTGCCCGACTGAGTCTCAATCCGCCCTGGAAATATGTATCGGTAAGCGTTTTCGACGCGAGAAGTGTCCTCTGAATCTGGTGTCGCGCGCGATTGGTTTATCTCGACTTCCACGCATTAAGCGACCACGTAGGGTAATTTTTTAGTCGCCGTTCGATGGTCATGGCATCCATCGGGACCCATCCATCCCGCCCCCTTACGTGAGCCGCTCGCTCTGCCATGAGCGAATCTGCTGCGAGCCAAGAATGCTGACGTAGCAACGCAGTCGGGCCGAGAGTGGAGAGACCGCGGCGACGGCAGCCGCCACGACAAGGAGGACCGATGGCGCCACTCATCGTCGGCTGGGATCCAGCCCTGAACCCACGAGCCGCCGAGGATGGCACGCCTGCGACGCGGTTCGACGACCACCTGGCCGCGGAGTTGCTCACACAGCGGATCGTCTTCCTTGGCACCCAGGTCGACGAGGTCTCCGCGAACCGGGTTTGCGCGCAACTGCTCCTCCTGTCGGCGAGAGACCCGCGAACCGACATCAGCCTCTGCATCAACAGTCCGGGCGGGTCGGTGACGGCGGGGCTGGCGATCTACGACACGATGCGACTGATCCCGAACGACGTATCGACACTTGCCATGGGGTTCGCCGCGAGCATGGGCCAGTTCCTCCTCACCGTCGGGGCGAAAGGGAAACGCTGCGCGCTGCCGAACGCGCGGATCATGATGCACCAGCCGTCGGCCGGCATTGGCGGGACCACCGCCGACATCGCGATCCAGGCCGAGAACCACGAGTTCATGAAGAAGGCCATCGAGCGGATCACCGCGGAGCACACCGGCCAAAGCGAGGAGACGATCTCCCACGACGGTGACCGCGACCGGTGGTTCACGGCCGAGCAGGCAAAGGAGTACGGCATGGTCGATCGCGTCGTCGAGTCGCTCGATGACGTCCGCCCGGCCGGTTCACAGCGACGGGTAGGACTCTGACATGGGCCAGTACACAATCCCGACCGTGATCGAGCGCACCCCGCTAGGGGAACGGGCGTACGACATCTACAGTCGGCTGCTGTCCGAGCGGATCATCTTCCTCGGCACCGAGATAGACGATGGCGTGGCCAATGTCGTCATTGCCCAGCTGCTCCACCTCGACTGGTCCATTCCGGACCGCGAGATCTCGATCTACATCAATTCACCGGGCGGCTCGTTCACATCACTCATGGCGATCTACGACACGATGACCTTCGTTGGCGCGCCGATCTCGACGTTCTGTGTAGGCCAGGCGGCCTCGACCGCTGCCATACTCCTGGCCGGGGGAGAGCCCGGACGGCGGTTCGTCCTCGAGCACGCCCGCGTGCTGCTGGGGCAGCCGGCGAGCGGCGTTCAGCAGGGGATGGTCTCCGACCTCAGCCTCCAGGCCAAGGAGATGCTCCGGATCCGCTCCGAGGTCGAGGAGGTCCTATCCCGGCACACGCACCACGACGTCGCGACCCTCCGCGCGGACATGGATCGCGACAAGGTCTTCAACGCCCACGAGGCAGTAGCGTACGGGCTCGCTGACGAAGTCATCAGCAAGCGGGTCGCAGTTGCCTGACGTGCTTGGCGGCCCTCGCTCCGGCAATGTGGTGCGCCAACCGCGCCCGGCGAGGGGTGCGGGTTGGCTGTCAGGCGGCGATGCTCATATCTCCCAGCCGTGAGGTCACCCGCGCCCCGGTATGCCGGGTGCTCAGTTCTGCGACGGGCGTCACTGGGCCGTCGTCACCGTCTGCGGTGACGACGCGCCCGGAGCTGAGGCCGCGCTTCGGGGTGACCTGGGCGGCGGCCTTGGACAGCCTCGCTTGAGCGAGGTGGGCGAGCTCATCTTGGGCCAAGGCGAGGAGATCGGCAAGTCCGAGGCCGAGGGCGTGAGCGGCAGCCGCGAGAACTTCGGAAGAGGCCTCCTTGCGGCCGCGCTCTATCTCGGAGAGATAGGGCATCGAGATCCGAGCCGGGTCGGCTACGTCTTTAAGGGTGCGTTCCTGGGCGAGACGCTCGCGCCGCAGGACATCACCAACGATGTGCCGCCAGAGGGGCTCTCTGGTTGCGGGGGTTGAGGCCGGCAGCGGAGCCCGGACCGCAGGACGGGCTGGAGCAGCGGCCGGGGCCGGCGCATCAGCTGCTGTAGCCGGGCGCAGTGGAATGACGCGGGCTTGGTTAGGCGCGTGACTGCTCACCTCTTCAGGGTAGGAGCGTTGCGCTCGGCAGGGAGGGAACAACGTTCTGCCTTCGGCGAATTCAGGTGACGCGGGCGCCGATGTCCAGTGCGCGGATCGGCCCGGACGCACCGCCCACCGCCCTATACTCTGCGCCGTGCCGAGGAAGGTAGAACTGGGGTGACCTCCCCGCCGACGTTCGTGCAGCGGTCCGCGGGCATACCGGCCCGGTTATGGGAGCCGAGTCCGCGGTCTGTGGGTTTAGCACCCAGATCGCCGTCACCTCGGACACTGCAAGCGGTCAGGTGATCGTCAAGGGGATGCGGCTGGATCATGCGGAGCATGGACGCAACAGTGCGAGGCTGCGATCAATCAGCATGTCGTCCCCCTCTGGCCGGGGGGGGGGGCTCCGCCTGGTGCGTCTTGTTCCTCGATCCATCGGCGGGCGTCAGCACTCATGTAGACCCAAGATGAGAGCTCAGGCACGCGAACCAGTACCTTCTTGATGCGGGCCAACACTCGATCACCCCACTTGACGAAATCTGCACCGGGCAGTTCTGGCCGGAACCTAAGGTCACTGGCGAAATGTGCTCGCCCTCGCCGGAGGACGTCGTCGTGGGAAAAACTCCAATCGAATTCAATGACGGGCGAGTCTCTGGAGTCACTTCACCGACCAGTACGTCGCCGAGGTGTCCGGGTAAGCGCTGTTGCCGGTGGCCATCGTCCAGCTGAGCTGACAGCTCACCGGCCCCGCGGCGGTCCTTGCCGTCCCCGGCCTGGCCAGCGGTGGCCGACAGCGCCGACGTCAGGCCAGCGATTAAGGTAACGACCCCCACGGTGGTGATCCGCCGTTGCGCTTTCATGGTGTCTCCCGGTAACCGCCCGGCCTAAAGGAACTGTTTGACCTCAACTCCATCCCTGTACGCGGCATTTTACGCCCGTCACGCAGGTCGTGTGGCAGCAGGTGTCACTGGCCGGTGCAGTTGACGAGAAGCCGCACATCGGTGTCGGTGATTCGGTCACTGCATGTAGCGAGCAGCACGTGATCGGCTCGGTCACGTGGCGACCGCGCGCGGTATAGTGCTGGGGAAATCGTTACCAGGAGGGCGGGACGATACAGCAGATGTCTGGCTCATGTGGAGTTAAGGCTGCCGGAGTGATCAGGAGTGACTGGCCCGCACCGCGGACAGTCTCGTTGGCAGCGCCGCCCCGGCGGGTCGTGTGGCGGGCCTGGGCGGCCTTGTTCGCCGCCGTCGTAGTTGTCCTGTCGGCTCAGTCGGCTGTGCTGGCGAGTTCTCCCGCGGCCGCGGACTGGACTAAGCAGTCGCCCGCGACCAGCCCGCCTGCCCTGGCATTCGCGTCGATGGCCTATGACGCGGCTACCGGCAATACTGTCTTGTTCGGCGGTTACGGTCATGGCCGGCGTCTCAGTGGCACCTGGACGTGGAATGGGTTGACCTGGACTAAGCAGTCGCCCGCGACCCACCCGCCTGCCCTGGAAAACGCGTCGATGGCCTATGACGCGGCTACCGGCAATATTCTCTTGTTCGGCGGTTACGGCGATCACGGCCATCACGACTTTCTCAGTGGCACCTGGACCTGGAATGGGTTGACCTGGACTAAGCAGTCGCCCGCGACCCACCCGCCTGCCCGGGGAAGCGCGTCGATGGCCTATGACGCGGCTACCGGCAATATTCTCTTGTTCGGCGGCCAAAACGCCTATCACGGCTATCTCGCTGACACCTGGATCTGGGATGGGTTGACCTGGACTCAGCGGGCATCCGCGACCCACCCGCGTGCCCAGTATGGGGCGTCGATGGCCTATGACGCGGCTACCGGCGACATCGTCTTGCTGGACGGTAACGGCCATGGAACCACCCTCCCTGACACCTGGACCTGGGATGGTTCGACCTGGACTCAGCAGTCGCCCGCGACCAGCCCGCCCGGCCGGGCATTCGCGTCGATGGCCTATGACGCGGCCACCAGCGGCATTGTCTTGTTCGGCGGTGCCGGCATGCACGGACTCATCGCTGACACCTGGACCTGGGATGGTTCGACCTGGACTCAGCAGTCGCCCGCGACCAGCCCGCCCGGCCGGGAATCCGCGTCGATGGCCTATGACGCGGCTACCAGCAGCATTGTCTTGTTCGGCGGCTCGATTGGTAATCATAATCTCGCTGATACCTGGATTTGGGGCTAGCGCACACCGCTTGAAACCGCCCACATTGGCTTCACCTGATGCTTCACACCGCCAGCCCGGGCGTCCTCGATCGTGTGAATGGCCCGGCGTCGGTGAGGTAGTTGGTCCGCAGGGTCTGGTGCCAGCGTCACACCTTGCCGGTGGTGGTCGGCGAATAGGGTCTGGCGGCCGTGCGCGCGTCTTCACCGATCCGACCCTGCCTGGTGAGGAACCCGTCACCATTATGACTGGACTCGTCCATGCGGCAGCGAGCGGCGACCGCGATGGCCGCCGGGCTAAAGGTGGCTGATCAGTATCAGCACGAGCATGACAACCATTGCAGCGGCGATCAGGCCCATGACGATCACCGCGGCATCGGTCAAGCCGACCAAGTGCAGCCGGGTTGCGCGCGCTTCAGCCAGCGCTTTCTGCTTGCGCTGGGCCTTGCTCAGCTTCCGCCGATATCCCGGCGGCGTTGGTAGGCGCAGCCGCCGCTGCGGCTTGTATGCCGAGATTCTCGGATCATTGAGGTCGTCCATCGGGACCTCCCAGCTAGAGATCCAGTCTCACCAAGCTAGCATCCTGCCGGACACCGGCGAACGGACAACGCTTGCTGAGTGACGCTGCTGATGCTAGTACCGCCGGAAGAAACAGCTCGATACGTAGCTACTGCTGTACCATGCTGCTGTACAAGATCGTCGAAGGCCGGGTTCCGAGCATAGAACCGGCCTTTGACCTGAGTCGGGGTGCCGGATTTGAACCGGCGGCCTCTTCGTCCCGAACGATGTAAAAACGGCCAATCGCAAGAGCTGGTCGGCGTGATTCTGAGTGATAAAGTCCAACGTCCGGAGGCATCTGCCGGCTGAGGTCTACGACAGCGACGACGCAGATCGCACCTGCTGCCGGACCGGTGTTTCCTAGACCGCTACTCCGCCGTCCAGCAGGCTTCTGCCCAGACGATCTGGCCGCTGGCATCCACGGTGTGTCCGAACTTGTCGGCCAGGGCGGCGATGATGGCCAGCCCGCGCCCGTATTCATCATCCGGGCTGCCGCTGTCCGGATCGGGATGTCATTCGCCGCTGCTGGTGTCGGAGACCTCGATGCGTGCCCAGTTGAGTCCGGTACGAATGGTTACGGTGAACTCCCCTCCCGGATCACCAGCCGGGGTATGGCGGATCGCATTGCTGACAAGCTGAGGCGATGAGTTCCATGTCGTCGCCGCCGGGCGAATCGGCCAGGACGCTGCGGACGAACCGGCGGGCTGATGGGACGATGGCAGCCAGGCCGGGGAAGGTGGCGGAAGTCTCCACTTGATGCTCTCCCCTTCGACACGCGACACCAAGCTGAGTACTCAGCTTGCACCTGAGTACTCACCTTCGTCAAGCTAGACGCGTGCCTTCGCCCACCTATCAGCGCATCGCTGACGATCTGCGCGCAGCCATCGTGGATGGCAGCCTGCCACCCGGTGCCAAGCTGCCCAGCCGCCACGAACTCGCCCGCCAGTACGAGGTCTCCGATCGGGTAGCCGTGGAGGCCGTCCGGCTGCTGGCCGCTGAGGGTTTCGTCGAAGCCAGATCTGGGTCAGGCACCTACGTGCGGCAACGTCCGCAGCAGCAGCGACTCGCCCGTTCCTGGTACACCGATCGCCGGGGCGGCTCGCCGTTCCGCGCGGAGACGGACGCGGCGGGCCGGACCGGAACCTGGGAGTGCTCAAGCAAACGCGTGGCCATGACTCCCGCCGTGGCGGAGCGTCTTGGCGTCGCTGTAGGTGATCCGGGGATGTGTACCCGCTACACCTTCCTGGACGACAGCGAGCCGGTGACCCTCTCCACCAGCTGGGAGCCCCTGGACCTGACCGAGGGAACCCCGATCATGTTTCCCGAGGAAGGACCCCACGCCGCGCGCGGCGTCGTGGACCGGATGGCCGTCATCGGCCAGCAGATCACCCGCACAGTTGAAACCGTGACTGCCCGCACCGCGCTGGCCGCCGAGGCTGAGCAGCTTCACGCCCGGCCAGGCGGCATCGTCATGACGATCACGCGCGTCTATCACACCGCCGACCGGCCGGTAGAAACAGCCGACATCGTTATCCCGGTGGAGCGGTATGCGCTGGTTTATGAGGTTCCGGTCCGATAGCCGTCGCGGTCGTCCTGGCCGCAGAACATCACGCGAAGGACTCCACGGTCAAATGACGGTCAAACGATCAACGGCTTGATCATCTTCGAGATGATCAAGCCGTTTACCTGCGAAAACGTGGTCGGGGTGGGGAGATTTGAACTCCCGGCCTCTTCGTCCCGAAGCAATGCCGGCGGGCCTGTTATGGTCCGGCCGAGTCGAACCGGGAGCCTCTCACCTGCATAAACGCCCTGAGGGGGTCACGGCGAGTCTGACGGAGTCGAAAGGTGTTGGCTCCCGAAATTGGCTCCCGTGGCTCCCCCAGGAACGGGAGAGGAGCCCTCATGGCAACCGAGAATAACGAAGGTCGTCAGTCGTCCGCTCCGGACATATCCAAGATCACTACGTTCATCGTAGCCGAACGCCTCGGTCCGTTCGAGCTGGCGCAGCGGTGGGCGGACCGCACATCCTGGCCGCTCGACCGGACGGCGAACGACGAGCTGGCCGAACTCGCCTGCATGTCCGCGCTCGTCTGCTGGCTGAGACGGTGGCAGCCGATGGCCATACATCGCGCGATCCTCGCCGGAGCGAGGCTAGAGGCGATCCCTGCGGCGTTCGGCAACAGCCTCGGTGAAGCGTTCCATCGCTGGTACCCATGGGCGTCACGGCAGCGCGGCCTCATCATCGCTGGGAAGTCGGCGATGAGTGCGGAGGAGTACGAGACTGTGGCGGGCATCTTCGCCAGCGCCGGGGTCAGACTCCCGGATGAGGAGCGGGCCGATGGTTGACCGCCTCATCCGGATCACCACGACTCTCACGGTGGCTGCCGTCGCCGTGGTCGCCACGGTGGTCTCCTACCGCCACGCATAGGTTGCGGGGACAGCGAACTGGGGACTAAGAGAGATAGATGGCCCTACCTTCTTCCCCAGGAGCGGACATGGCGGACGAGCGGCCAGCCCAGGCCGATATACCGATGCCTAAGCGCACCCGCCGAACGTCCGGTTCCTACGACGACAGGTTAGCTCCCGCTGTCGCTCGCTTCGGCGAAGCGGTCAGGCCACGACTGGCTCTAATGGTCGGCGCTCCTGAGGACCAACTTCGCGGCCCTTTCGAACGTTTACTAGGCGATGCAGGCGCAGCTCTCGGCTTAAGCGTCCTCACACATGGCGAGACCCGGTTGATCCAACTCGCAGTGCGTCCCGACTACGCCGTCGATGTCGCAGGAACGCGTGTCGGGTACGTCGAACTTAAAGCACCGGGGAAGGGCGTCGATCCGTTGCTGTGGTCACCCAGGTCTCATGACCGCATTCAGTGGGAGAAACTTAAGGTTTTGCCAAATGTCCTGTACAGTGACGGACAGGAGTTTGCCCTTTACCGTTCTGGAATTAGGCTCGGCCAAATAGCGCGCCTGAAAGGCAACATAGCCCAGGCTGGCCACGGACTTCACGCCTCCGACAGACATTTTGCCAGAATCATCAGCGAATTTTTGTTGTGGGAGCCGGAACAACCGCGTTCAATCCGACAGCTCATTCGTTCAGTCGCCGGATTGTGTCGACTACTACGCGATGAGGTAATAGACGTCCTGGAACGCGAGAGCGAAAGTCAACACGTTACGTTCACGTCGCTAGCCGACGACTGGCGAGGGCTCCTCTTTCCGGGGCTAGACAACAATATTTTTGCAGATGCTTATGCCCAAACAGTAACATTCGCCCTCCTGCTGGCCCGATCTAGTGGTGTGGACTTTGACGACGCCCCAATGACCCAGATTGCTAGACAACTCAGTAAAACTCACTCAGTAATGGGCAAGGCGCTGGATGTAATGACCGACGGGACTGTCGAACGGGACAGCGTTGTCATCGAAAGCCTACGCAAGATAATAGGCGTAGTCGATTGGAGCATCCTTGAGGATGGCAGTCCTGATGGCTATGCCCTACTTTATGAAACATTCCTTGAGCAATATGATCCGAAACTCAGAAAGTCTAGCGGCTCGTATTATACGCCGGATGATGCAGCAGCCTTCATGATAAAATTTGTGGATGAAATTCTAAGAAAAAAACTAAGCCGCGGGCGAGGGTTCGCTTCGCCCGATGTCCTAGTAGTCGATCCTGCAATGGGAACCGGAACTTTTCTTACAGCAATAATCGATAGCGTTGCGGCAACAGTAGCGGAAGAAGAAGGTCGAGGCCAAGTTGAGCCTTGCCTCCGCGAATTGTTTCGGGAAAGACTGATTGGATTCGAACGACAAGTATGCCCATATGCCGTGGCGGAACTTCGTACACATCAAGCCCTGAAACAGTACGGAGCGGATGTTCCTGCCACCGACGTTCGCTTCCTAACGGATACTCTAGATAATCCAGATATACAAGAATTGCATTTCGGTAGGATGTACGAAATCTTGCAAAGATCACGCCGAAAAGCCAATCGAATTAAACGACAGACCCCAGTAATGGTTGTAGTTGGAAATCCCCCTTATCTTGAGCACGCAAGAGGACTCGCTCCCTGGATAGAAGAACGCGGGAGCGGAGGACGTCACCGGCCCTCTTTGGACAGTTTTCGAGTACCTGGCAACGGGCGACTTGAATATGTCTTGTCCAATCTTTATGTTTACTTTTGGCGATGGGCTACATGGAAGGTCTTCGACGCCCACCCACAAAGCCCGGCTGGAGTAATCGCTTTCATCTCGACTTCGGGTTATACTACTGGGCCAGGATTTGCCGGAATGCGCGAATACCTACGCCGGACGGCTGATGAAGGATGGATAATCAATCTATCTCCAGAGGGGCACCGGCCCGAAGTGAAAACCCGACTATTCGCTGGAGTCCAACAGCCTCTGTGTATCGCCGTCTTTGCCCGATACGGCAATCCCCAACCGTCGACACCTGCTATGGTTCATTATCTGTCTGTTTCCGGACTTCGTTCTGAGAAACTCGGTATATTGAACAGCATCACTCTGGAAGACTCCAAGTGGCGGGCCTGCGCGAACGGATGGCATGAGCAGTTTATTCCCGTCACCGATAACACGTGGACAACGCTACCAGAGCTACACGATCTATTCCCCTGGTGCGCTCCTGGTGTCAAGCCTAATCGGACGTGGGTGTATTCTCCCGACCAGGGGACGCTTGAGAAGCGGTGGACGCGGTTGGTTCATGCCAACCCTGCCGAGAAGTCTGTCCTTTTTAAGGAATCCCGAGACGCAAACCTTAGGAAGACAACACCATCGCTCTCTGGTCATGATGCGCACAATTTTCCCTTCATGGAGGAGCGCGGCGAATGCCCCGATCCGGTGCGCATCGCATACCGTTCTTTCGACCGGCAATGGGTCATTCCTGACGCGCGACTGCACCATGCGCCGAGCCCCGACTTGTGGCGTGCACACTCAGACAGCCAAATGTACGCCACCGAACAACATGCCCATCGAATTCTGGCTGGTCCGGGTCTAGTTTTTTCATCGGCACTTCCCGATATGGACCACTTCGACGCAAGGGGAGGTCGAGTGTACCCACTTTATCGAGATTGCAGGAGTCGAGACGCAAATGTCACACCGCGCCTTCTTGAGGATCTTGGCAAACGGCTCGGCCTGCTCGTAAGCGCTACAGATCTGCTGGCTTACGTCGCAGCCGTCGTCGCTCATCCCGGATACACCGCGCGCTTCAACACGGAACTCTCGGCGTCCGGCATAAGGGTTCCACTAACAACAAGGGCAGATCTCTGGTCAATCGCCAAGAAGATTGGTGCGGAAGTAATATGGCTCCACACTTATGGCGAACGGTATATAGAGCCGCCTGATCGCCCTTCAGGGCCACCAATGCTTCCCAGGCTAGAACGGCCGTACGTCACCAGGGTTATATCCGACGAACCCGATAATATGCCCGAAGCTATCTATTATGAGAGAGAAACCCAGGCGATTCACTTGGGGACTGGCACAATCTCGCCAGTTAGTAGTGCAATTTGGGACTACGAAGTATCCGGCAGAAGGATCATTGAGAAGTGGTTTGGATATCGGAAAAGGCATCCTGGGGGCCGCCGAGGATCACCTCTTGATGACATAACGCCTGCATTCTGGCCACCTCACTATACAAGCGAACTGCTGGAGCTTATCAACGTACTCGGACGGTGTGTTCGACTGCATAGCCAACAAGACAGGCTGCTTAACGATATTTGGCTGTCTCCCATGATACGAGTAGCTGACTTGATTTACGAAGGAATATCTCCAGTTCCAGCTTATGCCCGGAAGCCTGCAAAGCCGCCATCGCAATCGTTGCTCTTTTAAGACTGACTGCCGAGGCTCCCCAAACCACGCGTCGTCCAACTGTGAGACACCCGGTTCAGGTCTGCCTGCAGGCCGCACTCCAGATCCGGTCGAAGCTGCCGAGGTAAATGCTGGCTAGGTCGTCGTCGCTTTGGCGCTGTAGGTGCATGATGGGACTGTGTGCGGCGGGAATGCCAAAGGCATGTTGGTTGCAGAGTAGTTCGTTGTCTGCGCGGTAGATCGAGTTGTACAGCACAACTCGATGAAGGCGGATTTCGATACCGCCAACTTGGCGTAGCGGCTGGTACAAGACCAGGGCATCGCGGATCTCGACGGTCAAGGCGTCGCCGATAGCTTCTTTGGCGCCGCGTTCGGTGACGTGGGGGCTGTCCGGGTCGCCAAGCGCGATCCGCACGCGGACTCCACTGTGGGCCTTCTTGGCGAAGATGCGAATGATGTCCACATCTTCGGCGAGAAACAAGCTGCTATAGGCCAAGACGCTGATCTCTTGCTCGGCTGACGCGAACAGGTTCCGCCAGGTCTCGCGTGGTATCGAGGAACGGTGCGGGTAAACGGCGAGGAGTTCGTCGGGGCGGGACGGACTGGCCCGCAGTTCTGGCCATAGGTCGACTTCGCTGAGATTGAGCAGGTCGGCGAGGTTCCAGCGGTGGCGGGGGTGGGGTAGGCGGCCTTCTAGCCAGCGGCGGACGGTTTTAGGGTCTACCTCCAGGCGGGCGGCGACGTCTACCTCGTCGAGGTGGGCGCCGAGGATGGCGCGGCGCAGGATTTCGTTCACGCTGGTGCCTCCGTTGGGCGAGGTCAGGACCCACGCTAACAGAAGTCGTCCCTAGTCGTCCCTGGCGCGGTACATACGTCCCGTGAACAGCACGACCCTTTCAGTGACCAACTCCCCCCGGGGTGGTCGCCTCGCAGGCGGCGCCCTTGGTGGGGGCGTGCTGACTGTGATCTTGGGGTCGTGATGGAGGGGACAAAGATGCCTGCCGATGACCGGGCGAGGCCGTGGTACGTGGCGGGACCATCGCGTGCGCCGGGAGCGGATGTCTCCGGGCCGAGTGTGGCCCGGCTGTATGACTGCTGCTTGGGCGGTAAGAATCACTACGCGACCGACCGGGACGCGGCTGAGAAGATCCGTGCGGTGTTTCCGGATCTGGCCGACGCGGCGTGGGCGAACCGGGGGTTTCACGGGCGAGCCGCGATCTGGATGGCCCAGCAGGGGATCCGGCAATTCGTCGATGTTGGGTGCGGGCTGCCGACGACGACGGACACGTACATGGCCGTTGAGAAGTTCGCGGCTTCGGCCCGTGTCAGCTACGTGGACCACGATCCCGCCGTGATCGCCCACGCGCACGCCCTGCTCGCCCGTACCGGGTCCACGGCCGTGATGCTGGCGGATGTCCGCGACCCCGCCAGTCTGCTGGCCGGCTTGCATCTGGACGGGCTGATCGATCTGGCGGAGCCTGCTGGCTTGCTGGTCACGGCCGTGATGCATTTCGTGGCGGCTGAGGACGACCCTTGGGGGTGCGTGGCGCGGCTGGTCGCGGCGCTGGCTCCGGGGAGCTTCCTGGCGCTGTCGCATGCCACCGCCGATCATCTGAGTCCAGTCGCGGCGCAGACCGTGGCCGAGGTTTTCGCGGGTGCCAGCGAGCGGCTTTACCTGCGTTCCCGGGCTGAGATCGGGCGATTCTTCGACGGGCTGGAACTGGTGCCGCCCTACACGGGTGCCGAGGCCGAGCTGACCTGCGCCGGATTGTGGGGTTGTGAGGACCCTGACCTGGCCGACAGCGAGGGCTCGCGGGCGCTGTATTGCGCTGTAGGCCGACGCTCCAAAATCCCGCGCGGCCGGGCGGAACGGCCCGCCCCAAGTACGCCCGGCCGTGCGGCATCACGAACCACGACGACTGGCACGACGAACACCCCCCGACAGAAGACGAACACCCCCCGACAGAAGAGGATCGCCCATGACTGACATTCGAGCAGGCGCGCAGACTGCTACTGACCAGGCAGTTAAGCACCTGGAAAGCCTCGCAGCCGAGTTGCCTGCCGGTGAGTATCAGGCGCGGCTGGTGGTTGCGACCGATCGGCGTCCGCGTCTGCATGTGCGCAACCGCTGCGCTGGCGTGTTGGCTGAGGACGTGGTGGTGGAGGCTGGCTGGTTCTGGTACTCGTTCGCGGAGCGGATTGCCCCGGTCACCGACGTTCCGGCAGCGGCCGGGAAGATCGCGCGGGTGCTGCGTGCCGTGGGCTCCGACTGATCACGAGGTCGGCCGGTGGCTGGGCAGGCTACGGGCCGTCGCGCCGCTGTGGGGGGTGCTGTATGACCCGGGTCGGATGGTATGGATGGCTGTCCACGGCCGGGACACGCTCTTGGTCGCGCAGACACCGGCCGAGCTGGCCGAGCAGATCCGCGCGCATGCCCCGGTACAGACCCGGTCAGTACAGGACGCCCGGTTTCGGTTGCGCAGGCTGCCGCATGGGGTGGTACGCCGATGAGGCTAAGACGTCCCAAGACGGTCCGGTTACGTCCGTGAACGTCTGCTGCGTTCCGCATAGCGTCGAGCGCATGAACCTGGCTGACTGGGGCGAGGAGATCGCCCGCACGGTCCTGGAGATCCCGCTGCCGCGCCGCTGGGCGCACTCCCAGGGCGTTGCCGCGCGAGCACGCGACCTGGCCCCGCTCCTGGGCAAAGATGCTGAGCTGGTGGAGGCCGCAGCGTGGCTGCACGATATCGGCTACGTGCCCGGCCTGGCCGTGACCGGGTTTCACCCGCTCGACGGCGCCCGCTATCTACGCGATGTCCAGCATGCCGGCCCGGTGCTGTGCGCCCTGGTCGCCCATCATTCCTGCGCTGCTGTCGAGGCCGAGGAACGCGGCTTGGCCGCTGACCTGGCGGCCGAGTTCCCCGCTGCTCCGGATCTGCCACTGGCGGCGCTGACGTACTGCGACATGACGACCAGCCCGGATGGTGAATCCGTCTCGTTCGGCTGGCGGATCGAGGACATCCACACCCGGTACGGTCCTGGGCACCGGGTGACCCGGGCGATCGGCCGGGCTCTGCCGCAGCTCGCGGCTTCTGTTGGGGTGATCCGGCTATGCCAGGTGAGGGCGGTCGCCGCCGTTTAGGTAGTGGTCGACCCGCAGCCGCATCGACCGGTCCATCGTGCAGCTCGCGGCCTCGGCCGGGGTGACCCAGCGAACCTCGCTGGTCTCACTGCTGGGCGTGGGCTGGCCACCGACCGGGCGGGCCGTGAGCACGATGGAGAACTCCTGCCGTGCTTCGCCGTTGCTGGTGTAGAGGAGCACATGCCGGGGATCGGTGTAGATCCCCGATATGCCGGTGATCTCGCAGTCGATCCCGCTCTCCTCTTTGGTCTCCCGCACTGCCGCTTGGACAAGCGATTCGCCCAGGTCGACCGCACCGCCGGGGACCGCCCAGTTGTCGTTATCGGTGCGGCGGATCAGCAGGATCCGGCCCTCGTCGTCGGTGACGATGACGTTGGCCGATGGGACGATGCTGTTGGCTTTCGGCGCGGCCGGGTCGTCGTAATAGTCAATCCTGCGGCTCATGGCGTCACGTCCCTGGTGCTGGTGTGGCGGTGTCCCAGACCCTCTCGAAGCTCTCCAGATAACAGGCAGCTATCTCCCCGCCCGGGATCTTCCGCAGATGCCACACCGGGGCATGTGCGGCGGGCAGGCCATAGATGTGAGTGTTGACCAGGAGTTGGCTGTCGGCGAGATAGATCGAGTTGTACAGAACCGTCTGGTGAAACCGGATCTCCACGCCCTCGACCTTGCGCAGCGGCCGGTAGAGCACTAGGGCGTTGCGGATCTTGGCCGGCATCATGTCGTCCACGCCCTCATCGGCGCCCCGCTCAGCCACCTGCCTACTCTCGGGGTCACCGAGCAGGATCCGCACCCGCACACCGGCCCTGGCCTTCTCGGCGAGGATGCGCTGGACGCCGTGGTCTTCGGCGAGGAACAGGCCGGAGTAGACCAGCACGCCAATGTCCTGCTCAGCGGCAGCGAACAGACGTTCCCAGCCGTCCCGCGGCACCTCGGAACGGTGCGGATAGATCGTGATGATCTCGCTTTCGGACGCGAGCGCTACCTGGTCGCGGGGCAGCGCGTCGGGCCAGAGGTAAACCTCGTCGACACCGAGCTGAGTGGCGATGGTGTACCGGTGCTTGCGGTAGGGGATCCGGCCGCTGATCCAGCGCTCGACGGTCTTGTGGTCGACGCCGACTTCCTCAGCCAGCGCATACGGGCTCAGGCCGCGCTGAAGTAGCGCCGCTCGCAACCGTTCGTTTGCCATCCACCCACACCGCGTCCGCTGGGACGTCCAAGGACGTGATCACCCTAGCCGGGACGTCTTGACCTAGTCCACTCACGGCGTGATGACGTCCCTACTCCCTGTCGCATTCTCATCTCATGCGGAGCCCCGCAGACCGGAATCGAACAAGGGAGTGAACATGCGAATCGACTACACCACCGTCATCCGCGACTGGCCCGCCCGCTGCCCTTGCGGCGCCACCGCCGCCCACCGCTACGGCCTGTGCCGCAAGTGCCAGGCGCGCGCCACCTGGAAGCGCCGCAAGGCACCCGCCCGCCAACGCACCACCAGCGCCGCCCGCCGGATCAGCCGCCGCGCCGGCCGCCTGCTCGGCCCGGTCCTGCCCACCACCCACACGGCGCCCACCGTCCCGGCCGACAACCAGCCGACCCGCTAACCGGAAGGGAGACCGGACATGCCTGTGCTCATCATCACCGCCGCCATCGCCGGGAGCGCCCTGGCCCTGCTGATCGTGTTCTTCACGCTGACCGCGATCAGCGTCCGCACTGAGGACCGGCGCACCAGGAGCCTCCTCGCCCCGCCGCCGACCCACCTGGCCGCCGCCGCCCGGCGCGTCACGGGCCTGTACGTCCGCTCCCCGGCCGACGCGTGCGGGTCGGCCTGCCGATGCCATCCCCCGTCATCCCGCGCCGCGTTAGGCGCTGATCACAAGAGGAGGTGAGAAACCTTGGCAATTTCCCTGTCGCTGGTGCTGCTCCTCGCGGTCAGCGTGGGATTCCTCATCCGCTACATGGGCCTGCGCGTCTGGCACGCCCTGATGTGCGCCATGTTCGGCTTCGCCCTGGCCAGCACCAGCATCGCACCCCAGATCAGCCAGGTCATCGACGGAATCATCCGCACCCTATCCGGCCACGGCTGACCAGCCCGGCCACTCCAGGAGGTGAACGCCTAATGAACCACCCACCGGTAACCCGCAACGATCTCAAGGAGGTACGCGACCGCCACCAGCACGCCCTGGCGTCCGCAAGCCCCAGCGCGACCCTCGCGGCACTGTCCGACGTACCGCCCCTGTGCGAGGAGATCAGCCGCCTACGGCTCTACCTCGGCATCGCCCGGCTCACCCGCGCCAACCTGGCCGCCGCCGCCCGCGCCACCCTCACCGCCGACGCCGACCACGAGCACGAGCCGCTGTACTACCTGCGCGACGAACTCACCGCACAAGGACTTCTGTCCCCCGGGCACCGGGAGCGGCCATGGTGACCCGAGGCCCATCCCGCTCCCAAGTCCGCCGCACCGCCCGCCGGATCCGCCACTACGGCATCAAGCCCACCATGTCCATCACCACCGGCAGCGAACTCGGCCCGCCGTTCGGCCAGGTCGCCGCCTGGTGGCTATGGCGCTACCGCTCCGAACTCGCCCCCGCCTGGCTCACCATCGCAGCCTTCGTCACGGCCGCCGGCCTGCACACCAGCCATCCCGGCTGGTGGCCGATCATCGCCGCGGTCACCGCCGCCACGGCGGTCGGCCTGATCACCCTTGGCCGGCATATCGGCCTGGCCGGCCGCCTCGAACGCGCTTACGCCTCGACGGCTGCGACGCTCGCCGGCGGCTGGATCACCACGGCCACCATCGCCGGGCCGCTCCGCCCGCCGCTGCCCACCATCGCCGTGATCAGCGGTACCATCGCCGCGATCCCCTGGTGGGCGCACCGGCGGCGCCGGGCCAAGGTCCGCATCGAACGCAAGCTCGACGCCTGGCCCGAGATCGCCGCCGCGATCGGCCTGGCCGGATCCCATATCCAGTCCGTCGTCATCGACGTGTGGGGCTGGCGTGCCCGCCTCGCCCTGGCCCGGGGCCAGACCATCGAAGACGCCATCAACCGCATCCCCGCCATCGAGTCAGCTCTCGACACCTACCGGGGCGCCGCCCGCGTCTCACCCACCGCCGACGGGAAGGCGAACAAGTTCGAGTTGCGCGTGCTGGAAACCGACCCGCACGCCGACGCCATCGCCTGGCCCGGACCCTCTACCGCCACTATCACCGAACCCCTCGACCTCGGCCCGTTCGAGGACGCCGTACCCGCCCGGATCCTGCTGCTGCGCCGGCACGCCCTCGTCGGCGGGGTATCCGGTTCGGGCAAGAGCGGCGGACTTAACGTGATCATGGGCAACCTGGCTGCCTGCACCGACGTGGTCATCTGGGCCATCGATCTCAAGCGGGGCATGGAACTACGGCCCTGGGCTTCGTGTATTGACCGGCTGGCCACTACCCCGGCTGAGGCGCGCGCCCTGCTCGCCGATGCTGTCACCATCCTGGAGGCCCGCGCGGAGCTGCTCGCCGCCACCGGGCAACGGGTGTGGGAACCCAGCTCGGACATGCCTGCCCTGGTGATCATCGTTGACGAGTACGCGGAGCTGGCCGACGATGCACCCGACGCCACCCGCGAGGCGGACTCGATCGCCCGGCGCGGCCGGGCCGTCGCCGTGACCCTCATCGCCGCGACCCAGCGGCCGACGCAGAAAGCCATGGGCAAAGGCGCCCTGCGCTCTCAGATGGACGTGCGGATCTGCTTCCGCGTTAGGGAACGGAAAGACGTCGACCTGATCCTTGGTCAGGGGATGCTCACCAGCGGCTGGCACGCCCATACTCTGAACGCCCCCGGTAAGTTCCTCATCTCCGCACCCGAACACGACATCCCCCGCCGTGCTCGCGCCTACCTCGTCACCGACGAGGCGGTCACCCAGACCGCCCAACATCATGCACCCTATCGGCCCGCCCTCGACGAGATATCCCAGCACGCGCTCAGCACCCGCCAAGGGCCCGAGCGCCCTGGCAGTCCCGCAGAAGACCCGGGCGAAGCACCCAGCCAAGACCATTCGGGCAGCGCTGAAAGTGGGCCGGAATCGATCCTGTGGGCGGCGCTTTCGATGGCGCCCGCCGAAGGCATCACCGTTCCCGAACTCATCGAGCAGACCGGCATGAGCCGCCCCTGGATCTACCAGCGGCTGCGCGACCTGGTGTGCGACGGCCAGGCCGCCCAGGTCACCCGAGGCCGCTGGCACGCCATCGTCAGCGACTCTCCGTAATTGTCTACGTCTACGTCTCCTCGCGCGCCTGCACGTTATGGCGCTGAAACAGCCCGTAGACAAAGACGTAGACAACCACGCTCAGTAACCAAGCCAGAGGAGCCGCCCACAACCAGAAGGAGGTGAGAACACATGCAGGCATACACCGTCGAACAAGTCGCAGAAATCCTGCACATCGGCCGGGACAAGGTCTACTACCTGCTGCGCACAGGCCAGCTTCGCAGCGTCAAGATCGGCAAGCTGCGCAGGATCACCAGCCGGCACATCGCCGAGTTCATCACGTCGCTCGAAGAAGAAACGACCTAAGTGCAATGCATCGCATTGCATCGTGGTACGCTCTCTGGAGATTGCTCAGCCAGAAACGGATCAGGGAGCATGTCGCCAACCCACAACTACAGCCTGCGCCTCGACGCCGACCGCCGGGCCGCACTCGAAGAGATCGCCCGAAGAAAAGACCGTGACCTCTCCTACGTGATCAGGAAGGCAATCGATGAGTACATCGAGCGCCACAAGGACGACCCCGACGAAACCTAGATGCAAACAGCCCTGGCCGCCACGAACCACGGTGGTACGCCTCGACAGCAGGCCAGGGCACGCCAGGACCCAACCGATCCCCTGGCAGAACAGGAGATGCCATGTCCACACTCCTCATCAGGAACTACCAGGCGACCATCTATCCCGAGGATGGCGGGTTCACAGGAGCGATCAGCCTCGGCTCCGACGCACGCGGGAGACGCATACGCGTGAAGCGGAAGGGCAAGACCGAGAAGATCGTCAAGAACAAGCTGATCAAGGTCGCGGAAGACCGCGACGCCGGGATCAAGACCGCCGAGAACTACACCGTGGAGGATGCCGTCCGGGACTGGCTCGCCAAGGGTCTCAAAGGGCGTGATCCGCACACGGTGGAGACCAACCGGATCCTCGCCGAACAGCACGTCATACCGCTGATCGGCAAGGCCAGGCTCAAGAAGCTGACCGCTGATGACGTCGACGAGTGGCTCGACGGGCTCACAGACAAGCTCGCCACCAGGTCTCTGGCCGGGGTTCATTCAGTGCTCAAGCGGTCGATCCGGCAAGCTCAGGCGAGGGACAGGGTTCTCCGCAACGTGGCCGAGCTGGTCACGACGCCCAAGGGAAAGGAAGGACGCCCCAGCAAGGCCATGACACTTGAGCAGTCCAACGCCCTTTTGAAGCAGGCGGGAAGGACGCGGCTGTACGGCTATGTCGCGGTCAGCCTGCTAACCGGTATCCGTACCGAAGAAGCGCGTGCCCTGCTTTGGTCACATGTGGTGGCACGGGTAGACGGGAAGTGGCATCCGGTGACCGAGGTCGGGCTCAAGCACAAGAAGTTCGCGATCTACGTCTGGCGCTCCGTTCGCGCGGGCGGCGACACCAAGACCGAGAAGTCGAGGCGAACGCTCGAACTTCCCGGCCGGGCCGCTGCCGCACTGCGGGAGCACCACGCCAGGCAGGCGAAGGAACGGCTCGTGGCCGGCGAAGACTGGAAGGACCATGGCCTGGTCTTTTGCAGCCAGGTCGGTACGCCGCTCGATGCCTCGCACGTCCGCAGGTCGTTCCGCGCGATCACCAAAGCGGCCGGGCTAGGCGAGAGCTGGACGCCACGCGAGCTACGGCACTCGTTCGTGTCGATCATGAGTGACAACGAGGTGTCGATCGAGGACATCGCGGATCTCGTTGGGCACTCCAGCACGGCGACGACTGAGGAGGTCTACCGGCATCAGCTCAAGCCGGTGATCACTAAGGGCGCCGCTACAATCAACACCATCTTCAAGAAGAGCAAGCAAGCGAAATCCGCGTGAGTGAGTGGCTCCCGTTTTGGCTCCCGAGCGGTCACAACGGTCAGAAAAGGGGCTCCGAGCCTCAGCCCGAAACCCTTCTGACCTGCAATGACTTGGTCGGGGTGGGGAGATTTGAACTCCCGGCCTCTTCGTCCCGAACGAAGCGCGCTGCCAAGCTGCGCCACACCCCGCCAACCGCACGCGAAGTCTAGCCGATCCGCGGAACCAGCGTGAGCAACGTCGCTTCTGGCCGGCAGAAGAGCCTGACCGGCGCCCACGGCGAGGTACCGAGCCCGGCCGACACATGCAGCCAGGCCGGACCGTTACCGGATGGGTGGCGACTCAGGCCGCGTGCCCTGTCACGGTCAATCCCGCAGTTGGTCACCAGCGTGCCGAACGCAGGCAAGCAGACCTGGCCGCCATGCGTGTGCCCGGCAAGCAGCAGGTCGTAGCCGTCCCCGGTGAACTGGTCCAGCAGCCGCGGCTCGGGGGAATGCAGGAGAGCGAGCCGCAGGTCGGCCGCGGGATCGGCAGCTCCGGCAATCTCGTTGTACCTGTCGCGCTTGATGTGCGAGTCGTGCACCCCGGCCACCTCGATGTCAAGCTCGCCTACCTTGACCCGGCCGCGCCGGTTGTTCATGTCCAGCCAGCCTGCTGCCGTCATTCCCTCGCCGAGCTCCTCCCATGGCAGGTCGGGGATCTTCCGCCGGTGTTCATTCGCGCTGGTTCGCCACAGGTAGCGGGTGGGATTCTTGGGCTTGGGGGAGAACAGGTCGTTCGACCCGTACACGAACACGCCGGGCCGGTCGAGCAGCGGACCCAGCGCGTCAAGGAACGGCCGGACCGCCTGGGTATGAGCGATCGAATCCCCGGTGTTCACGACAAGATCGGGATCGATGGCGTCCAGCGACCTGATCCAGGACAGCAGTCGCGCCCGGCCGGGGGTGAGGTGCGCGTCTGAGATGTGCAGGACACGCACCGGCCTGGCGCCCGCGGGCAGCACCGGCACCTCGAAGTTGCGCAGCACGAACCAGTTCCGCTCGATCAGCGAGGCGTAGCCGAGCACGGCGCCTCCGGCCGCGGCACCGAGCGTGACCTGGCGAAGCAGATGTCGTGATCGCATCCATTCATGGTGCCACGCCCGCTGGGCCGCTTTGTCCCGCGGCCGGTCGTTTCGCCAGCAGGCTTGCCGCGCGGCAGGATTGCGTCCATGGCTGCACTCAAGAAACGGCTCCGCGCCGACCTGACCGTCTCGATGAAGGCCCGCGACACGGTCCGCACCCGGACGCTTCGGATGGCGCTCACCTCGGTAACGAACGAGGAGGTTGCGGGTGCGACCGCGCGCGAGCTGACCGACGACGAGGTGCTGAACGTCCTCACCAAGGAGGCAAAGAAACGCAAAGACGCCGCGGAGGCTTTCGATGCTGCGGGCCGTAAAGACCAAGCCTCAGCCGAACGTGCCGAAGGCGAAGTATTGGCCACCTACCTACCCGCTCAGCTGTCAGACGCCGACCTGGCGGAGATCGTGGCTGCTGCGATCGACGAGACAGGTGCCTCCGGGATGTCGTCCATGGGACAGGTGATGAAAGTGGCTCAGCCGCTAGTGGCGGGCCGCGCGGACGGCGCGAGGGTGGCCGCCGAGGTCCGCCGCAGGCTCAGCACGGGCGGCTGATCGCAGGTCGCAAGCCGTGGCCTCAGAAGCGGCCGCCGCCGATGCGGCGGTCGCGCTGGGTCTGGCCGCGCTCGCCGTACGGATAGTCGGGCGTGTCCGGGGCGCTTGCCTCGTCGAGCAGCCGCGTTTGCTCCTCGCTGAGCCGCACGTCCGCCGCGGCAAGGTTGCCGGTCAACTGCTCGAGGGTGCGCGCGCCGAGGATCACCGATGACACGGCCGGCCGGGCGAGCACCCAGGCAATGGCCACCTGCCCCATGGACGCGCCGCGCTCATCCGCGACCTTGCGCACGGCATCGAGCACCGGCCAGGTGCGCCCCAGGTGGCCGCGCTCGTTCCAGATCGTCATGCCCTGGTCGGCGTTCTCCGCCAGTCTGGTGCCGCTCGGAGGCGTCTCGTCGCGGCTGTACTTGCCGGTAAGCCAGCCGCTGGCCAGCGGCGACCAGGGCAGCAGGCCGAGCCCTTCCGACTGGCAGGCCGGGACGATCTCCCACTCGATGGCGCGGGCCAGCAGGTTGTATTGCGGCTGCAGCGTCACCGGCCGGGACAGGCCGCGGGCGTCGGCGATGTCCACCGCCTTCTGTATCTGCCAGCCGGTGAAGTTCGACAGCCCGACGTAGTGGATCTTCCCGGCCCGCACCGCATCGTCGAGGAAGCGCAGCGTCTCCGCGACGGGAGTCAGCGGATCCCAGCCGTGTACCTGGTAGAGATCGATGGTGTCGATGCCGAGCCGGGTCAGCGACGCGTCGAGGGCCGAGGCGAGATGCCGGCGCGAAAGGCCGTGCCCGTTCGGGGTCTCGTCGGTCGGGAAGCGGCCCTTGGTGGCGATCACCACTCGCTCGCGGGCTCCTGCCCGGTTCTTCAGCCAGCGTCCGATGATCTGCTCGGAACGGCCATCGGCGTAGACATCGGCAGTATCGATCAGCGAGCCGCCGACCTCGGTGAAACGATCAATCTGGGCGAACGACCCGGCCTCGTCGGTCTCGTTGCCAAAGGTCAGCGTCCCCAGTGCCAGTGCCGAAACGGCACACCCGCTGTTGCCGAGCAGCCGGTATTCCACAATCCCTCCGTCGCATCGGCCGTCCCGTCAGTCAGATAACGGGCAGACCGGGATCTGCTTGGGGCAGTGGCCGCCATGACCCGTGCTGGTCGGGTTTGGGTTAGGACCAGGGCTGCCGCCTTGGGTGGGCTTAGTGGGGGTCGTCTTCTTGGTCTTGGGCTTGGGGGCGCTCTGCCCGGTGCCGCTCCGCCACAGCGGGCTGGTCAGCGGGACGGGCACGAAAGCCAGCGGCGGGCCGAGGTTCGCGTGCAGGAACGTGGTCTCCCAGGTCTGACCGGGTGCGTCATCGCCGAACATAGAGCCTGCACAGGTAGCTTCTGCGCCGTCCCGGTAGCAGCCGTATGGATAGCCCCCCATATATACGGTGTGGGTGGGTCCGCCCACCCACACGTAGCCGGCCAGAGTGGGGGTGTAACCGGCGAATGCCGCCGAGGGGGGAGGGGTCGTGGCGCTTCCCGCGGTGCCCGTCTTGGCTGCCGCCGGCCGCCCGATCCCCCTACCTGCAGCGGTCGCACCTGGCTGGGTGAGCACGCCCTGAAGGATGTAGTTGACCGCGTCCGCAACGGTTTGCGGGATGGCCTGGTGACATCCGGCACTTGGCGCCGGGAGGCTTTTGCCCGTATCGGCCACGATCTTGTTGATCGCGATTGGGGTGCAGTACACCCCGCGCGCGGCGACCGTGGCGTAGGCGGCGGCCATCGACAGCGGCGCGACGTTGGCCGAGCCAAGCGTGAACGACGCTAGGTCATCGGCGGGCGGCTGGTTGCCGTAAGACTTGAAAAGCGAGGTGCCGTTACCCCAGGTCATGCCCAGTTGCGCGGCAGTCGTCACCACCTGGCACAGGCCGACCTTCTTCTCCAGCGCCGCATAGAAGGTGTTGACCGAGAACGTGGTCCCCGTGTAGAGGGTCTGCGGGCCGGCGTCACCGGCGCTCGCGTTCACTACCTGGAACGGGCTTGTCTGCGCACCGTTGCAGTCGAAGTAGGGGCCGTCGGTGGCCGAGTTGGGGACCGTGATGGAGAACCCGAAGGGTATGTTCTGCTCCAGCGCGGTGATCAGGGTGAACAGCTTGGACGATGACCCGGTCTGCACGCCGATGCCGCCGTCGTACGGGGTGGTCGCGGCGTAGTCGATGGTGGTCCGGCCGGGTCCTGACCCGTAGCCCCTATCCTCGGCGATGGCGCGGATCCGGCCCGTTCCTGGCTGGACGAGCGCCTCTGCGTCAGCGAGCCTGCCGGGATTATAGGTGGAATTGTCCGACGGGAGCACGTCGTTGACCGCGTTGTCGGCGGCACGCTGGTCCGTCGGGTCGAGCGTGGTGTAGATCTTCAGTCCGCCGGTAGCCAGCAACTCCGCCCGGTCGGCGGGAGTCTTGCCGAGCTTGCTGTCCCGCAGGACGGCCTGCTCCGCGTAGTCGCAGAAGAATGCCGCAGACCTGGCCGAGGTGCTTGTGCATCCATTCTGCTGCGCCGTCACGTGCAGGCCGAGCGGCAGCTTCTCGGTGGCCAGTGCCGTCGCCTTCGTGATCATGCCGACCTGGGCCATCCGGGCGAGGACGGTGTTCCGGCGCTCCAGGGCTTTGGTCGGGTGGGCAATCGGATCGTAGGCAGCGGGATTCTCCACCATGCCGGCCAGCAGGGCGGACTCTGGCAAGGTGAGCTTCGCCGCCGTGGTGTGGAAGTAGGTCTCCGCGGCGACTTCCACGCCGACCGCGGGATAGACGAAGTAGGCATCGTTCAGGTATCCGGCCAGGATCTGGTCCCTGGACATCTGGTGCTCGACCGCGATCGCGAGCCGCAACTCGTGGATCTTCCTGCTCAGCGTTTCGGAGGTGGCGTCCCCCGCAGCCGCCTGGTCCTTCGCCGACAAGATCAGTACGTTCTTTACGTACTGCTGGGCGATCGTGGAGCCGCCCTGTACGGGCTTGTGCTCCAGGTCGTTGACCAGCGCGCGCATGGTCCCCTTGAAGTCGATCGCGCCGTGCTCGTAGTACCTGGAATCCTCGATCGCGACGATCGCACTGCGCATCGTGGGCGCGATCTGGTCGAAACTGACCGGATCCCGGTCGATTCCTGCTGCCGTTACCGGCTTGATGTCGCCTGGCTTGTAGAAGTAGGAAGCGTCCACGTCGTAGATGTAGGCCATCAGATGGCCTTCGCGATTCAGGATTTCCGATCGCTGCGGGACCTCGGCAAGCGCCTTCGTGGATAGCGATTCGAACTTGTTAGCGGCATTCTTCGTGACGATGCCGATCGTTCCGACGGCAGGGACCATGATGGCCGCGACGAGCACGCCACCAAGCGCGGACATCGAGACCAGACGGCCTACGGATCTTCCCTTGCCTACTTGGTCTGCGCTGAACACGCACCCAGGGTACGCCAGACGGATCTCGAATCCGCCCAAATCAGCAGGGTCGGCTAAGGAATGAGCACGGAGAGTAATCGGGACGAAGCAAGAGGTAACTACTCGTCGTGATCGGCATGGCCCAGAAGGGCTATCTGGGAAATGGGCCCAACGAGGTCTGGCACTGCGGAGCGGACTTCCGTATGTTTCTCTATCACGGCCATCGCAACGAAGCCCGCCGGCAGGCCGCCGGCCGGGGCCGCAATTGCACGACAGCCAGCGCGGGCTACTGCGCGGGCCGTTACGACCGAAGGAGTGGGGCTACATGTGGATCACGGACTGGACTGCCCGCGCAGCCTGTAAAGGCACGGATCCTGACGAACTCTTCGTTCAGGGCGCGGCGCAGAACAGGGCCAAGCTGATCTGCCGAGGCTGCCCGGTGCGAACAGAGTGCCTCGCTGACGCCCTGGACAACAGGATCGAGTTCGGCGTGTGGGGCGGGATGACCGAGCGAGAGCGCCGCGCCCTGCTGCGCCGCAGGCCGGATGTCGGGTCCTGGCGTGAGCTGCTCGAGCATGCACGGAACACCTACGAGCGCGACACCGACGAACTGGTGGCGAGCTGACCGCCTGGATGCAGGCTCGCTGGCTAGGCGGGGGAATCCTCGTCGGCCAAGGACATTCCGATTTCCCGCAGACCATCTAGGTCGTGCACGTCTTCCGGGCGGGCAGGTATCTCGGCTACCGGTACCGCCGGGTGCGCGGCGACGAAGTGCTCGGCTAGCCGCCGTTCACGCGTCGCCAGCAGCATGCGCTCGGCGTGTAGCCGCAGCGCGGCCTCAGCCAGCGGATATCGCGCCGCGCTCGCGCCGGACGGCGGGCCGCCTTCGCCATTGCCGTTCTGCAGCGTCTCGGCGGCGGCCAGGCTGCGGGCGGCCGACATCCGGGCCGCCCGGGCGCGGTGCACCCGGTTGACGATGAGCCCGGCCAGCGGCATCCGGTCCCTGGACAGTCGCTCTACGAAATATGACGCCTCGCGCAGCGCATCAGGCTCCGGCGCGGCGATCACGAGGAACGCCGTTCCAGGTGTCTGGAGCAGCCTGTAGGTGGAGTCCGCTCGCTCGCGGAATCCGCCGAACATCGTGTCAAGGGCGGTCACGAAGGTCTGCACGTCCTTGAGCACCTGCGCCCCGAGAACCCTGGTGAGGACCCCGGTGATGATCGAGAAACCAGTGTTGAGCACCCTCAGGTAGGCCCGTCCGCCGACCTTCGCCGAGCCGGTCAGGATCCGGATCAGCCGGCCGTCGAGGAACCGGCCAAGCCGCTGTGGCGCATCGAGGAAATCAAGGGCATTGCGGCTCGGCGGGGTGTCCACGACGATCAGGTCCCACTCCTCCGCCCGGCGCAGCTGGCCAAGCTTCTCCATCGCCATGTACTCCTGGGTGCCAGCGAAGCTGGACGACAGCGACTGGTAGAAGGGGTTGGCGAGGATCTGGGTGGCGCGGTCCGGGTCGGAGTGCGCTTCGACGATCTCGTCGAAGGTCCGCTTCATGTCGAGCATCATGGCGTGCAGGCTGCCGCCGGCTGTCGTATCGGCTCCCTGCACCGGCCGGGGAGTGTTGTCCAGCGTGGTCAGGCCCATCGACTGGGCCAGCCTGCGGGCCGGGTCGACAGTCAGCACCACGACATGCCTGCCTCGTTCGGCGGCACGAAGCCCGACCGCGGCCGCCACGGTGGTCTTGCCTACCCCGCCCGAGCCGCAGCAGACGATGACCCGGGTCCGCGGGTCATCCGCGAGCCTGTCCACGTCAAGCCAGCGGTACCGGTTTGGCCTGGTTGCGGCAGGCTGGTCGGCGCGATTCTTGCCCGGCCGCGCGCGATCCTCGGCGGGCACTCCGGCGTCCGCCTCAGCGGGCACTCCGCCGTCCGCCTCAGCCTGCCCGAAGTCTGTGTCCGGCTGTCCTGAGCTCATATCAGGCTGCCCTCTGTTCCCGGAGCTCCTCGGCCAGCCGGTACAGCCCGGCCAGGTCCATGCCGTCGGGAATCAGCGGCAGGTTGTAACGCGGCTGCCCCGCCGCGGCCAGCCGCCGCCGTTCACTGCGCTGTAGCTCCATCGCGCGGGCATGCTCGGCGAGGTCGGCGGCCAGGTCCCTGGCGAGGGATCTGCTGTCCTCGATACCCGCTGCCTTGAGACCCATGGCCAGCTCGGCGGTGTCGAGCGTGCCATTCCTCGCGGCGGTCAGCTCCGCCTGGCTCAGCATGGGAGTCCGCATCATGTTGATCATGATTCCGCCAACCTGGAGCCCCCCGTGCGCGTCGTCGCGCAGCTCCGCGACACCGTCGAGAGTCTCCTGCACCGGCATCTCCTCGAGCACGGTGACGAAGTGCACGGCGGTCTGCGGCGAGCGGATCACGCTCTGCACGGTGTCCGCGTGACCGCGGATCGGTCCAACCCGGGCCAGCCCGGACACCTCGGCGGCCACGTTGAGGAACCTGCCGATCCGTCCGGTGGGCGGGGCATCCATCACAACCGCGTCGTACACGTGCCTGCGGCCCTTGCGCCTGCGCACCGCCTCGGCGGCTTTCCCAGTGAGCAGCACGTCGCGCAGGCCGGGGGCGAGCGTGGTGACGAAATCCACGACGCCAAGCCGGTTGAGCGCCGTGCCCGCATGACGCAGGTTGTAGAACATCGCCAGGTACTCGAGGAATGCCTCCTCCGGGTCCACCGCGAGCGCGTAGACATCCCCGCCTGCCAGCGGTCCGGTGGCCGGGCCCACGGCGACCTTCCGCTCGCCGTAGGGAAGCGGCGGGCAGTCGAAGAGCTGCGCGATTCCCTGGCGGCCCTCGACCTCCATCAGCAGCACTTTGCGGCCATCGGAGGCGAGGGCAAGCGCAAGCGCGGCCGCTACGGTCGTCTTGCCGGTTCCGCCCTTGCCCGTGACGACATGCAGCCGCACGCCATCCCAGTCCGTGTCACGTGCGCTCACGCCTATGGAGGCTATCGCTGCCTGTGCACCGGTTTCTCCTCACGATCAGGCGGAAGGCAGGTTTCAATCCGGCGCCGAGCGCGTTTCCATGCCGGGCGGAGCAGGTTTCAATCCGGCGCCGAGCGCGTTTCTATCTGGCGCCGAGCGCGGCGGATTGCTGGCGCATGACGGGATTGTCACTAGGCTTGGCGGCACGGGTCAGGCGCCCGGTGAAGCCAGAGAAGAGGTGTTCGCGATGATCGCCGCGATTGTGGTCATCTTCGTGATTCTTGTGGTGGGCGGACTGATCGCGGCATCCCGTTCGGTCCGTGTGGTGCAGCAGTTCGAGCAGGGCATCGTTTTCAGGTTCGGCCGGATCGAGGCCAAGCCGCGCGGGCCTGGACTTACCTGGATCAGGCCGGTCGGCGACCGCATGCAAAAGGTCAACATGCAGATCGTCGCGATGGCCGTCCCCGCGCAGGAGGGCATCACCAAGGACAACGTCAGCGTCCGGGTGGACGCGGTGGTCTACTTCCGGGTGGTTGACCCGATCAAGGCCGTCGTGAACGTGCAGAACTACCTGTTCGCCGTCTCGCAGCAGGCGCAGACGTCGCTGCGGTCGATCATCGGCCAGTCGGAGATGGACCAGCTGCTCGCCGAGCGAGACACGGTCAACCGGGAACTGCGCCGGATCATCGACGAGCCGACCGAGGGGCCGTGGGGCATCAGGGTCGAGCGAGTGGAGATCAAGGACGTTTCGCTGCCCGAGGGCATGAAGCGCTCCATGTCCAGGCAGGCCGAGGCGGAACGTGAGCGCCGGGCGCGGATCATCTCCGCCGACGGTGAGTACCAGGCATCCAAGCGCCTCGCCGCCGCCGCCAACGTGATGGCGCGCGATCCGGCGGCCCTACAGTTGCGCCTGCTCCAGACCGTGGTCGAGGTGGCCGCCGAAAAGAACAGCACGCTGGTCATGCCCGTCCCGGTCGAGCTGCTCAGGTTCTTCGACAGGATGGCACCGCCTCCCGACGGAGGGCCGCTCGCCGCGCCCGAGGACCTGGGTGATGCCGAGGTCCAGGCGGCCGAGGCGGCGATCGAGCATGCGCCTGTCGCACCCGCGCTCGATGCGTCGGATATTCCCCCGGTTCCCGAGGTGGAAGCGGCACCGGAAGCCCCGCCGGTTCCCGAGGTTGAGCCGGTTGCCGGACTGGAGATCGGTGTGCCGGATGGGCCCGGGCCTGCCGCTGACACGGACCCGCTGGGAGGGAAGGTCTGAAGGCACAGGCTGCGCGCAGTCGGCCCCGTTGGCTAGGGTTTCGCCCATGCAGAAATGGGAGTACGCGACGGTGCCGCTGCTTGTGCACGCGACAAAGCAAATCCTGGACAACTGGGGAGACGACGGCTGGGAGCTCGTGGGGGTCGTGCCTGGCCCCAACACCGAACAGCTTGTGGCGTACATGAAGCGGGCGAAGGGGTGAGTCCTGCGGGCCAGGAGGCGAGCTCGCCGGAAGCCCGGCTGGCGGCACTTGGCCTCGTCCTTCCGCAGGTAGCAGTCCCCTTGGCGGCCTATCTGCCCGCGGTGCGGACCGGGCGCTACGTGTACACCGCGGGGCAGCTCCCGATGGCCGAGGGCAAGCTGCTCGCGACCGGCAAGGTGGGAGCCGAGGTCAGCGCCGAGGAAGCGGCGCTGCTCGCCGGTACGTGTGCGCTGAACGCGCTCGCGGCGGTGGTTTCCGTAGTCGGCGGGCTGTCGTCCGTCCGGCGGATTATCAAGGTCACCGGCTTCGTGGCCAGCTCCCCTGGTTTTACCGGGCAAGCCCAGGTTCTGAACGGCGCGAGCGAACTGTTGCTGGACGTGCTCGGCGAGGCCGGCAGGCATGCCAGGAGCGCGGTCGGGGTGGCGGTGCTCCCGCTTGACGCCCCGGTGGAGGTCGAGCTGATCGCCGAGGTCGGTACCTGAACCGCAGGCTCGGCAGCTAAACCGCGCAGATAAGGAGGGTCGCCATCGGCCGCACCCGGCTCAGGCTGTCCGCGGACTTCACCGTCAGGGCACGCGCCGCTGCCGACGGCAGCACGGAGCCTGCGCTGCCGCGGGACTCCGCCAGCGTCATGCTGCTGCGGACCGCGGGCGACGTTCCCGGCGCTGCCGGCGGCGGCGCCGCCGCCGGCGGCGGCGGGATCCACCCCGCCGGCGGCGGCGCTTCCGGCGGCGGTGTTGCTGATGGCGGCGGCGCTTCCGACGGCGGCGGGACCCACCCCGGCATCGAGGTGTACATGCTCAGGCGCAAGCGGAGCATGTCCTTCGCTGCCGGCGCCTACGTGTTTCCCGGCGGCTCGGTGGACGGCAGGGACACCGACAGCGACGTGGCCTGGGCGGGCCCGGACGTTACCGACTGGGCGCGCTGGCTGGGCAGCACCGCCGAACTGGCCCGTGGCCTGGTCTGCGCGGCCGTCCGGGAGACATTCGAGGAGTCGGGCGTGCTGCTCGCCGGGGCGTCGGCGGATGACATGACGGTGCCAGCTGAGCAGGATCTCGAGGCGGACCGGCTGGCCCTGCTCGACCGTTCGCTGTCGCTGGCGGGCCTGCTCGCCAGCCGGCGCCTGGTGCTCAGATCCGACCTGCTCAAGCCGTGGGCCAGGTGGATCACGCCGGAGCTGGAGAGTCGCCGCTACGACACCAGGTTCTTCGCCGCCGTGCTGCCCGCGCGGCAGCAGACGAAGGAGATCCGCGACGAGGCCGATGAGGTCGCCTGGCTGCGGCCCGCCGACGTGCTCGCGCTCGCGCGCGACGGCGAGGTTTTCCTGATGCCGCCCACTGCGGTGACCCTGGCCGAGCTCGCGGACTGCGGTGACATCAGCGCGGCCCTCGCGGTGCCACGCGAGATCACCCCGCAGCGGCCGGAGATCACCGTGGAGGACGGGCAAGCGTGGCTGAACATGCCGGCCGGGCTGGAGTATCCGATATGACCGCCGATCCGGCGGCAGAACGGCCCGGGCCCGGGCCGGTGGACGGTTCGGGCAGCGGGTCCGCGGTGTGTGTCCTGGCTCCGAACCCTTCGCCGATGACTCTGGACGGCACCAACACCTGGGTGATCGCCGGGCCGGGCTCGTCGTCTGCCATCGTGGTCGACCCCGGGCCCGCTGACGAGGGCCACCTGCGCCGGGTATCCGCGCTGGCGACGCGGGCCGGCCGCCGGGTGCACCAGATCTTGCTCACGCACGGGCACGCTGATCACTCCGCCGGCGCCAGGCGGCTGGCGGAACTGACCGCCGCCCCGGTCCGGGCCGCCGATCCCGCACACCGGCTCGACGGTGACGGGCTCGGTCCAGGTGACGTGGTGACCGGGGCAGGGCGCGAGATCCGGGTGATCGCCACCCCCGGGCATTCGGCTGACTCGGTGTGTTTCCTCATTCCGGCGGACGGCATCCTGCTCACCGGGGACACGGTGCTCGGCCGCGGCACCACGGTGATCGCCGATGACGGCCATCTCGGTGACTACCTTGCCTCGCTTGACCGGCTCCGCGCGCTGGCGGACTCGGCCGGCCTGACCGCGCTGCTGCCCGGGCACGGGCCGGTGCTGCCTGACCCGGCGGGAACGCTGGACTACTACATCGGACACCGCAGGGACAGGCTCGCCGAGGTTACCGAGGCGCTGGCGGCCGGCGACCGGACTCCCGCCGAGATCGTGGCCCGGGTGTACGCCGATGTCGATCGCAGTCTGTGGCCGTTCGCGGAGTGGTCGGTCCGTGCGCAACTGGAGTACCTGGACGAGCACGGAGGCCTACCGCCAGACGTTCGGAAATAAAAGGGCTTGACCCTCAATGCGCGCGCTTGCGCAGCCTTTCGGTGTCGAGCAGCACCACGGACCTGGCCGAGAGCTGTATCCATCCCCTGGCGACGAAGTCGGCAAGCGCCTTGTTCACCGTTTCCCTCGAGGCGCCCACGAGCTGAGCCAGCTCCTCCTGGGTGAGGTCGTGGTTCACGTGCAGCCCGTCGACCTGCTGCTCGCCGAACCGGCCGGCCAGGTCGAGCAGCTGCTTGGCCACCCGCCCCGGCACATCGGTGAAGACCAGGTCGGCCATGACATCGTTGGCCCGGCGGAGCCGCTGGGCGAGCGCGCGCAGCAGGTGCAGCGCGACCTCCGGCCTGCCGGTCAGCCAGATGAGCAGCTTGTCATGGGCGAGCGCGGCGAGTTGCGCGTCGGTGACAGCCGAAGCGCTCGACGTGCGTGGCCGCGGGTCGAAGAGCGACAGCTCGCCAAACATCTCGCCGGGTCCGATCACGCTGAGCAGGTTCTCCCTGCCGTCCGGCGACGCCCTGGTGAGCTTGATCTTGCCGTCCAGTACCACGTACAGGCGATCGCCCTCGTCACCCTCGGCGAATAGCTGTTCGCCGCGGCTGAGCTTGACATCGGTCATCCGCGAACGCAGCGCCCGCGCGCCGTCGTCGTCGAGCCCTTCGAACAAAGGCGCTCGACTCAGCACGTTCTGGCGGTCGTCCACCGCAGCCTCCCAGGACCCTTTCGTTTCGCTACAAGTGTGTCGCATCTACCGGCCAGCGCGCGAGGAGGGAGTATGCCGCCGCCCCCGGAAGGGTGATCGCGACTCGCCGAGCGACATGAGTCTCACAATATGAAGCGGAGTCATTACAATGCGTAATCATTGTGGCATGAATTCCGGGGGGGCGGATGCGGGGTCGGCAGCAGGGACACCATCCGGTCTGGCGCAGGGCGGTGCGGCCGCTGCTCGCCTGCGTGCTGTTCACCGGCGCGGCGGTGGGCGAGCCGGGGTGGGCACAGGCGGACCCGACCCCGCCGAGCGCAGGTGCCGTATCCGCGGCCGCCGGGCAGGTCAGCAAGCGTGCGGCGGCCCTTGATGCGGCACGGGTACAGCTCGCCGCGGCCAACGCGCGGCTCGCCAGCCTCCGTGTCCAGGCCGAAGTGGTCATCGAGCGCTACGACGAGACCATGGCCGAGATGCACCAGGCAGCGGTCGCGTACCAGGCGGCAGTGGCGCGCCTTGGCCGGGCCACCGGCGCCGAGCACGCCAGCCGCCGGCAGGTCGCGGCTCTTGCGGCTCAGGATTACGAGGCGGGCGGCGGGTTTGGCAGCATGGCGGCCATGTTCGGCAACTCGGGCGGCCCGCAGGCCTTCTTCAACGGGGCCGACGCCGAGCAGCAGCTAGCGCAGCAGGGTACCGACGTGCTGTCCCAGGACCAGGCGTCGAAGGTGGTGGCGGACGTGTTCCACGCCCAGGCCCGCCGCGAGCTTCAGGCGGAGCAGGCCGCGGCCAGGCGGGCGGCAGCCCTCAAGGCCGCCGTCCAGGCGGCGATCAGCAGCCAGCTCGCGGCGGTGCGGGCAACCCAGTCGAGCACGAGACGGCTTGAAGCCGAGCTCGGCGCAGCCAAGGCACGCGAGTATGAACTCGCCCAGGCCAGGCAGCAGGCCATCGCGGCGCAGCAGGCCAGGCAGCGGGCTATCGCGGCGCAGCAGGCCGTCGCGGCGCAGCGGGCCGACGTCGGCAGCCCCGTCGCACCAGCGGGCCCCGGGGCCGGGTACACGCCCGGGACCTGGGCGTCCAGCTATTCACTGGCGCAGGGTGCCAGCGCGCAGCAGGGCAACATAGCCGCCGACTGGGCACTGAGCCAGATGGGCAAGCCCTACCAGTGGGGCGGCGCCGGGCCGGACACATACGACTGCTCCGGGCTGGCGATGGACGCCTGGGCTCAGGCCGGCGTTCAGCTGCTGCACTGGACGGGATACCAGTGGCCGTCCGGACCGCACATCCCGATCGACCAGCTGCGTCGCGGTGACCTGCTCTTCTTCGCCACGGACACGTCCGACCCCGCAACCATCCACCATGTCGGGATCTACATCGGCGACGGCGAGATGGTGGACGCTCCCTACACCGGGGTGGACGTCCGGATCGACAGCATCTACCAGCCCGGCGGTCTCATCGGGGCCACCCGCCCGGCCGGCTAGCGGCTGCTGCGCGGGGCCTGCTCTCCTGTCCGGATCACCGACGCGGTCCTGTCCGGATCATCGATGCGGTCCTCCCGACCGCGGGGTGTCAGCCTGGCGAACCTACGCTGCAAGGGTTGATGGGGGTGGCGTTGGCCGGATCGAGCGCGTTTTCTACCAGGTGCCAGACGTTGGTGTCGTAGGCCTCGCCGATGTGCCCGACCGGGTCGAACGGGCAGCTGTCCTGGACGTACTCGTTGGTCACGCCGGGTTCGTCCACGAACGCGGTAGACGTCGGGGTGACCAGTTCGTCGTAGCGGGACGCGATGATGGTGTAGGAAACGCCGGCCTGGGCGATCGGGCCGTTGTCGAGCGTGGCGACGGCCGAGCCGCCGGTCCCCAGGTCGGAGCAGGCGGGGCAGCCGAAGGTGGTCAGCAGCTGGCCGACCAGGGTGCGCTCGGCCTGCCCGAACAGGTAGGCGAGGTTGTAGAGGCCCGCGAAGGTGGTGCCGTGCGCGGGCGGTGCGATCGCGACGACCTTGGCGATGCTGCCGGCAATGCCCTGGGTTTTCGTCACGTATAGCGCCTGGAAGGCACCCTCGGAGTGGCCGACGAGGTCGACCTTGGCGGCGCCGGTCTCGGTGAGCACTTGCAGGATGAAAGCCTTGATCTGCTGCGCAGAGGTTGCGATCGGTTCCAGGCCGCCGACGAAGCTCTGTCCGTCGGGCGCGCCATAGGTCAGCGCGAAGGTGCAGTAGCCCTTGCTCGCCAGATCGTATTGCAGGAAGTTGATGTCCTCGTTCATGTTCGCGCCCAGGCCGTGCAGCATCACGACCGGCTCGGGATGCGCGGCGCTGGGCTGGCAGGCGGGATCGTTGATGCCGCCTGCCGCCGATGCCGGGCCGGAGCCGGCGGCCAGCGCGCCGACGGCCAGCGCGATCGCCGCCGCGACGCGGGAGATCCGATGAGGCATTGACTTCCTCCTCGTCTCGATACCGATGGGTATCGTATTTCGATACCCGTTAGTATCGAGCATCATGGCGGGATGTCAAGGAGTCGATACGGGATGAGCGCAGGCAGCCAGCGCGGGGCGACGGCCAGGAGCCGGACCCGGCCAACGCGTGCCGAGACCCGTGCGCGGGTCCTGGCTGCCGCTCTTGAGGTATTCGGTGAACGGGGTATCGCGGCGAGCACGGTAAGCGACGTGGCCGCGGCGGCCGGGATGACCAAGGGCGCGGTTTATTCCAGCTTCGCCAGCAAGGACGAGCTCGTGCTCGCGATGATGGAGGAGCACGCCATGCAGCGGCTCAGCGCCGCGCTCGCAGGCTTCGCCGAGGCGGACGACCCGCAGGCCGCGATCAGCCGGGTGGGCACGGTGCTCGTCGACGCGATCAGATCCGACGCGGTGTGGCACCGCCTGCTCGCCGAGTACTTCGCGCTGACCCACCACGACCCGAGTACCCGGCTGGCGCTGCGTAACCGTCGCCGCGAGTCCCGCGACGCCGTGGCCCGTGCTCTCACCCGCCTGTCCGAAAATCTCGGCGTCGCGCTGCCGCTGCCCGCCGATCAGTTCGCGGTCGTGCTATTCGCGATCAGCAACGGCCTCGGCATCGAGGCCGGGATCGACTCCGATGCCGTGCCGGACGAGCTATTCGGCAGCGTGCTGGCCCTGATCGGCCGGGACTTCCTCGTCGCCGCTGAGCAGCGCTGGGCCGTCGCAGCCAGCGCCGCGCTGCCCCGCCGCGATCGCCGCGGCCAGGTCCGGCAGGATCCGGCCTGATCAGCGCCTGCGGGCGAGCGTGACGCCGTCGCGTACGGGCAACATCACCGAATCAACCCGGTCGTCATCGACCATAAGATCGTTCAGGCGGCGCATCGCCAGGTGGTGCTCCTCTTGGTAGGCCGGGTCGAGAACGCGGCCGCCGAGGAACACGTTGTCCAGGACGACGAGGCCGCCGGGGCGCAGCCGCTGGACGATCTCCTCGTAGTAGGCGGGGTAGTTCACCTTGTCCGCGTCGATGAAGGCGATGTCGATGGCCGGCTCCGCGGGAAGCGCTCGCAGCGTCTCGATCGCCGGAGCGATCTTCAGGTCGATCCGATCCGCCACGCCCGCACGTTCCCAGTAGCGCCTGGCGATGGAGGTCCACTCGTCGCTGACGTCGCAGGCGAGGAGACGGCCGCCTGAAGGCAACCCCCGGGCGATGCAGATCGAGGAGTATCCGGTGAACACTCCCACCTCGACGGCACGGTGCGCGCCGACCATCTGGACCAGCATGGTCAGGAAGGCGCCCTCGTCCTGGGAGATCTGCATTTCGGACGCGCCGCCGGTGGCCTGCCGCGTCTCGATGACCAGCTCTTGGAGCAGGTCGTCGGCCGGCGTGCAGTGCGTGAGCAGGTAGTCACTGACGACAGGATCGATGATCTGCGTGGAGTCCCCCATGACGGGGGCCGTCCAATCGACATCGAGGTCCTCCTGGGTGGCGAATCGCAGCAGGTGACGGGTGACGATGTCCTGAACGCTTGCCAGGGCTTCGAAGTCCCTGGCTGTGGCGATCATGCCCAGGTGGTCTCCGGACGGGGTGAGCACGCAGGTCCCCTGGCCGATCGTGATCGTTCCCCGGCCGTCGCGGGCGAGATCGGCGGCGGTCTTGGGGCCTAGATGCGAGATGAGCTGCTTGATGTAGCGCGAGGGGCGGGTGGTTGCGACCTGTGCCGTCGAGGAGGGCATCGAGTTCCTTTGACTAGGTCCGACACGAGGATGAGAGATTGCGGGCGCTGACGGTAAGCCGGTTCGCCGGTGCAGCTTAGTGGTCGGCCGCCAGTTAGTGCCCGGCCGCCAGCTGCACGATCCGCACGATGACCAGGACCATCGCCACTGCCAGGTACAAACGCAGCGCTGACATGCCGATCTTGCGTCCGGTGGACATGGCCGGCCTGCTCAGCAACGCCAGCGGCGGCATCCGCCAGCTGGCCCGTTCGGTGCGGTCGGCCGGCAGGCCGGCTAGCGAGCCCGGCCGCAGCCGCCGGGCGAGGGCGAACCCGGCGGCCAGCACCGAGGCGCCGCCGCAGCAGGCCACGATGGCCACGATCTGTCCGGCGGTGATCGCCGGGAAGAGCACCGACGCGGTGAGCACGACCGACAGCGTCACCAGTACGGCCACCACCGCCGCGGTGAACATGTTGGTCATCCGCCCGTTGACCCACGGCCCGAGTACCGCCTTGTCGTTGCACAGCAGCAGCAGGAATACCGTCGCCGACGGCAGCAGCACACCGGCCAGTACCTGCACGCCCTCGGTCAGCAGCCCGAGCGGGGAGCCGGGGATGAGCACCACGGCGGCGGCCGCGCCGATAAGCCCGGCGTAGATCGCGTAGAACCCCCTGGCCCCCTTCACCCCGCGATGCAGCGAGTGCCTGAGGCCGAATACGTCGCCGATGGCATATGCGGTTGACAGGGACACCGCGAATGCGCCGATGACCGAGGCGTCCAGCAGGGCGATCGCGAACAGCACCCCGGTAATCCGGCCCGCGTAGGCACCCAGCCCGCGGGCGAGCCCGGCCGCGTCGCTGAACTGGCCGAAGCCGCGGGTACCGGCGAACGCGGCGGCGGTGGCGCCCATCAGGGCGGCAGCGCCGGTCACCACGATGACGATGCCGATCCACAGGTCGGCCTTCTCGTACTTCATGAACCGGGGGGTGATCCGCTTGTCGATGACGTAGCTCTGCTGAAAGAACAGCTGCCACGGCGCGACCGTGGTGCCGACAATCCCGATGATCAGCAGCATGACGGCGGACAGCTGTCCCGAACCGCCGGGCAGCTGCGGGATCGCGAAGCCGCGCGCCATCTGCGACGCGCGCGGGTGGGCCAGGAAGTAGACCGGGATCAGCAGCAGGCTGGAGCCGCAGAACGCCATGGCCATCCGCTCGAAGCGGCGGAAGCTGCCGGTGAAGGCGGAGCCGACGATCACGGCACCGGCCAGCACGACCGCGCCGGCCTTCGGCAGGCCCAGGTAGCCGGCCGCCAGGGTGATGCCGATGAACTCCGTGATTATCGTCAGCGCGTTCAGCAGGAACAGGTCTATGACGCTGAACGCGCCCCAGAACCTGCCGAAGCGCTCCAGGATCAGCCGTGCGTGCCCGACACCGGTCACCGAGCCGAGCCGCAGCACCATCTCCTGGTTCACGTACAGCACGGGCACCAGCAGCAGCAGGGTCCACAGCAGGCGCATGCCGTAGTCCTGGCCGGCCTGTCCGTAGGTGGCGAAGGCGCCGGCGTCGTTGTCCCCGACCATCACGATCAGTCCCGGGCCGACGATGGCCAGCAACGTCCTGAGGGTGGCGGACACGCCGCGCCGCGGGGAGTCGTCGTCCAGCGCGATGGTGCCAAGGGCGCCGCGGATGTCGCCGACGTGCTCCGAGTCGAGTACCGCGCTGCGGACCTGTGTCGTCGTGGTCATGGTGATCCCTCCCTCTGCCCGGTCCGGGGCGTCATGGGAGGCACGCGGCATCCGTCCGCGCTGCGCTCAGGCGCAGCCGGCCAGATCGTGAGGGGTGCAGATCGCGCTTGGCGGGCAGTTACCGCGTGCCGGAAGAAAACGAGAACATGCTGGTGCGGGGCCGATGATGACCCGGTCTACTACTTTCCATGTCTCGCCTCCTGCGGCCGTGACACACGGGGGTGTCCGCCTGTCATGACACGGCGGTGTCATGACGCTGGCACGCGAGGATCCGGCCTGGAGCCGGCACCCCTACTCGTCAGAGCTTTGGCACGACGCGACGTAGCACCCGCAGGCGCAGCCACTTCGGGTCACCCCTTAATCCGGGGAGACCTGTCCTGACCCTGGGCGTCTCTCGACGTCGTGGGATCAGTGGCCTGTGTTCGCGTCGACGCCTCACCGAACGAGGTGCCTGATAACAACCTCAGAGTACCTTCCAGGCATCTTCCGGGGCAAAAGCCCGGCTGGGCTGGCGTGCCAGTCCTGAAGATCGTGGCTGGCTCCCCGGAACGAACGTCGTGGATGTGACAGCGCTGCTAATGGGCACCATCGACCCCGTGAGCCACGTCTTCGGTAGCGCCGCCGAAGATCGATGTGGCATGGCCTACCACCGGTGGGGGGCTCCGCCACATCGATCTTGGAAACGACGTGGAAGGAGGCGTCTCCGGGCCACCGCGCACGGTCACGCGCCGGCTTACGTCCCAGAAGGGCTACGGACCAGGCAACCTCGTGGCTTGCTGATCAAGGATCGCGACCAGCCGCGGCGGGGCGATGACGCGGTAGGCGTCCTGGCACAGCTCGGCGATCTCCTGCCAGCTGGTGCCGGTCACGTCGAGCCGCACCCCGATCCAGCCCCTGCCGCCGACGTACGGGGGCCGGAAGAAGACCGCTGGCACCGATGCGGTGAGTTCCTGCTGTGCCCCCGGCGGCGCCGCGCACCACAAGTGCGGGAAATCGTCGTTGTGATGACCGTCCGCCCAGAGGGTGACGAAGGCGCTCTTGTCCCTAACGAACCAGGTCGGAGCGCCGTGGCTGGGACGCTCGGTCACCTCCGGCAGGGCGAGGCAGATCGTCCGCAGCCGTTCGGCGAGGTCATCGGGATCGTCCAAGCTCAGTGCCCGTGCTGCGTCGCACGCTTGCGGGCCGCCCGGATTTCCGTTTCGGCAGCCGCGCGGGCCGCCCACGCGGTGCCTTCTTCCACGGCCTTGCCCGGCTCAAGTTCCTTGTAGACCTCGAAGAAATGCTTAATCTCCAGGCGATCGAACTCCGGGACCTGGTGGATGTCACGCAGCCGTTTCATCCGCGGATCCGTGGCAGGCACGCACAGAATTTTGTCGTCCATGCCCATCTCGTCCCGCATCCGGAACATGCCGATCGCCCGGCACCGGATCAGGCAGCCGGGGAACGTCGGTTCTTCCAGCAGCACGAGCGCGTCCAGCGGATCGCCGTCGTCGGCCAGCGTGTCCTCGATGAACCCGTAGTCGGCCGGGTACCTGGTCGAGGTGAAGAGCATCCGGTCCAGCCGGATCTTGCCGGTCTCGTGGTCCATCTCGTACTTGTTGCGCTGTCCCTTGGGAATCTCGATGACCACGTCGAAGTCCACGTAACACACCCTAACGGGTGGCCGCGGCGGCGGTTGCCCTGGCGTATACGGTCGATGCCCGGGCGTATACAAGAAGCCAGCATCTCGCGAGGGGAACGCCATGCCCAAGTCGCTCCGGGGTGGTGCCGCAAGGCGCCGCGCCCGGCTGCTGGCGATTGTCGCGCTTGCCCTGCTCAACGTGCTCAGCATCGGGGCAGGCGGCGCGCTCGCCGGGCTGCTTCCGGCCCGTCTGGCGCTATGGAAGATTCCAGTGGTGGCCGTCCGGCCGTCCGTCCGCCCCCCCGCTCTGCTGGCGGGAGCGGGGACCGCCGGCCTCGTGCCCACCCAGGCTGGCCTGGCGGACAGGCTGTCCAGCCTGCTCTCCGACGGGATGCTCGGCTCGCACGTAACGGCGGTGGTCGCGGATCCGGTGTCGGGGAAAGTGCTGTTCTCGCGCGACGGCAGCTCGCCCTCGGCACCGGCATCCACCGCGAAACTGGCCACAGCGGTGGCGGCGCTTGACATCCTGGGCCCCGGCGCGCGCTTCACCACCCGGGTCGTCGAGGATGCCGGGCCGGCCGCCGGCGCCGCGCCCGCGCGAATCATCCTGGTGGGAGGCGGTGATCCGACGCTGGCAGCAGGCCAGCCGCCGGCTGGCGACTACCCTGCGCCGGCGACGCTCAAGGCACTGGCCGCCGCCACCGCCCAGGCGCTCGGCGCACAGCACCGCAAGACGGTCACACTCGGCTATGACACCAGCCTGTACAGCGGGCCCGGCCTGGCGCCCGGCTGGTCCGAGAGCTACGTGACGACGGGCAACGTCACCCCCATCACGTCGCTCGAGGTCGATCAGGGCAGGCTGCTGCCGAACGGCCTGCCGCAGGACGCCGATGACCCGGGCAATCTCCGGCCCCGCTCGCTCACCCCGGCAACCGACGCGGCCAGTGCCTTCGCCACCTTCCTCGGCAGGGACGGCATCCGGATCTCGGGGGCGGCCAGCCAGGTCACGGTCGCCAGCGGATCCACCCAGCTCGCGGCGGTGAAATCTCCGACGCTCGCCGCGATCGTCGAGCAGATGCTCACCGAGAGCAACAACGTCATCGCCGAGAACCTAGCCAGGCACGTGGCCATCGCCACCGGGGGACCGGGCTCGTTCAGCGGGGCCGCCGAGGCCGTGATGAAGGTGGTGCGGCGGCTCGGTGCGGGAACGGGCGTGCACCTGGTCGATGGCAGCGGGCTGTCCCCCGATGACGCGATCCCGGCGGCCACCCTGGTCCGCCTGGTGAGCATCGCGGCATCCGCCGGCCATCCTGGCCTGCGCGCCGTCATCACCGGGATGCCGGTTGCGGGTTTCTCCGGGACCCTGAGCCGGGGGCAGAGCGTATTCGGGGAGATGGCGGCCGCCGCCCGTGGCGTGGTCCGGGCCAAGACAGGCAATCTGGATACCGTGGTCAGCCTCGCCGGGCTCGTTTATGACCGCGACGGGACCGTGCTGGCCTTCGCGTTTATGGCGGACATGGTGCCGTCCGCACAGGACCTGCTGCAGGCGGCAGCCGTGATAGACAAGCTGGCCGAGGCGCTGGCTGGCTGCGGCTGCGGGTAGCTCAGGCTGGGCAAGCCGGCGGCCGGCCAGCCTGAGCCGGGACGTCGGCTGCCGGTAAGCCGCGTGCGAGACGTACGGTGGGGGGATGAGCAGCAGCCCGCAGATGATCGACTGGGACGTGGCCATCGCAACCGGAGTGCGGTGGGTTCGCCCCGGGCCGCAGGTAAGCATGGCGGATGCGAGGCGTGCCGTCAGCGAGCTCCGAGATCTCGCTGATGCCGTCAGGGAGCCTGTCCGTGAGCTGACCGGGCTGCACAGCCCTGAGGTGGCCGGCGAGGTTGCCGTGGTGGATAGGCCCGGCTGGATACGCGCCAACGTGGACGGGTTCCGGGTGGTGCTCGACCCGCTCGTATCCCGCCTCCAGGAGCGCGGCTCGGTGCCGGCCGGGGGCTCGGTCGTCACCGCCGTGGGATCGCGAATGACCGGGATGCAGGCCGGGCTGATTCTCGCCTACCTCGCCAGCCGCGTCCTCGGCCAGTACGAGCTGTTCCTGCCGCCCGACGCCAGCGGCGATGAGCCGGCCGGGCGGCTCACCCTCGTCGCGCCCAACATCGTCATGGTGGAGCGTGAACTCGGCGTCGATACGCATGATTTCCGGCGCTGGGTCTGCCTGCACGAGGAGACGCATCGCACGCAGTTCACCGCCGTGCCGTGGCTCCGCGGGTACGTGCAGGAGCAGATGACGGAGTTCCTGCTCGCCTCGGAGCTGGATCCGGCCGCGATACTCAAGCGGATACGGGCGGCCGCCGACGCGGTGGCCGGCGCGGTGCGAGGGGCCGACGACAGCGAGAGCCTGATCGAGGCCATCCAGACACCGCGGCAGCGCGAGATCCTCGACCGGATGACCGCTGTGATGACGCTGGTGGAAGGGCACGGCGATTATGTGATGGACGCCGTGGGACCGCGCGTAGTGCCCTCTGTCAACGAGATCAGGGACCGCTTCAACGATCGGCGGGGCACGGCAGGCCGGACGGAGAAGGCCATCAGGCGGATCCTGGGGATCGATCTCAAGATGAAGCAGTATGCCCAGGGTTCGCGGTTTGTCCGCACGATTGTGGACGATGTGGGGATGGCCGCCTTCAACAAGGTCTGGACCTCACCGCAGACGCTGCCTACCAAGGACGAGCTGAGCGCTCCGCATGCCTGGCGTGACCGGGTGGTCGGCGGCGGTGCTATCGGATCCGGGGAGTGGTACGGCCGCAGCGCGGCAGGAGAAAGCGGCTAGGCCCTATGGGCCCGCATCCGGCCGTTGCGGAGCTGCGCACCGCCGTTCGCCGGTGCCTTGATGACCTCGGGCCCGGCGAGCTCGTTCTGGTCGCCTGCTCGGGTGGTGCCGACTCCCTGGCGCTCGCCGCCTCGCTGGCATTCGTAGCGCCGCGGCAGGGGCTGCGGGCCGGCGGCGTCACCGTGGACCACCAGCTACAGGCTGGCTCGGTGCGGCAGGCGGCGCGGGTGGCGGCGCAGCTGACCGGGCTGGGCCTTGAGCCGGTAGAAGTCGTCCCGGTCATTGTCGACGGGCCCGGCGGCCCTGAGGCGGCCGCGCGTACCGTCAGGTACCGGGCCCTTGATGGCGCGGCGGCGGCGGCGGGCGCGGCGGCGGTTCTGCTCGGCCACACCAGGGATGACCAGGCCGAGACCGTGCTGCTCGGCCTGGCCCGGGGGTCGGGCAGTCGCTCGCTGGCCGGCATGCCCGAGCGGACTGGGCGCTGTCGGCGGCCGTTCCTGGCCATCGGCCGGGACACGGCGAGGGCGGCATGCGACGCGCTGCACCTCGAGGTCTGGGATGACCCGCACAACTTCGACAGCCGCTACGCCAGGGCACGGGTGCGTCATCAGGCCCTGCCGACGCTGGAGGCCACGCTCGGCCCGGGCATTGCCGAGGCACTCGCGCGCACCGCCGGCCAGCTCAGGGCCGATGCTGACGCGCTGGATGAGCTTGCCCGCCAGGCCGCGGACCGGCTCAGGCTGCCCGACTCGGCGATGAGCGTAGCTGACCTCGCCGCGCTTCCCGCCGCGCTAAGGACCCGGGTGCTGCGCCGCACGGCCATCCTGGCCGGGTGCCGGCCGGGTTCGCTTGCCGCCACGCACATCGAGCGGCTTGACGAGCTGCTCACCGGCTGGCACGGGCAGCGCTGGGTAGACCTGCCCAGCGGAGTACGCGGGGTGCGCCAGTGTGGCAAGCTGCGGTTCATTGCCGGCAGCCGGACCGGGGAGAACGCCGCCGGCATCCAGGACACGGAGGACGCGGATGGACGCGAACGACATGGGAGCCGACCTGAAGGAGGTGCTGATCAGCCCCGAGCAGCTGCGAGTGCGCATCGGGGAACTCGCCGCCCAGATTGACACGGATTACGCCGGCCGCGAACTGCTTCTTGTCGGGGTGCTCAAGGGCGCGATCATGGTGATGGCCGACCTGGCTCGTGCCATGCACCTACCGGTCAAGATGGACTGGATGGCGGTGTCGTCATATGGCTCCGGCACGAAATCGTCGGGAGTGGTTCGCATCCTCAAGGATCTCGACACCGACATCACGGGACGGCATGTGCTTGTCGTCGAGGACATCATTGATTCCGGCCTGACGCTGTCCTGGCTGATCGGCAACCTGCGCTCGCGCGGTCCAGCCTCGGTGGATGTATGCGCGATGCTCCGCAAACCCGCTGCGGCCCAGACGGACGTAACTGTCACATACACGGGCTTCGACATCGCCGATGAGTTCGTCATCGGTTACGGGCTCGACTACGCGGAAAGTTTCCGGAACCTTCCGTTCATCGGGACTCTCGCCCCGCACGTCTACGGGGGCACAGGGAACACATTCCGCGATCAGAAACGTTGACTTTTTCAAGGAGGTCGGCTATCGATCGGGCGGTGAGCCCTCGGCGCCGGCAGCCGAGACTGCGGTGTACTGTCGAGTATCCCGCATCGGAAGCCGGAACGAGAGGGTAGCCGGGCATGGGGTGGTCGCAAGGTAGCCCCGCCGGGAATCGGCGGGGCATGATGCTGGTCGGGAGGGTCCGACCCGGGGCACACATGGTGGGCAGGGTCATTCGCCGATGGATCTGAAGCGATACTTCCGCGGGCCGTTTCTGGGGATTCTCGTCACGCTGTTCGTCGTTGTCTTGGTGTTCGAATACGCAAGTGGCGGCAGCGGGTACAAGACGACCAACACCTCGGAGGTGGTGGGGCTCATCCAGGGCGGCCAGGTTCGTTCCGCCCAGCTGATCGACAAGGACAACACGGTCCAGATCATCACCAAGGGCGGCGTCAAGTACCAGGCCTCCTGGGTGGGTAACCAGGGCCAGGTGCTCCAGACGGATCTACAGGCCCTCTATCACAAGGGCGAACTGTCTGGCGGTTACAACGTGCAGGGCTCCGGCGGCTCGGCGTGGCTGACCCTGATCGAGGATTTGTTCCCGTGGGTGCTGGTAGCCCTGTTCCTCCTGCTGATCATGAACCAGATGCAGGGCGGCGGCTCGCGGGTGATGAACTTTGGCAAGTCCAAGGCCAAGCTGATCACCAAGGACACCCCCAAGACGACGTTCGCCGATGTGGCCGGGGCCGATGAGCCCATCGAGGAACTCCAGGAGATCAAGGAGTTCCTGCAAAATCCTGCCAAGTTCCAGGCGATCGGGGCCAAGATCCCCAAGGGCGTCCTGCTCTACGGGCCGCCAGGCACCGGGAAGACCCTGCTCGCCAGGGCCGTGGCCGGCGAGGCAGGCGTCCCGTTCTACGCCATTTCCGGCTCGGACTTCGTCGAGATGTTCGTCGGCGTCGGCGCCTCCCGGGTGCGGGACCTGTTCGAGCAGGCCAAGGCGAACGCGCCGGCCATTGTCTTCGTGGACGAGATCGACGCGGTCGGCCGTCATCGCGGTGCCGGGCTCGGCGGCGGCCACGACGAGCGCGAGCAGACGCTCAACCAGATGCTTGTCGAGCTTGACGGCTTCGACACCAAGGGCGGGGTCATCGTGATCGCCGCCACCAACCGGCCAGACATCCTGGACCCGGCGCTGCTGCGGCCGGGCCGTTTCGACCGCCAGATCATGGTGCCCCAGCCGGACCTGACCGGGCGCAAGGGCATCCTGCGGGTGCACGCGCGTGGCAAGCCGTTCGCGCCCGACGTGGAGCTCGACGTGATCGCGCGCCGCACCCCGGGCTTCACCGGCGCCGACCTGGCGAACGTGATTAACGAGGGAGCCCTGCTCACTGCCCGGGGCAACGGGACCCAGATCTCGATGGCCTCGCTCGAAGAGGCCATCGACCGGGTGATGGCAGGCCCCGAGCGTAAGAGCTGCCTGTTGTCCGAGAAGGAGCGCAAGCTCATCGCCTACCACGAGGGCGGCCACGCGCTGGTCGGGCACGCGCTGCCGAACGCGGACCCGGTGCACAAGATCACGATCATCCCGCGGGGACGGGCACTCGGCTACACCGTGTCGGCGCCGGCCGAGGACAAGTTCCTCATCACCCGCGCCGAGCTGATGGACCAGCTGGCCATGCTCCTGGGCGGGCGCACCGCCGAGGAGCTGGTCTTCCATGAGCCGACCACCGGGGCGGCGAACGACATCGAGAAGGCCTCCCAGGTTGCCAGGGGCATGGTCACCGAGTACGGGATGAGCGAGCGGCTCGGCGCGCGCAAGTTTGGAACCGCGGACGGCGAGCCCTTCCTTGGCAGGGATATGGGGCACGGCCGGGACTACTCCGAGGAGATTGCCTCCGCGATCGACGAGGAGGTGCGCAGGCTCATCGAGTCCGCGCACGACGAGGCCTGGGAAATCCTGGTCCAGTACCGCGACGTCCTCGATCACCTGGTGCTCCAGCTGATGGAGAAGGAGACCCTGTCCAGGAAAGCTGTGCTGGAGATCTTCGAGCCGGTACAGAAGCGTGCCATCCGCGGCACGTACACCGGGTACGGGAAGCGGGTCCCCTCTGACCGGCCGCCGGTGCTCACCAAGAAGGAGCTTGCGCTGACCGCCGCAAGCGACGCCATGGACGGCAACGGCAAGGGCCTGGGGTCAGGCACGAACGGGCAGGCCAGCCCGTCTGGTCTTCCTGGCGCAAACCAAAACGAGCCGCCGGGCAGCGAGCCCCGGTGAGGCCCGGGACGGGTCCGCGGGAATGAACGCGGACCCGCCAAAAGGGCAGGCCGATCCCGCCTCAGCAAAAATTGATCTTGCGCGCATCGAGCGCGCGGTCCGCGAGATCCTGGTTGCCATCGGAGAGGATCCGGACCGGGATGGGCTTCGTGACACTCCGGCCCGGGTCGCACGGACCTATGCCGAGCAGTTTTCCGGGATGTGGCTAAAGCCTGAGGACGTGCTCAACACCGTATTCGACGCGGATCACGACGAGATGGTGCTGGTGCGCGATATCGAGCTGTATGGGACCTGTGAGCATCACCTCGTTCCTTTCTTCGGATATGCACATATCGGATATATACCGAACGAGAAGGGGCAGATCACCGGACTTTCCAAGCTGGCCAGGCTCATCGATATCTACGCCAGGCGTCCCCAGGTGCAGGAGCGGATGACGAGCCAGGTTGCGGACGCGCTGATGGGCACCCTTGAGCCGCGAGGCGTTATCGTGGTGGTCGAGGCGGAGCACTTGTGCATGACGATGCGGGGGGTGCGTAAGCCCGGTGCCAAGACCCTCACGTCCGCGGTCCGCGGCATCTTCCGCGATTCTGACCGCACCCGGGCCGAGGCAATGAGCCTCATGTTCGGCCGACGCTGAGCGCGGTTCCGGGAGGAACACGAAATTGGTGATTTCACGAGGCTATGCTGACCATCTGCCGGCAAATCGTTCACCTGTCATGGCGCATCCTTGGATTACCTGCGGTTTGCGTACGGCAGTTGCTGGCTGCCACTACGCTGATACGCAGTGATTCCGGGTCTGACGGATACATCTGAGATGAAAACACACGACTCAGCCGAATCTGGCGCGCGCTCGCCCGGCACGGCGTTGCGCGCCCCTGAGCCGCGCGCCGACGGGCCGCGCGCCGACGGGCCCGCAGGTCCGCCGAGCTCGCAGGACTGCCTTCGCCGCAATCAGAGCAGGCTGGTGCCCAACGTGGCCGGGCTGTTCTGCATGCTGATCGGCCTGAGCGACATCCTCTCGGTCATCATCCCCGCGTGGCATGAAAAGCTCCGGCGACTGCACGCCGGCGTCGTGCCGGGCACGATGATCGCCGTCACCGGCACCGCGGTCGTGATCACGGGCCTGCTGCTGCTGATGCTCTCGTACGCGCTACGGCGCAGGAAGCGCCGCGCCTGGCAGGCGGCTATTGCCCTGCTGGCGTTCAACATCGTGATTCACCTGCTGCACGGGCGTATCCCGCTTGCGCTCGTGTCTGTGCTGGCGCTCGGCGCGCTGCTGTATTTCAGCAATCATTTCTACGCGCAGGGGGATCCGCGGACGAGGTGGCGAGCGCTCTGGGCGTTCTGCGGGCTTGCCGTCGCGGACGTGGCGATCGGCCTGGGCTACATCTTGCTGGCCCGCGGCCTGGCCAGGGACTACTCATTCCCCCAGCGGATGCAGCACGTGCTCTACGGGCTGGTGGGGTTCTCCGGTCCCGTCCAGTTCGTGCCGGAAAGCCGCAGCGACCTGTTCGACCTGCTGACCAGTATGCTGGGCCTGCTCACGCTTGTCGTGACCGTGTATCTGTTCCTGCGCCCGGCCGAGCCTAAGTCCAGGCTGAGCGGGCAGGATGCCACCCGGATCAGGGACCTGCTCGCCAGGTACGGCGAGCGTGACTCGCTCGGCTACTTCGCGCTCCGCGACGACAAGAACGTGCTGTGGTCGCCGACCGGGAAGTCATGCATCTGCTACCGGGTGGTATCCGGCGTCATGCTGGCAAGCGCCGACCCGATCGGCGACCCCGAGGCCTGGCCTGGTGCCATCCAGGCGTTCCTTGACGAGGCGGCCAGGCACGCGTGGGTACCTGCCGTGATGGGATGCAGTGAGCTCGGAGCCGAAATCTGGTGCCGCGAGGGAGGCCTGACCGCACTGGAACTCGGCGACGAGGGAATCGTCAGCGTGGCCGACTTCAGCCTGTCCGGCCGTCCGATGCGCAACGTGCGCCAGATGGTGTCACGCGTGGCGCGGCATGGCTACGTGGCGCAGGTCCGGCGGCTGGCGGACATTCCCCGCGAGGAGATCGAGCACGTTGTCCGGCAGGCCGATTCCTGGCGGGGCAGCCCGACCGAGCGCGGTTTTTCCATGGCGCTAGGCCGCGTCGGCGGGCCCGGCGACGAGGACTGCGTCGTCGCGACCGCCACCGAGGACGGCGTGCTGCGCGCGCTCCTGCATTTTGCTCCCTGGGGCGACGACGGGCTCTCGCTGGACCTGATGCGCAGGGACAGGTCGTCCCAGCCAGGGCTCAACGACTTCCTCATCGTGGAGGCGATCAAGGCGGCTCCGGCTCTCGGCGTCAAGCGCCTGTCGCTGAACTTCGCGGTGTTCAGGGCCGCGCTCGAGCGGGGTGAAAAGATCGGGGCCGGACCGGTACTGCGGGCCTGGCGCGCGCTGCTCGTGTTCGCCTCCAAGTGGTTCCAGATCGAGTCGCTGTATAAGTTCAACGCCAAGTTCTGTCCGGCCTGGCAGCCGCGGTTCTTCGTCTTCCCTGGCTCAAGAGATGCGCCGCGGATCGCCCTGGCCGCCCTTGAGGCCGAGGCATTCCTTGTCTGGCCACGGCTTGAGCTGCGCCGGATGGCGCGCAAGCTCGGCCTCGGCAGGCTGCGGCGGCGGCTGCTCCGGCTCCTGCCTGGCGGCCCCCGCGCCGCGTAGGACCAGGCACACGGCCACATAGGCTGGCTGCATGTGCGGCTACCACGCGGGTGGCGACGCGCGTGCGGAACGCAGCGTGCTCCCCGGCCTGCCAGCTCCGGGTCGCTGCCTGGTCATGGGCGTGGTAAACGTCACGCCTGACTCATTCTCCGACGGCGGTGCCTGGTATGGCACCGAGGCCGCGGTCCGCCGCGGGCTGGAGCTCGCCGCTCAGGGCGCCGACCTGGTGGACGTTGGCGGGGAGTCCACCCGTCCTGGAGCCCAGCGGGTGTCCGACGCCGAGGAGCTCCGCCGGGTGATTCCGGTCATCAGCGCCCTCGTGGCGGCGCGGGTCCGGGTAAGCGTGGACACCATGCGGGCACGGGTCGCTGACGCCGCCCTGGAGGCGGGCGCGTGCCTGGTAAACGACGTGAGCGGCGGGTTGGCGGATCCGCAGATGCCGCGCCTGGTAGCGAAGGCAGGCGTGGCCTACGTCGTGATGCACTGGCGCGGTCACAGCCACGACATGATGCAGCGGGCGGTCTACCACGACGTGGTAGCCGAGGTCAGCGCCGAGCTGCGGCGCCGGGTCGACACCGTCATCGGCGAGGGCGTGGACCCGTCCCGCATCGTCCTGGACCCGGGTCTCGGATTCGCCAAGCGGCCAGCGCACAACTGGGCCCTGCTCACCGCGCTACAGGAGATCGCCACGCTCGGCGGCGCCGGCCGCGAGTTTCCCGTCCTCATCGGGGCATCCCGCAAGCGCTTCCTCGGCAAGCTGCTCGCCGGTCCCGACTCGGTGCCGCGGCCGTTCGCCGGCTGCGACGGCGCGACAGTCGCGGTGACCGCGCTCGCCGCGACGGCCGGCGCCTGGGCGGTCCGGGTTCATGAGGTCCCGGACAATGTCGACGCGGTCCGGGTTGCCATGGCCTGGCGCGGTGGGTTGTCCGCCTCGCCCGGCGGCCCTGCGCAGCAGCCGGCGGATGGGTCGGCTTCACCGACGCCGGCGGAGGGCGGGTGAGCCTGGACCGGATCTCGCTGTGCGGGCTCCGGGTTCGCGGTCGGCACGGCGTCTATGAGCACGAGCGCCGCGATGGCCAGGAGTTCGTGATCGACGCCGTGCTCGGCCTCGACACCCGGTCGGCCGCCGCCAGCGATGACCTTTCCCGTACCGTCGACTACGGCGCGCTGGCCGAGCGGCTGGCTGCCGTCGTCGGCGGCGAACCCGTGCGGCTGATCGAGACGCTGGCCGAGCGGCTGGCCGCGGTGTGCCTGACCGACCCCGCAGTGCAGGAGGTAGAGATCACCGTTCACAAGCCGCAGGCACCCCTGAACCAGGCGGTTACGGACGTGACCGTGACCATTGCGCGGCGGCGAGCATGACGCTACCCGGCCAGGAGCCGAGGCCGCGCCGTGTCGTGCTGGCACTCGGCAGCAATCTGGGCGACCGGTTGGAGAACCTCCAGGGCGCGGTCGACGCGCTGTTCGAAGCCCCCGGCCTTGGCTTCCTGGCTGCGTCGCCCGTCTACGAGACGTTGCCTGTCGGCGGGCCGGAGCAGCCCGACTACCTCAATGCAGTGATCATGGTGGATACGGCCATGCCAGGACGGACCATCCTGGATCGCGCGCACGGTGTCGAAGAAGCGTTTCAGCGCGTGCGCGAACAGGCCTGGGGGCCGCGCACGCTCGACGTGGACCTGATCGTCTGCGGCGACGAGATCAGCGACGACCCCGAGCTCACCCTGCCGCATCCGCGAGCACACGAGCGCGCCTTCGTGCTCGCGCCCTGGCATGACATCGATCCCGATGCTGAGATCCCCGGGCGTGGCCGGGTCGCGGAGTTGCTTGACACGGTGGGCCGCAGTGGTGTCCGGCGGGTCAACGACAGCGAGCTCCAGCCACCCGCATGACTGCGACGCGGGCCCGCGGGCTCGCCGCATTGGGCGTGGTGTGTGCCGCTGCGGCGTGGCTGCTACTGCGACGTCTCTACACCGCGCTGCCACCGCTGCCGTGGACTGTGGCGCCCGCCATGCTGCTGCTGGCCATCGTGGAGGGCCGGACCGGGCACATACTCCGGGCCAGGATCAGCGGCCGGGACAAGGCAGCGCAGGGCGGGAGCACCCAGGCGTGGGGGCGCGTCAGGCCGCTGGATCCGATAGCCGTTACCCGCATCGCCGCCCTGGCCAAGGCGAGCGCGTACGCGGCGGCGGTGATCGGCGGCCTTGCCGCCGGATTCGTGGTTTACCTGGCAGGCTCGCTGGACGAGACGATCCCCCGGGACGACACCTTCACCGCGCTCGAGATCCTCGTCGGCGCCGTGATCCTCGCGGCAGCCGCTCTTTACCTGGAGCAATCCTGCCGCGTGCCGAGGAAGCCGGCCGGACATGATGCCCCGAGCGGCGACTGACCGGTTCCGCGTGCCGGCTGCGGAGCCGGCCGGGGCGACGCCCGCACGGGCTTGGATATGCTGATCGCGGTCGTCCGGTACCGGGTGAGGACTGGAACGAGATGGACTCTGACGTGAACGTGAACGTGAACGTGAACCAGGCCGCAGCGCAGGCACGGCCGCATCCGGCCAGGCTCACGATCGCCGTCATCGGCGCCGGCCGGGTGGGCACGGCGCTCGGGGCCGCGCTGGCAAGGGCCGGGCACCAGGTTGTGGCCGCATCCGGCGTTTCCGAGGCTTCCCGCCAGCGGGCCGCCACGAGCCTGCCCGGGGTGCCTCTCACCGAGCCGCACGAGGCGGCGGCTCGGGCCGAGCTCATCCTGCTTGCCGTGCCCGACGATGCGCTTCCTGGCCTGGTCGCGGGCCTGGCCGCTACCGGAGCCGAGCTGGAAGGCCGCCTGCTCGTGCACACGAGCGGCAGGTACGGCACGGAGGTGCTGCGGCCGGCCATCCGGCGCGGCGCGCTGCCGCTCGCCTTGCATCCGGTGATGACGTTCACCGGCCGGCCGGATGACATCAACCGGCTTGACGGCATCTGCTTCGGCGTGACGGCGCCGGACAAGCTGCGGCCGGTGGCCGAGGCACTGGTGATCGAGATGGGCGGGGAGCCGGTATTCATCCGCGAGGAGGACCGGGGGCTGTACCACGCAGCGCTGGCCAGTGTGGCCAACCATCTCGTCGGGCTGGTCGCCGAGGCGTCGGATCTGCTCCGCTCCGCGGGAGCCGCCAACCCGGCTCGGATGCTCGGCCCGCTGCTTTCCGCCGCGCTCGACAACGCGCTGCGGCTGGGGGACGCCGGCCTCACCGGGCCGGTCGCCCGCGGCGATGCCGACACCGTCGCCAGGCACGTCGAGGTGCTCGGCGTCGCCTCGCCGCAGGCGCTGGGCGCGTATCTGGCGCTGGCCAGGCTCACCGCCGGCCGCGCGCTGGCGGCCGGCCTGCTCGCGCCATCGGACGCGCAGCGCCTGCTCGACGTGCTCGCCGACCCGGCCGCCCCAGGAGGCCCTGGCGGCCCGGAGGGCCAGGGCGGCCCGCAGGGCCCGGCGGGTCGTGACGATCCCGGCGCCCCAGACGGCCGAGGCGAGCCGCCGGCATGACCCCGCTACTGGCCAGCACCAGGTCCGACCTTGCCGCCGCTCGGGCTGGCCTAGCCGCGCCGGTGGTGCTTGTCCCCACGATGGGAGCGCTGCATGACGGGCATGCAGCGCTGTTGCGGCGGGCTCGTGAGCTTGCCGGGCCAGCCGGGAGCGTGGTGGCGTCCATCTTCGTCAACCCGCTTCAGTTTGGGCCTGGCGAGGACTTCGATCGTTACCCGCGGACGCTGGACGGTGACCTGAAAACATGCGCGGCAGCGGGCGTGGTGCTGGTATTCGCGCCCGGCCACGGCGACGTGTACCCGCGCGCCCCGCTTGTCACCGTCGATCCCGGCCCGGCGGGACAGCTGCTCGAGGGAGAATTCCGGCCGGGGTTCTTCGGCGGCGTGCTGACCGTGGTGCTGAAGCTGTTCCAGCTGGTCCGTCCGCAGATCGCGGTGTTCGGGGAGAAGGACGCGCAGCAGTTGGCGCTCATCCGGCAGATGGCGGCTGACCTGGACCTTGGCGTGCGGATCGAGTCGGTGCCTACGGTGCGCGACACGGACGGCCTGGCCACCTCGAGCCGGAATGCCTACCTTTCCGCGGCGGAGCGGACGAGGGCGCGGGCCATCCCGGCGGCCCTGGCGGCCGGCCGGGACGCTGCGGGCGACGGACCGGGATCGGTGCTGGCGGCTGCCAGGCGCGTGCTCGACCTCGGGGCGTCTGACGGGCAGCCGCTGACCGTCGATTACCTCAGCCTGGTGCATCCCGACACCTTCGTGCCGGTGAGCGGGGAGCACGCGGGCCCGGCCGTGCTAGCCATCGCAGCCAGGGTGGGCCGCACCCGCCTGATCGACAACGTGCAGCTGGCTTTCGGTGGCGCAGACTGATGCCGACAGCCGCTGGTCCCAGGAAAACTGACCCCCCCGGGGAGTGTCATGCTGCTCGCGATCGATGTCGGGAACACCAACACCGTCCTCGGCGTATTCGAGGGCACTGAGGTCATCGAGGACTGGCGGATCGCCACCGTGCCGGACCGCACCGCGGACGAGATCGCGGTGGTCTTGTCGGGGCTGCTCGGCCAGAGCGCGCTCGTCAAGGATACGGATGTCAGCGGCATCGCGCTGTGCTCCACGGTGCCCTCCGTCCTGCACGAGATGCGGGAGATGTGCCGCCGCTACTACGGGGACGTGACCGCCGTGATAGTCGAGCCCGGCGTGAAGACAGGGGTGCCGGTCCGGGTGGACAACCCCAAGGAGGTCGGCAGCGACCGGATCATGAATGCGCTCGCGGCCGTCCATCTCTACGGCGGCCCCGCGATCGTGGTCGACTTCGGTACGTCCACGAACTTCGACGTGATCAGCGCCAACGGCGAGTTCATCGGCGGCGCGCTCGCGCCCGGCATAGAGATTTCGGTCGACGCCCTGTCCAGGCGCGCGGCCCAGTTGCTCAAGGTGGAACTGGCCAGGCCGCATCGCGTGATCGGCAGGAACACCGTGGAGTCGCTCCAGTCCGGCATCATCTACGGGTTCGCCGGCCAGGTGGAGGGGATCGTTCGCCGGATCACCCGCGAGCTCGCGCCGGATAACCCCGATTCGGTGACCGTGATCGCCACCGGCGGCCTGGCCCCGCTCCTGCTCGACGAGGTGAGCGTCGTCGACGCGTACGAGCCGTGGCTTACCCTGACCGGGCTCCGGCTGGTGTACGAGCGAAATACCGAGGATTCCTAACGGCGCTGCCCGGACCCGTCACCGTACCGAAACCCGGTGCCTGCGATCGGAGGACCGGTAGCCTCTGGCAGGTGACGGAAGACAGCGACCTGCCCGAGCAGATGCGGGTGCGGCTGGCGAAGGTCGACCGCATTCGTTCCGCTGGCGGTGATCCCTACCCGGCCTCGTTCCCCCGGACCGCGACGATCGGCGAGCTGCGCCAGCGGTACGCCGAGCTGGGGCCCGGGGAGGCGACCGGCGCCCGCGTGGGGGTGGCCGGCCGGGTGATGCTGTCGCGGCCGGGCGGCAAGCTCAGTTTCGCCACGATCAGGGATGGCACCGGCGACATCCAGATCATGATCTCGCTGGATCGTTCCGGAGAGCAGGCGCTGGACGCGTGGAAGCACGACGTGGACCTCGGCGACCACGTCGGCGTCGAGGGTGAGGTCATCACATCCCGCCGGGGCGAGCTCTCCGTGCTCGCCGACAGGTTCGCGATCACCGCCAAGTGCCTGCGCCCGCTGCCCGAGAAGCACAAGGGGCTGACCGACGCCGAGTCCCGGGTCAGGCAGCGCTATGTCGACCTGATCGTCAATCCGGAGACGCGGCGGCTGGCCCAGCTGCGAAGCAACGTGCTGCGGTCGCTGCGCGAGGATCTGCATGCGCGCGGGTTCCTCGAGGCGGAGACGCCCATCTTGCAGCCCGTGCACGGGGGGGCGAACGCCCGGCCGTTCATCACTCACGTCAATGCCTATGACATGGACGTCTACCTGCGTATCGCGCTGGAGCTCTACCTCAAGCGGCTGATCGTGGGAGGCATCGAGAAGGTCTTCGAGATCAGCAAGAACTTCCGCAATGAGGGCATTGACACCACCCACAACCCCGAGTTCACCATGCTTGAGGCGTACCAGGTATATGGCGACTACGACACGGTGGCCACGCTGACCCGGGAGCTGATCCAGCGGGCAGCGACCGAGGCTCTCGGTACGACGGTGCTGCGCCGGGCCGACGGCTCCGAGCACGACATCGGCGGCGTGTGGCCGGCCAAGACGGTGCACGGGGCGATATCCGAGGCGCTCGGCGAAGAGGTCACTCCCGCCGCGAGCGGGGAACATCTGCGCAAGCTGTGCGCGCGCGCCGGGGTTCCGGTCGAGCCTGGCTGGAACGCAGGACAGGTGGTGCTCGAGATGTACGAGCGCATTGTCGAGGAGCACACGGTAGAGCCGACCTTCTACCGGGATTTTCCGGTCGAGGTATCGCCGCTGACCCGTCAGCACCGTGCCGACCCGCGGCTCGCCGAGCGATGGGACCTAGTAGCGTTCGGCACCGAGCTCGGCACCGGCTATACCGAACTTATCGATCCGGTTGAGCAGCGGGCCAGGCTCACCGCGCAGTCGCTGCTCGCCGCCAAGGGCGACCCCGAGGCCATGCAGCTGGACGAGGACTTCCTGCGGGCGCTCGAATACGGCATGCCACCAACCGGCGGGATGGGCCTTGGCGTCGATCGGGTACTCATCATGTTCACCGGAGCGAGCATCCGGGAGACGATCATGTTCCCGCTGGTCAAGCCAGAGTAGGCCGTCCCGCCCCGCAAGCCGGCCTGCGCAGACGTCCGGGCCGCAGTCAGGCGACGATGCGAACGGCTCCGACGTACACGTTCCACATCACCGGCTGCACCATCACGTCCTGTCCGAAGTCCGGTGCGTCGACCATCAGGCCGTTGCCGATGTACATCCCCACATGGCTGGCGCCGGGGTAGAAGAACACCAGGTCGCCGGGCTGGAGCTGGCCCCGGGAGATGTGCTCGCCCTCGTTCCACTGGTCACCGGTGAAATGCTCGAGATGGATTCCAACGTGGTCATAAGACCACATCATCAGGCCCGAGCAGTCAAAGGCATGCGGGCCGGCCGCCCCCCATACGTACGGGTATCCTCGCCTGCTGAGCGCCCAGCGCAGGGCCTGCTCGCCCACGGTGTCGCCACCGGGGATCTCGGTGAGCGGGTATTGGCCAGTCTGCGTGAAGGTGGCCATCGCCTGCTTGAACGCCGCGCCGTTCAGCTTGCTGATCTTGGCTTGGATGGTGCTGGTCTTGGCCTGCATCTGCTTGACCAGGCCGCTGACCACGCTGGCCTGCTGCTCGGCGGTCTGGCGTGCCCGGCGGGCGGTGTTCTCCGCCGCCGCCAGCTCGCTTACCTGCGTGCCCTTCTCCTGATCGAGCTGCTGCATGATCGACGCCCGGCCGACCACGATCTGCGGGTTGCTGCTCGTGATGAACTGGAGCGTGGGATCGACGCTGCCTGTCATGTAGCTCTCGGCGGCGAGTTGCCCCACCTGGACCTGCCCGGCGCCGAGTTCGCCGGCATCCCGGGTCGCGGTCTCGGTGGCAGTCTGCTCTTCGACGCGTGCCTGCGTCAGCTGGATCCGGAGCCCGTCGTACTGCTCGCTCAGCGCGTTGATCTGGTTGGACAGCTGCTTGGCCTGGGCGATGAGCGACTTCATGGTCGGCGGCGGCTGTTGCTGTGCGGCGCTGCCAAGATCACTCGGGAGGATCACGCCTGCCGCGGCGAGGGCCATCGCAACCACGGCAGTCCGGGTCCAGGCCCGGCGTGATCTGGCACGGACCCGGCCGGGTGATGTCCCCGGCTCGGTGTACCCCCCGCGACGCGAACGCTGCACAAACTCTCCTCTTCCTGGCCGCCGGCCGGGTTCGGGCCAGATCAGCCCTACCACGGGCCGCGCCCGCTCTCTGGCGGAAGGCGGCTCGAGGATTCACCCCGGGGAAGGATCGTTCCCCGGTCCCGGGGCGCTGGCTGCGCACCATGGACTCGGCGGGTGGCGATACCCAGCCCAGGATGGGAACGGGTGATCGCCTGCAACAGCGATGGACACTAATGGAGCCGGAGCCGGCTGCCAAGCAAAACGCCCGAATCTTTAACGTGTCACTTGCCTTTCCGGCGGACCTAATTGCCCCCTAGCCATCCGGGGTTGGGTCCCCATCCCGGTTCCGTAGCACGTTGTCGCAGGTCACGGCCCGATCTGCGAGCGTAAGCAGTCTCGAAGGGACGCGAAGGACCGCGGTGGCCGGTGCGAAAGCCGAATCGCCGTGCAGGGCACCGCTTGGTAGCGATGTGTAATTTATTAGTGACACTGCGTACGATTAATGAATTGCAGCTGCTTGCACCGTTCAGCTCTTCTGTCCGCTATTGCCGGCTGCGGCGCCCTATCTGGCAGCCAGCCGGGGACCGCTAAGGACACGTCGTGGAACAAACCGTCGTTTCCTGATCCCGGGCGATCGCGCGGTGCCCGCGGACCCTGCCGACCGGATCGCTCCCGTCACACCAGCACCACCGACCCCGTGAGCCACGTTCCCCGGAGCGCCGCCGAAGATCG
>PMSU01000148.1 GCA_003168255.1 Actinomycetota bacterium
GGGCCGGACTGCGGGGGGCCGGCCAGCCCGGCGGTGCCGGGTGGTGGTGCTGTCGGGGCGGTCAGCGGCGCAAGGCATCGGCTGGCTCGATACTGCTGGCGCGCAGCGCTGGATACAGGCCGGCCAGCAGCCCGATGACGGCGCCGGCTGCGGGTGCTGCCAGGACGATGCGCGGGTCAAGCAAGGCAGTCCACTGCTGGTAGATGGTCACGGCCATCGTGGCAAGAACCCCCACGCACGCTCCGACCAGGCCGCCGAACAGGCCGAGCGCAGTGGACTCGGCGAGAAACTGGATGGCGATGTGCCGCGGCCTGGCGCCGAGCGCGCGGCGCAGGCCGATCTCGCCTGCCCGTTCCAGCACGGCCACCAGTGTGGTGTTCGCGATTCCTACCGCGCCGACTATGAGCGCGATCCCGGCAAGCGCCAGGAAAACGGAGTTCAGGCTGGCTGTCACCGAGGACCTGAGCTGGGTGGGGTTCACCGGTGCCGATGCGGTCAGCAGCTTGGGGTTGTCAGGCCGCAGCGCGACAGCCACCTGCTCGGCAACGACCTGGGCCGCCCCGAGCCTGGTGTGGATCAGCATCTGAGCCGCGTCGCTCGGCGTTGGCGGCCCCCACAGCTTCAGCGCGGTGCTCTCCGGCACCGTCACGCCCAGGTTCAGCTGCGGCAGCCGCGGGTCGCTGGCCAGAATGCCGATCACGGTGAACGGCTGGCCGTCGATGAAAATGGCAGGCTGACTTTCCAGGTTGGAGATACCAAGCTGGGCGGCTGCCGTCTGCCCGAGTACTGCAACCTTCTGCCCGCTGTTCTCGTGGAATTGGTTGAACAGGACGCCTGCCTCGACCGTGGCCCCGCTGGCGATGACGGCTCCAGGGCTGGCCGCGGTGACCGGCAGGCCCAGCGCGCTCCCGCCGGCGCTGGCCGGCAGCGAGCTCACCGCCGCCTTGCTGAATGTCACCGGCCACCACACGCCGGCCGCGACCACGCCGTGGATCCGGTCGGTACTGGCGTCGGCGTTCATCGGAAAGTCCAGCGTTGGCACGGATGCCTTGCCGGCGGCGGTGTCGTTGACGGTCACCTGGGTCGCGTCCTGGAGGTTGAAGTCCTTGCCGATCTGGCCGGCGGCGGTCTGTGACAGCCCGACGATGGCTACGAAGCCGCCAATGCCCAGGATGGTGCCGAGGACGGTAAGCGCCGAGCGGCCAGGTCGCTGTAGCAGTCCGGCGAGCGCTTCGCTGCCGAGATCCCTGGCCCGCAGCCGGGACGGGACCTCGACGGCCCGCCGGCGGCTAGCCGGCCGGGACAGCACGCGAGCCTCCGTTCCTGCCGCCAGGGTCGTTGTTCTCCGCGCTGCCGCGCTCGGATAGCCGGCCGTCGCGAATACTGATCTGGCGCTGCGCTCTCGCCGCGACAGCGGGATTGTGAGTGATGACGAGAAGGGTCGCGCCCTGCGCGTGCAGCGCGTCGAGCAGATCGGTCAGATCTTTGGTGGCAGCGGAGTCCAGGTTGCCTGTCGGCTCATCGCACAGCAGCAGCGAGGGACGGTTGACCAGCGCCCGTGCTATCGCCACCCGCTGGCGCTCGCCGCCAGACAGCGCGGTCGGCAGCGCATCTGCCCGCGCGGCCAGGCCGACTTCGGCCAGCGCTGACATGGCGGCCGCGTACCTGCGGCGCCGCGGCAGATCAGCGTAGACCTGGGCGAGCATCACGTTCTCCACCGCCGACCGGTGCGGGAGCAGGTGGAAGGACTGGAAGACGAATCCGATGTGCCTGGCCCGCACCGCCGCGCGGTCCCGTTCCGAGGCCCGGCCAAGCTCGATGCCGTCGATCTCCAGGCTGCCCTCGGTCGGCCGGTCCAGCAGGCCGAGCAGATTCAGCAAGGTCGACTTGCCCGATCCGGACGGGCCCATGATGGCGACGTGCTCGCCGCGCATGATGACCAGGTCGGACGGCTTCAGTGCCTGAACCGGAGGAGGGCCGCAGTAGGTGTACCCGGCCGACGAGAGCTGGATGACCGGCGGGTCAGGGTCAGCCGCGGTCATCATCCTTGCCCCCCGACCGGCGTGATCACTTTTACCCCCGAATTAGGCCCAACCTGGCGCAAGACCGGGTTGCTGGCGGGCTTGCTGCCCGCGTAGTTCTCGCCGGTGAGCACTCGGTCGCCGGCGGTCAGCGCGCCGGGCTGAGCCGGGATGACCTGGAGCAGCCCGCTGGCCGACATCGCCACCCTGACCGGAACCCGCACCAGGCTCGTGCCGGTCACCCTGGTGACGTAGGTCGCGCCGTTGGCGCCGGCGAAGACAGCAGCCTCTGGCACGGCGAGCACGGGCCCGCTGCTGCGAGCCGCCGCGATCGTCAGCGAGACGTCCTGGCCGACCAGGGACATCGGCAGCGGCCGGTCCGCCTGGACCCCCAGCTTCACGTACAGCCCGCCGGATATCGATGCCTTCGTGGCGGTGACCTGCGACACCGAGGTCACCCGGCCGGGAACGGTGATGCCAGTGCCTGGCTCGGTGATCGTGACCTGCATGCCCGGCCGGACGAGCTTGCTGTCACTCGGGCTGAGCTGACCGTCGATGACGGGGCTGCCGAGCGCGAGGGTCAGTCCGCTGCTCTTGACCGACTGGCCCACGGTGGCGCCGAGCGTGACCAGGGTGGCCGGCAGCCGGGGAACGAAGCTGTACTCGCCCAGCGGGATCATCGCCCCCCGGCTGGCCTTCGGGCCGCTGGTGATCTGCGGGGCCCGGTAGCCGATGCCCGTGTAGAAGGCGCTGACCGCGGCCGCGGTGCCAGCGCCGAACACCCCGCTGGAGTCGTCGCCGACCGAGTAGCCCAACGATTCCAGGTCCTCCTGGAGCTCGACGATGTCCTCGCCAGACTCGCCGGGCTCCAGGTCCCGGTAGGCCGGCACGGTGCCCTGCAACACGAAGAACGGCTGGCCGGCTACCTCGAGCAGCACGGTGCCCTGGCTGACGGTGCTGCCGCGCCTGGCGAAGACCCTGGTCACGATCTGCTGGACGTTCTGGCCGCCCGCGGCCCCCGCATCGCTGCCGATGATCGAGGGGCTGACCTCCGCGGGCGCCCCCACGACTCCCTGGGCCAGCACAGTGGTGGTCAGCACCGTCCGCTGCGCGGTCGCGGTCAGCTCGGTCTGGGCCGGCGGCTTGGTCTGCGCCGCCTGCTCGGCCGGAGACTTAATCTGCGTGGTCAGCACCAGCGCTCCTGCCGCGGCGACGATGACAAGCGCCACGATCACCAGCAGCATGATCCGGCGGCGGCGCAGCCGGTTGTAACGATGGCCCCCGCCAACGGCCGGCTCCACCGCCGTCGCACTCCAACCTGGGATGCCGGCCGGCGGGTCTTCGACCCTGCCGCGGGTGTCATCGTTCATCTCGTCGTCCTCATGGCTGGCTGGGTAACTGTGCCGGGCGCCATGATCGGCGCAGGGCGCCCATCATCGACAGCAGACCTCAGGGCACCGGGCAGATTATGTGTGAGTTCAGCGTGAATGTCGTCGCGAGGCGGTCAGCGAGCGCGGCGACGCCGTTGCGCTGACTCACATGAAACTCGGATGAAACTCGCACCTGGCTCTGCGGTTGGCGTGCTCCGATGACCCGCGTGGGCAAGGAGCGAGACGATGACTGAGGCAGCGGCCCTGCACCCTGACCAGGGGGGATTGCTGGTGGTCGATGACGAGATGTTCCTGCGCGAGGCGGTCGCCGCCTCGCTGAGATTCCTGGGCTTTGAGGTGACCACCGCCGGCACCGGCACCGGCGCGCTGCGGCTGGCCCGGGATCGCCCGTTCGACCTAGTCGTCCTGGACGTGATGCTGCCCGACACCAGCGGCTTCGACGTGGTCCGTCGGCTGCGCCAGGACGGCTGCCGGGTTCCAGTGATCTTCCTGACCGCCCGGGATACTCGGGCCGACAAGGTGACCGGGCTGACGCTCGGCGGCGACGACTACCTGACCAAGCCGTTCGGGCTGGCGGAGCTGGCAGCCCGGATCCGTACCGTGCTGCGCCGCACCCGTCCGCGAGATGGCAGGCCGGTGCTGGAGTTCGCGGACATCGAGCTCGACCAGGACAGCTACGAGGTGCGCAGGTCCGGTCATCTCGTCAACCTGTCACCGACCGAGTTCCGCCTGCTGCGCTACCTGATGCTCAACCCTGGTCGCGTGCTGACCAGGGCGCAGCTCCTGGACCACGTGTGGGACTACGACTTCGGCGGATCCAGCACCGTCGTGTCGACCTATATCGCCTACCTGCGGCGCAAGCTGGCCTGCCACGGACCTGAGGTGATCCACACCCAGCCGGCCGTCGGCTACAGTCTGCGCCTGCCCCGCCCCGGCGACGCGGCGGGCCCCGATGATGCCTAGCCGACTCCGGCAGGCGCTGCCCAGGCCTAGGCGACCGGCGCGGGCCCAGCTGCGCACCAGGGTCTTGGTCAGCGTCCTGCTGATCACGCTCGTCGCGCTCGCGGCCTTCGACATAGCCGCGGTCAGCGCGCTGCGCGGGTACCTGCTGGACCGAACCGATTCCCAGTTGCAGACCGTCCTGAGCCTGTACCGGCCGCTGGATGTACCTACGTACATAGCACCAGCGCGCGTATCGTCCGGCAAACCGCAGCCCCGAAGTTCCCTCGCTGCGGAATTTGAGATCCTCGGGCCGCGGCTGCGGCTGCCAGGCATCCTGGGCCAGTACAACGTGGTGTTCGTGCACGGCCACGAGCGGCCGGCGGTGTTCGTGAAGGGCAATCGCGACCTGGTGCCCGCGCTGCCGGTCAACGTGCCCGTCGCCAGCGTGGCGGCTTGGACCGTAGTCGGCCGCTACGGGAACGCTCCGCTGCGGCTGCTGGCCGCGCCGGTCGGCAGTGGCACTCTCATCGCCACCACCAGCCTCACCGCTGTCGACAAGATCACTGACCAGCTCGAGCTCATCGTCATCATCGGCTCGGCCGCGGCCGGCCTGCTCGTCGCCCTGGGCGTCGCCCTGATCGTGCGCCGTGGCCTGCGTCCCATCGAGACCATGGCCGCCCAGGCCGACCGGATCAGCGCCGGTGACCTTACCGACCGGGTCAGCCCGCACGATCCACGGACCGAGGTAGGCCGCCTCGGCACGGCACTGAACGGGATGCTCACCCGCATCGAGGCTTCGGTCCGCGAGCGCGAGGCCAGCCAGGAGCTCACCCAGCGGTTCTTTGCCGACGCCAGCCATGAACTGCGCAATCCGCTGGCCTCGCTGCGCGCCAATGCCGAGCTCTACCAGCAAGGCGCTCTGCGCCGCGGCCCTCAGGTCGATGAGGCGATGCGCCGGATGGCCCTGGAAGCCCAGCGGATGAGCGGGCTGGTCGACAACATGCTCCGCCTGGCCCGCCTCGACCAGCACCCCGCCCGGCAGGACGACCCCGTCGAGCTCTCCGCCCTGCTCACCGAGTGCGCTGAGCGGGCACAGATCAACAGCCCTCAGCACAGCTGGCACACCGACATCCCCTCCGGCCTTACCACCACCGGCGACGAAGAGCTCCTCCGCCGGGCGATTGACAACCTCCTCGCCAACATCTGCGCCCACACCCCCGAGGGCACGGCCGCCAGCATTACCGCCGCAGCCCACGACAGCACCATCAGCATCGACATCAGCGACAACGGCCCCGGTATCCCGGCCGACCAGCTGCCCCGCATCTTCGACCGCTTCTATCGGGCCGGAGCCCCCTCACACCGGCCTGGATCCGGCCTCGGCCTCGCTATCGTCACCGCCATCGCCACCGCCCACCACGGCACCGCCACGGCCACGGCCAGCGACCCCCGTGGACTCCGCATCACCGTCACCCTGCCCGCATGCGGCCAGCCCTTCGCCGGAAATCAGCCCTCGGCGCCGGCGATCGTGGTGAGCGCCGACATGCTGCTGCTGCCTCGCTCGCCACGGGTCATCCAGCGATAGCCGATGAAGCCGATGATCGCGATGACGAACGACATGACCAGCATGATCGTGCCGAGCGCGTTGAGTGCCGGGCCGCCGTTGCCGCCGTGCTGGGTGGAGTAAATGATCACGGACATCGGCGTGTTTCCCGAGTTAGATGACAATAGGTCGACGATGACGAAGTCGTCGATCACCCCGGAGAACACCAGCACGGCGCTGGCGAAGATGGCCGGGCCGAGCAGCGGCAGCATAACCCGGCGCATCGCCTGGAACTGGTTGGCGCCCAGGTCGGCGGCTGCCTCCTCGTACTGCCGGCCGAGGGTGACCAGCCTGGCCTGGACGATGATCGCTGGCCAGCTCACGTTCCAGGTGACCAGCCCGAGAATTTCGGCCAGGGTACCGAGGTGCACCGTGGTGAACAGCGCGGTGAACACGAAGAACATCGCGACGCCAAAGATCAGCTCCGGGATGACGAAGGACAGGATCATCACGAAGTTGAAGGTGGACGAGGTAATGCCGCGCCACCTGTTGATGCCGAGCGCGAACGCGACTCCGAGCGGCACCGCGATGATGGTCGTGTAGACCGACAGCCGCAGCGTCTGGAGCACCGCCGCGTGCAGCTGCGGATTATGCAGCACGGAATTAACCGGGTCGCCGTAATACCACCGCGTGGAGAAGCCCTGCCAGGCACTCTGCGACTTCCCGTTGTTGAACGAGAACAGCACCGCGATGCCGATCGGCACCAGCGACCAGATCAGGTAGAGCCAGGTGAAGCCCTCCAGGAACCAGGGGTGCCGCCAGGGGTTGCGAGCCGGGATGAGACGCCGGACTCCGGCCCGGGTCGCGGCCGGGACGGCGCTGGGGGCAGCGGGCGGGGTGCTGGTCGCGGTCATGCGGCTTCCGCGGTCATGCGGCCTCCCGCGACGACCGGTTGGTCGCCATCACGTAGTAGATCATCGGCGCGAGCAGGATCAGCAGCAGCAACATGGACAGCACCGCGCCCTGCCCTTCCAGGCCGGGCGTGCCGAGCTGGCCCTGGATCAGGTTTCCGACCATGGAGGTGCTGGCCGCGCCGGACAGCAGTTGATTGGTGAAGTAGTCACCGAGCATCGGCAGCACGGTGATCAGCAGCCCGGTCAGGATCGGCTGCCGGGACAGCGGCAGCGTGACCCGCAGGAAGGTGCGTGCCCGGCTCAGGCCGAGATCCCGGCCGGCCTCGATGAGCGCGGGGTCGATCCGGTCCAGGCCGGCGTAGAGCACCAGGATGATGTAGGGGATGTAGCCGTACACCAGGCCGAGCACGACCGTGACCGACTTGCCGCCGAGCCAGTTGACCGGGTGCGAGGTCAGGTCCAGGTCGGTCAGCGCCCTGTTCAGGTAGCCGTTCGTCTGGAGCAGGTCGATCCAGGCCAGCATGCGCATCATGTAGCTGATCCAGAACGGCGCGATCAGCAGGATCAGGAACAAGCCCCGCCGGTTGCCGGCGAAGCGGGCCACGAAGTAGGCGGTCGGGTAGCCGATCAGCAGGCACAGCAGCGAGGCAACGGCGACATAGGCGATCGTCCTGATCACGATCGGGCCGGCGAACGACGTGCTGCCCACCAGGTCGTGGAATGCGTTGATGACGTTCGACGAACTCCAGCGCAGCGGGTTCCAGACCGCTACCGGCGACTCGAACAGCCGGTTCAGCTGCCCCATGGCGATAGCGAGCACCGCGTAGAACGGCACGATGAACAGCAGTGCGAGCCAGAGGATGCCGGGCGCCGCCAGCGCGATCCAGAACCGGTTCTTGCCGGCCGTGCCCCCGGTCTGCCTCTGCCCGCGGCGAGCCATTGCTCCCGCCTCAGATTCCGTTGCTTACCACGAGCCAGGCCTGCTGCCAGATCGCGTCCGCATCCACCGGCAGTTGCAGTTCCCCCACCCCGCGCCGGAAATACGACGGCAGGACCACCGTGGACAGCAGGCTCGGCGGCAGGATTTTCTCCTTCACCAGCCGCTGCGGCGTCACTCCGTTCAGCGGCTGCATGTATCCGTTGAAGCTGATGTTCTCCAGCACGTTGGGCAGATCGAGCATGTAGTCCAGGAACAGGTGCGAGAGCACCGGGTTGGTTGACGAGCGGAGCAGGACCGTGGTGTCGTTCGCCACCGGGCCCTTGCCGTCGGCGGGGAACCAGTAGCCGACGTACTCCACCGGGACCCCCTTGGGCATGTAGTACGCCGCCGCGGCCATGTCACCTGACCAGGCGGTATGAATCCAGGTTTCCCCGTCCGGGACCTCGGTGTAGTCGTTGTTGTCGATCCGCACGTTCACCAGGGCGGACAGATCCTCCAGGGCCCGCCGGGACAAGGCGATCTGGCCGCGGTCGGTGGTGTTCAGATCGAAGATCCCGTTCTTCATCAGCCCGAGGCTGATTCCCTCCCGGTAGTCGTCCAGGATCGCGACTTTGCCCTGGTACTTGGCCTGCCACGGCATCGCCCACGGGTTCTTCATGGTGTAGGGATTCTCGTGCACGAGGTCCTTCCGCCATGAGATGCCGGTCGTGTAGATCGTGTAGGGAACGGTGTACCGCCAGCCGCGATCGTAGAAGGGGTTGGCGAAGTCCGGCCAGGCCTGCGTGATGTTGGGGATGTAGCTATGGTTCAGCGGCCGGACCAGCTTGGACTCGATCAGCTGGCCGAGGACGTCGACGGTGGCGCCGATCAGGACATCGAAGCTGAGCCCGCTGCGCAGCTTGGATAGCGCCTCGTCCATCGTGTTGAACGTGGTGATCTGGACCTTGCACTTGTATTTCTTGGCGAAGCTGTTCACGACAGACTGATTGATGTACGCGACCCAGGTGTAAATCTGCAGCGTGGCGTCGGTCTCCGGCTCAAGGCCGGTCTTGATGGCGGCATTGCCGGCGAAGATCGGCCAGGTGACCGGGTGATCAGGCCGGGGCAGCGGCAGGCTGCCGTACCCGGCGAGGGCCGGCGCGCACGCATCCAGCAGCGATCCGGCGCTGAGGGCCGCCAGCGCGGCGCCCGCGCTTCGGGTGAGGAACCCGCGCCGGGAGACCAGCGGGCGCCGGGTCCCGTCGCCCTGCCAGCCCTCACGCGGGTGGACCATCAGGCCGCCTCTTCTAGGTCCTGACTGAACATTCCGTCAATAACAGGTACTCCTACTCCTGGCTGGGCACGGGCGCAAGACCTTGCCGGTAAAACCTGGGCCTGACCACGCCAAGCAACCGCTCATGCGCTGACTGCCGTCGCGAACAGGCCGAAGTTCTCGATCAGGCGATCGATATCCGCCGCATCGTGCTGCACGGATATCAGCCACTGCTCGATCTTGCCCCACGGCGGGAGGAAGACCCCGCCGTTGTGCTGGAAGAGCCAGTGCGCCTGGCTGTAGCGGTCGTCAATCCCCAGGAAGCCCCGGTAGTCCCGGACCGGGACCGGGGAGAACACCACGCAGCCCTTCGCCCCCGCCGACACCACGTGCGCCGGCAAGCCGTGGTGCCCGATCACGCTCTCGATTCCGGCCACGGCGCGGACGCGCAGCGCCTCGATCCGCTGGTACGCCTCGGGCGTGGCGACCTCGTAGAGCATGGCGTGGGCGGCGGCCATCGCCAGCGGGTTGCCGTTGAAGGTGCCGACCATCTCGTATCCGCCGCTGGCGACATATTCCATCACCTCGGCGGTGCCGCCGACCGCGGCGACGGACACGCCGCCGCCGACCGCCTTCGCCAGGCAGATGATGTCCGGCCACACGCCGGTCAGCCCGGTGACTCCGCCAGGCCCGGTGGTGAGCCCGGTCTTGACCTCGTCAAAGGTCAGCAGCGCGCCGTGGGAGTGCAACAGGTCCTTGAGCCCGGCAAGGTACCTCGGCTCCGGCAGGATGATCCCGGCGTTCATCATGATCGGTTCGATGATCATCCCGGCGACCTGGCCGCGATGCTCGTCGAGCAGCCGGGCCACGCTACCGAGATCGTTGAAGCTGGCGACAAGGGTCAGCGCGATGATGGCTTGCGGGATGCCGCTGCTGGCCGGGACCTGAGCCGGCCTGTCGGCCGGGCCCGCCTCGTCCGGATCGGGGATGACCGAGACCTGGACCGAGTCGTGGTGGCCGTGATAGCAACCCTCCACCTTGATAATCAGGTCCCGCCCGGTGATCGAGCGCATCAGGTGGACGGCGTCCATGGTGGCTTCGGTGCCCGAGTTGGCAAACCGCCACTGCGGCAAGCCGAACCGGCGGGCGAGTTCCTCGGCGACCAGCACGGCGTTCTCGGTGGGCTGGGCAAAATGGGTGCCCAGGCCGACCTGGGCGCGAATCGCCTCGACCATGGCCGGATGCGCGTGCCCGGCCAGCGCCGCCCCGTAACCGCCGTGCAGGTCGACGTACTCGTTGCCGTCGACGTCGTAGACCTTGGAACCTCGGCCATGGCTCAGCCAGATCGCCTGCGGAGCGGTGATCTGCCAGCTGGACGTGACGCCGCCTGCCAGCGAGCCGCGCGCGCGGACGGCCATCCGGGCCGACTCGGGCTGCCGCCGCAGGAAGATCTCCTCCTGCTCGGCGATGATGTCCTCGAGCTTCTTGTCCTGATATGCGGTGACGTCCCGGCCGGCGATCTCCCGGATGTCAACGGACAGCGCCTGGGCGCCGTCGTGCTGGCTGGCCACGGTCTTCTCCTCGGTTGACTGAACATTCAGTCTAAATCTGAGCCACCCCATCGGCAAGACGCCGCTTACTGCGGCCGGAGCGAATCACCCCGGACAAAACCTCAGCCAGGGGGGCACGCGAGCGTCACGCGGCTGGTAGGTGCCGGCCGAAATTCGCCTTTACACTCCAGGCAGGCTGTCGAGCAAAACCGAGCTGGTGGCACGGACCCGGGGGATTCACAGTGAGTCGTTTGCCGCCGCACCACATCCGGCGTCCGCGACTGACCTCGCAGTGCCTGGACGTGAGTGTCGTCGTGGTTGAGGCGGCGGCCGGATACGGCAAGACAGTCTTCGCCGCGGAGCTGGTCGACGCCTGGCGGTCGGTTGGGATCGAGGTCGTCCTGCACGAAGGCGGCGTGCCGGCCCAGCTCTTCGCCGCGCGGCTTCGCGCCGCCGTGGCTGGGCCGGCTTTCCCGCGGCCGCCGCCACCATGGCTGCGACCGGCGAGGACGCCGCCGGTGCGGTCGACGCCCTGCTCGCCGCGCTGGCCACCGAACGCTGCACTTTCGTCGTCGACGACGCGCATCACGCCGGGCGCGATACCGGCGTCCTCATCGAACGCCTGGCCCAGCAGCTACGGGCAGATCAGCGCCTCGTCGTGCTGGCCCGGCACCTGCCAGACGGGACCGAGCGGCTGCGCCGGGCCGATTGCCTTCAGCTCAGCGCCGCCGACCTGGCGCTGCGCCCGGATGAGACCCTGCGGTTGTGCCGGGGCGGCTTCGGGCTGGAGGTCGGTCCCGTCGAGGTGGCTGCGCTGGAGCGGGCGACCGGCGGATGGACCGCCGCGGCCGCGCTGGCAGCAGCCCGGGCACGGCGCACCGGCGAGGACGTGGGCGACCTGGCCGAGGCGGCCGGTGATCCGGACCGGCCGTCCAGCGCGGTGGCCGTGATCCTCGACGAGGCTCTCGCGGCGCTGCCCGCGGCCGACCGCCGACTCCTCGCCCAGGTCGCCGCGCTGCCGCTGCTCGATGCGCCACTGGTCGACGCGGCAACGGGGATCGATGGCTACTTCGGCCGGGCCCTGACCGCCGGGATTCCCTTTACCCCCGGCCGGGACGAGTGGCGGGATCTCCCCGGCCCGGTCCGCGACTACCTCGCCACCCTCAGCGCCGCGGATCCCGTGGTGCTGCGCCGGGCCGCCGAACAGTACAGCCGGCGCGGCGAGCTGGGCGCTGCCCTCCAGTTGCTGCTGGCCTCCGGCGACGCCGGCGCGGCCGCCCGCCTGTTGTCTGACGGTGCGCCCGCGTCGATCGAGGCGCTGGACGTGCTGGAGATCCAGGCAGTCGTCGACCGGCTGCCTGCCGAGGCGGTGCAGGCCCACCCCAACCTGCTCCTGCACTTTGGCCGGAGCTGTGACGCGGCGGGAATGTTCGACCTGCGCAGTGAGGTCCTCGACCGGGTCGCGGCCATCGCATCGAAGACCGGCGACCGCCGCCTGGCCCGCGGCATCGAGATCGAGCGCGCCACCGACCTGATCCGCGGCGGCAATCATTCCGCCGCCGAGACAGCAGCCCGCCGGGTCCTCGACGCCGCGGAAACTGGCGAACGGCTCACCAGGGCCCGCGCCTTCTCAGCGCTCGGGCGCACGACGTGCTGGCATCTCGACTCCGCGGGCCGCCGGGACCTGGCGGCGCTACAGGAAGCGGAGCGGCACTTCGCCCAGGCAGCGCTGCTCTACGACCAGCTCGGCATGCGCGGCTTCCGCGCCGGGCTCGTGCCCTACCAGGCCATGTGGATCGATTACGCACGGGGCGATGCCCATGGCGCCATCGAGCGCCTCGAGGCGGGCCTCGGCTCGGTGGTCGACCAACCTCGCAGGTGGGCCTATCTGCTGATCTTTCATGCCGAAGTGTGCGTGGAGCTCGGCCGCTTCGACCAGTGCGAGGCAGACATCCGGGAAGTCCTCCGGGTGGCCGACGACCTGCACGACGGGATCCTGGTCGCCTACGGGCACTGGCAGCTCGCCATCTCGGCGTCGCATCGCAGGGACGCCGACGAGACGCTCGAGCGCATCCGGCTGGCTGAGGCGCACAAGGCCAACTGGTGGAAAGTAGCCGCGTCCGACTTCCTCGCCGATGCCGCCGACGACCTCGACCGGGTCGGGCACAGCGCGCTGGCCGTGGAGTATCTGCGCCGGGCCCAGGAGAACCCGCTGGACGGCGAGCCAATTATCGCCATGGCCGAAGCCGCGCTGCTGGCCCGTCACGGGGACCCGCACCTCGCCGAGGAACGCCTGCTCGCCGCGCCGGGTCACCGGATCGACCCGAGGGAGTACTGGCGGGTCACGCTGCTGCGGGCCTACGCCGCGTTCCGGCGGGGCGATCAGAACGCCGGAGCCCTCGCGGCCCGGGCGTTCGAAGAGGCCGCGCGGCTCGGACTCGCGCAGTTGCCGCTCACCAAGGAAGGCGCGATCACCGAGGAGTTGCTTGGCCTTGCCGTCGAGACCGGCCAGCCTGCCGCGCTGGCCCTGGAGGCGGCGGCTCTTCCGGTCTCGCTTTCGGTATTCGGCCGCTTCGCCCTTACCCGGGGTGGCCGGCCTGTTCCCATGACCACGGGTCAGGCGGTGCAGTTGCTGAAGCTGGTAGCCGTCTCCGGCGGGCGAATTACGGCCGATGCGGCCATCGAGACGCTGTGGCCGGAGGCTGGCCGGGAAGCCGGCCGCAACCGCCTGCGTACCGTGCTCAACCGGCAGCGGGCCGAGGCCGGCGAGGTGATCATCCGGGCCGGCGACTTGCTGCTGCTGGCACCCGAGATTCACGTGGACCTCGCGCTATTCGAGGCCGAGGGCCGTCGGGCGCTGGCGCTCGGGCTCGCCGAGCCGACCCTCGCCGTGGCCGTGGCCCGCGCCGCCATCGCCCGTTACCGCGGTGACGTACTGCCCGACGACCCGTACGAGGTATGGGCTGAGCTGCCGCGCGAGCATGCCCGCCGGAGCATGCTTCAGCTGCTCGACCTGTGCGCCGACGCGGCTGCCGAACGCGGCGACCTCGACGAGACCCGCAGAATCATCGAGCTGACCATCGACCTCGCGCCCTACGACGACGAGCGTTACCTCAGGGCGGCCACCGCGCTACTCGAACAGGACCGCCGCGGCGCCGCGCTCACAGTCGTGCGCCGGGCCCGGGCCGCCCTCGCCGAGCTTGGCCTGCAGCCGCCGGTCCGCCTGATCAGCCTGGAGCAAGCCATCGTCGCATGACGCTGGCTGGCCGCCCTGGTGCTCCGGCTGGCGTGGCGAATTCGTCGTCTCACAGTGAGCCAAGGCACGCTCTCCAGCCGAATTAGCGTCAGCCGAAGGCAGCCATCGCGCTGATTGTCACGGTCTGGGAGGTCCCTTTGAAGGCGCTCGTCTACCACGGCCCCGGCCAGAAGTCCTGGGACACCGTCAAGGACCCGACTCCGGCCGAGCCCACCGATATCGTCGTCCAGATCGACACCACCACGATCTGCGGCACTGACCTGCACATCCTCAAGGGGGACGTACCCGCTGTCACAGACGGCCGCATCCTGGGCCACGAGGCGGTCGGCACCGTAACAGCGGTGGGCTCGGCGGTGAACAGCCTCGCTGAAGGTGACCGGGTCCTGGTGCCGGCGATCACATCCTGCGGTCGGTGCGTCTACTGCAAGCGCGCGATGCCGAGCCACTGCCAGGCTGTCGGCGGCATCGGGTGGATATTCGGCCATCTGATCGACGGCACTCAGGCTGAGTACGCCCGGGTCCCGTACGCGGAAACGAGCGTGCACAAGGTGCCCGAGGGCGTAACCGACGAGCAGGTGCTGTTCCTGGCCGACATCCTGCCCACTGGCTACGAGGTAGGAGTCAGGAACGGTCAGGTCAAGCCGGGCGATGTCGTCGTGGTGGTCGGCGCGGGACCGGTCGGCCTTGCCGCGATCCAGACCGCGTCGCTGGCCGGCGCCGCCAGCATCATCGCGCTGGATCTCGCCGAGTCGCGGCTCGAGCACGCGCTCCGCTTTGGCGCCGATGTCACGATCAACGCAGCCGACCCGGAGGCCGAGCAGCGGATCGCGGCGCTGACCGACGGCGGACTCGGCGCCGATGTGGCGATCGAGGCAGTCGGGACGCCGGGCACCTTTGACGTCTGCACCAGGGTGGTGCGGCCCGGCGGTGTGATCGCCAACATCGGCGTGCACGGCGCACCCACCACGTTGCACCTCGAAGAACTGTGGATCAAGAACGTGACGATCACGACCGGGCTGGTGGACGGCACCACCGTGCCGCTACTGCTCCAGCTGGTCCGATCGGGGAAGATCGCCGCCGAGATGTTTGGCACGCACGACTTCGCGCTGC
>PMSU01000201.1 GCA_003168255.1 Actinomycetota bacterium
ATCGTTGGGCGGGACTGGCCAGTTCGGAGTCAGAGCAAGGTGGGCGATACCGGCTGCAGGGCGAGACGGTGGTCCCGCAGACCGCTGTAATACCTTTGGGGACCGGGCGCGATAGTTCCGGACCGCTAAATTTCGCCGGGCATTCACCAGGATGACGGCGACAGAAGATGCCGTTCTGCGCGCCTCGAACGGACCGAACCGAGGAGGCTGTTCCAGTACAGAACGGCGGCTCTTTGTGCGTGCTGCCTGACGAACGCGTGGCGGTGGGATGCCCGAAGCCCGGAGATCAGCGGGCAAGCCGCAATCGGAGCCAGCGGGCGAGGTCTTTGATCTCGCGATCGATGGCGCTGGTCATGGTCTGGGTGAATGGCACGTCCTGGTGCACCGCGTGGACCTGGAACACGCCGCCGTTGCGGTCGGCGGTGGCGTCGAGCTTGCCCACCAGCCGGTCACCGTACAGGATCGGCAGCGCGAAGTACCCCCAGCGGCGCTTGGCGGCAGGCTTGTACATCTCCAGCTGGTAGTCGAACTCGAACAGTTCGGTCATGCGCTTGCGGTCATACACCAGCCGGTCAAGCGGGGACACCAGCGCGGCCCGCCCCGGAAACGGCTGGCCGAGCAGCGCAGGATCGACCCGCCAGGTGCCCCTGACGCCCTCGACGACCGCGGGCTGCCCGGCCTCGCCCACGTTCAGCGGTTCAACTGGGCACTCCGGCCCCTGCGCACGGGCGATGCCCAGCGCGCGCAGCCGCCGCTCGTTGCGGACCCGCAGCGCCTTGTCCGCCGGGACGACTGGGTCATCGGGGTAGATCCGCTCGGCCAGATCCCACAGCCGGCCCCGGCCCTGCCGTCCGGCGGCCGCGACCTCGCCCCGCTGCACCATGTATTCCAGCAGCTTGGAGACGTTGCGGCTGTTGGTCCAGCCCGTCGATGTCCACGGCACCGCGCAGGTGTCGGGGAGCTCGCGCGCCGGCAACGGCCCGTCGGCCCGGAGCCGCTCGAGGATGTCCAGGCGGCAGGCCTTGTTGGCCTCCACCCAGTCCCGGATGTATTCCTGCCAGCCGCGCAGCTCGCCCCGGCCGGGCCAGTCGGCCATGTCCGCCCGGTACAGCGCCAGGTCCTCGCTGGGCCGGATCATTCCCTGCAGGTCGAGCAGCGTCTGCCCGGCCAGCGCGTCCTCCAGCTCGGCCGGCTGGCAGGAGGAACCCAGCCGGCTCCACAGCACCAGGTCCGCATTCGGAGCGATCGCCGCAGTCTGGTCATTCTGTAGCAGCGTCAGCTGCCGCACCACATCAAACAGCCCGGCAGGCCGCGCCCCATCCAGCAGTTGCGCCCGCACCGCGATCCGCCGCGCATCAGCCCGCGAAAGCTCATGGACACCCACCCGTCCAGGGTAGGCCCGCTGATTGCGGAACACTTTGGCCCAAGGTCGGCGGCGCAGAACTTCCGCTACAGCGCGGCCCGGACGTATCACTATGGCACCCTGATCATCACGCCGAACGGGGGATAGTTCGTCATGCCTTCCTGATCGGGTAATCACATGTAGTGGCTTGTGGCCGTCGGCAGGCACAGGTAGCCGCTGTCCGGGCGGCAGTAGGATCATGGGGGCCGGCCCGGCCCCGCCCGCACACGCGCCGCCGGCGGTGCCGGGTACTGGACTGGGGAGGTCGCCATGCCGGGGGCGTTCGCGGATCTGACCACGCCGCTGGTGGCTGATGCGTGCGTGCGCTGTGGTGTTCCGCTGCGGGCCGCCCCTTCGGGAATCCGGGCGGTCGTGGCCGGCCGGCAGATCGCTGGGCGGGTCCTGCCCGTGCGCCACTACGGCAGCGTGGACGTGTTCCTGGAGGCATTGGGCCGGGCCGGAGCCGGCGACGTGCTGGTCATCGACAACGGCGGCCGCCTGGACGAGGCATGCGTCGGCGACCTGGCGGTACTGGAGGCCCGGGCCGCCGGGGTGGCGGGCCTGGCGGTGTGGGGCCTGCACCGCGACACGCCGGAACTCGCCGCGATCGGCCTTCCGGTCTTCAGCTACGGCAGCTACCCGGCCGGGCCGGTGCGGCTGGACGAGCGGGAGCCCGAGGCGCTGGTCACCGCGCGGTTCGGGTCGCACCTGGTCAGCGCCGGGGACATCATCTTCGCCGATGACGACGGCGCGCTGTTCGTCGCGGCAGAGCACGCCGAGCAGGTGCTGGTCACCGCGCACCAGATCTGGCAGGCCGAGCGGGACCAGGCCCGCTGGATCCGGGAAGGGCAGACACTGCGCGAGCAGACCGCTTTCGATGACTACCTGGCCCGCCGCGCCACTGACCCGTCATACACCTTCCGGCGGCATCTGCGCCGCACCGGCGGGGCCATCGAAGAATAGGATCTCCCGGGCGCCGGGGCCCGGCCCGCTCAAGGGCGGGCCGCCAGGATCACCCGATGCCATCGTCTTGGCCGCTACCCTCACACCACCGCGGCACCGGGGGCACCTATGCCCGATGATTACGCGCCGCCCGCACCGTCTGCACGCACGGGTATCGAGGGCGGCAGGAAGGGCATGACGATGGCAGGCGGGTTGGTGCCGGTCTCCCGGCGCATCGAGGCATCCGCGGAGCGGCTGTCCGCGCTGCTCGCCGACTCCGCGAACCACCCGCTGACCGACGGCTCGAGCATGGTGCGCGAGCCGCCCCGGCGGTCAGGCTGCCGCGAGCCGGTGACGCGTTCGTGATGAACATGCACTACGACGAGTTCGGCGACTACCAGATGCGCAACAAGGTGGCCGGGTACGAGGCCGGCCGCCGGCTGGCGTGGGAGCCGGCGCGGGTGGCAGCTGCTGCGGAAGAGCAGGAAGCCATCGGCGGCCCGGCCCGGCCGGTACCGGTGAGGGGACGAGTTCTCCCCGGCGGCCCCGCTGCCACCCTGGTCACCGAGACGTCCGGCGGCAGCCGCCCGCAGGACCTGCGCGAGGCCGTCCGGGACGGCGAGGGGTGGCGGGACGCCATGACCGCGTCGCTGGCCAGGCTGGAACTCCCGGCAAAGGCCGCAGGCCAGCCCAATCAGTAGGCCGCCGGGCGGCATCATCGCCGTTCACGCGCGCCCGGCTGCCCCTGACCGTCGCCGGGGTCGCCGCCGCGCAGGCGCGGCCGGGGGCAGCAATGCACCTGCCTGGGTCCGCGCCGGCCCCGGCTGGGCTGACCGCCGGCTACCGGACCACCTTCGGCCTGGGTCGTTTGCGTACCCAGAACAACCAACTCTGCGCGCGGCAAGGGCTGTGTCATCAGGCCTAGTCGGCCGCCCATAACGGCTCGTCGCGCGTTCTTTCTAAACTTCGCTGTTACTCAGCGTGATGGTATCGGTCAGCCGTAGCCTGCACGGCCCGCCACGGACCGGTCGAATGTGAGCGAGCCAGTCGAGGGCGGAGCCGGTCGCCGACCGGGGTGCTTGTCGATCGGCATCGTGCGCCGCGTCATGTCTGACACGCGCTCCGCGCGGCACATGCGGACGTGGAGCTGTCTGTGGCTGGCCAGCCCGACTATGGTCGCGGTCATGGATGCCGCGACCGAAGAGCTGAGGGGCGCTCACGACGCCCTGGCTGAGTTTTACGCCGCCCGGCTGGCTGATGTCCTGGACCGCATGCCCGCCGAGCGGGCGGTGCTCGGCCTGTTCTGCGACCTGACGCTGGCCGCCGATCTCGGCACCAGCGTCGGGGATATCGGCTGCGGGACAGGCCGGCTCGCGCCCTACCTGGCCGCCACGGGCCTGTCTCCCCAGGGGATCGACCTGTCACCCAGGATGATCGAGGTGGCCCGGCGTGACTACCCCGGCTTCAGCTTCGACGTCGCCGACCTGCGGGACCTGCCCTTCGCAGACGCCTCGCTGGCCGGCGCGGTCTGCTGGTATTCCCTGATGTTCCTCGCCCCGCCCGCCCGGCCCGCCGCCTTCGCCGAGCTCGCCCGGGTCATCAAGCCCGGCGGCTACCTGGCGACCGCGTTCAAGGCCGGCGACGGCCAGCTCCGGCGCGCGGGCGGCAGCACCAGCCTCGGCGTCGAATTCGACATCTACTGGCTGCCCCCCGAAGAAATGGAACGCCGGATGACCGACGCCGGCTTCAGCACCGTGTTCTGGGCCGGACGCCCGCCCGAAGGACAGGAAGGCTCCCCCCAGGGATACCTGCTCACCCGCAAATCCTGAAACCCGCTCTGCCTGCGCCTGCGAACACTCACCGCGGCTACTGATCGGTTCTGTGGCGGCCGGCCGTAGCGGCCGTTTCCGGGGCCCGGTAGGTCAAGATGGAGCCATGTGGTGGCGGCGGGGCAAGACGCCCGATGTCATGACCGGCGCGTCCCGCGAAACAGCGGACTGGCTGGCCGGGTGCGGCGGCATCCAGGCGTTGCCGGTGAGGGCGTCGCGGATGGCGGCCAGAGGGTGGCGGCCGTGGCTGCGTGCGGTGGCCAGGTAGGAGCGGATGCGGCAGTGGCGCTGCAGGGTGGCCAGGGTGCGCCAGCAGCCGCTGATCTTGGCGGCGAGCTTGTAGCCGCGGACTGCGTTCTCGGATCCGTTGTTCGTGGCCGGGACGTCGAAACGGGTCGCGAACAGCCACACCTGGGCAGCCTTGCGCTTGAGCCGCCCCAACTACATCCTGGCCGCCTACATAGCCTCCGGCACCTGACCCAAGGTGCGTCCCCGCGTCCCGCGGCTCAGGGCCTTGAAGATGCCCGGCATTGCCTGTGAGCGCGCCTGCTGATGCAAGGCCGCGGAGGCGCACCGAACACGATGTCAGCGCCAGCGATGAGCCCGGGCCATCCCGCCGGTCTATATTTCAAACGCCGTGTCCGATCGCAGAAGGAGTCGTGATGCCTCGCACCCGGGTCCATAACCTGAACATCTCCCTAGACGGCTACGCCGCTGGCGAGCATGTGACGTTCGACGCCCCGATCGGCGGCGCCGAGCGGCTGTTTAAGTTGTTCGACGGCCGGGTAATCCATGGCGTCGATAAGGCGGATGCCCCCATCACGCTGGACCGCGCCTTGACCAGTATGTGGAGCCAGGGCATCGGCGCCGAGATAATGGGACGCCGCAAGTTCGGTCCCCAGGTTGGCGATTGGCCCGACGACGGGTGGCGGGGCTGGTGGGGCGACGAGCCACCATTCCAGACGCCAGTGTTCGTCATGAGCCACCACCCGCACCCCACGATTGACTTTCCCAACGGGACGAGTTTCCGGTTCGTCAACGGGCCGCCGGACGAAGTACTTCGCCTAGCCCAGGAAGCTGCGGATGGCCGCGATGTCCGCATCGGCGGAGGACCCTCGACCATGCGTCAGTTCCTCCAGGCTGACCTGGTCGACTTTATGCACCTGGTGATCGTGCCGATAACCCTCGGGAGCGGCGTATCCCTCTGGGAGGGATCAAGCTGCCTCGAAGACCGCTTCACCATCGAGTCGGTCACCTCGCCTAGCGGCCTTACTCACCAGCTGTGGAACAAAAACGACCACGTCTGAAGCCGAGTCACAATTGCCCCACGCCAGACTGCCTGATCTGCACACCTCAACGGCGGGCGGCGATAATGCCCCAGGCCATACAGAACGGCGGCACTGCGCGCGCACTTGCCTGCGACCGGCCGTGCGTCAGGCGAGGTGATGTGAGGTCGCTGGTACCGCGGACAGCATCGTCTGCCCGGCACCAGTTCCCAGGTCGTCGGCGGGTTGGCGGGTAGCGTGGGCGGCATGGCCGAGTTGACGTGGCTGGATGCCACCGCGCAAGCTGATCTTGTCCGGCGCGGTGAGGTGAGCCCCAAAGAGCTGACAGAGGCTGCTATCGCCCGGATCGAGGCGGCCAACCCGCGGCTGGATGCTGTTATCCGGACTCGGTTCGATGCCGCGCGGCAGGAAGCCGATGGTGATCTGCCGGATGGCCCGTTCCGCGGGGTGCCGATCCTGTTCAAGGATCTGGGCTGCACGGTCGCTGGTGAGCCGGCGGCCTTCGGCGTCGGGCCGATGCGGGATGTGACCTGGCCCGTGACGTCTTACCTGGCGGGGCAGTTCCGGGCGGCTGGTTTCGTCGCGCTTGGCCGCACCAACGTGCCGGAGCTGGGCACGACCGTGACGACCGAGCCGCGCAGTTTCCCCCCGGCGCGTAACCCGTGGGATACCAGTCGTTCGACCGGAGGCTCGTCGGGGGGGTCGGCGGCCGCGGTGGCGGCCGGCCTGGTGGCGGTGGCGCACGCCAACGACGGGGGCGGTTCCATCCGCATCCCCGCCAGCGAGTGCGGGCTGGTGGGGCTCAAGCCGACCCGTGGCCGGGTGAGCCAGGGACCGCTGGTTGGGGAGGCGTGGGCCGGCGGTGTGGCCGACGGGGTGGTCACCCGGACCGTGCGGGACACCGCTGCCGTGCTGGATGTGATCAGCGGGCGGATGCCGGGCGAGCCGTACTACGCGCCGCCGTTGCCGCGGCCGCTGGCGCAGGAAGTCGGCGCCGATCCGGGGCGGCTGCGGATCGGGGTGCTCGACCGGCCCGGCGTGGAGGGGTATCTCGACGATCCGCCGTGCCGCGCCGCGGTGGCCGGCGCGGCGCGGCTGCTGGAGTCGCTCGGCCATCATGTGGAGGAATCCGCGCCCGCGGCTATGTTCGAGCAGGAATTCGTCCACCACTTCACCACACTCATCGCCGCCGACGCCGAGGCCACGTTCCAGGCCTTCGAGATGCTGCTGGGCCGGCCGATCGGCGAGGACGAGATCGAACCGCGCAACGCCGCCTACCGGCAGGCCGGGCGGGCGCTTTCTGCCGCGGCCTACCTGCAGAGCCGGACGTGGCTGTCGATGTGGTCGCGCCGCATGGCGGGCTGGTGGACTGACCACGACCTGCTGCTGACACCCACCCTCGGTGCCCGCCCGCCCGAGCTCGGCTGGTTCACCGCGGCCGGGCCAGACCAGGAAGGGCTGCGGATCGTCAGCTTCATCCCCTATACCGCGCAGTTCAACATGACCGGCCAGCCGGCCATCTCGCTGCCCCTGCACCAGACACCCGAGGGCCTGCCGGTAGGCGTGCAACTGGCCGCGGCCTACGGCCAAGAGGACATCCTCATCCGGGTCGCCAGCCAGCTCGAGCAAGCCGCACCCTGGAGCGACCACCACCCACCCACACACGCCTGACACCACGCAGGCGACTGTCTACCGGAACGACCACACAGGGGCCGCTCGCCCGTAGCGAAGATCGCCGGACCGTCGAACATTGGCAGCTACCTCGCCGGCCTCGGCATCTCGGCCACTGCCGGATTCAGTGTGGAATACCAGGGCCTGCACGGCACCGACGAGCGAATCCGCATCGATTCCATCCCTGCCACCCGGGCATTCGCCGCCGTGACCGGCTGCTACGCCACGCAGCCGGTCTCGCCGCGTCCTTCCGTGGTACTCCGATTGAAGTTCGTCTCGTAGCGCTCCACCGCCGTCCATGGTGATACCTTGCCGGGCGTGACGGCCTTGCCTGATTTCGACTTCGCCGCGTTCTTCGCCGCGTTCGACGCCGAGCGTCGTGACCGAGGGCTGGGCTGGTACGAGTTCGCCAACGAACTGTGGCAGCAGTCGTCGGAGCTCAACGTGCAGCGTATGGATCACCCGCTCTGCGGAGGAGCGGTCTCAAGGCTGGGAGCGCGCGGCGCTACATCGTGTCAATACGCGCTGTTCATGCTGCGCTGGCTCGGCCGGGCACCGGAGGATTTCCTCACCGGTCCGGTCGTTGATGTGGGCGACGTCCAGTTGCCGGAGCCAGGACCGGGCAGCCGGCTGCGATGGGACTTGAACCAGCTTCACACAGCGCTTAACAAGCAGCGTCAAGGGCGCGGTCTCACGTGGTCACAGCTGGCGCAGGAGCTCGGCTGTACGCCGAGCCGGTTGACAAATCTGCGGACCGCTCGCCTGGCCGACATGAACCTCGTGATGCGCGTCACACAGTGGCTCGGAAGACCCGCCGCCGAATTCATGCACGCCGCTCAATGGTGACCGCAGCTCATCCGACCTGAGGCCGTTGCGACCGAACAGGCCAGCGTCGCCGTCGGGCAAGTGCGGCGTGCTGCCTCATCGGAATCCGGTCACGTTCCGTCACAGGGTGACCGTCTCCCAGGCGTCGCTCTGACGTCCCGCGAGCTGATCCAGGGCGACCGGACCCGTCACGATGAACATCTCCGCGTCACCATGAACGCCATCGCCAGATTTCGGTCAGACCTATTCAGGTGTCCCATATCCATAGGCAGTGATGCGGTGTTCATATTGAATGACGGGTAACAAGAGGAGGCATGAAGTCGCGGGGTCTCCTGCGGTGCAGGTGATTCACACCGAGTTCACAGGTAATCCGCGCGGCCGCCGAGGCTGAGGCTGGAAGGATCTGCACGCGTGACAGCACTCGCGCCGGCTGCGGATGTGCCGCGGTCAGCGGCCAGGACCCGGCAGGACGTCGCGGAGGCGTGCCTGGCCGCGGCCGCCCTCGCGGTGCTGTGCGTGCTGGTGCTCAGAGCTTCGCCGTATCTCCCCGAGCCAGACGATTACGCGTATCGTGCCTCGATCGTGGCGATGACCGACGGGCATTTCTTGACCTTGTCGGGGGCGCAGGCACACGCGCTCGCCGGGCAGCTGGCACCTCAGGCGGGTCACAACAGGCTGGGTCCCGGCCTGGGTGGCGGCCCCATCCAGTGGGTGCAGCTGCCCGGAGGCAGGTGGATCAGCGAGAAGGATCCTGGCTACCCCTACCTCGCGGCGATCTTCCAGGCGCTCGGCCTCATCCGGCTGGCTCCGCTGTTCTATGGCGCGCTGGCCTGCCTGGGCTTGTATGCGGGCGGCAGGCGCTGGCTCGGCAGCTTCGGCGGCGCGGCCGCCGTCGGCCTGTACTGCTCCTCTGGTGCGGCGATCCTGTTCGCATGGCGTGATTACATGCCGACCTTCACCGAAGCGTCGCTGATCGCGGCGGGTACGGGTGCGCTGCTGTGGGCGGTGCTGGCGGCCGGGGCGAGCACCAGGCGCAGGACCTGGGCTGGGCTGGCTGGCTTCGTGGCGCTGGAGGCAGCCACGTTCAGCAGGTACACCAACATCGCGGTACTGGGCTGCGCGGTCATCGCGGTGCTCGCGGCGTGGCGACTGCGCGCCGCGCGGCTGCCCGGTAGCGCGATCGCCTGGTGGGTTGCGTCGGTCTGCGTGTTCGGCACCGGCGTCGCACTCTTCAACACGCTCATCTACGGCGGCCCGCTGCGGTCCGGCTACCGGCCAGGAGAGATCACCTTCAGCCTCAGCGCCGTCAGCGCCAACCTCAGGTACATGCCAGCCCACCTGATCCAGGCCATGCCCATGCTCGTGCTCGGCCTTGCCGCGCTGGCAGGCATCGCCGCAGCCTGGCTGCGCTACCGCCGGGCAGGCGGCCAGCAGGCCGAGGCGGCCAGGCGCGACCTGGCGATCGGGGTCGCGCTGGCCGCCTCCTGGGCCGCTATCTGGGTCTTGTACGCCAGCTATACGTGGACCGCGGCTGCGGGCCTGAGCACGCTGCAGGCGGCCCGGTTCTACGTGCCGGCCCAGCATCATGACCGCCCGTAGATGCACCAGATCTCGCGATTCTCTGCGCGCGGACGACGGCTGTTCAGCACTCGCTCATGCGATGACAGCAAGTCGCAGCGACGTATGCTCATGCACCGTTCGGTATGCGTACCCATAGATGTCATGTGCAGGTGCGGCCCGAAGCGCGGGTTTGTCGGCGCCGCAGGTCGGCGCCAGGGCTCGACGTGTAACCCGCGGCCGCGATTGCTGCCGCGGGCCGACTGGCTTGCCTACGCCGACCGGGTGCACACTTCCTGGCATGGCTAATCCGGGCTTGCCTTCTCAGAAGCCATCAGGCGCTCACCGGCGGTATCACGCCCCTTAGTACCGGCTAGCTTGCAGTTTGCCACGCAGGCGTTCGGTGTCGGGATGGTGCGTCTGCTCAAAGACCTCAAGCGCCTCCTGCCACAGTTTGCGAGCGACCTGCCGGTCACCGGCCGCCTGGTGGGTGTCGCCGAGGTTTATCAGTACCTCGGCGCGGTACCAGCCCGCACCGAACTCCGCGTACATCGCTGCCGCCAGCTGATAGCAACTGACCGCTGCCTCATGCTGGCCGAGCAGGTGCCGCACGTAGCCGAGGCTGTCCCAGGTGGCCGCGGCGATCACCTGATTATCGATTTCCTGAGCGAGAGCCAGGGCCTGCTGGCAGTCGGCGAGGCCCTGTTCGGTGTTGCCTAGCCGGGCTTCGAGCCAGCCGACGGTATTCAGCGAGGCGGCCAGGCCTGTCCCCTGCTGGAGGAGTTCGAACAGTTCGCGTGCTCGGTGAGCGTGGCTGAGTGCTCGTTCGCTGTCGTCCATGAGGTGCAGCAAGCAGGCGAGGTTCAGGTGGGCGCGAGCCTGGCCATCGATATTCTTCAGTTCGGTGAACTGATCAAGGCAATGCTGCAAGTGGACGTAGGCGTCGCTGTATCGTCCTAGCCTCGCGAAGGCGCCGCCGAGACCGCGCTGAGCATGGGCCTCGGCTTCCGGGTGGCCGGCCTGCTGCGCTGCCGCCAGTGCGATGGCGCTGGAAGCGGCTAGATCCTTCCAGCAGGCGGACTGGTCAAGTACGCCGGTCAGCGTCACCGCAAGCTGGCAGGCGTGAAGATCAAAGCCGAGGTCAGCGGCCAGCGTGATCCCCGCCATCAGCGGCAGATGCTCGGTCTCGAACCAGTTCGCGGCCGCACGGTGGTCGGCGAAGCGCCCGAGCGTTACCCCCCGGACGCTCCTGGACGGGGTAATCCAGGACTGCTCCGGGTCGAGCAGCGTTCCGGCAGCCACTGCAGTGTGCAGATAATGGTCGAGCATCCGGTGTATCGCCGCGCGCCTGCTGGCTTGGGTGCCGGTGGACTTTGCGCGCTCCGCCGCGTACTCGCGGAGCAGATCGTGCAAAGCAAACCGGCCGGGGGCGTGCTCGTCGATCAGGCGCGCGCTGACAAGTTCACGCAGCCCTTGACCGGCCGCAGATAGCGGCAGCCCGGCGAGGCTGGCCGCGGCCTCAGCCGAAAGGCTGGGACCTGGATGCAGCCCGGCCAGCCGGAACAGCCGAGCGGCCGACGCGGACAAGCTGAGATAGGACCAGGAGAATACCGACCGCACGTCAGTGGCCGAGTCCCCGGTGGTCAGCGCGTCCAGGCGATTCTTCGCGCCGCGCAATTCGGCGGCCAGCATGCGCAGCGGCAGGTGCTGCTGCGTGATCGCCCGGGCGGCGACGATCACCAGGGCGACCGGAAGCCCGGCGCACAGCGCTATCAGGTCGGCGAGCGCTTCCGGCTCGGCCGTCGGCCGTTCCTTGCCGAGACGTCCGGTCAGCAGTTCAGCAGCCTCAGCATCGCTGAGCACATCGAGGCTGAGCTGGCAGGCGCCTTCGGCCGCGACCAGTCCGGCCATCAAGCTACGGCTGGTCACCACCACCAGGCAGCCAGCCGATCCTGGCAGCAGCGGCCGTACCTGAGCCGGATCGCGGGCATTGTCGAGCAGCACGAGCATTCGCTTGTCAGCCAGCATGCTGCGGTACAGGCCAGCCTGAGCATCGGCGGTCGCGGGGATCATCTCCGCTGGCACCGACAGCGCCATAAGGAATCCCCGGACGACGTCGGCAGCGGCAGTCGGCGCACCCGACGGGTCGAATCCCCTCAGGTTCACGTATAGCTGGCCGTCGGGGAAGCACCGCGTCACCTGATGCGCCCAGTGCACCGCCAGCGTTGTCTTGCCGACCCCGGCGACCCCGGTGATCGTCATGATCCGCACGCGCTTCCCCTCGCCACCGTCATCGAGTGCTTTCGTCAACGTGGCGAACTCGGCGGCCCGCCCGGCGAAGTTCGGCACCGTGGCTGGTAGCTGCCTAGGCGCCAGCGGTGCGGTGCCTGTGCTGCTGCCGCCCTGATGCCCAGAATCGGGCAGGCGGCGGCCGGGATTTTGTGGCACGTCCTGTCGGAGCACTCGCTGCTGCGCGTCGGCGAGTTCGGCGCCGGGGCGAACGCCGAGTTGGTCGTCGAGGCGGCGGCGCAGGTCATCGAACAGGGCGAGCGCTGCGGCCTGCTGTCCGCTGCCGGCCAGGGCGAGCATCAGCGTTGCCTGAGCCCTCTCGTTTAGCGGCTCGGCCGCGGCGAGTTCCCGCAGCCAAGGCAGGACCTCTTCATGCCGTCCCGCTGCCGTGGCTGCTTCGGCATACCTGATGACGAGATCCGATCGACGCTGGCGCAGTGAGACCACGGCCGGATGCGCGTGCGGGATCTCGATGTCGGCGAGCGGCTCGGCCCGCCAGGTATCGAGCGCGCGGGCGTAGGCTTCGCAAGCCGGGCCGAGCTCGCCTGCCGCGTGGGCTCGCGTCGCGCGGCTCGCGTGCGCCTCGAACACCATCAGGTCGACTTGGCCCTCAGCCGCCACCAATTTGTAGCTGGTTCCGGCCGACGTCAGGAGACGGCCAGGATCGAGCAGGCGGCGCAGCCTGTTCACGTAGACCTGGACCAGATGCACGGCGGTCGCGGGGACGTCATCACCCCACAGCGCGTCGATGATCGTCTTCCTGGGCACGGGAACGTTGGGCGTGAGCGCCAGCAGTCCAAGCACCGCCCGCTGCCTAGACGGGCCGAGGCCGATCCGCACCCCGTCGCGCCAGGCGGTCACCGGCCCGAGTACCGCGAGCCTGAATCCGCGCCCCAGGCTCGGGTCGGGTCGCTCGGCCGCCGTGTTCCTGGCGGCGCGGGCGAACTCAAGCGCGCGCCCCTGGTCCAGGACGAGCGCGTTGGCTAGGCGGCGGACGGATTCGACGCGCAACCGCGAGGTATGGCCCTGCTCAAGATCCCGCACGACTCCGATGCTCACCTGAGCCAGTTCGGCCAGCCGCCGCTGGCTCAGCCTCGCCGCCCGGCGATACTCCCTGAGCAATGCTGCCGCCCGCGCGTTGCCGCCCTGTGTCATCCCTGCCTCATTGACTCGCGAACCTCCCCCGGATGCACGCTCGGCGGGCGATCTTTAGTTTATGGCCGGTGGTCGCGCCTTCCCTGCCGGTTCGCGATTCCTGTAGCCGGACCTGGCTGGGGTACCGCCAGCTGTCATGAGCGCCATTGGTGGGCAGTTCAACGGTCGTTTACACCTGCGTGGTCTACAGGAATAGGTGTGACCAGGAATTGAGCGTTCTGGCCTCAGGCGCTGAGATGCTGGCCGCACGGGCCATCAAAGGCTGGCGCCGGGATGAGTCCAGTAGGAATGGATGCTATGAAGGCTGGAACAGCTCGTCCTGAGGTGGGGACGGCACTCACCGTACCAACCACGCTCACCGAGGTTGTGGAGGGCGCGACCGCCCGTACCTTCGTCGAGCCCGACATGATCTTCAAGTACGGCGGGCCGACGGTACACGAAGCGCAGCGGCCCCCTGCCAGGTTCCCCGCGGGCCGCGGGACCATGATCTGCACAGCAGGCGCCAAGAGCCATTCCTCCTGACGATCGATGAAGAGTTCTTTCAAATCAGGACGCACGCTGTTCGTCGTGTGCATGGGCAGATCGGGATCGACGTTACTGCGGCTCCTGCCCGACTCCCACCGACCTGGCTTGCCCCCAGACGTCGCTGCTCGGAGTGTACGGCCAGCTCGCGGTCGTGTGGGCGCTGATCGAGGGCGCGCCAGTCATCACCACGAATCAGGAGGGACTATGCACCGAAGCCGGGTAATAATTGCCGCGGCCGTTGCCGCTGTCTTCGTTATGGCGAGCCTTGCCGCTCCGGCGACCGCGGGAGCGGCAAGCGCGCCGTCGGTGACATCAGCGCCTGACGGCATCATCAATCAGCTGAAACACCTGCCCGGAGTGACATACCTGGGGAAGAATCACTACCCGCCAGCCGGCTATAAGGTGTATGAGCTAGAGATCCGCCAGCCAATCAATCACAACCAGCCGCACGGTGCGACCTTCGAGCAGCACCTCGAACTGTATCAGCGCAACGTGGCTGCGCCGATGGTGATGTACGTATCCGGCTACTTCAATTACACCTTCATCAGCCCGCACCTTACTTACCTGTCCCCCACTGCCACCATCGTCGGGGGAAACCAAATCAGCGTGGAAAGCCGGTTCTACGGCGACTCGGTACCGCATCCGACATTGTGGAAATATCTAACCGTCTGGCAAGAAGCTGCCGACGAGCACCACGTCGTGCAAGTGTTCAAAAGGCTCTACCACGCGCGGTGGCTGATCGACGGCGTCAGCAAGGGCGGAGAAACAGCGATCTTCCACGACTACTACTATCCCCATGACTTCGCCGACACCTTCGCCTGGAGCGCGCCGAGCATCACCAGTACGTTCAGCCACAGCTATGATCACTTCCTTGACAACGTCGGCACCGCAGCTTGTCGCACGGCGTTGCTGAAGGCGCAGATCCGCGCGCTTCGTAACCGGACCGTCTTCGAGGCCAAACTGGCCGCAGAAGCCAAGGCCGCCCATGGGACCTTCAAAGACTGGGCCAGCGGTCTCGACGAAGATTTCGAGGTCACTGTTCTCGATACACCATTCGTATTCTGGCAGTACGGGGGCGACTGCTCGACCATTCCCGGCGCTAAGGCCACGCTCCAGCAGCTCTACCACTGGTACAACGTCATCTCAGTGTGGCTGGCGTCCGATGACCAGGAAAGCGTGCCCTACTTTGCGTACAACTACCAAGCTGGCACCCAGCTCGGTTACCCGATCATCGACGAACGCGCCGAACTCGGATCACTGCTGCACTACCCGCTGTCAGCGCAGAACCCCGAGCAAGACATGCCGCCGAATATCCCGGTGCGACCGCTCAGCCAGTGTCTGATGCGGGCCGTGCACCAGTGGATTCTCACCCGCGGGAATCACCTGCTATTCCTGTACGGACAAGATGATCCCTGGACAGCGGAACGGTTCTTCCTCGGCCCCGGCACCCGCGACAGCGCCATCTTCACCATCCCGGGCGGCGACCACGTCAGCACCTACATCGACCTGCCCCCCGCCCAGCGAAAGGCCTTCGTCAAGATGCTACGCACCTGGGCCGGACTTCCCGCATCTGGAGGTCCAGCGGAAACAACCGGATCTGACCCTGCCCTCAGGACCGGCGTCCGTGCCCGCGTCGAGCAGGAACTGGTCGCGCTGTGAGCTACCGGGAACGCCAGCTGTGAGCTACCGGGAACGCCAGCGGCTGTCAGATATCCAGGCCGCGATCGAGGCGATCCGCTCGCATCTGCGGCGCGGCGATCTGCCGCAGCCTGATTTTCGACGCAGTCCGGATCCGGCTGCTGGAAATCGGCGAGGCAGTCAAGGCATTGCCCGCGAGTTGCTCGCCACCTAGCCCGCCATCCCCTGGAGGCAGATCGCCCGGATGCGCGATCACCTGGCCCACCGCTACTTCGACACCGCCCACGCGATCTTGCAGGCCACCGTCGACGAGGACCTGCCCGCCCTGGAACGCGCCGTCCGCGAGCTGACGGTCCCTCCCCGAAGAAGACCCGGTAGGCGATCCTCACCCGAGGTGAGCGGGGGCCCGCACGCTTCTGCCGCCGAGTCGGCGGTCCGCCAAGGGTCTTCGACCCAGCGGGTGACGCCTTTCAGCAGCCATCGAGCTCCGTCCGTAGGCGCAAGGGTATGGATTTCCCATGACTACTGGACCGTCACGGAAGGTCACCGCTACGTCTAGGAAGCAAGCGCACACTCCCGCCGATCGGCGCGGCTCGCTGGTGCAGAGCAACAGGGCGGTACAGGTTACAGATATGGGCGAAGCATGGCCCCTCTGAACGCGGCGGGTTTGTGGCTAGTTTTTCGGCGGTAGCGAGCGCGCGTACCCGGTGCCTCGCTCGACCCATGGGGTGAGCTGGTCGTCGGTGCGCAGGTCGGCTGAGCTGACGCGCAGCCATCCGGGCATCGGTCGGCCGCGCATCTGCGCCGGGCTGGCGCTTGTCGTCGCGACCAGGGCGTCAGACTGCCCCGGATCGACGCGGACCATGGCGCCGCCCTGGCCACTGGCGGAGATGGCCATGTGGCCAGCGATGAGGAAGGCCAGCCCGCCGAACATCTTCTTCTCGGTCAGATCGGGATCGCTGCCGATGAGCCGCCGGATACGATCGGCGAGCTCTTGGTCATAGCCCATGCCGACAAGCCTACCCAGCTCGGCGAAGGCGGCCCCGGATCCTGGTCTGCGCGGCGGCGACCTGCGGCTTTAAGCGCTATCAGCCCGGACGTCCGGAAAGGATCCTTTTGTAGGGTCCGGGTGATCATGAGCAAGCACACGTCGGTGATCTGCGGTGTTGTCCTCGGCCTTCAGGTCCTTGTTCGGCTGGGCGAGGAAAAACAGCCTTGTCTTCACCAACCCAGCGAGCCGCGCGAGCGCCGGGCGGCGCGAGCGCCGGGCTACCAGCCGCTGCCACCCGGCCAGATCTCCCAGGCTGTCCAGGCAGCTACCACCGCGCACGCCCGGTCTTCGTCGCCCTTGCCTTCACCGTGAACCCGCCGATCTGCACCCGGCGAGAGCGTGATTCCGCCACCGGGTTCCGGCGGGAAGCCCTTGCCGGCTCCCAGGCCGTTGACCGCCGTTGAACGTCGCCCTTCCGTCAGGCCTCCCGGTCCCTCCCGTTCCGGCATTGCGGCCAGGATCAGCCCATCCTCCTGGCCGGCGATACTGGGTGCGATGACCGGTGACAGGCGGGCGCGCGCCCTTGGCTCCTTGCTCGGCCTTGCGCTGGGAGACGCGCTGGGCTCGCAGTTCTTCGTCCCGGGCAACCGCCAGGCCCTGGAACAGCGGCGGATGCCACCCTCTCCCTGGCAATGGACCGATGATGCCGAAATGGCGTGCTCGATCTTCGCCGTCCTCGCCCAGGCCGACACCATCGACCAGGACGCTCTGGCGGCCAGCTTCGCGCACCATCACGATTTCGACCGCGGGTACGGGCCGTCGATGAACCGGCTGCTGCGGCTGATCCGTGAGGGTGGCTCGTGGCGGGAACTCAGTTCCGGCTTGTTCGAGGGCCACGGCTCGTGGGGTAACGGTGCGGCGATGCGGGTCGCACCGCTGGGGGCATGGTTCGCCGATGACCTCACCGAAGCTGCCCGGCAGGCGCGGCTGTCGGCCGAGGTGACCCACGTTCATCCGGAGGGGATCGCCGGTGCGGTCGCCGTCGCGGTGGCCGCGGCACTCGCCGCCCGCCCGGCTCCGCCTGACCCCAGAGACTTCCTCGACCAGGTGCTCCAGCTGACCCCGCCTGGCCGGGTGCGTGATGGCGTCTGGGCCGCCCGAGGCCTCGCGCATGTCCCGTACGCCAAGATCGCAGTACACGAGCTGGGCAACGGCCGCGAAACCAGTGCCGCGGACACCGTGCCGTACGCGCTGTGGGCAGCAGCCCGCAACCTGGACGACTACGAGCGCGCCATCTGGACTACCGCCAGCACCGGCGGAGACGTCGACACCACCTGCGCCATCGTGGGCGGTATCGTCGCCGCACACCTCGGAAAAGCTGGCCTGCCCGCACCCTGGCTCTCCGCCTGCGAACCGCTCCCCACCTGGGCTGGAACCGCAGCAGACTCCCGAACATGAGCAGCCACCAGCCACGATTCCGGCCGTCGTCAGCTCACCGGACGCAACAGCCCCGCCGCCACGAAGCATGGGCGAGGAGACCCTCATGCGGCCCTCGCCGGTTCATCCTGAACCTAAGTGCCCGGAACCCATGTCTCCGCCTCTGAGCCCTTGGGCTCCCGCTGAGAGTCCTTCAGTTCGGCTGAACTCGCGGGCTTCACGGCACGGGCGAAGTTCAGCAGTTCGATGCGGACCGGGGACAGGCACGGGAGAACGAAGTCATCGCTGCCGAGCCCTTCTCTGGGAAGAACGCCGCCAGCCCCGTCCTGCCACAGAGCGTGGCGCTGCGCCAGGCCGGCGGACAGCGCCGGCCGTGGGGTGCCGGTCGTGTATCCGAACGCGGCGTGGTCCCCTGCCGGCGGCCTGCGCAAGTACTGTCTGCGGTGTGATTCGCGCGCGGCTTGACGCGGTTGAGATGTTCATGAACTTCGTGTACCTGTGGTCGGAGGACGACTCGTCGGAGTCGGTTATCGAAGAAGTGCCCAATGGCGTGGCGGCGGCGATGGACGGGGTGCTCGGCGTCGAGGTGGCTACTGATACCAGCCCGCTGCGGGTCAGTGTCGAGTTGCATGATCAGCAGCCTGCGCCGGTGGAGTTGGCTGCGGGTGAGGATGTCGTGGCGCTGACGTGGCGGCCGTGCGGCACCCGCCTGCGGCTGGCCGACACCGTGGGCCATGAGGTGGAGGGGCTGACGCTCGGGCCTGGCGACGAAGTCCTGGCGGTGGAGGTTCGCTGCCGCGGCCGTGATGAGGCCGCCGGCGCCGAGGTTGGGGAGCTCGAGGAGCCGGTCGAGGAGATCCTGATCCGGCTGTGGCCCGGCCCGGCCCGGGAAGAGAAGCTGATCGCCCGGCAGAGCAGTTTCGGCCGCATGCTGGCCGGTGAGCCACCGCCTCCCAGCGACCCCGCGGCGCCGCTGGCGCTCGGGGAGACGGCAGTGATCCCGGTCGCCTACCACGGTTTTTACCTACGCGACGAGGAAGTGCCGGCGACGTGGCAGTTGCAGGAGCCAAGGGAAGTGGGCAGCGCTCTGGTCAATGGGCTAGTCAGCAACCAGCCAGGGCTGGCCCGGTGAAAACCGGAACCCGCGCAGGTGAGGTCGATCTGCGCGTGCGGGTTGCAGGCCGGACGACGGCCACGGTTGCTGATGCGCTGGCCCTGGTCGCCGGCCGGGGCCTGCCTGCGACGGCCGATGCGGTCGCCATCACCCATCACACCAGCGGGAATGTCGTGGTTACCGACGTCGAGAACTGCGCCGATCATTACGGGTTCGGGGTTCCCCCGGGAGAGGTTGGCTTGCTGGTGGTGGCCTGGGACCGCGACACAGCAGCCCGGCGGCGGCGGAACGCCAAGACGCGGGAACTGATCGACCTGGTGTTCTGGACCGGGGAAACCCCTGGCGAGCAGATCATCCAGGCCGCCAGCACCTTCGGCCAGGAAATGGCCGAGACCGATGAATTGATCCGCCCCTCTTGACCTAAAGCAGCGCCCGCCGGTGCTGTTGGTGCTGCGCCGATGGCGTAGGTTGCGAGGGTGATTCTGGTAGTCGCCTACGACCCAACCTGGCCGCTTCGCTTTGAGCAGCTTCGGCAGGAGTACGCCGCGGCGATGGCAGCTGCGGGTGTGCCGGTGATGGCTATCGAGCATATCGGCAGCACCTCGGTTCCCGGCCTGGCCGCCAAGCCGGTCATCGACTGTGACATCGTGGTCGCCGGACAGCACGTCACCGCAGCGTCACAGGCCCTCGCCCGCCTGGGGTTCAAGCCTCTTGGCGAGCAAGGCATTCCGCTGCGCTGGGCGTTTAAGGAACCTGCGCGCCTGGCCGCGACGAACACTTATGTCGTTGTCCGGGACTCGCTGTCGCTGCGCAATCACCTCGCCGTGCGGGACGCCTTGCGCGCCGACCCGGCTCTGCGCGAGCAGTACGCGGCGGTTAAAAGGCAGGTTGGTTCCCGGGCGGCGAACATCGACGAGTACGGCCGCGGGAAGAACGTGATGGTGCAGCAGATTCTCGCCGCTGCCGGGCTCACCGAGGCAGAGCGCGCCTCCATAGACGCCAATCAGGTCCCGTCACACGATGAAGTCCCAAGGTAAGCATCGGGTGCATTGAAATCGCCTTGAGGACGGAAAGGGCTTCGCAACTTCACGGACCACGCTGCGCATAGGTCTCACTCTCATAGCCGCGAAGAGGTATCCTGCGGCGGACACCTGGCCGGTTAGCCTCCGGGAGTAAGTCCCTGGCTCCGAGCCACTCCCATCCATGTCGTCGCCGGGGCGCCTACAGCGCGACGATCTGCTCCGCGCCCACTTCGGCGGCCCGCCTGGTTCGCCGAACGATCGGCCGTGCTCGGTCTTGCGGCTGCGGCAACAAGCCATCTGCAAAGCGATGAATCGGAGAAGGCTCGGTCGGTACCCCCACGAAGCCTGTCAGGCAAGAATCCCCGGCAAGAAGCACGATGACATTGGCCCCGGCACCCGCGCAAGGACCGGCAGTGAGCCTGGAGAACGTGTGCTCAGGAGTGATCGCGAGATCGTCTGGTCAGAGGATGGGCGGCGGCGGCGGGCGGGCGCTGCTCCAGCGCCTGAAGCGCCAGCCGGACGGCGGTGTCGAGCTGGGGATCGCGGCCCGCTGCCCAGTCGTGTGGCGCGATTGTCACCTCGACGTCCGGATCCGCGCCGTGGTTCTCCACTGCCCAGCCGACGTCGGCGAACCACAAGGCGGACGCAGGCTGTGTCACCAGGGTCCCGTCGACCAGCTCGTTGAAGTAACAGCCGATCACGCCGCCCCAGGTACGGGTGCCGACCACCGTCGCGATGCCGTAGGACTTCAGCGCCTGGATCACGATGTCGCCGCCGGAACTCGCGTACTCGTCCGTGATCGCTACGATCGGCCCGCGCGGTGCCTCGAACGGGTAGCTCGACGGCTCCTCGTGCCGGGATACGTAGCAGCCGATGGTGCGCCGCGCGAGCTGCTCGGCCACCAGCGCCGAAGCGTCGCCGCCTTGCGATTCTCGCATATCCACGATCAGGCCGTCTCGCCCGAACTCGGTGTACAGGTCCCGGTGGAGCTCCGCCCAGCCTGCCGGGTTCGTGCCCGGGATGTGCAGGTAGCCGAGCCGGCCGCCGGAGGCCTCGCGGATCGCGGCCCGATGCCGGGCGACCAGATCGTAATAGCGGGTCGCGTGCTCGCTGGCCAGCGGAACCACGACAGCCCGCCGGTCGGCTCCGTCGCGGCGGAGAGTCAGCTCGACCGGGTTTCCGGCCTTGCCGGCCAGCAGGGTGTTCGGGCCGAGGTCCGGGTCTACCGGCTGCCTGTCCACCGCGACGATGAGATCGCCCGGCGCCGCGGCGACGCCCGGGGCGGCCAGCGGGGAGCGCGCGCCCATCACCGACGACTCGCCGGGCAGGATCCGCGCGATCCGCCAGGCCCCGTCCCCGGTGGGCTCGACGTCGGCGCCGAGCAGGCCCTGGGCCAGCGCCGGGTCACCGCCCGCGGCCGGCGGCAGCACCCCGGTGTGCGAGGTGCGCGTCTCGCCCTGGAGCTCCCGCAGCACATCGTGCAGGTCATCGGTGGAGCCTAGGCGGTCGAGCAGCGGCCGGTAGCGGTCGCCCGCCGCGGTCCAGTCCACGCCGCCCATGTCGGCGCGCCAGAAATTGTCCCGCATCAGCCGCCACGTCTCGTGGTACATCTGCCGCCACTCGGCCGTCGGTTCGACCGTCACCTGGATCCGGTCCAGATCGACGCTGACTGCCTCCGCATCGGGTTCGCCGGCTGGCTTGATCTCCAGCGACTCCCCGATTTGGTAAGCCAGCCGGGCGCCGTTGGCGGAGACCGCGTAGTCGTCGAGTGCCTCGACCTCGACGATGCGCTTGCGCTGAGCTAGGTCATAGCGGACGAGCCGGGTCGGGTGCTCCTCGCCCGCGCCGATCATGGTCTCGCCCAGCTCCCCGGCGCGCGGGCGTTCCAGCCAGACCACGCCGTCCGTGACAGCGCGGAGCTTTTCGTAGCGTCCGGCCGCCACGGGGAACGGCACGATCCGCTCGGCCAGCCCGGCGACGTCGAGACCGGCTGGCGGAGGTTGCGTGTCCACACTCCCGGTCGCGGGGATCTCGCCGGGAACCTGCATGTCTGCCGGACGGCCATTCAGCTCCGGAGCGAACGGCGACGGCAGCGTGGCCAGCAGCGTCACAAGATACGGCCGGATCCCGGGGAGGAACCCGAGATCAAGGTGGTGCGCGTCGTAGACCGGATCGAACGCGCGGTTCGACAGGAACGCCAGGTACTTGCCGTCCAGGGTGAACGCCGGCGAGGTGTCGTCGAACCGGGGCGGGGTCACATCAATGACCGTGCCGTCGGCCAGGCGAGCCAACCGTATCTGCGAGGCGCCGCGCTCGGACCGCCATGGCTGCGACCAGGCAAGCAGCGCGGAGTCGGGAGAGAATGCCAGGCCCGCGACCGCTTCGTTGGTGTTGTTCGCGATCTGGGTGATGACCGGCTCGCCCTCCAGCGCGACCGTCAGCAGCCGACCGTCGGCGCAGGCAACCGCTGCCGTGCGCCCGTCCGGCGCCACCGCCAGCTCCAGGATCCGGCCGAACTCGCCGTGCCCGATCCGCCGCGCCGCCGAGCCATCCGCGGGGATCACGTCCAGACCGTCTTCGCCGCCGTTGTCGGACGCGCAGGCAATAGCGTCCGCGCCGGGAATGACCACCGGAAGGCGATCGCGCACGCCTGGCTCGGCGAGCAGTGCCCGGGCCGGCCCGTCCCCGCCGGGCAGCCAGTGCACGGTACCGCGCACCTCGGCGCCAAGCACCTCGCCGGTGGAATCCAGCGTGAACGAGCCCAGCTGCGACTTCCCCGACACCGGATAGGGGGCCCGCCCGGAGCGGTCTGCGCTGAGCCGTATGTCCAGGCGCACCGGCTCGGCGTCGAGCGACTCCACCATCCAGATCTCCCCGGCCCGCTGATAGACCACACGCTGGCCGTCGGTCGTCGCGTTCCGGGCGTAGTACGGGCCCAGATCGGTGTGGCGGCGCAGGTCGCTGCCGTCCGGGAGCGCGGAGTAGAGCGCACCGGTCCCCTCATGGTCCGACAGGAACACGACCCGGGGTCCGACGAACATCGGGTTCACCAGGTTGTCACCCACACCGGCGAAGATCCGCGTGTACCGCGAACCGTCCGGCGAGTACCAGATCTTGCCACCCGCACCGCCGCGGTAGCCCTTCCAATAGGCCGGCTCGGTCGGCTCGAAGTTCATGGCGCTGCCAACCAGCACGGCACTGTCGCGTACCGCGACGTCGCCCGCCGGTCCGTAGCCGAGCCGGCGAGCCGGTCCGCTAAGCGGCACAGCGAACGCCCAGGTCTTCATGCTGGAATGCTGGCCGGTCCCGCTGAGCACGAGCACCTCGTTGTCGCTGACCCAGCCGCGGACCGTCGCGAACTGGTCACCCCAGTACGTGAGCCGCGTGACCGGGCCACCGCCGGTGGGCACCGCATACGCCTCCCGCGGGGCGCGCCGGCTAAGCGACCGGGTGCCGTCGCGAGTCGAGGTCCAGGCGACGTGCGTCGCTGACGGGTTCAGCCGCGGATGCAGCAGCGGGACCCGGTCAGCGGTCAGCCGCCACGCCTGGGTGCCACCGCCGTCCGCCGCCTCGCCCAGCGAGGCGAGCCAGACATCGTCCTCAGCCGTGAACGTGAGGAGATCGCATGCAACATGCGGGTAGCGCAGATAACACGATTCGGCCACGTTGCCTCCTTCGGCACTGCGCTGAGTCGGCGATAGTCATCAGCGCACACTGACGTATAGCAGGTAGACCATGGGAGTTGCAGTTACTCATCGGCCGCGGCCGGATGATCTCAGGGGCGAGGATGAGCCCTGGCCGCAGTGACACCTCACCGCCTCGCGACGTGGTGCTGCTCACCCGGCTGGTGGCCAGGGGGTCGGGTGAGATCCCCGGCGCCCGCCTGACTTGGCTGACCCGGCCTGGCTTGATGGTCAGCCGGTGTCGTCAGGGATGTAGTGCCGGCTCCTGTCCGCCGGGTCGATCCAGACCCGCATGATCTTCTTCGTGGACGGGTCACGGAACCGCTCGGGCGTCGGCGTCCACCCCGGGCCGGGCGTGGCGGCCTGCGCGTGGCGCCGACGCTGCCCTATGCGCATGCCGGATCCGGCAGCCCCCCCGGGGCCGGTGTCGCCGAGTGGGGGAAGATCCGCCACGGTGGCTGCCGCCTCGTCGGCGTACTCGGCGGCAAGGACGACGCCCACCCGGCGGCGCAGCTCGTCCAGGCCGAGCCTGCCCTGGGCGTAGTGCTCGCGCAGCAGGCCGGTCAGCCGCTCGCGATCGGCATCACCCAGCAGCGACCGCGGCATGCCCGGCTCCTGCTCCGGCATCGCTACGCCGCGGACCTGACGACCACCGCGGTGCCATAGGCGACGATCTCGGTGAGCTGCTGGCCAATCTCGGAGGAATCGAAGCGCATCGCCACGACCGCGTTGGCGCCGAGCAACCTGGCGTTTTCAATCAGCCGGTCGACCGCGTGGCGACGGCTGTCCTCAAGGAGCTCGGTGTACTGGCTGACCTCGCCCTGACGCAGCGTCTTGAAGGCAGCGCCTACCGACTTGGCGAAACCCATACTGCGCACGACAAGGCCGAACGCGAGCCCCAGGTCCTGCTCTATGGTCATGCCCTGGAGCCCCAGCCCGGTAGTCACGGGGAAGCTGGCAGGCGGATCCTCACCGGTGTTTGACATGCAAGGCAGTAGACATACCGCCACCGGCCGGTGTCAACTTGGCGCGCTGGGAGCGGCCGCGGCGGGCGCAGCGAACGGCTGGCCGCCGATGACGCCGCGACGGCGGTGGCGGGTGCTGGCCACCTCGACCACGGTCGGGCAGGACCCCATCACCATCGCGATCACGCTCTAGCCGTGAAAAATGGAGCCTGGTGGAACGTGAAGACCTTTTGGTGGGGCCGGTGGGATTCGAACCCACACTTGCAGAATCCTAAATCCTGTGCCTCTGCCATTGGGCTACGGCCCCTGACCGGGTTGCGGCTGCGAATGGCGCTGGTCAGACGCCTAGTTCCTTGCGCAGCCTGGCCACGTGACCGGTGGCCTTCACCCCGTATTGCGCCTGCTCGAGTATGCCATCAGGACCGATGACGAAGGTGGATCTGATCACCCCCACCGTCGTCTTGCCGTAGAGCTTCTTCTCGCCGTACACGCCGTATGCAAGGTGGACCTCATGATCGGGATCGGACAGCAGGGGGAAGGTCAGCCCCTCCTTGTCCCGGAACTTGGCCAACTTCTGCGGCTGGTCGGGGGAGATGCCCAGAACCGTCACGTCGGCCGCGGTGAGATCGGGCAGGCTGTCCCGGAAATCGCAGGCCTGCTTGGTGCATCCGGGGGTCATCGCCGCCGGGTAGAAGTAGACGATCACCCGCCGGCCGCGCAGCGACGACAGGCTGACCGCGTTGCCGTCGGCGTCGCTGAGGGTAAAGTCAGGCGCCGCGTCACCGGGCGCCAGTCGCTTGACCGTCACGCATGCTCCCTTCGGCCAGTCCGAACGCACCTACGGTACAGGTCCGGCCCAAGCACTTTCGCTGCACCGGCTCACTTTCGCGGGTCAGGTGGCGGGTGCCCGGACGAGGCGCGCCCACGAGTGGTGGCCAAGCTGGTCCAGGGTGGCGACCAGCCAGGCTCGGGCGTCCGGGTCAAGGCGGGCCGCAGCCAAGTCTGCCCGGTCCTTGGGCCGGTCAAGGCGGGCCTTGTGCAGGAGCGCAAGCTCGGGCCTGAGGTAGGGCACGCCGTTCACTGTGTGCAGGGCATCGGACCAGGGGACACGGACCCGCGCGTCGTGTTTGAACACCCACTCGCCTGCGCTGCGATCTAGCAGCAGGTCCAGCTGCCAGGGGTGCTGGGCGTCGCGGCGGGCCCACAGTTGGTCGCGTCCCTGCGTGAAGGTGTCACCGGGCAGCAACGGCCGCAGCGTCCCGCTGTGCGCCTCCCAGAGGTCCCAGGCCGACAGCTGCTGCCGCAGCTTGTCGAGGTCGTCGAGCCTGACCGCGACGTCAATGTCCTCGTGATGACGAGCCGGGGCGCCAGCTCTGGCGGCCCGGCCGCCGGCGATCCACCACCGCACGGACAACCCGGAGAACAGCCCCGCCACCTGGCCTGGCTCGAGAGGATCCCAGCGCCCGTATAGCGACTGGAACGCTTGCTCGTCCAGGTCGTTTATCGCACTAGCCGGAGCATTAGCCATGCGCCCAGTCTGCTGCATTAGCCGTCGAGCAGCTCAGCGATCACCGGGGCCAGCGCACGCAGCGCGCGGCCCCGGTGGCTGATCGCGTCCTTCGCCGCCGGCTCCATCTCGGCCGTGCTGAGCTCGGATGAGTCGGGCAGGAAGATCGGGTCGTAGCCAAACCCGTTTGTCCCCCGCGGCGCCAGCGCAAGCCTGCCGTCAAGGTGGCCTTCGACCACCCGCTCGGCCGCCCCGGGCAGCACGAACGCCGCAGCGCAGGCAAAATGCGCGCCCCGGTCCGGTGGCGCCACGTCCGCGAGCTGGGCGAGCACCAGATCCAGGTTGGCCTGGTCGTCGCCGTGCCCGCCGGCCCAGCGGGCGGACAGCACGCCCGGCATCCCGTTCAGTGCGTCCACGCATAGCCCCGAGTCGTCGGCGACGGCAGCCAGCCCGGTGAACCGGGCCGCGGAGCGGGCCTTGAGCAGCGCGTTGTCAGCGAACGTGCGGCCAGTCTCGGCCACCTCTGGAGCGCCGGGAAACTCGTCCAGCGAAGCCAGCGTGACCTCGATCCCGCTGGCCGAGAGGATCCTGTGCAGCTCGGTGAGCTTGCCCGTGTTCCGGGTGGCGAGCACGATCCGGCGCGCCTTCCCCGGGTCGCCCTGGCGGGCGCCTGGATGAGGCTGGGTCACCTGGCAAGGACCTCGTGCTGGAGCCTGGTCAGCTCGGCGCAGCCGCCGACGGCCAGATCGAGCAGCCGGTCGAGCATCTCGCGCCCGAACGGCTCCCGTTCGGCCGTTCCCTGAATCTCCACGAAACCCCCGTCACCCATGCAGACCACGTTCATGTCTGTCTGCGCGGCCGAGTCCTCTTCGTAGCAGAGGTCCAGTCTCGGCTGGGAGTCCACGATCCCGACGCTGATCGCCGCGACGGACCCCAGCAGCGGGTCGCCCTTGCACCGCTTCCTGCCCTGTAGGAACCCGACCGCGTCGGCGAGGGCCACGTAGCCGCCGGTTATCGCGGCGGTCCTGGTACCGCCGTCGGCCTGGAGCACGTCGCAGTCGACGATGATGGTGTTCTCGCCGAGCGCCTTGGGGTCGATGCAGGCCCGCAGCGACCTGCCGACCAGCCGGGAGATCTCCAGGGTGCGGCCGCCCGGCCTGCCCTTGACCGACTCCCGGTCGTTGCGCGTGTTGGTGGCGCGGGGCAGCATCGCGTATTCGCCGGTGACCCAGCCGAGTCCGCTGCCGCGACGCCACCGGGGCACATCCTCGGTCACGCTGGCCGCGCAGAGCACCCGAGTCGCGCCGAACTCGACGAGCACCGAGCCCTCGGCGTGATCGAGCCAGCCGCGGGTGAACTTGACCGCGCGCAACTGGTCAGGGGAACGTCCATCTGGCCTAGGCATGACGGCCAGCCTAGTCCCCCGGCCGTCGCGGCGAGCCTGGGCCGACGCCTCGTGCACTGTCGTCGGACCGGACCACGGGGCGGCGCCGACCGTAGTCAGCCGAGGTCGAACACCTGACCAGAGGCGGCCAGGGTGACCGCCCCGGTGAACGCCTGCGATGCATCCGCCAGGCTCCGCCCGCTGTCGTTCCAGGGGACCAGGTGGGTCAGCAGGAGACGTTCGGCACCGGCTCGCGCGGCGTGCTCGCCTGCCTGGCGTCCGGTGAGGTGCATATCCGGCGGCAGGTCCGGCCCGTCGAGGAAGGACGCCTCGCAGAGCAACAGGTCCGCGTCGCGGGCCAGGCTGGTCAGGGCAGCCGACTCCCCGGTGTCCGCGGAGTAGACCAGGCGGCGTCCCGCCTGTTCCAGCCTGAGGCCGAACGTCTCCACCGGGTGATTCATGTGCTCGGCAGTTACCTGGAACGGCCCGATCTGGTGGCTGCCAGGCGTCAGCGTCACGAAGTCGAACGAAGCCCGCACCTCAGGGCCGGGTTCCATGCTGTAGGCACGGGTCATCCTGTCCGCGGTCCCGGCCGGGCCGTACACGGGTATCCGCGGCCTGGCGCCGCCGACGGCGTACAGCCGCGCCACCGTATACGAGCACAGATCCAGGCAGTGGTCGGCATGCAGGTGGCTCAGGCAGATCGCGTCCACGTCGTACAGGCCGCAGTAGCGCTGGAGCGCGCCGAGCGCGCCGTTGCCGAGATCGAGCAGCAGCCGGAACCCCTCGGCCTCCACCAGGTAACAGGAGCCGGGGCTGTCGGGACCAGGGAAGCTCCCGGAACATCCGATAACGGTCAGGCGCACGATGGTTCACGCTACGCCGGGCACACGCTCAGCGCACGTCAGCCGCCACGACTGGCCGGCCGGCCGGCGGGGGCTAACGGCCCACCCGGCCCACCCGGGCTAGCTGGCGGCTCTGCGCGACCAGCTGGCCGGCCGAATCCCACACCTCGGCCTCCTCGTCGAACCAGCCGCCGCTGACATGCCTGCACCGGGCGGCCACCCGCAGCAGCCCGGCCGCGGGCACCGCCCGCATATGCCAGGTCAGCTCCACTGTCGGCGCCCAGCCGATCGCACCGAGGCCGAACACGACCGGCGGCAGCCCGTCCAGCGCAAAAGCGAGCAGGTAGGCATCCGGGTCCCGGTCATCACGCAGCCGGAAGTATCCGCGCATCTCGGGTGCTCCGCCGGCTTTCTTCTTCAGCCAGCCGGCTGTCGCCGGATCCAGGCGCAGGTCTACCTGGGCGGAGATTCCGGTACCTGGCCGGAGCTGGATGCACTCGTCGAGGGGAGGGAGCTCGGGCGGCTCTGCGGTCCAGGACAGAGCGTGCGCGTCTGGCGTGGCCGCTGAGTCTGGCGCGGAGCCGTTCGGAAGGAATCCGGTAGTAATGGTCGAATCGATCAGGAGCACGTCGTCCTGGATCAGCGAAGCCCTGGCCACGGCGGCGGTCTTGCCCTGCTTCAGCCAGCTGACCTCGACGCGGGCCGGCGCGATTCGCGGCACGCGGAGGAAATTCGCGCTGGTCGCGACCGGGTACGGGTGCACCGAGCTGTCCAGTACGGCGCGGAGCATGGTCGCGATGAGCACCCCGCCGTTCACCGCGGGCGGGATGCCGCCGGACGGCGAGCCGCCGGTGGCGAACCGCTCATCGGGCCGCACGTCGTAGCTGCCATCCGCGGCGCGGCGCACGGCGGTGGCCTGATCGAAGGCGCTCGCTGCCGTTAGGCCCACAGCTGGCCCTCGAGCCGAGCCTCAGCTTCGTCGAGCGTCCCGGCGTAGGCGCCGGTGGACAGGTATTTCCAGCCGCCGTCGGCGATCAAGAGCGCGATGTCGGCCCGCTGACCCGCCGCGGCGGCCTTCGCCGCGAGGGCCAGCGCGGCGTGCAGCGCGCAGCCGGAGGAGATGCCGGCGAAGATCCCCTCGACCGCCAGCAGCTCGCGGGTGCGGCGCAGCGCGTCGGCCGACGATACCGAGAATCGCGTGGTGAGGACGGTCGGGTCGTACAGCTCGGGGACGAAGCCCTCGTCCACGTTGCGCAGCCCGTACACCAGCTCGCCGTACCTGGGCTCGGCGGCGACAATCTGCACGCCGGGGATCCGCTCGCGCAGGAACCGACCGGTGCCCATCAGCGTTCCGGTGGTGCCGAGCCCGGCCACGAAGTGAGTCAGCTCCGGCAGGTCAGCGAGCAGCTCGGGGCCGGTCGTCTCGTAGTGGGCGCGGGCATTGGCCTCGTTGCCGTACTGGTAGAGCATCACCCAGTCCGGATGCTCGGCGGCGAGCCGCTTGGCCACCCTGACGGCCTCGTTGGAGCCGCCGGCAGCGGGCGAGGAGATGATCGCGGCGCCAAACATCTCCAGTAGCTGCCTGCGCTCCGCCGAGGTGTTCTCCGGCATCACGCAGGTCAGCCGGTAACCGCGCAGCTTCGCCACCATCGCCAGCGAGATGCCCGTGTTACCCGAAGTCGGCTCGAGGATCATGCAGCCAGGCGAGAGCCGCCCGTCCTTCTCCGCCTGCTCGATCATGAAGAACGCCGCGCGGTCCTTGACCGAGCCGGTCGGGTTCCTGTCCTCGAGCTTGGCCCACAGCCGGACGCCGGGACCCGGAGACATCCGCGGCAGCCCGACCAGGGGGGTGCGGCCGAGCGAGTCGAGCAGCGAGTCGTAGCGCATTCCCGAACCAGGCAGCGGAGCGCTCAGGCCACCGGGCCGGGTCCGGCCGCGGCACCGGCTGCGGCACCGGCTGCGGCACCGGCTGTGGCACCGCCCGCGACCGCGGGCAGCACGGTCACAGCGTCGCCGTCTTTCAGCGGGGTCTCCAGGCCGCCGAGGAAACGCACGTCTTCGTCGTTGAGGTAGACGTTCACGAAGCGCCGCAGGCCTTTGTCGTCCACCAGTCGCTCGCGCAGGCCGCCGTGCCGGGCCTCCAGGTCGGCGAGCAGCTCGGCGAGGGTTGCTCCCGAGCCCTCCACTGACTTGGCCCCGTCCGTGTAGCTGCGCAGGATCGTCGGGATACGGACCTCGATGGCCATCGTCAGTGCTCCAGTGTGAGGCGGTGTGAGGCGGTGTCTGGGACGCCGCGATGCGGCGCATTCGCGGGCGGCAGCTTCCTGGCATCACAACCCGCCGCCCGCGCGGATCATTCCTGCGTGACCCGGACCTCCTCCTCGGTAACCACGCCGGATGAGATGCGGAACGAGCGGAATTCGGCGTGCTCGGCGTCCCGGGTGGAGACCAGCACGTAGTGCGCGCCTGGCTCGTTCGCGTACGAGATATCGGTGCGAGACGGATACGCCTCGGTGGCCGTGTGCGAGTGGTAGATGATCACGGGTTCCTCGTCCCGCTCGTCCATCTCGCGCCACGTACGCAAGAGCTCCATGGAGTCGAACTCATAGAACGTCGGCGAACGCGCCGAGTTCGTCATCGGGATGAACCGATCGGCCCGGTCAGTCCCGGCCGGACCGGCGACCACGCCGCATGCTTCGTCGGGGTGGTCGGCCCGGGCATGAGCGACGATCTTGTCGTGCAGGGCGCCGCTGATCGTCAGCATGGATGCGAGCGTACCTGGCTGCCCACGGCCCGCCAGGCTGGGTCACCAGAGCGCTTCCACCAGGGTTTCCTGGAGGAGCGTCAGCCAGTCGTATATCCACAGCCCGGCGGCGTGCGGCCCGCCGCGCTCGGCCCGCTCGAGCATTGCCTCCCGGTCCTCGGTGACCTCCAGCCGGACCCCCAGCGCGAGCCTGATGTCGTTGAGCGAGCGCAGCCAGACCTGGGCCTCTTCCTCGGACAGCCGCACCCGGCCGCCGTCTTCGGGCAGGGTGGCGAGCACCGTCATGGCAGCGGCCACCTTGGCGGACCGCAGGCCGCGCTCGGTGTACCTGCGGAACTCCCCCGCGGCGGCCAGGTCATCGGGATAGGCGTCGGGCAGCAGGCGGGCGAGCACCGGGTCATCGGGCAGCTCGGAGCTGTCGCTCAGCCCCAGCATCTTCTCGAACGCGTCGCCCGCGTCGGCGCCGCCGGGGGCGGGTGCGGCTGTCTGGCCGGGAGCGGCTGTCGAGCCGGGAGCGCGTGTCGAGCCGGCAGCGGCAGGGCCGGGAGCGGCAGGGCCGTCCTCGTCCGGCGGCAGTCCTTCGCCGACAAGCTCCGCCACCTGGCTGACCAGGCCGCGGAGCAGCGCCGCCTCGGCGGCGGCAAATCGCGCCGCGGCACCGCCGCCACGGATGGCACGGAAGCCGGTCGCTGGCAACTCTGGACCCCCCGTACCCTCGGTAGTACTCACGTGTCCTGACGCACCGTGGCCCAGAGCCCGTAGCCGTGCAGGACTTCCACGTGGTGCTCCATCTCCTCGCGGGCGCCCGCCGACACAACCGCCCTGCCCTTGTGATGTACGTCCAGCATGAGCCGCTCGGCCTTGCGCCGTGAATACCCGAACACCTGCTGGAGCACGTAGGTCACGTAGGACATGAGGTTGACCGGATCGTTCCACACGATGGCAACCCAGGGTTTGTCTGGGGTCGTTTTCTCCTCAGACCGCGGGCTATCTACCTCAACTGGTGCCACGCTCACCGGTACTCACCTCCTATCCGTAGTCTTCCACTCGTGAGCCGTACCGCGATCAGCGATGCCGACAGAGCTGGCACCGCGCTACTTACCGACCACTACGAGCTGACCATGCTCCAGGCCGCCCTGCACAGCGGCGCGGCCAGACGTCAGGCGGTATTCGAGGTTTTCGCCCGCCATCTGCCGCACGGCCGCAGGTACGGCGTGGTGGCTGGCACCGGGCGGCTGCTCGACGCGCTCGGCCGCTTCAGGTTCGGGCCCGCCGAACTCGACTTCCTGCGCGAGGCTCGGGTGGTCGATGCGGCCACCCTCGACTACCTGAAGTCCTACCGTTTCACCGGCGACATCTGGGGATACGCGGAAGGCGAGTGCTACTTCCCCGGCTCGCCGATCCTCGTCGTGGCGGCGCCGTTCGCCGAGGCCGTCGTGCTCGAGACGCTGACGCTGTCGATCCTCAACCACGACTGCGCGATCGCATCCGCGGCCTCCCGGATGGTGACCGCCGCCGCCGGCCGACCGCTGATCGAGATGGGATCGCGGCGCACGCACGAATACGCCGCCGTGGCGAGTGCCCGCGCGGCCTACATCGCCGGCTTCGACACCACCTCGAACCTACAGGCCAGGCGGGAGTTCGGCGTGCCGAGCGCCGGGACGAGCGCACACGCGTTCACCCTGCTGCACGACAGCGAGCGGCACGCGTTCGCCGCCCAGCTGGAGTCGCTCGGCAAGGGGACCACCCTGCTGGTGGACACGTTCGACGTGGCCACGGCGGTGCGCACCGCCGTGGAGCTGGCGGGCGGCGATCTCGGTGCGGTGCGGATCGACAGCGGTGACCTGTCCAGCGTTGCCCGTCAGGTCCGCAAGCTGCTCGACGAGCTGGGGGCCACTAAGACCAGGATCGTGCTGACCGGGGATCTGGACGAGTACTCGATCGCCGCGCTGGGCGCCATGCCGGTAGATGGCTACGGGGTGGGCACGGCGCTTGTCACCGGCTCGGGCGCGCCCACGGCCGCCTTGGTCTACAAGCTGGTGGCCCGCGCGGACTCCCAGGACAGCACCGGCCCGCTGCGCCCGATGGCGAAGCGCTCGGTGGGCAAGCCAGGGCGCGGCGGGCGCAAGTGGGCCGTGCGGCAGCGCGACGACCGTGCCGTGGCGCTCGCCGAGCTGATCATGCTAGACCGGCCTGACCCGGGTCGCACCGACCGCGCCCTGCTGCACCCGCTGGTGCGGGGCGGCGAGGTCGTCGGCGACCAGACCACCCAAGCGGCCCGCGAGCACCATCGCGAGGCGCTCGCCGAGCTGCCCGCGCACGCCCTCCAGCTGTCCCGCGGCTACCCGGCCATCCCTACCGTGTTCGAGCCCAACGGCGAATAATCGCCGCGGCTCAGCCAGGCTTGCTCGGCCCGGATAAAATCAAAACCCTCCTCCCGAACGGCGCTGCGAGAAAGTCGTGCCCGATGAACGAGACATTCTCCAGATCCCGCTGCGCTGCCGGGCGACGGCGCTTTCCGCATGATCCCCTAACGTAAGCGGCATGGACATCGACTGGGTGCAGCAGCTCGCCGAGCAGGCCGACTGGCACTGGCGGGTGCAGCTGAGGCCGCGGCTTGATGGCCTGACCGACGACGAGTACTTCTGGGAGCCCGTCGGCGGCTGCTGGAACGTGCGCCGCCGCGGCCAGGGCGCCGCACCGATCAGCGCAGGATCGGGCGACTTCACGATCGACTTCGCCTGGCCGCAGCCCGAGCCGCCGCCGCTGACCACGATCTCGTGGCGGCTCGCCCACGTGATCGTCGGCTGTCTCGTGATGCGGACGGCCTCGCACTTTGGCGGTCCGCCGGCCGACTACGACACCTTCCCCTACGCCGGGACGGCGGACGCCGCCCTCGGCCAGCTCGACGAGGCATACGGCAACTGGCTGGACGGCGTCCGCGGTCTGGGCGCTGACGGCCTTGCCCGGCCGTGCGGACCAGCCGAGGGACCGTTCGCCGACGCACCGATGGCCGCTCTGGTGCTGCACATCAACCGGGAGGTCATTCACCACGGCGCCGAGATCTCCCTGCTCCGCGATCTCTACCAGCAGCGGGCGAACTGACCGCTTTGCTCGGGTACGGTCGGGGCATGCGTGCGCTCATCATCGTCGACGTGCAGAACGACTTCTGCGAGGGCGGCTCGCTGGCCGTAACCGGCGGCGCGGCCGTGGCCCGCGCGATCAGCGCGCACCTGGCTGCCCGGGCCGGCAGCTACAACAGGATCGTCGCCACCCGTGACCATCATGTGGATCCGGGCGGGCACTTCTCCGACCACCCGGACTACGCGGCCACCTGGCCGCCGCACTGCGTCGCCGGGACACCGGGCGAACAGTTCCATCCCGACCTGGATACCGGCCCGGTCGAGGAGATATTCAGCAAGGGCAACTATGCCGCCGCCTACAGCGGGTTCGAGGGAATCAGCGGCACCGGAGCCAAACTGACCGACTGGCTGCGGGGCCGCGGTATCACCGATGTCGACGTGGTGGGCATCGCGACCGACTACTGCGTGCGCGCCACCGCGGCCGACGCGGCCAGCGAGGGCTTCGCCACCCGGGCGCTG
>PMSU01000162.1 GCA_003168255.1 Actinomycetota bacterium
GCGTCTCGAGCTCGGCGATCTCCCGGTCGATGGCTTTGCGCTTCGCCTGTTTGGCAGCCTCTGCGGCGATGGCCTCCTCGGCGGTCTCCCCCGGCGCCCAGCGGCAGTCCAGCGGGTCGTTCTTCAGGTGGCGGGTCTCCATGCCCGGCGGGCACTCGCCCGCGTGAGCGAGCAGGATGAACCGGTGGACGAGCACGGTGTGCCTGGCGCCCTCGTCGTCGGTGACGTTGACCGCGGCGTACCCCCCGGAGTTGGCGAGGAGGCGGGCCTTCAGGAGCGTTCCCTTGCACTGCCTGCCGCCCGATATGCGGTCAAGGGACCGGATGCCGCCCGTGACCTGGACGGGCTTGCCGTCATCGCCAAGGGCCCACACGCTGTCATCGCTGGCCTCGTAGCCGCTGAAACCGGCCGGCGACTTCCACGTCTCCTCCCAGCCGGGCGGGCGCCCGCTGGTAATCTCCTCTGTCGCTGTCATCGCACTGCCCTGACCTTTCCGTTTTGCCATTCCGCCAGTTCGGCGCGGTAGTAGAGAGCGGTCTTGCCGTCCCAGCCTGCGACCTCGGGGAAGCCGGGTCGCTGGCTGGCCTTGCGGGCCGCTCCGAGCGGGTCGCGGCCGACGAACCTGAGGGTCTCCTCGGCCACCGCATGGCGGAGGGACACCATCACCGGAGCATCCTTCGCGCCTGGGACAGTCCTAGGCGTCCCAGACCCCTGAGCAGGGATAAGCGCAAGGTGCTCTTGTCTTAGGACACTCGCCGGCCACAGCTGCGGGGGGATGCCCTCGGGACCGCCGGGGATCGTCGCGACGACACCGGAGACGACGAGCTCGCGCGCCCATTTGACGGCCTTATCGGCGGCTTCCTCGTCGGCGTCGTCCAGGTGCAGGTAGGGCACCTGGGCCTCCCGCGGCCCGTTGCGGGTGACCAGCTGGATCCGGCCGGGAATCGTGGTCTGCGCCGGCATGGGGATGTGCTTGCCCACCGCCATCGCCCAGCCGCCCGGATCCCAGCGGACCATGCCCTTGATCCCAGCGTTGGTGCGGATCGTGGAGTCCTTGACCCCGGTCGACTCGACCGTCAGAAGCTGGGCGATCAACCACTCGTGGATGTCGGAGGCCCGGCCCGCGCAGGACAGCGCCGACAGGCCCGCGATCGCCGGGGACTGCTTGGGCTGCCCTTTCTCCCGGNNACCCGGCCGGTGCCCTCGGCGGAGTAGTAGGCCGTCTTGGTGCGGCGCAGCAGTTCCTTCCCGAGCCACGTCAGCGCCAGGTGGAGCTCGGGGATGTCGTGGGCGTTGATGACGTTGGGCAGATCCTGCAGCCACAGGTGGCTGATCCACTTGGGGTCCAGGTTGAAGATCAGCGACCCGCGGAGCATCTCCTGGATCAGCACGAACGCAGCCAGGTTCGACTTGCCCCCGCCTGAACCTCCTGGAATGGCGATGTGCGGGCTGTCGCTGTATGCCGCCTTGGTGATCGCGTTGCGCTTGCCCAGCCCGAACAGCAGCTCGTCGTGACCGAGCGACCGGAGGGCCTGGGCGACGTCTTCCCAGGAGACGCGGGCAGGCGGGGGCTCGCTCTGCGTGAACACCACGGACCTGTCCCTGCCCCGCAGCTTCCAGGAAGCGTCGGGAGCCTCGATCGCCAGCCGTGCGGTGACGGACTGCAGTACCTTCTGCTGATCCTCGGAGCCGATCTCGGTGTCCGGCGGCCACTCGATCGCCACCCTCCTCACGGCGTCGCCTTCCCGCTCGACCTCGAGGGACAGGGGCGCGGCGGGAAGCTTGCGGGTGAGAGTGCGCTCCAGCGGACGGACGTAGTGCCGTTCGTGCCGCCAGTTGCGCAGGACGTAGAAGACGTGCCAGGCGAGCACCAGCAGCCCCGCTGTGGCGAAGACGGCCAAGAGGATCACGGTGATCTCCGTGGCCAGCACGAGGCCGCACAGCACCCCCAGGAACGCCAGGGTGATCCCGGTGCGGATCCCGGCGCGGTGCAGCCGGGGCAGGTGGTGCCACCAGACGGCGTGACCCGACGCGTGCAGCACGGGCCGCGAGCCGCTGGATCGCATCGTCCAGGTGGCATTTGTCCTTGCCGCCCCGTCCATTGCGTGACCGCTGAACCAGAGCCATGCGGGGTTCAGCGCCTTCAGCGTCTTGCGCATGGCTCCGTGCACTGCGAGGGTCACGACGACTAGCGCCGCGCCAGCGAGCAGCGCACCGAGCACGATGAGCACGATCACCGTCACCGGTTACGCCCTCCCTGCCACGGTTCCCGGGCTTGCCTTCCATGCCCGCGCGGCGATCGTCAGCGCAGCCCACGCCGCGAGTTCGGCGAGTGCCCGCATGGCGAGCAGGGCAGCCCTGGCCTTGTGGCGGCGCCACAGGGAATACGCCTTCCTGGCGTGCCGTTTTGCCGGCTCGCGGCTGCGCTTGGTCATGAGTCCGTGTCTCCTCTATCGGGTTCGGCCATCAGCTGCCGCATTTCCAGCTCAAGCAGGCGCGGCTCCAGGTGCGCCAGGTACGACTCCCATCCGGCCTCCCGGTCTCTGAGCCACGTACTGAGCGGGATCTCGGTGAACGTGCACAGCCGGGGGCGGTGGACGAGCCACTCGCCGTGCTGCACGCCCTGGGCGTGCCAGGAGGCCCAGCGGCGGTCTAGCAGGCGCATGATCCACCACATGTGGGCAGGTCTCCTTATCGGGTGCTGCGGGCGGCACGGGACGGGGCGAGCCGGCCACTCGGCGCAGGACGTGAAGCGGGCGCAGGGCGCGCTGGTGCGGGACGTGATGCAGCGGGCGCCGGCCTGGTGCTCGCGGCGCGGGCGGCCGGGGCAGGGCGGCCGGGCCACCGTCCGCGCAGGCCCGCGGCGCGGTTCTGCAGGCGGGCCCGGCGGAGCGGGTTCCGCGACCGGGCGGCTCTCGCGTCGTGTCCGGCGGCGCGTTCGTGGTGCCGGTCGTGGCGGTGCATCTGACGCAGCGAGCGCACTTTGAGGCGGCCTCCGGGGGCCTGCGGGCGCGACCGGGCCCGGTCGGTTGTCTTGCCGCGGGGGTCGCGGAGGCCGGACGCCTCGAGCCAGCCGGCGGCGTGGCGGCGCATCCGGTCGACGTCCTTGCCCATCGCGCGGGCGGCGGCCCGTGCTTTCTTGCTGGTCCACCGCTGGGCGTGGACGGCGAGGTGGTGGGCGTTCATCGCCCGGTAGCCGCGGAAGTCCCGGTTGCAGGACCCGCAGCGGTGCGGGTGGGTCAGCTCCCGGAACTTGCGGTGGGCCTTGTCCGCGGCGCGGGCGCCAAGGGAGCCGGCCGCGCTGGTCAGGATGCCGCGGCGCTTGTCTCGTGCCATGAGTCCTCCTCGTTCTCGGTGATGGCGGGTACGGCGTCAGGGGCGGTGAACACGGCCCACTCGGGGACGGTGATTTCCGGACGGGCGCCGGGCATGGCAATGGGATTGCGGGGCGCCTCGATCGCGCGCCGCGTGGCGGGCGTGAGGGCGGGGAAGTCGCCGAGGGTGGCGCGCTTATGGCCGGGACGCTTCCAGATCGCGGGCAGGCTGGCCAGGACCGGGCGGCATTCCGGCAGGAGGATGACCGCCTTCCCCTTCTTCAGCCGGTGCAGGGCCCCCGGGGGCATGAGCGGCTCGGCGCGGAGATCGTCATGGCTGCCGTGCCAGGTATCAACATTGCCGATCACCCCGGACACGGATTCGAGGTCCTCGTGGCGTTTCTCGCCGCCCGTGAACACCTCGACCGGGCAGGTGGAGCGGATCGTGTCGCCGTCGTCCTTGCCGAACTTGGCGCGGAGCTGGGCGAGCGTCTGCACGGCCAGGATGAACGTGGCGAACTCGCGGGCCTCGGCGAGCATGTCGTGCAGCGGCATGGGACAGGTCAGCGGCATCTCGTCTAGCACGTACGTTGGCATGACAGGCGGGCGGCCGGACGGCTGCTCCATCGCGTAGACCTTGATCTGCTCGAAGATCTCCGCGCCGAGCGCGGCGAAATACGGTGCGAGGGAGCCGCTGGGCCGTTTCCTGCCGATCAGGTACGCGCTGTCGCTGCTGCGGGCGAACTCGCGGGCGCTGAAACCGTCGCCTGGGCGCGGGCAGGCGGCGGCCTCCATCGCGTCGTCCTTGATCCACGCGAGGGCTGCGCCGACGCCGCTGGATATCGCTGACCAGTACTTGTCGTCGTTCAGCGCCTGGGTGACCATGCTGACCAGCCCCCGGCCCCAGCCGGGGTCGTGCTGGCCGAGGACTTCGGCGGCTTTCCCGGCCGTCAGCGGGTTGGATGCCCACTCCTGGACGGTGAGGATGTTCGCGCCGTCCAGGAGTGCAGCGGCTTTCAGGAGGTACTGGAGCATCTCCTTGGACAGGGCGTCCCAGTGGGCGTCCTTGCCGGACGGGTCGTGGGGGGCGGCGTCCATCAAGTCGCCGGCGCGGCGCATCGCGGTCTGCCGGACCTCGCAGCCCTCCACCGGGGACCAGGTGAGGTTGGACGGGATGCCGCCGTACCCGTCAGCGTTCAGGACCCAGATGCGGCGGCCGGCGCGGGCGCGGTAGGGAACCGTGTCGAGCAGCAGGCCGGTCTTGGTGGACGTGGCGAACAGCAGGCCGGGTGCGTCGGCGGCATGGCAGGCTAGGGCGGAGGTTTTCCAGTAGCCGGGCACCCCGACGTACATTGCCGAGTTCTCCCGGCATACGGCCACGGCCTGCCGGCGGGCTCTCCCGAGGACCAGCAGTCCCGCGCCGGGGCAGACGCGGCGAGTGAGAGCGGCATGCGCCCAGCGCAAGCGGAGGATGTCCTTGTGGCTGGCCCATCCCTGGTACTTCGCGCGCCGGCGTGCCGCGGACTTCCCGCCCTGGCGCCAGCGGCGGTGAGCCCTGCGGGCGTGGAGTACCGCGAACGCGAGCAGCCCGAGAACGCCCAGGGCTGCCAGCAGCAGCGAGTGCAGCATCAGGGAGACGAGCGCGATCACGCCGAGCGCGGCGGCATAGCGGAGCGCGGTCTTCTCTGCCTTGCTGCGCTGGCGGGGTGCCTGCGCCTGAGTGGTCTTTGCGGTCATCGGGAGCTCCTCGTCCTCGTGCGCACCGGCTGCTGCCGGGCGTCGCCGGGCTGGCCGGCCGGGGTCCACCTGCCACCGACATGCGGGTTGGCGTGGGCCTCGCGGCCGTGGGCCATGATCCAGTCGATGCCTTCCCTGGCGGTTCCCGGTTCCGGGGAGCGCTCGGTACATCCGGGGTGGCGGCACTCGACGTCCGTCTTCACCGGGCGGTTGCTCACCGGGTGCTCCTTGTCCTGCGGGGTGCCTTCTCGCGGTCAAGCTCGAGGAGCGACCGGTGGAAGTGGAAGATGCGCTGCGGGGTGCTCAGCGGCCTTGCCGCCTCGGCGGTCGCGCGGTTGAGCTCGAGGTACCGGTCGGACTCCTCGACGGGCTTGCGCCCGTTCGTCTCGTACTCGGCGTGGCTGTTGCGTTCGAGCGCCTTCTGCGCGTCGCGGTACGCGGCGGACTGCTCCTTCGTGCCGGCGCGGATGCCGGGGAACCAGCGGCCCATTACCGGGCGTCCCGTCCGCGCAGGAACCTGGCGGTGCGCTCCGCGACGATCACGCGCTTTATCGCTTCGGGATGGCCGCGAGGTGCGGGCGCGGCTATCCGGGCCAAGTCGGTCCGGTCGGCCGTCTTCATCCGGGCCAGTCCCTCGTTGCGGGTGCGGTGCATGAAGCCGTTGTCGCGGTTCTTCCGGCCCGTCGAGCGGTTGATCCGGTTGCGGTAGAAGGGCGTCCGGGAGGAGATGGCGGCGCTGGCGCCGGACAGGCGGGGCGCGCGGCCCCGGTCCAGGGTGCGGCGGTTCCGGCGGTTGCTGAGGCCTATGCGGGCACCGTGGATACGGTTCCCGGCTGCGCGGTGCCAGGCGTTGCTGGCATGCGTCCGGCCGTTGGCTGCCCGCCAGCGAAGGAGGCTGAGGTAATCACGGGGCGTGTTCATGACTGGATCTCCTGCTGCTCGGGCTGCTCGGCTACGACACGGACGGGCTGCGGCTGCATGGCGTTCATCAGCCCGGCGAGAAGGCCCGCGTCGATGTTGATATTGACCACCGGGGCCGCTATCTCGCGGCGGGGCTGGACGGGGATGGCGTTCGGGTTGGCCTTCCAGAACACGGACTGCTGGTTGCACTCGGCCGACGCGGACCTGCGGCGCATCCGCACGATGACGACAGCGGCGGCGACACCGAGGGCCAGGACCGTGACGGCAGCCGCGCCGATGACGATGACGTCGCCGAGGGCGGAGACGGCACCCCGCGCGGGCCCGAAGGCAAGAGCGGCGATGACGCCTGCCGCGGCGAGGCCTACAGCGACCTGGCTGCCGCCGCCCGTGGTGTGGCCTGTGCCCTGGAACACGAATTTCGTCATGCTGCTGCCCGCTTCCTCATCCGGCGCCGGTCGAGTTCGGATGTCCCGCCCCACACGCCGTGCATTTCGTTGTTGGCCAGCGCGTACTCAAGGCAGGGCTCGCGGACCTCGCATGCCGCGCATATGCGCTTGGCCGGCCGCGGTGAGCAGCCCCGCTCGACGAAGAAAAGATCACCGTCGACCTGGGCGCACAGCGCCCTGTCCATCCACCGCAGATCGCCGGTGATGCTGTCCGCGCCGGACAAGATGGCCAGCAGCGAGCGGACATCCCCGTCGTTCACGCCGATGACGGCTGAGACTTCGCTGGTGAAGGGGCTGGAGACAGACCGGAGGATGCCCGCTTGCTCTCTCATGACGCACCGCTCGCGGCCATCAGGGGGGCGTCAGCAGGCCCGTGGCGCAGGATGCGTTCCATCCGCTCGTAGGCCCGGTCGGCGTCGCTGACAGGACGGCACGCCTCGTACTCGGCGTACTTCGCCGCGTCCTCCCGGTCGTGGTCCCTCGGGGGCAGGCCGGCGAGCCACCGCTCGCGGGGGGTCTGCTGGGCGGTGATCATCACCGCAGCGACGCTTCGAGGATCTGGCGGACGCTTTCCGCTGTCACGGTGTCCAGGGACAGGAGGGCGTCCGCTGCCGAGACGTGGCGGGGTTCCGGGGGGTACGAGGCGATCAGGCGGGCAGTGAGGGCGCGCTGTTCCGGGGTTGCGTCCTGAGCCTGTGCTAGCGTTTCCATCAGCTTTTCCTTCCGTGCGGTAGGCATAGCTACTGGCGGTCCGGGCGTTCGAGCGCACCGGGCCGCTTTGGTTTGTGAGGGTGCGGTCCATCAGGCAGCCGCCCCTTCCGGGTCAAGCAGGTCGTCGTAGTCCCACTCGCGCGGCAGGCTGACGGTGGCGTCCTCGCCGGGGCTGTACATGCAGCCGTTGCAGATGCCGCCGATGACGTGACCGTCGCAGCGAGGGCACGCCATCAGGCCACCGCCCGCTCAGGCTCAGTGCCGAGGGCGCGGACCTTGGATTCCCGGTAGCGCCTGTGACCACCGGGGGTCTTCTCGGCATCAAGGAGGCCGCGCGCATTCCAGTAGCGCAGGCTCCTCGTTGAGACGCGGCGCAGCCTGGCCGCCTCAGCGGGCGTCAGCAGCTGGTCCTCGTCTTGCTGCGGAGCAGTGTCCACGGTCTCCGTCCTTCCGGCCGGGCTATCCGGCCTTGCCGTTTTGGCTGTATGGGACTACCGTAGGCCAAGTACGGAGAACAGTCAAGAACGTTCTCCAAGCGTCTATGCTTGAGGTTGCCAGGTTCCGAGGGGCCGCCGCAGGCTGGACGCGGCGGTCCCTTCTAGCGAACAATGGAGAACGGAACCAGGCTCACGAAGGGAGTCCAGCAGTGGATGTACAGATCGAGTTCATGTGGAAAGACGAAGCGTCGAACACCGGCAACTGCCCGGCCCTGTACCGCGTCAAGGACGAGAACGACGACGGGTACGTCATCCAGGGCAAGCGGATCGGCGCTAAGACCCGCGCCCAACTCCGCGAGCTCGGCGGTGACGAGGACGCGGTGTTCGTGCCGGCCAACGTCATCGACCGCATCAAGGATCTCGGCTGATGCTTACCCGCATCACTGAGGCCGAGTTCGATGAGCTACTGCGCTCGTTCAAGCGGACGGCGTTCCGGCTGGAGGCTCGCGACTCTTATGCGCTTGGCTATGAGCGCAAGGATTTCGAGCGCTTCCTGATCGGACTGCCGACGCCACCGCCGGATCTGGACTGGTGGCGTCCGTGGCTCGACCAGATCGCCCGCCTGACCGACGAGGGGAAGACCGTCAGCCGCGTCCGCATCCTCGCCTCACCTGCGAGCGATTACCAGCGATGGGAAGCGTGGGGTGCCCGCTGGAACATGGAGGCCGGCGAGCGCGTCAGCTACCTGCCCCGCGAGTGGGCCGGACGACTGAAGCTGCCGCAGGATGACTGGTGGCTGCTCGATGACGAGCGCGTGATCCTCATGCTGTTTACCGATGAGGGTGAGATCGACCGCAAGATGCTGATCGATGACCCGGGCATCGTTGCCCGGTACCTCAAGTGGCGGGACCTGGCAGTCCAAAACGCCATCCCGGCGGACGATTACGCCGCCGCCTGACCAAAGGAACTGCCGAGTTGCAACCGACTGGAGAATGGCTGAATCAGCCCGGCGGCCTTGCCGAACGCCTGCAAAAGCTTCGCAAGGCCGCCGGGCTCACAGGCGACCGCCTAGCCGAACTGAACGGGTGGCCGCGGTCCAAGGTGCCGAAGATCGAGAACGGGCGGCAGATGCCGACCGAGGCAGACA
>PMSU01000150.1 GCA_003168255.1 Actinomycetota bacterium
AGGCCCGCCCCGCGCAGGCCCGGCCCGCGCAGGCCCGGCCCGCGCCGATCCCCGTCTGGCCGGGCCAGCTCGTAACCGTCGGAGCGGCCGAGGTCTTCGTGCGCAGCGCGCCCGCAGCGGCGGGCGCCGAGCCCGCGCTCTGTGTGCATGGCCTCGGCGGCTCGTCCACCAACTGGACCGACCTGATGGGTCTGCTGGGCCAGCCCGACCCGCCGCCAGGCCAGGCCGGCCAGGCCGGCCAGGACGAACCGGACGAACGCGATGGCCAGAACGCTCGGTGGCCGTCATGGCCCGGCGGCCCCACGCTTGGCTGCGAGGCCCTGGATCTCCCCGGAAACGGTCACTCACCGCCGCCGCCGGACGGCGACTACTCGGTCCGCGCCCAGGCCGCGGTGGTGGCCTGCCTGATCGAGCAGCGTGGCCGCGGGCCGGTTCACCTGATCGGCAATTCGCTCGGCGGCGCGGTATGCACGAGGCTGGCGGCACACAGGCCAGAGCTGGTCAGGACGCTGACCCTCGTCTCTCCGGCCCTGCCGGATCTGCGTCCTCGCCCGGTCCCAGCGCGCATTTCTGTGCTCCAGATCCCCGGGCTCGGGTCCTGGATGCTCCGCAGGGCAGGAAGGATTCCGGCGCGGCAACGCGTGATGATCACGCTCCGCGACGTCTACTTCGATGTCGGTCTCGTGCACCCGGCGCGCCTTGCCGAGGATATCGCCGAGGTTGAGCGCCTCGACGGGCTCGGCTACTCCGGCGACGTATTGCTCAGGTCCGCGAAGGCCGTGATCTCCGAATACTTCCGTCGTGGCCCCGGATCACTCTGGCGCGACGCCGCCCAGATCAGCGCGGATGTCCTTGCCATCTACGGGAGCCACGACCGGCTGGTGGACCCGAGGATGGCCGCGCGCGCTGCCCGTACATTCCAGCAGGCCAGGGTCGTCGTGCTGCCACGGACGGGTCATGTCGCCCAGATGGAGCGGCCGGATGACGTTGCCATGGAGATGCGGATCATGATCTCGGCCGCGGCGGCACGCCGCGGCAACGAGAAGTCCGGCCGATAGCGCCCCTGGCAGACTGGCATAGACCGAACTGAATCAGTCTTCCGGCACGGGCGGAGCAGGTCATGGCAGGCACGGCAACGACTGACCTGCTGATAGCGGCGTCACGGCTGGTGCCTGCCACGCCAGGCTCGGGCGTTCTGTCGCCCGGATACGTCCTGGTCAGCGGCGGCCGGGTTGCCGAGGTCGGTGCCGGGCCGCCGCCGCGCTCTGCCGACATCGAGCTTGCCGCGGGTCTGCTCGTGCCTGGTTTCGTTGACCTCCAGGTCAATGGGTACTTCGGCGAGGAGTTCGCCGCCGCGGACGCGGCCGGCTGGGGGAAGATCGTCAGCCGGCTCCCCGAGACGGGAACGACCGCGTTCCTGCCGACCTTCATCACCGCCCCTGTTGACCGGCTTGCCGCCTCGCTGCGCGCCGCGGCGGCGCTGCAACCCGGCCTTCCGCGCGGTGCCCGGGTACTCGGCATGCACGTGGAAGGCCCCTTCATCTCCCCGCTCCGCCGGGGCGCGCACAACGCCGACTGGATTACCGCCCCCTCGCGCGGCGCGGTGCAGGACCTGCTCGCGGCCGGATCTGGTCAGATCCGGCTGGTCACCCTGGCCCCCGAACTCGACGGGGCTATCGCGGCGATCACCCAGCTGACCCGAGCGGGCGTGCTCGTCAGCGTGGGTCACAGCGACGCCACGGCCGCTCAGGTGGCCGCGGCGGCGGACGCGGGCGCCCGCATGGTCACCCATCTGTTCAACGGCCAGCGTCCGCTGCACCACCGCGAGCCAGGCGTGCCCGGCCAGGCCCTAACCGACAGCCGCCTGACCAGTGGCCTCATCGTCGACCTCCAGCACGTGGCGGCGGAGGTTGCCATGATCGCGTTCACCGCGGCTCCCGGCCGGATCTGCCTGGTCACCGACGCCGCCGCGTGCGCAGGCATGCCACCGGGGCGCTACCTTCTCGGCGGCGAGCCGATCGAGCTGCCACCCGGTGACGGTGTGCCGCCGGTGCGGATGGACGGCACCCTGGCCGGGTCCGCGCTGCGGATGGACGCCGCCGTCGCCAACTTGGTGGCGGCGGGCGCCGGGCTGGCCGACGCGATAGCCGCCGCCAGCCGCATTCCGGCGGACCTGATCGGCCGCGGCGACCTGGGCCGGATCGGCCCGGGCTCGGCCGCCGACCTGGTCTGGCTGGGTGACGACATGCGGACCCTGGCAACGTGGCTGGATGGCGACATGGTGTACTCGGCGCCGGAAGCACGCCGCGACGACAAACCAAGAATTTTCCGAACGGGCAGGAGCCGGACTTGATCACCCAGATGCGGACCGAGATCGGCGAACAACCCGCTGCGCTGCGGGCCACCCTGGAAGGGTTGCTGCCCCGCGCCGCCGAAGTGGCGGCGGTCGCCGACGGCACCCGGCAGGTGCTGTTCATCGCGCGCGGGACCTCGGACAACGCCGCCGTATACGGCAGTTACCTGCTGCAAGTGCACGCCGGCAGGCTCGCCACGCTGGCTTCGCCGTCGGTGGCCACCACCTATCGCAGCCGGGTCGATCTGTCCGGCGTGCTCGCGGTGGCGCTGTCTCAGTCCGGCCGGACGCAGGAGATCGTCGAGACCCTCGCCTGGGCAGGCCAGTGCGGCGCACGCACGCTCGCCGTCACCAATTCGGCGGCATCCCCGCTCGCCGAGATAGCCGAGCTGGCCCTGGTGACCGCGGCGGGAGCCGAACGGGCGGTGCCGGCCACCAAGACCTTCATCACCCAGCTCGCCGCGCTCGCCGTGCTGGGTGTCGGCCTTGGCGCGGATGTGGACCCGAGCGAACTGAAGCAGGTCCCCGACGAGATCGAGCGGATGCTCGGCGAGCCAGGAGACATCGAGGCGGCCGCCGCCGGACTGGCCGGAGCGACCGGCATGGTGGTCTCCGGCCGCGGCTTCGCCTACGCCGCCGCGCTCGAGCTTGCGCTCAAGCTCAAGGAAGCCTGCTACCTGCACGCGATGGGATTGTCTTACGCGGACCTGCTGCATGGTCCGATTGCCGTGGTGGACGCGGAGACTCCGGCGATCATCGTCGCCTCGAACGCCGGCCCGGCCCTGGACGGAGCGATCAAGCTGGCCAGGCGGGTGACCGGCGCCGGCGCCATGGCGCTGGCCATCGGCGGCGGACCCGACCTGGCCCGCGAATGCAGCCGCGCGCTGCCAGGGCCCCGGCTGCCAGAGTGGCTGGCACCGATCGGGCTGATCGTGCCAGGACAGCTGCTCACCGAGGCCCTGGCCAGGCAGCTCGGCCTCAACCCTGACAGCCCGCGCGGGCTGAGCAAGGTAACGCAGACCGCCTGACCCCCCCGGCCAGCCCGCCGACCCCCCGGCCCACCCACCCGTCCTGCTGCCGCGGGTCCGGTACCTTCACGGCATGGCTACCTTGGTGTCGTTCCACGCCCACCCCGACGACGAGTGCATCGCGTGCGGCGGCGTGATGCGCAAGGCGTTCGAGCAGGGCCACCGGGTGGTGCTCGTGGTGGCGACCCGTGGCGAGCATGGCGAGGTGGCCGAGGGATTCCTTGCCGACGGCGAGTCGCTGTCGCAGCGCCGGGTGGCCGAGACGCAGGCCTCCGCGGCGATCCTCGGCGTGGCCCGGCTTGAGTTCCTCGGTTACACCGATTCTGGGATGATGGGCAGGCCGACCAACGACACGCCAGGCTCGTTCTGGACCACCCCGGTCGACGAGGCGGCCCAGAAGCTAGCCGCGATCCTGCAAGAGGAACGCGCCGACGCGCTGACCTGCTACGACGATAATGGCGGCTACGGCCACCCCGACCACATCCAGGTGCACAGAGTGGGGATGCGCGCCGCTCAGCTCGCCGGTACGCCTCGCGTCTACCAGAACACGATGAACCGCGATCATCTCCGTCGCGGGATGGCTGCGTTCGCCGAGCAGGCCGCGGCCGCGGGAATCGACATGCCCGACGTCGGCGCCGATGAGCAGTTCGGCAAGCCCGAGCAAGAGATCACCGCCGGAGTGGATGTCTCGCCGTACCTCGACCGCAAGCGTCAGGCCATGCGCGCGCACGCAAGCCAGATCAGTGAGCATTCGTTCTTCCTGGCCCTGCCCGAGGAAGGCTTCAGCCACGCGTTCGGCACCGAGTGGTTCATCCGCGAAGGCCAGGGCCCCGGCATCACCGAGACAGACCTGCTAGCCGGCCTCTGAGCCCCCCGCCCTCGTCCCGCCCGGAATGCACCCGTATGTGGCGCCGAGGATGCCGACGTGGGCGGGGCCGCACGCTATCCACCATGATCGATGTGACGTAGCCCCCNNGGGGGCTACGTCACATCGATCACCACGCCAGGCCGCCAGAGCGCTTGCTGCAACCCAGAAGTTGCGCGTCGACCCATTATGTGCAACTCTGAAGTTGCACATAATGGGTGTTGAGTCACATGGAGGTATACAGCGTGAATCCGGACCGGATCGAGCGGGAGATCACCATCGCGGCACCCGTGGAGCAGGTGTGGGCGGTACTGACCGAGCCAGAGCACGTCGGGCAGTGGTTCGGCCAGGGGGAGCCGGCGCAGATCGACCTGCGCAAGGGCGGCATCATGCTCCTGGACCACGGGCTATACGGACTCTTCCCGACAAGGATCGTGAAGGTCGACCCGCCGCACTACTTCGCCTACCGGTGGGCCAGCGCCTACCCGGGCGAGAAGGCGACAGAGCACAACTCCACGCTGGTGGAGTTCACGCTCACTCCGGACGGCGATGACACTCGGCTCCAGCTGGTCGAGAGCGGGTTCGCCACGCTGGAGATACCCGAGGAAATGCGCGCCACCGCTTCGTATGAGAGTCACTCGGGCGGCTGGACGGACAAGCTCGACGAGGCGCGGGACTACGCGGAGCAGCTCACGGCATGACAGACCACGGGTCGGCCGAGCATGTCCTGGCTGCGCTCGCCGATCCCACCCGGCGGCGCCTGCTGGACCTGCTCGCCGCCCGGGGCGAAGCGACGGCCACCGTCCTCGCGGCAGAGCTGCCGGTCACCCGGCAGGCCGTGGTCAAGCATCTCGCCGCGCTGGACCGGGTCGGGCTGGTCGCCGGACACCGGCGGGGCCGGGAGATGCGCTACCGGGTCCTGCCCGAGCGGCTCAGCGCAACCGCACGATGGATGGATCAGGTTGCCGCACAGTGGGATTCCCGCCTATCGGCGATCAAGCGCATCGCCGAGGGTGGCAGCTAGCTACCATACGGCTATCCCAAGAACCCTTTGCAAAGATAGCTTTCCAAAGCTATCTTTGCACTTATGACAGACGACAAGCCCACCCGGAACCTCGTCGGCCCGCCGAGGGTCGTCAAGCGGCTCACCGACCCACGGGCACTGCGGGCCATGGCGCACCCGATCAGGCTGTCGCTGATCGGGGTATTGCGGCGAGATGGCGCGCTGACCGCCACCCAGGCCGGGGAGCTGATCGGGCAGAGCTCGGCGAGCTGTTCGTTCCACCTGCGGCAGCTGGCGAAGTACGGCCTGGTGGAGGAGGCCGGCGGCGGCAAGGGCCGGGAGCGGCCGTGGCGCGCCACCACGATGTTCACCTCCTGGCCCGATGTGGCTGAGGGCCCCGCGGCCGCGGCCGCGTCCAGCCTGCTCAGCTCGGTGCTCACCGAACGCTACTTCGAAGCCCTCATGCGCTGGCTTGACGCCAAGCCGGACGAGCCCGAGGAGTGGCAGCACGCCGCTCATTTCGGCGACACGATGCTGTACGTCACCGCGGACGAGCTCATCGCCTTGGCGGCGGAGACGCAGGCGCTGATGGACCGCTATCTCGACCGCCAGCTTCATCCGGAGCTGCGGCCCCCGGGTGCGCGCCGGGTCACCTACCTGCACCTAGCCTTCCCCGGTGACCTCTCCGGTGCCAGCCAGCGCGAGGAATCAGGCAAGTGAGCGTCCCCGCGCAAGCGGCGCGGGGCAGCCGCGGGCGCCGCGGGCGGCTGGCGTCGCTGATTCCTGACCTGCTCAGAGAGCGGACGTTCCGGCGCTACTGGAGCGCGGGGACAATCTCGATGTTCGGCGATCAGGTCTCGTCCATCGCGCTGCCGCTCACCGCCGTGCTCACACTGCATGCGGGCGCGGCCGCGATGGGCTACCTCATCGCCGCCCTATGGCTGCCAAGCCTGCTGTTCGCGGTGCACGCGGGAGCGTGGGCTGACCGGTTCGGCCGGCGTCGGATCATCATGATCGGTGCCGATCTCGGCCGTGCGGCACTCCTCGCGAGCGTGCCCGTCTGCTACGCGCTGCACGTGCTCACCCTTGCCCAGCTGTACGGCGTCGCGTTCGGCGCCGGGACGCTGAGCACCCTCTTCACGGTCAGCGACGGCTCGCTGTCGGTGGCCATCATGCCCGACGACCAGTACGTCCAGGGCAGTTCGCTCACGAACGGGAGCCGCGCGTTCTCTTACGTCGGCGGCCCGAGCCTGGGCGGGCTGCTTGTGCAGTTGCTCAGCGCGCCGTTCGCGATCGCCGCGGACTCCCTTTCCTTCCTCGGCTCGGCGTTCTTCCTGCACCGGATCAGGCCCAAAGAGGCGCCCGCCGCCCCGGGCGGTAAGGGCTCGCTGACCGTGGGGGTCCGCTTCATCGTTGGCTCGCCGATCGTGCGGGCGTCCCTCATCGCGGCGTCGGTCATCAATTTCTTTGACTTCGCGTTCCTGGCGCTCTTCGTCCTCTACGCCACCAGGTCACTGCACGTGCGGCCGGGGCTGCTCGGGCTCGTCCTCGGCGCGGGCGCGGTGGGCGGCGTGATCGGCTCGCTGGCCACCCGCCGGGTTGCCAGCCGGATCGGGATCGGCTGGGCGTACGTGGTCGGCGCGGTGCTATTCCCCGCCCCACTCGCGTTGGTGCCGCTGGCGGGCGGGCCTGCCCCGCTCGTGCTGGGCATGCTGTTCCTTGCCGAGTTCCTGTCCGGCTTCGGCGTGATGATCCTGGACATCAGCATCGGCGCGATCTTCGCGGTGGTGATTCCCGGCGAGCTCAGATCGCGGGTAAACGGCGCTTTCCAGGCCGTCAACTACGGCACCAGGCCGCTGGGCGCCGTGGTCGGCGGCACCCTCGGCACGCTGATCGGCCTGCGGCCCACGCTGTGGATCGCGGCGATAGGGGCCGCTACCGGCTTTCTCTGGCTGCTGCCCTCGCCGCTGCCCAGATTCCGGATGCCGTCGGCCGCGAGCGACGAGGCAGTTACGCCGGAATCCCCGTCGAAGCCGTCGCAGCAGCCGGGGTCACCACAGCAGCCGGGGTCGTCGCAGC
>PMSU01000057.1 GCA_003168255.1 Actinomycetota bacterium
GTGCTGCTGACCAGCGGCTGGACGGAGGGCTACCTCGAGCTGCTGATCGGCACCTCGTACCACGAAGCGGCTGGCGGGCGGCCCGCCGGAAAGTACAGCTTGTCCTATCGGTTCGTGCCGCCGGGGGGCCGCGCGGGCCGGGCCGCCCAGGGCAATGCGGGAGTGATCACCATCCCGGTGACGCCGTCCGGCGGCAACTCGTGGACCACGGAGTCCCTCACACCGTGTGACGACATAGCGGCGCTGTGGCCCGACCTGGATTACCGCGATTTCGCCTTGTGGGAACTGACCCTCAGCGCCGTCAGCACCGGTGACCTGGTCGGCGGGTACTTCGACTACCTCAGGTTCAAGCGCAAGACCAGCGGCGAGGCCTTCCTGGAGCAGCAGATCGAGATGGAGGCAGCGCTGGCCTCTAAGTACCCGGGCGTCACTCAGCGGCAGGGCCTGGAGGTGTCGTGGCAGGCGCCCCACGTCAACTGGTTCGGCGGCGACGTCGTCGTTCCCGACTACGGCGACCTGACACACGATGCCTGGGCCACATACCTGCAACACACCCTGGTCCCCCAAATCCATGCCGGCAACGGGCTGGTCAGCTACAACCACCCCTATGGCTACGGCTTCGGCAAGCCGGAGCTGCCGGTCGCGAAACAGAACGAGTTGCTGGCCAAGGTCGCCAGGAAGCTGCTGCCCACCGCATCCTCGCCAGCCGCGCTGGGGGCCGACTTGATGGAAGTGGGCTACAACCTGCGCGAGGGGGTCGATCTCGCTCATCACGTGGCACTGTGGGACGTCATGTCCCGCAACGCCGTCTTCCTCACCGGCAACGGCACCAGCGACGACCACTTCGGACAGGACTGGCGCGGCCTCACCAACAACTGGGTCACCTCCGCCTGGGCCGCCAGCACCTCCGAATCAGACCTGCTCACCGCCCTCGCCGCCGGACGCGCCTGGTGCGGATCCCTGTCCGCCTACCGCGGCAGCCTCGACCTGATGATCGACGGCACCTGCCCGATGGGCTCGGCCAGCATCTCCAGCGCCACCTCCCGGCGGCTGTCCGCCAGGGCCACCGCCATCCCCGCCAACGGATCCCTCCAGATCCTCCAAGGCGCCGTCGACTACGCAGGCACCGCAGGCCTCACAGCCAACACCCAGGTCATCGCCAGCTACACCAACAGCCAGCTCGCCAGCGGCTCCGTCACCCAATCCATCGACACCAGCACAAGCAGCTTCATCCGCACCCAGGTCCTCGACGCCACCGGAACCGTCATCGGCCTCTCCAACCCCGCCTGGCTACTGCGCAACACACCCCCCCACGGCATCCCCGCCCCCCGCACCACATAACCCGCCCCCCCGTTCACCCAGGGCCGCCCGGCATCTGGCCGCGAGGTAAACGGGCCGCCTGGCCGCAGTGCGCTGCGGGTAGCGAATGCCGGGGGTGGCACCGTTCGGCATCCTGGGCTTTGATGAATTAGGAAGGCCGAATTCATGATGGATCGGGGCAATCGACGCGCTCCGGTGGACGGTGCCATGTCCAGGGAGGAGAAACATCCCCGCTGCTTGGTAACGGTCTGCCAATCAGCTGCGGGTATAAGTGGCATATGCCGGTCTAGGGGGGTAGGAGTGTGGGAGTGGGATGGAAGCTTCGGCACCGGAGTGACGAGCACGCGCGGCCAGAGGGCGACGCCGCGGCGTCGCCGCGCCTTGCCCTGGATACGGTGCGCGAACCAGAGACGTGGGACGAGGGGCCAGGTCCCGCGGCGTTGCTGCGCCCGGACCGCCGGATCGTAGAGTTCACCGGGCGCGACCGTGAGCTTGCCCAGCTGCGAGCGTGGTGTGCCTCGGATCCGGCACGGGCAGTGCGGATCCTGGTGGGTGCGGGCGGGGTGGGCAAGACCCGGCTAGCGCTGGAGATAGCCGCGGAGTGGCAGGCCGGCGGGGGCGTGTGGCGGCTGGCCGCGGCCGGGCAAGAGGCGCACGCGGTCGGAACCGCGCGGGCGGTGACCGCGGGCCGGGTGCTGCTGGTGGTGGATTATGCGGAGATCCGTGCCGGGCTTGACCAGCTGCTGAGCGCCGTGGCAGAGGATCCGGGGCCGATCCGGGTGCTGCTGGTGGCCCGGTCGCTCGGGGAATGGTGGGACCGGCTGATCGAGGGGTCTGTTCCGGCGGTGGCCCAGCTACTGACTGAGGCACCGCCGATTCAGCTGGACATGCCGATTGCCGAGGGTGTGTCCGACGCCGACCTGGCGCAGGCGGCAGTGCCGTACTTCGCCCGCGCGCTCTCGGTACAGGTGCCCGGACGAGTGGAGGTTGACCGTGCCGCCCGGCGAGCGCCGGTACTGGTGCTGCACGCGGCGGCGCTGGCGGCGGTGTTGCGGTTTTCCGCGTACCCGGTGGCGTCGCTGCGGGTGGTGGTTGATGACGCTGTGCTGGATGAACTGCTGGAGCATGAGTCGAGGTACTGGCGGCGTGCCGCTAGGGCCGCAGGGCTACCCGGCGCGGAGCCGCTGGTCAAGCCGGTAGTCGCGGCGGCTGCCCTGGTGGGTGCGAGGAGTGTCGCGGAAGCGGCCGCGGTAGTAGAGCGGGTACCTGAACTGGCCGGCAGTCCGCAAGAGCGGCTGATGGACTGGGCGCGGTGGCTGTACGTCCTCTACCCGGCAGGCGGTGGTGGGCGGCTCGGGCCGGTGCAGCCGGGCCTGCTGGCTGAAGCGCACGTGGTCGGCCAGCTCGCCGCTGACCCTGTTCTTGCCCGCTCGTGCCTGCGGGAGCTCTCGGCGGAGCAGGCTGAGCAGGCACTGACGGTGCTCGCTCGCGCGTGCGCGCACCAAGACCGTGCCCGCCACGTCATCGCGGCGGCTCTTCGCGATGACCTGCCCCACCTGAGCCTTGCGGCGGCCCGTGTCGCCCAGCAGACCGCTGGGGAGCTCGGCGGCCTGCTCGCCGATGCGCTCAGTGACGCCCCGGCCGCGCAGCAGGTGCTGGCTGACATTGCCCTGGATCTGCCGTATCCGAGCGTGGCGCTGGCGCAGGCTCAGCTGATCGCGACCCTCCGGGCACGCGAGTCACTGCCCCCTGATGCCGAGCCGGGGACCAGAGCTGAATGGGATGATATGGCGGGGCTCGCGCTGGCTCAGCTTGGCGACCGCGGCGACGCCTTGGCGTCGCGCCAGGAAGGGGCCGGCAGCCGCGGCGCGCCGACCGCCACCAGCCTTGGCCGCTACCTCCCCGACATCGCGCGCTCCCTCACCGACCTCGGCACCCGGTTTTCCGAACTGGACCGCCCCGACGACGCACTGCGAGCCGAGCAGGAAGCCGTCACCATTCGCCGCGAGCTCGCCGCCGCAAACCCCGACCGGTACCGCCCAGACCTCGCCCGATCCCTGACCAACCTGGGCATCAGGTCATCGC
>PMSU01000167.1 GCA_003168255.1 Actinomycetota bacterium
GCCTGGCGGCCGGGCTCGGGCGGCAGGGTGCGGGGCTCGGGCGCCGGGCTGCCGGGCTCGGGCGGCGGGGTGCGGGATCCGGGCTCTGGGTAGCGGGGTTCCGGCTCCGTATGGCGGGGTTCGGGTGCCGCGTGGCTTCCGGGCTCCGGCTCGGGCGGTACCGGCCGGGAGTAGCCGGGTCCCTGCCGCCAGGAGGCCCAGTCGAGCCCCGGATCGTCCTCCGACGGCGGGTCGGGGTGTGCGTGTGTTCCTCGCGGGTCCTCAGGCCCTGGTCCGTGACCCGAGTTCATCGATCGGTACCCCTTGCCTCGGCAAGCCACAGCGCAGCGTGCACACGGAATTGCACAACGCAATGCGTCCTCAGGCTACACCGCCGGGACCTGCGCAGAACCGTCCGGCCGGGCTCGTCACCGACTGTGAGGTAACAGGAGTTAAGTCAGAGGATCTGTGGTGCCTGCGCGGCGTGTGTGGCTTGCCTGCCGGGCGGCACGCGCCTGCTCGCGCCGCGCCGCCCGGCAGAAACCTGTGCCCCGTCAGGGACTCAGGCGGAACGGCGGGTACTTGTCGGTCAGACCGAAGAGGAAGGCGTAAACCCTGGCGTTCCAGCGCAGGTAGCCAGTGGCGAACTCGTGGAATCCCCGCGGGTAACGACCGGTGAACAGCACGGCCCAGAAGGAAAGCCACACGACCACCAGTGCGGCGATGCCCACGAAGTAGACCACGAACACGGCCGGGATGAGCATGATGTACCGGATGAGAAAGAACGGGATGCTGAGGCCTGCGAGCAGCCGGGAACTATGTTCCGGATACTCGATAGTGAGCTGAACGGGGTGGTCCTGGCCGTGCGCAGCGGCGTAATGCTGCGGCTGCGCCACCGCGTAACCCGGGCCTTGCGGAGCCCCGTAACCTGGGCCCTGCGAGGCCTCGTAACCTGGACCCTGCGGCGGTCCGTAGTTGCCAGTGCCCGGCTCCTGGGACGGATCAGGCGGGACATTGCCCCCCGGCGGATAGTTCGTCATGGCGATTCCCCGACTTCTGAGTACTTCGTGCCTGGCGTTGGCCGGCCGACCCTCGGCTGAGGCAGGCGGCGAACGTTCCGGCCCTGACGGTAACAACCGGCAGGGTAGTGGGTCCGGACCATGCACCGCTGGAAAGTCGATCATCCGAAATCAGATTGGCGTCACGCGGCCCGGCCGACGCACATAAAACCAAAGATTGGACGTATTACCCAGATCATGGCGAGCCGGACAACGAGGCCTCAGGCCGGGAATGTATCGTTCGAGCTGGAGTGGTCGTGATCCCCAGCCCTAGCCCGGACCCGCGTAACGAGGACGCCTGCCGCATGGCAGCCGCCCAGCTTCAGCATGACCATCGGAACTGGCTGGTCATGTGGGGCTGCTACACCCGCGCTTACATCGCATTCCCGCTGTTCCCCGGTCCGCGCGGCACCGTGCTGACCGCCGCCGCGCCTGCCGACATGGCCGCGAAGATGCGCAGGGCGGAACGATCCGCCGGGGTACGCGTGCCAGCGCCCAGCCCGCCGCAGGACTGGCAGGGCTCGCAGGACTGGCAGGGCTCGCAGGGCTCGCAGGACTGGCAGGGCTCGCAGGGCTCGCAGAACTGGCCGGGCCGGCAGTCGTTATCGCGAATTCGTTAGCGCCGCGGGCTCTGCGATGGTGTCAGCGTCGCCGCCCATCCCGGCCGTCGCCGGACAGGCCGCTCCAGAATTCGGCGGATGTCCACCGGTCCGAAGTCCGCCCCAAACCCAGGTAAAGGGTGGGCCACAGGACCGTAGTATTCGGTCATTCAGGGGCCAGCCACGGGCGCGGATACGGGGACAGGCGGTAGCCGGCTGCTCGCCCTGCTTGACCACCCGCCGGCCCATCCCGACTTCACCCGCGGATACCTGGATCTGATGGGCGATGCCGAGCCGGAGCCCACCGGCGTCGCCCAGCGGCTGATGCACACGGGCTTCGTTCCCAGGGTCTACGAGCGCTGGTGGCGGCCCGCACTGTTCCGGATCATAAAGGGGCCGTCAGGGCCGAGCGTCGCGGCGGAACTCAGGCTGGCGCGCGACTGGCTCGCCCTCTCCCCCGGCGACACCGTGCTGGACGTCGCCTGCGGCCCGGGCAACTTCACCCGCGGTCTGGCTCGCGCGGTTGGCAGCACCGGCCTGGCCGTCGGCCTGGACGCCTCGGTGAGCATGCTGGCCCGCGCTGTCAGCGACGGCCGGGCGGCAGGCGCGGCAGGCGCGACCGGCGCGACCGGCGCGGCAGGCGCGGCAGGCGCGACCGGCGCGACCGGGACGGGGCGTGCGGATGGCACGGCCGCGGTATACCTGCGCTGCGATGTGGCTGACCTGCCCTTCCGTCCTGCCAGCTTCGACGCGGTGTGCTGCTTCGCGGCGCTGCCGTTGTTCGCCGACCCCATGCGGGCGCTCGACCGGATGGCCGAGACGCTGCGGCCAGGCGGGCAGATCGCGCTGATGGCAAGCTACGCACGCGGTGGTCAGGCGCTGCGCACCGCGCAGCGGCTGCCCGGCGCGATGGTGGGGATGACCATCTTCGGACCTGACGAGATCACTGGTGCGCTTCGCGTCCGCGGGTTCACTGGTATCCGGCAGCATGTCGCCGGCCTGATTCAGTTCGTCGGAGCGACCCGCGCAGGCTGAGCCCGAACTGGCAGGTTAATGCGTGGCGGCAGCCCAATCGGTGGCAAGCTGCCCGAGGATGGTCTCGTCGGCGAACTCCCCGTTGACCCACGCGGCGCGGCGCAGGGTACCTTCTGCCACGAAGCCGGCCCGGGTGGCGACCGCGATCATCGCGTCGTTATCGGTGAGCGTCTCGGCTTGCAGCCGCTGCAGCCCGAGGATCGCGAAACCATAGCGGCACAGCACGAGGACGGCGTCGGTGCCCAGGCCACGGCCACGGCAGGCAGGCCGCAGCGAGATCCCGACATGGGCGCTGCGGTTGTGCAGATCGATCCCCCACAGCAGCGCATCGCCCGCGAGCTCGCCGGTGGCAAGCTCGACCACCGAGAAGCAGACCGTGTCATCGGCGTCACGGGCCACCCGGTAGGAGGATGCAGCAGAGCCAGGCGAGACGGGCCGCCATGGCCGGGAATCCGTCCGCACCCGCGTCTCGACGTCATCATGCAGCTCAGAATCGAGAACGGCGATGTCACTGTCCTGCCGGGCGCGCAACCCGGTCAGCTCACCACGCAGCATGCGCCGTTCATACCTGACGCCGGTCTCCACGGCAACCCGATAGCCTGCCCGTGGCGAACTGATCTGGCCGCAGCGCCGAATGCGCTATGAATGATCCAGTTCCTCGTCCTCACCAGGCCGGAGGCCTTCCATGGCAAAGACACCCGACGTCGACGCGGCCGCACCCGACTTCACGCTGCCCGGGATAGCGCTGACAGACGGACAGGCTGAACGCCGCGATTACACGTTGTCCGCGCAGCGGGGGCGCCCGCTCGTACTGGCGTTCTACCCCGGCGACGACACTGCCGTCTGTACCAGGCAACTCTGCTCCTACACCAGCGAGCTTGACAGCTTCACCAACCTGAACGCCGTCGTCTGGGGGATCAGCCCGCAGGACCTGGACAGCCATGAAGCCTTCGCCCGCAAGCACCAGCTGGCCTTCCCGCTGCTCGCCGACACCGACCACATAGTGACCAGGCAATACGGGATCACCCTGGGCGCGTCGAACCTGCGCCGGTCAGTGTTCGTCATCGATTCGGGCGGGGTGCTGCGCTGGAAGCACGTGACCCTGGTCGGCCTCACATTCCCGAAGGCCGCCACGATCACCGCCCAGCTCAGCGCGCTGGCGTCCTAGCCGCAACGACAGCGAGCCGGGCGGTCATCTGCGCGTCATGAAGCCTTCAGAACGGCGCGTCCTGGCCGAGATCGAGGCTGAGCTGAGCCGGGTCATCCGCTACGACGACGAGTCCGTCGTGAACGGCAAATGGATCCGGCAGCGCTACGACTGCGGCTGCTTCCCCAGCCTCGCGCCGGCCCGGAAGGCGGCCGTCCAGACGGCCTGGCATGAGGCCGGTCATGCAGTAGCTGCCCTTGCAATAGGGGCACGCTTCAGTTCGGCCAGCATCCACCACGGCCGCGATACCGAGGGCCGGGTTCATGGCATCAGGGGAGCTACAGATCGGGCGTTCGTCATCGACGCGGCTGGCCAGGTCGCGGAACGGCTGATGAACTGGACGCTGCCCGAGGGCGAGGCGGCGCTGCGCGCATGGCTGGCGACATGGAAGGGCGACGGCGGGGACGCACGGCATTTTCGCCGGACGATTGGCCCGCGCTTCGGCAACGATGAATGTGGCGCATGGCGCTACAGCGAGGAAACGCTGACACCGCTGCGGCCAAAGATCCGCCAGGTGGCCAGGGCGCTGCTCGTGCATCCCCGGTACCTGCCCTACGCCGTCGTGACAGCGATTGCCGATGGCTGCTGATCGGCGGCGGGGCTACCGCTACCCCTGTCTTCTTCCCCCGTGGTTCGGTCACCGTCGGATGCGATTGGCTGGGCGACCGATCGCTGGGCTGTGTTAACTGGCGACGGCAGTCAGCGGGAGCCGTGGCGTACTACTGGGCAATGGGGATCGCGATGTTGGCTGAGACTCGTGGTCACGGATGTGGATAACACCGCCGAGCAGCGCCCTCAAGCTGGTTATGGATGCCTTACGGCACAGCCCAACGTTCTAGCCGCCAGACACAGTCCGGCAATGGCCTGGATGGCGGGGCTCGACGTCAACGATCTTTAACAGATTATTTCCGGTTTATTTCCGCGCCAGCATCTAGCCCGCCACTTTCGCCGAACTTATGTTGTGCGGGAAACCCTTGTCTCGCCGCGGACTGCCGGCTGCGCGGCTGAGGAGGCACCATGCGCAGCTTTCGCACGCCGTCAGCACTCCGCACGCCGTCAGTACTGAGCAGGTCGCGCATCGTCGCGATGGCCGCTGTGCTCGCCTCAACATCGCTGGCCGCCGTGGCCGGCGCGGCCCAGCCTGCCGCTGCCGTCTCCACCGCCTGCCCCTGGGTCGGCTCCAGCGCGCCCATCGGCCAGCGGGTCAGCGAGCTGATGTCCCGGATGAGCGTCACGCAGAAGGTTGACCTGCTCACCGGGTCCGGCGGCTCCAGCTACGTCGGCTTCATTCCCGCCATCGGATCGCTGTGCATCCCGGCGGTGAACCTGGAGGACGGCCCGGCCGGGGTGGGCGACGGCATGAGCAACGTCACCCAGCTGCCCGCGCCGGTGGACGTGGCGGCGACCTGGGACTCCTCGGCCGAGCAGCTGTACGGCCAGGTGATCGGCGCCGAGCAGGCGGCCAAAGGCACCACCGTGGACCTGGGGCCGACCATCAACATTGTGCGCGACCCGCGCTGGGGCCGGGCCTTCGAGTCCATCGGCGAGGACCCGTACCTGAACGGGACGCTGGGCGCCGCCGATATCCGCGGCGTTCAGTCCAGCGGGGTGATGGCCCAGGTCAAGCACTTCGCGGTGTACAACCAGGAGACCAACCGCAACACGCCGTCCGACAACGCGATCGTCAGCACCCGCGCGGAGCAGGAGATCTACCTGCCGGCCTTCGCCAACGCCGTGCAGCAGGGCGCGGCGTCCTCGGTGATGTGCTCCTACAGCACCATCAACGGTACCTACGCCTGCCAGAATCCGTATCTGCTGACCACCGTGCTGCGCCAGCAGTTCGGCTTCAGCGGGTTCGTCACCTCCGACTGGGGCGCCACCCACTCCACCGCCGCGTCGGCCAACGCGGGCCTGAACATGGACATGCCCGGCAGCGACGGGTACTACGGCAGCGCCCTGGCCAGCGCGGTGTCCTCCGGCTCAGTCGCCGCCGCCACGCTGAACTCCCTGGTCTCCCCCGTGCTCACCGAGATGTTCGCGTTCGGCCTGTTCGACGAGCCGCCGGCCGGCTCGCCGGCGCAGACGGCCACCAACTCCACCGATGTGGCCGATGCTCTGCAGCTAGCCGAGGAAGGCACCGTTCTGCTAAAAAATAGTGGTGGTGTGCTGCCGTTGTCGTCGTCCACCGGCTCGATCGCGGTCATCGGTGCGGACGCGTCGTCGAGCCCGCTGACCGCCGGCGGCGGCAGCGCGTCGGTGAACTCCAGCGGAACCATCACCCCGCTGGAGGGCATCACCGCCGCGGCCCCCAGCGGGGTTACCGTCAGTTACAACGACGGCTCTTCGGACAGCTCGGCCGCGTCGCTCGCCGCGTCTTCCAAGGTCGCCGTCGTGTTCGTGAGCAACTTTGAGTCCGAGGGCAGCGACCTGTCCAGCATCGACCTGTCCAGCGCGGACAACTCGCTGATCTCCGCGGTCGCCGCCGCTAACTCCCGCACCATCGTCGTGCTCAATACCGGCTCCGCGGTGACGATGCCGTGGCTGTCGTCGGTCGCCGGGGTGCTCGAGGCCTGGTATCCGGGGCAGGAAGACGGCGCGGCGATCGCGGCGCTGCTGTTTGGCAATGCAAACCCGTCCGGTCACCTGACCGTGACCTTCCCGCAGTCGCTGTCCCAGGTGCCGGCGAGCACCACCGCGCAGTGGCCGGGCCAGAACGGGACCGTGCAGTACTCCGAGGGCATCGACGTCGGCTACCGCTGGTATGACTCTCAGGGACTGACCCCGCTGTTCCCGTTCGGCTATGGCCTTTCTTATACCAGTTTCTCCTTCAGCAACCTCAAGGTTGGCGCGCTGGCCGCGGGCGGTGCGGCGACGGTCTCCGCCACGGTGACCAACACCGGTTCCCGCGCGGGCGCCGACGTGGCGCAGCTCTACGTCACCGACCCGGCCGCGTCCGGCGAGCCGCCCCGCCAGCTGGAGGGGTTCGCCCGGGTGAACCTTCAGCCGGGTGCCAGCCAGACCGTCCAGTTCCCGCTCACCCAGCGCAGCCTGGAGTACTGGAATGCCAGCACCAGCAACTGGGCGACAAGCACTGGCAGCTACGGCATCGCGGTCGGTGACTCCAATACCAACCTGCCACTGTCCGGAACACTGCCGGTAACCTCGGCGCAGCTCGGCCAGCCGGTGACCATCACCAGCCCGGGGCCGCAGGAGGGCATCGCCGGCACCGCCGTGTCGGTGCCGGTGTCGGCCAGCGACTCCACCAGCGGCCAGACGCTGAGCTTCACCGCGGCCGGGCTGCCGGCCGGCACCTCGATCTCCGGTTCCGGCACGATCACCGGCACCCCGAGTACCGCCGGGACTTCCACGGTGACGGTCACCGCGCAGGACAGCACCGGCGCGTTCGCCGCCGCCTCGTTCACCTGGACGGTCGCGCCGTCAGGTGCCGGGATCGCGACGACGCCGCTGGTCGGCTACCAGGGCCTGTGCCTGGATGTGACCAGCGACAGCAACACCAACGGCACCCAGGTGGATATCTACACCTGCAACGGCACCAACGGGCAGCAGTGGACCGAGGAGCCGAACGGCACCGTCCACGCGGATGGCAAGTGCCTCGATGTGACCGGCGGCGGGACGGCGAACGGGACGCTGGTGGACCTGTATGCCTGCAACGGCACCGGCGCGCAGGTGTGGCAGCCGCAGACCGATGGCGCGCTGCTCAACCCGCAGTCCGGCAAGTGCCTCGACGACACGAACCTGTCCACCACGCCGGGCACCCAGGTGCAGATCTGGAGCTGCTCCGGCGCGGCCAACCAGTCCTGGGTTCCCCCTTCGGACGCGACCGGCTCGGTCACCGGATACGTCGGTCTGTGCCTCGACGTGCGCGGGGCCAGCAGCGCGAATGGCACACCGGTGCAGGTCTACACCTGCAACTCCACCAACGCGCAGGCGTGGACGACCGAGCCGAACGGCACCTTGCAGGCGCTCGGCAAGTGCCTCGACGTGACCGGTGGCGGCACCGCCAACGGCACGCTGGTGGATCTGTACGCCTGCAACGGCACCGGCGAGCAGGTGTGGCAGCCCCAATCCAACGGGTCGCTCGTCAACCCGCAGTCCGGCGCGTGCCTGGACGACACCGGCTGGTCGACGACGCCAGGCACCCAGGTGCAGATCTGGAGCTGCACCGGCGGGGCCAATCAGTCCTGGACGCTACCCTGACCGATCCCAGATGTAGGGCGTGGTGTGCGCCAGCGCGACGAAGCCCAGCCGGGTCAGGATCGGCTGGCTGGTGGGCAGTGCATCCACCTGGAGGTAGCGGTAGCCGCGCGCGGCGGCCAGCCGGGCGCGGTAAGCCACCAGGGCACGGTAGATGCCCTTGCCGCGCCAGGCGGGCACCGTCCCGCCGCCCCACAGGCCCGCGAAATCGCTGCCGGGCGGGTACTCGATCCGCGCCGCGCAGACGGGCTCATCACCGGCAAGCGCGACCACCATCTCGACCGACGGCGGCGACTCCCCCAGCCTCGCCAGCAACGAGCTGCGCAGCCGCGACTCATCCCCGCCGAACACCCGCACATGGACGTCGAAAAGCTGATCCACGCCCGCCTCGCCGGTCGCCTCTGCCAGCCGCACGCCTGCGGGCAGTGGCACCTCAGCTGCCACCTGTGCCGTCTGCGCCACCATGAGCAGTTCCTCATCGTCGGGCACAAAGCCCGCGGCGACCAGCCGCGCAGCCAGATCCGGGGGCTCGTCGTAGTCGTAGAGCTTCCATTCGAGCTCCTCGCCCCTGGACCGGAAGAACTCCAGCTGAGCAGAGATGACGGTATCGGCACTGGCGGCGTCCAGGCGGGACCAGGTCACCTGCGACGGGCCCTGGCCGGCAGGTGCGAGGCGGCGGATCACTGCGCCGTCCGCCTCGATGATCACCCCCGGCCCATCCGGCACGGTGCTCTGGCGAACCTGGACATCGAAATCGGCAAGGGCTTCAGAAGGCTGCATCGGCAGCTAGATGACCACGCCAGGCTGGCTGCCGCAAGTGCTTTATGTTGAAACGCAACGGCAAGGGGGGCTGTCGGGCTGGGTCAAGGTCATCTTGCATCCGGGGGCATGACGAGGGAATCCTTTCCATGACCTTGACAGCAAGGAGGCACCCTGAAGGAACTGCCGCGGCAGGCCGCCCGGGTCCGCGACGCAGTCGCGCCCGGATGGCTCGTCGAGATCATGCGGCCGCGCAAGGCACCTGTCCCCTGGCCGCTGATGGTGCGCGCCTCTTTGGCCATCTGCGTACCGCTGGCCGCCGGGCTGGCCGCGCACAAGGTAGCGCTCGGCCTGCTGCCGGCAATCGGCGGGCTGATCGCCGTGGTGGTGGATGTCGGCGGCCCGTATCTGGCGCGGGTCAAGCGGGTGGGATCGGCCACGGTGTTTGGCGGCGCCGTCGGGCTGACCATCGGCACCTTGATTCACGGCCGCGGCTGGATCGCCGTTGTCGTCCTCATCCTGGTAGCCGGCGTGTCCGTCCTGGTCAGCGAGATGGGCAGCACCGGCTCGGTGATCGGTCTGCAGATGCTGGTGTATGCATCGTTTGGCTTCGGGCCACTTGGCGGCCTGCGGCCATGGTGGAGCGGCCCGCTTGAGTTCCTCATCGGCGTCGCCTGGGCGATGATCCTGATCATCCCTGGCTGGATTCTCTACCCGCGGGCGGCCGAGCAGCGCAGTGTCGCGGATGTGTACCGCGCCCTCGCCGCCGCGCTGCGCTCGGCCGGCGCCGGCGATTACACCGCGAACAGGCACGCCGTGACGACCGCGCTCAACGTTGCCTACGACCAGCTGCTGAGCGCCCGGTCCGGGCTCGGTGGCGCGAATCCCCAGCTGATGCGCCTGGTTGCGCTGCTCAACCACAGCCACCTGGTGACCGAGGCAACCACCACCCTCACCCTGGAGGGTGGCGCAGTCCCGGACGCAGTGGCCAATGCCGTCGACTGGCTGGCCGATTCGATTCAGTACGGGACGCCACCGCCATCCATCCCGGCGCCGTGGAGCAACAGCCCCGGCGCTCGCGCGCTTTGCGATGCCCTGCACGGTGCGGTGCGGCTGCTCGCGGGCAAGCGCATGCCCGGTGGGCAGCAGGCTCCGGCACCTGGCCGCCGGGAACGCCTCGGCGAGCTGATCGACAGGGTCCGCGGCGGCAGGCTGATCCGGATGTTCGCCGTCCGGCTAATGGCGAGCATCGGGGTGGCCGCGGTAGTAAGCGAGGTACTGCCGCTGCAGCGCTCATACTGGGTCGTCCTCACCGTGGCCATCGTGCTCAAGCCGGACCTCGGCTCGGTGTTCGCCCGGGCGCTGCAGCGCGGGATTGGCACGATCGTCGGAGCCGTCCTCGGCGCGGTCATCCTGGCGGTGGTGCCGTACGGCCCGTGGCTGCTGATCCCGTTCGCGGTGCTCGCCGCGCTGCTGCCATATGGGCGCAGCCTCAATTACGGCCTGCTCTCGACATTCCAGACACCGCTGGTTGTCGTGCTCATCGACCTGCTCGACAGGGGCGGCTGGCGGCTGGCCGAGGCCCGGCTGATTGACACGCTGCTCGGCTGCGCAATCGCCCTGCTGATCGGATACGCCCCCTGGCCTGGCAGCTGGCAGGCGCATCTGCCCGCCCAATTCGCCGAAGCTGTCACCCAGGTCTCCGGATATACCGAACGAGCACTAGCCAAGGCTTCACCCGATCGATCGCGGCTGCGCAGGCAGACCTACCGTGACCTGTCCGACGTGCGCGCGGAGTTTCAGCGCTCTATGTCCGAACCGCGCGCCATCAGCCGGCGCGCTACCGCATGGTGGCCCGCGCTCGTCGGCCTCGAGCAGGTGATGGATGCCGTGACGGCCACCGCGGTAGCCGTCGACCACGGGGCGCCCGCCCCGTCAGCGGAAGGTGTCCGCCGGCTGACCAGCGTGCTCGACCAGATAGCCGACTCCGTCCGGACCGGCAGCAGGCCGCTGGCCGAGCCGGACCTGCCGGCCGAAGAGGCGCTAGCGTCGGTCAGCGACGCGGTCCGCGGCGTGCTAGCCGTCGTAACCTGACTCCGCAACCCGCTGTCACGCACCGCTGCCGATGGCGAACTTGGGTCACTTGGCCACGGATCGACCTTGACACCGTCGACGCTGAGGGCCGCCCCGTCCCTGGCACCCCTCAGGTCGGCTCCCTGCTATTAAACAGCCCTGGCAGAAACGGCCGCAACCGACCACATAGACGGCCAAGAGGCCGGTCGGAGCCCACGAAGGGGCATTGGCCTGGCCTGGCCGTCAGCCTGTTTCGGTTAGGGCGTCGAGTTCGGCGGCTATGCCCGCGGCCTCGTCTGCGTGGATCTTGTGGAAGGCTTCGTGTGCCTGCTGTAGGTAGGGCCGTGCCTCGATGGTGCGGTGGGCCGCCTGGGCGCAGCGGCCGAGGCCGGCCAGGGCGTGCGCTTGGTCCCAGGTGCTGTCGATGGTGCGCGCCAGGTCGAGGGCCGCCTGGTGAGATGCTTCGGCCTGGCGGAGGCTGCCGCGGACCCGGTACAGGGTTCCTGCCTCGTTGAGCGCCTCGGCTTCACCTCCGGGGTCGCCGATGTCGCGGTAGATGCCCAGCGCGGTCTCAATCGCCTCGGCCGCGGTGTCGTAATCTCCGCTCAGCCGCCGGGCCGCCCCGAGGTAGTGCAGGGCGTTGGCTTCGCCTGACCGGTAGCCCAGGGTGCGGCAGATCTGCAGCGCGGCCTGGAGCGCTTCGGCCGCGCCGCGGTAGTCGCCGCTCTGCCGCCGCGCGGCCCCGAGCTGCTGGAGGGCGTTGGCCTGGCCGTGCTGGTGGCCGTGGTCGCGGTAGATGCCCAGCGCGCCCTCAAGCGTCCCGGCGGCTGCCTGGTTGTCGCCGGTCTGATAGCGGACTGCGCCGAGATAGACGAGGGCGTCGGCCTGGCCGAGCTCGTCGCCGAGGTCGCGGTAGATCCCCAGTGCCGCCTGCTGGGCTTCAACGGCAGCCTGGTAGTCGCCCCTCAGGTACCCGAGCGCCCCCTGCTCGTGCCGGGCGTTGGCTTCGCCGGGCCGGTCGCCGAGGTCGCGGTAGCGGTCCAGGGCGGCCTGCTGCGCCGCCATGGCCTGCGGGTAGTCCCCGGTGAGCCGCTGGATAACCCCCATCTCGTGCCGGGTGTTAGCTTCGCCGGGCCGGTCGCCGAGGTCGCGGTAGCGGTCCAGGGCGGCCTGCTGCGCCGCCATGGCCTGCGGGTAGTCCCCGGTGAACCGGTGGATGACTCCCATCTCGTGCTGGGCACCGGCCTCACCGGGCCGGTCGCCGAGGTGCTGGGCGGCGTGCAGGGCGGCGGTGTGCCGCGACAGGGCCTCTGCCCAGGGGCCGTCCTGGCGCAGCAGGTCCGCGATCGCGGCGGTCAAGACAATGACCCGGGCGTGCTGCCCGGCGCGGGTGGCGTAGTCGAGGCAGGCCAGCAGGTTCCCGCGTTCGGCGCGGGCCCACGCCAGCGCTCGCTGGCGATCAGGCAGCGGGGGCACGGCGGCGGGCGGCGTGGCTGCGGGCGAGGCGCGCTCGGTGCGGGACCGGCGGGCCAGCAGATCCCCGGCCACCGTGGCGGTGTGCTGGTAGTAGTCCAGCAGCCGTGCCAGCCCCCGGTCGCGGTCGTCGGCCGGAGCCGCGGCGGCCAGGGCCCGGGCGTGCTCGCGGATCAGGTCGTGCAGCCGGTACCGGCCGACGGCGGCGGGCTCGGTGAGGAGGTAGCAGTCGTAGAGAGCCTCCAGGCGGCGGCGGGCGGCTGCCAGATCAGTGCCTGCCAGGGCGGCCGCCGCGTAGGCGTCGATGTCATCGCCCGGGTGCAGGCCCAGCCGTCGGAACAGGTGTTTCCCGTCCTCGGCGAGGTCGGCGTAGGACAGGTCGAACGCGGCGGCGACCGACAGGTTCTCGGCATGCATCAGTGCCAGCCGGTCGTGCGCGGTGGCCAGGCCGCTAGCCAGGTCGGCGGCTGTCCAGGCCGGGTGGTGGTGCAGCCGGCGGGCCAGCATCCCGATCGCGAGCGGCAGGCAGCCGCATAGCTGGGCGATCAGGCCGACATCACCGTCGCCTGGCTCCAGGCCGGGCCGGGCCGCGAGCTGGGTGAAAAGGCGGGCCGCTTCACCGGAAGTGAGGGTGTCGAGGCTGACCGAATGGGCATCTTCCAGGGCGGTCAGGCGCCGGCGGCTGGTGATGATCACCAGGCTGCCGCCGGTGCCCGGCAGCAGCGGCCGGACCTGCTCGTGCCCGGCCGCGTCGTCCAGCAGCAGCAGCAGCCGCCGGCGGGCCAGCTGATCACGCCACAGCGCGGCCCGCGCCGCCAGGCCCCGCGGGATCTGCCCCGCGCTCACCCCGCAGATCTGCAGCAGGCTGCCGAGCGCGTCCTCAGGTGCCACCGGCACCTGCCCGGGGGTATGTCCGTGCAGCAGCAGGAAGATCTGCCCGTCCGGAAACCGCGAGGCCAGCTCATGAGCCGCATGCACCGCGAAAGCTGTCTTGCCCACCCCCGCCATCCCGCCAACGGCGTAGACCCCCACCACCCCGCCACGCGAGGCGGCAGTCAGCTCGGTCACAAGCTGGCACAGCTCCGGCTCCCTCCCGGTGAAGGAGGCAATATCGCGGGGCAACGTCCGCGGCGGCGCCGCCGTGGTGATGACCGGGAGCCCGTCGGCCACTGGGCGCCCCCGCGCCACCGCCTCGAACCTGGTCTTGACCGCGCTGTCCAGCCGTAGCCCCCAGGCCAGCCGTGCCACTGTGGATTCACGGGGGAATCTGGCCTTGCCCAGTTCCAGATCGCTGATCGTCCGGACGGCGACGCTGGACCTCAAGGCCAGGGTTTCGAGGCTCAGCCCCGCGTCATTGCGAAGCTGCCTCAGCAACTGGCCGAATGACCCTGCGGACGGCTCGGCCACCAAAGAATCCTCCGATCCGGACGGAGCCGAAGGCGATGAAAACCGCTACGGCAACGGCACCATTTCACGTGGTAACTGCATGGTAACTGCATGCCCTTCGGGCCTAGATTCGTGCCAGGAAGCGGCTGCCGCAGCCGCGCCCTTGGCCAGGTCGAGGTACAGGGAGCCGACATGTGGCGGTGGCGGGTGCGGGGGCCCCGCTGGCGGCACACCGGCCGCTGCACCGGGTCGGGATGAGCGCAACGAGGGGAAATTGACAACCACAAATTGGAGGTTCGGCAAATGAGCAACAGAAGAACACAATGGACCGGACGGACGCCATCGACTTATTCGCGTTCATGTCTTAGGTTCCTGGCGACGATGGCTGTCGCAGTCTTGGTCTTAATCGGCCTGGCGCCTGGTCAGGGCAGGGCTGCGGTGTCGGGAGACGCGCTGGCGTCCGGTGCACCTTCTCAGAAGATTGCTTCTGCGTCCCAGCTCCCACTCAACAAGGCCGTGAAGGGCGGCGGTCACAACATCGACTTTTGGAAGGTGACGCTGGTCGGAGGGTACCGGGTGTCCTTCGCCTTCACCGCCGGGTCGGGTGGAGGCTACGGCTTCGACCTCTATGCTCCTTCGACCAAGGATGCGACCTTCTATCAGACCGGCGCGCTGGTCACAGTCCTCGGACCTGCGTCTGGGAGTGGCTTCACTCTGCAGGCACCCTACAGCGGGACCTTCATTCTCGCCGTGTGTCAGGCGGCATACGGCTACGGGGTACCCGGGAATTGCGCAGCTGCTGATCCCCCGGCCGGCGGGTCCATCCCGCCAAGCATCCAGAACCCGATGAGCGCCTATACCTTCACGGCGAGCGTGCTGACCGACGGGATCACCACCTCGGAGGGTGCACAAGAGACAAAGGCGACCGCCACGATCGCTGGAGCGCCGACGCTTAGCGCCTTCGAGTCGGGCGGTGGCCAGAACATCGACTTCTGGAAGGTTCACCTGATCGGGGGGTACAAGGTCCAGTTCTACTTCACGGCGTCGGGTTCCTTCGGCGGCGGGTACGGCTTCGACCTTTACGCCCCTTCCACAAAGGACCCAACCTTTTATCAGACCGGAGCGCTGGTCACGGCCATCGGACCGCCATCTGCAAGTACCTTCACTCTGCAGGCGCCCTACACCGGAACATTCGTCCTCGCCGTGTGCCAGGCCACATACGGCTACAGCGTCCCAGGGAACTGCGCTGCTGCTGATCCCCCGAGTGGCGGGTCCATTCCTGGCAGCATCCAGGCCCCGATGAGCCCCTACACCTTCACCACGAGCGTGGTGACCGACGGAATCACCACCTCCCAGGGAGCGGGTGAGACGAAGGCGTCGGCGACAATCGCGGGCGCACCTGACGTCAGCGCCTTCGCGTCGGGCGGCGGCCAGAGCATCGACTTCTGGAAGGTCAGCCTCAAAAAGGGCGAGACCGTGTCGTTCAACTGGACGGCGTCGGGTTCCTTCGGCGGAGGCTACGGGTTCGACCTCTACAGCGCGTCCACGACCGACGCCGACTTCTACCAGGCGACACCGTTGGCGACGGTCATCGGACCGGCATCACCGAGCGACTTCGGCCTGGAGGCCCCGTCCACAGGAACATTCATCCTCGCTGTCTGCCAGGCGGCATACGGCTACAGCGTCCCAGGGAACTGCGGAGCGGCCCATCCTCCGAGCGGCGAGTCGACCCCCGGAAGTATCCAGAACCCCATGAGTCCCTACACGTTCACGGCGATGGTCCCGCCTCCGGGGCCAGCGCTCAAGGCGACCACGGCGCCAGCGGTCAGCGGCACCCCGACTGTCGGCTCGACGCTATTTGTCACCTCCGGGGTGTGGTCGCCAGCGGCGACGTCCTACAGCTACCAGTGGTACCTCGCCAGCAAGCCGATCAGCGCGGCAACCTCATCCTCCCTCCAGCTGACGACGGCTGACGAAGGCTCGTCGGTGCACGTGGAGGTGACCGCCCTCCGAGTCGGATACGTAGACGGTTCCTACACGTCCCCAGCCGAGCCGGTCAGCTAACTCCCCGTCGCCGCGGAACGGAGCGCCAGAACCGGGAGAAACGAGGCGGGGAGAACGGCGGTCACCTACACGTGCCGTCCTCCCCGCCGGACGCATCAGCGATGTCGGGTGCGCCGTCATCCGCTCACTGGCGCAGCAGCCGTCACTGGGAGGGGTGCCAGGCGGCCACATCACGCCCAAGCGCGCGCCATATGCGCCATATGCGGCAGCTGAGTAAAGCATTCGACGCGGGGGTGTCGGCCGCGCAGACTTCGATGGTGAATGCAGGCTGGCCGCGCATCAGGCGGCCTGATGTGGTGGACGTGGCCGGGGTACGGGTCGATCTGGCCGGCGTCAGCCAGGCGCGGAAGATCGTCCTGGTGGAAGGCGGCAGCGACCAGGCCGCGCTGGAGGTCCTCGCCCGCCGGCGCGGCCTGGCGCTCGGCCGGGGCGCGCTGGGCATCGTGGCCATGGGCGGTGCCACCAGCATCGGCCACTTCGTGCGCCTGCTCGGCCCGCGCGGGCTGAACATCCCGCTCGGGGGGCTGTGTGATGCTGGCCAGGAAGACCACGTCCGGGGCGCGCTGCAGCGGGGCGGACTGAGCCCGGCGGCGTCCCGGGTCGAGATGGAGGCGTGCGGCTTCTACGTGTGCACCGCCGATCTGGAGGACGAGTTGATCCGGGCCGTCGGCACCGCCGCGGTCCAGCAGATCATCGCGACGTGCGGAGAACTGCGGTCGTTCCGCACGTTCCAGCGCCAGCCCGCACACCGGCAGGAGAGCGTTGGCCAGCAACTGCACCGGTTCATGGGAACCCGTTCTGGCCGGAAAAGCCAGTACGCCCGCCTGCTAGCGGGAGCGGTCGCCCCTGCCCTGGTTCCCCGCCCGCTCGACCGCGTGCTCGCGGGCACCTGACCACCCGGCTGCTTGGTCGTATTCGGTTACCTTCAGCCAGGTTGGAAGAATGCGAGCATTTTCTGGCTGGCGTCCGGCGACGTCAGGATTTCTTGGATGCGCGCGGACTGCCGGCCGGCGGCGCTGGTGCGTTCGAACATCTCGCGTTCGTATTGCCTGACGGCGGCGGGAAAGTCGTCCGGGCGCGCGGCCAGCGCGAGGCCGAGCAGCGCGCCGTCGAGCAGCGCCATGTTGGCGCCCTGCCCCACCGGCGGCATCAGATGCGCGGCGTCGCCGAGCAGCGTGACGCCTGGCGTCGGCGGCCAGGTCAGGCCGACCGGGAGAGTGGTGATCGACCGTGGCACGACCATGTCGTCGCAGGCTGCGATCAGTGCCGTGAACCGTGAGTCCCAGCCGGTGAACAGGTCGATCAGCCGCGCCCGGGCAGCGGCGGGGTCGTCGAACCGGATCCCGCTGGTCGCGAACCAGTCCTCGGCGGTGTAGAAGCTGAGGTAGATGCGCACGCGACCGTCGCCGTTCCGCTGCGCCGACAGGGATTGTCCGTCGCCGAGCACCCAGTAGTTGCCGCGCCCCACCATCGCCGCGAGGTCGGGGTGGGTGCGGTCGATGTCGGGAATGCCGAGCTCAACGACGTTCTGGCCGGTGTGCGCTGGGCGGGCGTCGGTGAGAAGCGCGCGGACCCGGGAGTCCGCGCCGTCGGCGCCGACCAACAGGTCATACGTCGCGGTGCTGCCGTCGGTGAAGTGCAGCAGGCCGTCATCGGCGTGCTCGAACATGTGCCCCCAACGCACCGCGTGCTCGGGCAGCGAATCCAGCAGCAGGTTACGCAGATCGGCGCGGTCGACCTCGGGTCGATCGAGCGGGGCATCCTCGGGGGTGTCCTCCTGGAGAAGCAGGGTGCCGTCTGGCTCCAGAAGGCGCAGGTCCTGGCCTTCAGGGCGGGCGATTGCGTGGAACTGATCGATCAGGCCGGCCTCGCGCATCGCCCGCTGCCCTGTCCCGGCGTGCAGGTCGAGCATGCCGCCCTGACCGCGAGCGTCGCGCGACGGTTCGCGTTCGTACACGACGGCGCCGATGCCGTTCACCTTCAGTACCCGCGCAAGGGCCAAGCCGCCCAGTCCGGCTCCCACGATGGTGATGGTCATGGTTGCCTCCGATCCAGCGTATCGTCCAAGACACTGTATCGAACCATGCGATGTATCGTTAGAGACATGTTGGTGTGGGAGCGGCCGGAGCCGCCGAATCGACCGGCGCTAGCCCCACTGAGCCGGGAGCAGATCGTACGAGCGGCGATCCGGCTGGCCGACGCGGACGGCCTGGAGGCGGTGTCGCTGCGCAAGGTCGCCGCCGCGCTGGACGCCGGGCCGATGCGGCTGTACGGCTACATCGCCACCAAGGACGAGTTGCTCGACCTGATGGTCGATGCGGTCTACGCCGAGATCCGGCCGGCCGGAGACGGTTGGCGAGAGGTGCTGCGCTCCCTTGCCGAAACCACCAGACAAGCCGCTCACCAGCACGAATGGCTCGCCGACCTGATCGGTGGGCGGCCCCAACTCGGGCCGCACGCCCTGGCCAGGGGGGAGGCTGTGCTGGCCGCACTAGGCGGCGTCGACGTGGACATCGTCATGCCGGTGGTCGCCGCGGTCGATGCGTACGTGATCGGGGCGGTGCGCCGAGAGATCACCGAGCGGCGCACCGAGCGAGCCACCGGGATGGACAAGCAGCAGTGGCAGGCCGCCTTCGGGCCTTATCTGGAGCGGACCTTCGCAACTGGCCGATTCCCCGCGCTGGCCACGGTCGTACGCGACGGCGCCCACCTGGACGCCAACCAAACCTTCCACTCCGGCCTCGACTTCCTGCTCGACGGCATCGAGGCCCGCGTCTCAAGATGACGCGGCCGAAGGACCGGACCGGTACCGCCCCTTAGCATCAGGTCGGCGCTGACACGTTGAGACGTCATGGTCACCCTTCAGCAGGCGCTTCCCGCCAACTGAAGATGTACGACCGCCAACTGAAGGGTGAGGCTCAGTGGGCACCACCAAGACCCCGAGCCAAACTGAGCGGCTGGTGCGGAACCCCGGAACCCCGGAACCACGCTGGCGCATCTTGCGATGGGACGGCTGTCCAGCTGGTCCGGGCAGTACTGAGACTGGTCCGGGCAGTACTGAGAGCAGTCAGGTGGCGTCGACGCTTGCGGTGAAGCCGAGAAGAGCCTTCGCCAGCTCGCCGGGGGCCTCCATGGCGGCGTAGTGGCCGACGCCGTCGAGTGACACGGAGCTGACTTCACCCGACGCGGCCTGGGACATGGCGCCGGCCGTGAAGGGCCCTCCGCCTGCGCCTACCGCGAGCACGGGCACTGTCAGCCCGGGGGTCTGCGCGAGAGCCCTGATCTCGGGGCCCTCCCCCAGCATCGACTGGTAGAGGCCGGCCGCTCCGCGCCAGCCGCCAGGGCGCGAGTACGTGCGGGCGAACTCATCGATGTCGGCGTCGGTGATCGCTCCCGGGGTCGCGCTCATCGCCGGGAACGCGAACTGCCCGAGGAACTCGCGCTCGCGGCCGGCGAGCAGCATCTCGGGGATGCCGGGCGCGGCGAGAACGCCGATATGCCAGGAGCCCCCGTGGGTGACGTCGGCCAGCATCTCCAGGCCGAACCCGGCCAGGCCCATCTCGATGGCGGTGAGGCTGAGCACGTCCTGCGGATGCGTGGCCGCCAGGCGGAAGACCGTCGCCCCGCTGATGTCCTGCCCGGTCAGGTGGACCGGCCCGGCATCGAGCTGCCCGATGAGAAGGTGCAGGTCCTCGGCCGACGTCGCGCTGTCGTACCCGCCCGGCTCGTTGCCGGAGTCACCGAAGCCGCGCAGGTCAACGGCGAAGACCCGGTGGCTGGCCGCGAGCAGCGGGATGAGCTTCCGGAAGGCCCACCAGGTCTCGGGAAACCCGTGGACCAGCAGGACCGGAGATCCGCTGGCTCCCGCCGCGACGTAGTGCAGCCTGGTCCCGTTGACCTCCGCATAGTGGTGCGTGATCCCCGGCAGCGCGGGACCAGCTGACGTGACGTCCATTCCTTCTCCTTGCTTAGACAACCTGGATGTCATTGACACTAGCCAACCTGGTTGTCATTGTCCAGTCGCTGCCGTAGTCTTCTCCCATGTCCCGCTCCGGCGCCGACCTCGCCCTGCTCCTGCTCGGAGGCTTCCGCTCCCTGGTGGACACCGCGACAGCCGAGCTAGCCCGCCGCGGCTACCAGGATGTGCGTCCCGTCCATGACTTCGCCATGCGGGCCATCGCCGCCGGCGCCGGCAACGCCTCAGAACTCGGCCGCCGCCTGTCCGTCTCCAAGCAGGCAGCAGCGAAAACCATCGCGGTCCTGCAGGAGCGCGGATACGTGACACGCGACACAGACCCCCGCCACGCCCGCCGCATGCGCCTTCAGGTCACCCCGCTCGGCTTCGAGGTGCTGCGCACAGGTGAAGCGATCTTCGACGAGCTGCGCGATCAATGGGAGCGGCAGATCGGTCCCGCCCAGCTCGAGAACCTTGAGACGCACCTGACAGAGCTGGTTGGCGATCCCCCCGTGCGCTTCGACACACCCGGCTGGATGTCGCGAGACCTCGGCGAGCCGATCTAGCTGAACTGGCCCGCCCGGCTCCAGCGGTCTTGGACGATCAAGGGAATCCCGCGCACGATCCGCGGTGGGGCCCAGAACTCAGGATCTGGATCCAGAACGCACCCCAGTACCAGCCAGGTGCCGAGCCGCCATCCTCACCGCCCCAGGGGAGGTCCCGCACGCGAGAAACCGGAGTCAGCCCTCAGATCTGCCCATGTCGACGCTCTGTCCTGCCCCCCGACCGGCCCCTGCGTCGCGCGGGCTCGGGGCTTGAGCAACAAGCCCCGGTGCGATGCCGTAGCCGTGCAGGATGGTTTCGGTGACCGAGCCGCCCGCCGCGTCGGTGGCGCTGACCCGCAGTGTCACATCCGTCCCGGCCGGAGCGGTGAAACAGATCCGGAATCGCCCGCCGCCCTGCGGCGTGACCGCCGCGGGCCGGAACGTGTGGCCGTCGTTGAACGATACCTTCGCGCTCGCGCCGGTGATCCGCATGGCCCGGGCCAGCTGGAGATGGCCGACGCTGAGGGTGACAGTCTGCGGGCCGGCCGCGGTGGTGCCGTTCAGCGCGAGCCCCGCTACCTGGTAGTTCAGGGTCATCATCGGCTGCACCGTGCAATGGCGCTGGTACCCGGTCCTGGACAGGCCGCAGGACCAGGACTGCGGGACCGTGGCGGCGGGGTGGCGCGCGGAGCGCCAGGTCCAGGTCGTGGTGCTTTGCGGCGAGAGCGGGAACATCGGGCCCTGCCTGCTCGCGGTGAGCGTGAACGTGATCACTGACGGCTTCGCGCTGAGCCGCACCGGCCTGATCCCGCGGGCCGGGTCGCCGTGTGCGATCTGCGTCCCGTTCTGATAGATCGCGTAACTGCCGGTGACCTTAACGCCCTGGCCGGCGGTGAAGCCGGTGCCGAGGTGGCCAGGGTAGTTGTCGCTGAACGGCGTGGTGTACAGCGTGAGCGTGTTCCCGGCCCGGAACGCCGACGGGAAGGCCGGGAAACGCGCGGCGAGGCTGCCGTGCGGCACTTGCACGTCCGGTTGCGGGTGCAGCGGGTAGGCGTTCCAGTCCTGGATGACCTGCTGGCCCGGGCGGAAATTCCGGGTGACATCGTTCTGCCCGCCGGCGGTCAACGTCTGGGATTGGCCGTAATAGGTCTGCCAGACCACCCTGGGCCCAGTCGACAGGTACTGGATCCGCGTTCCCGGGAGCTGGAACGGAACCAGCAGGCAGGAAAAGGCGAAGGCACCGTCGGCCAGGACGTGGCCGCCGATCGTGCACCAGGATCCGGTGCTGGCCACATCCTGGTAGTAGTTCTCGTGGACCGTGGCCAGGCTCGCCGGGCTGGCATCGAAGTGCTGTACCGGGATGGTCCCGCGCGGCCCAAGGTAGTCCAGGTTGTAGGCGTACGGGGTGCCGGATGCGCCGGGTGGCGAGGTGAGCTGGGCCGCGGTCTGAGTCTGCAGCCAGCCGACCGTGGGCTTGCTCGTGGTCGGGTTGACCCACAGCGATATCCCGGAGCCGGACCAGCCGTGGCCGACCAGGTCGCCGTTGCCCGCCCCGCGCCACACGATGAATCTCGTGTACCGCAGTGCCGCGGGCCGCGGCGTGCTGAACCCGATCTGGCTGGTGGCTGACCGCTCGGCCAGGTGCACGGTGGTGCTGCCGCGGACCGTGAACTGGGGGAGCACCACCATCCGCTCGCGGCGGCCACCGTCGCCGGTGAAGACGCCGATGGCCCAGTAGTGGCCTGCTGGCACGTTGAACTTGGCGGTCCCGTGCGAGAAGTAACCGATCTCCCCCAGGCCGAGGTGGCCCAGCCGCAACGGGTTGTCTTCGTTATGCAGGATAACGAAGTCCCCGGTGTCCGGGTGGCCCTGCAGGCTCCTCGCGCTCATCGTCAGCGTGCGCATCGGAAGCGCGGGCCCCGCTGCCAGCGCGGGCGCGGGCGCACCTGCCAGCGCGATCTTCGTGCCGCCGCCGAACAGGCCGTCCCGGCCGTAACTGGCCACGGCGTGATCGCCCAAGTACTGACGGGCCAGCGCGGCGCCGAACGTCTTTGCCCCGGATGCGGTCAGGTAGCCGTCCTCATAGCCCGGGCCGGACCGGGTGACCGTGACCCCGGGCAGCTTCGGCCGCTTTCGGGGGAACGTGACGTGCAGCGGCAGCCGCCCGGCCGTCTCGGCGCGCCGCAGCGCGCCCAGGTCAAACAAGCCCGGATCAAGGCCATGGCCGAGGTACGGCAGAGCGTCGCCGGGGATCTCCTCGACGCGGCCGCCGAGCCCCAGCGTCATCAGGCTGGACGGCCCGCTCCCGCGCGCCACCGCGATCGCTGCGCCGCCAGCCGGGCCCGCGACGGCCTCCAGCCGCTCGCCGTTGATCAGCAAGACCGGCGCGGCCGCAGGAACCCGGGCGGCAGCGGCAGGGGCCAGGGCCCGGCCGGCCTGCGACGCCGAGGAGGCAATCGCCGGGACGGCGACCCCGCAGGCCAGGACGGTGCTGACGGCGGCCGCAGCGAGCGTGCAGCGGGGCCGCCAGGACAGATGCTGACTCATGCGATCTCCTCCGGGCACTAGGGGCCGGCCGACAGTGGCGGCGGCACTGGCCGCCAGAGAGGCAGCAAGGCCGACGTAAGACCGTCAGTTCGACTATATATATCAGCAAAATATATGTCATGCCAGTGTGAGCTGTCATGTCAGCGTGAGTACGTCAATGCCCGGGATGCCGGAGCCCGACCTGCTTCGTCCTGCGTCCCCGCCCGGCGGGCGGGCGGCCGGCCGGCCCGCCCGCCGGCGAGGAGATCATCAACCGCAGGGCACGCGGCGACGGCTGTCCTGGATGAACGCTCCAGGACACTGACCTGCGCGGCCGCGGTCAGCGAATGCGAAGCGGGAGCGTGCGCGGACCGCGGATCTGGCCTGCGGACCACGTCACCGCCGACGGGTCGTCAAGGGTGAACCCTGAGATTCGCTCGAGCCAGACTTCGAGGGCGACCCGGAGCTCCATGCGTGCCAGGTGCGAACCTACGCAGCGGTGGATGCCGAGGCCGAACGCGGCGTGCTGGTTGACCTCGCGGTCGATGACGACCTCATCCGCCCGGTCGAACTGAGCCGGATCACGGTTGGCCGCCGGGAACGACAGCAGGATCCAGTCATCGGCCTTCATGTCGACGCCGCGCCAGCGCATGTCTTCCTTCACCAGCCGCGCCATGGTGACCGGCGCGTAGGCGCGGAGGAACTCCTCCATCGCTGTCGGCAGCAGCCCGGGCTCGGCAGCGAGTCGCTCGCGGTCCTGCGGAGTCTTCGCCAGATGCCACAGCGAGGCGCCGATCGCGCTCCACGTCGTGTCGATGCCGGCGATGAGCAGCAGGGCCATGGTGCCGGCGACGTGGGACGGGTCGAGCTTATGACCGTGAAGTTCGGCGTTGATCAGGAAGGTGGTGAGGTCCTCGCGCGGGTTTTCGACATGGTCGTGGATCTGCGCGAGCAGGTAGTTGAAGAGCGCCGCCATTCGCGCGAGGCGCTCGTCGGTCGGCAGGTTGATGCCTTCGAGGGTGTTCTCGACGAACTCACGGAACTGCGGTCCGTCCTCGGCGGGAAAGCCGAGCATGTCAGCGATGACGCGCATCGGGATGTGCTGCGCGTAGTCGCGGGCGGCGTCGACGACGTCGTGCCCCGCGAACGCGTCGATGAGTGAGTGGCACAGCGCTCTGGTCGCCGGCTCCTGCCTGGTGATCGCGGTCTTGGTGAACGCGGGGAGCAGCAGCTTGCGCGCGTCGTGGTGGAATGGCGGGTCGGAGGAGATCGGCGGCACGCCGCCGACCGGCGCCAGTTCGAGCGGCGGCCGGAAGTTGCTCATGATGATCGACCGCGAGGAGAAGCGCCCGGTGTCGTAGGCGATCGCCGCGACGTCCTCGTAGCGCGTCGGCAGCCATCCGCCACCGAACCGCTCGGTGCGCGCGATCGGGCAGCGCTGGCGCAGCTCGTCCTGGATCGGGTAGGGGCCAGCGGACCACTCTGGCTCAAGATGGGAGAAGTCGGTCGCCCAGTCGGAGACCGGGCCTGTGATGATCTCGCTGCGCGTGCCGAGGGGCAGGTCTGCGCGCGTCTCGCTGAAGTCCCGGCTGAAGCGGTCACCGGCGGTCATGTCAGGTCTCCGGTGAGGACCTCGATCGCGCGCTCGGGACAGTTGGCCGCTGCCAGGCGTGCGTCGCGCTCGTTGGCCGGTGGCACGGGCCCCTCGCCCAGGACCGTCCCGTAACCCTCGCCATCCTCGCCAAACAGGCTGGGGGCGAGGTCGTAGCAGCGGCCGTGCCCTTGGCAGCGCCCGGAGCTGATCTTCACTTTCACTGCGCTGTTCCTGTCTGTGCGGTGATGCCGGTTCGGGCCAGGGCGGTCACGACGCGACTGAGCAACGCGGTCCACTCTTCGTCGTCGACCGCATGCAGGTCCGGCGTAACGAGCGCGCTGCCCATCGCGAGCAGGAGGCAGAAGTGGGCGAGCGCGTTCGGTGACAGCGCGGGATCAAGCTCGCCACCAGCTTGGGCGACGCGCATGAGCTCGGCAATCCAGTCAGCGCGTTCGCCGATGTAGTCGCGCATCGGCCGGGCCACGTCCTCGTCGCGACGGGCCGCGACCAGCGCTTCGACGATGAGGTAGCCGCGGGCATCGCGACGGCGGGGCAGCCACCGGCCGATGACGAGAAGCAGATCCGTGACCGACCGGTCGGGATCAGTGGCGAACAGGTCGGCGAGCAGTCGCCGGCCGTGCGTACGCAGTGCGCCGGTGAGCAGTTCCGCCTTCGAGTCGAAGTGCGCGTAGATCGCGCCGTTGCTGACGCCCGCGGCCGCGGCGATGTCAGCCACGCGGGTGCCGTCGTATCCGCGCTTGGCGAAGACGTCGGCGGCGGCCCGCAGCAACCGCTCACGAGTCTCGGCACCGGTGACGCCCGCGATGCGGCCCATAGGCAGAATTAAAAGAACGTTCATCTGATTCGTCAAGGGGCAAGCATGACCCTCTAGCGATAGGCGGACTGCGCGCGCGCTCTCCAACTGCGTCTATCACTCAGCGTGATGCCATAACGCTACTTTCCTGCGAGCAGGATAACTGTCAATGCGCATATGATCATGATGAGAACGGGCAATTCGATCGAAGCCAGACTCCATGAGGCCGATACCCACCTTGGCAGCGGCGCAATGCCCAGCACGCGCGGGGTGGCGGACCTCGGCCGGCCTGGCCCTGGCTCAGCGGGTCGGCCGCCCGAGCAGCTTCTCGATACTGCGGCGCTCGCGTTTGGTCGGACGGCCTGCGCCTCGATCGCGAGTAGCCACCGCGACAGCTTCCTCGCGCGGCGGAGCGGGCGGGCTGTTGTCGGTATAGCACTCGGCGGCAGCAGGTGCGCCGACGCGCCTGGTAATGACCCGCAAGACGACCACGACGCGTTCGCGTCCCTCTTGGCGCAGCCGCACCTCGTCACCGGCCTGGACCGCATGCGCGGGCTTGACCCGTGCCCCGTTGACCCTGACGTGCCCGGCCCGGCAGGCACCCGACGCGGCCGGACGGGTCCTGGCCAGCCGCACCGACCAGATCCAGCTGTCCACCCGCCCCGTCTGCTCACCTGCCACTCAGCAACTGTAATGCGGCGCGTGCCCCGGAAACTCCGGGCAGTCCGGTCTGCGGATTACCGATATTCAATCTTCCGAACGGACAGGGCCAGACAACCGGTCAGGTTCCAGTGACTGGGCGCAGGCCAGCGGGCTCCGGCGCGACATGGTTACCGCGGCCTGGCTGGGTCGCCCACATGGCCGGTCATGTGGTCTTGGCCGGACCCGGCTGACCTGCGGGCATGCGGGAGGGGTCGGGGATGCCGAGGGCGGTGTACAGGTGGCGGGCGTGCTGCCCGTGCTCGTGGGCCTGGCTGAGATCGCCGGCAGCGTGGGCGGCGTCAGCCAGGCCGTGGTGGGCGCGGGCTTGCTGGTAGCGGTCGCCGGTCTGGCGGGCCAGGGTGAGCGCCGTGGTGTAGCAGTCGCGGGCCTGGCCGGGCTGGCCGACAGCCAGGTAGGTTTCCCCGGCGCCATTGAGCGCATCGGCCTCACCGTCGCTGCTGCCGAGCTCGCGGAACAGGGCCAGTGACTGCTGGTGGTACTCGGCGGCCTGATCGTATTGGCCCTGCCGGTAGGAGACCTCGCCGAGACGGGCCAGGGCGCGAGCCTGCTCGCGCCGGTTACCGGTCTGGCGGGTGAGGGCAAGGGCGGCTGCATGGCTGACGCGAGCCTGGCCGGGCTGGCCAGCGGCCAGGGCGGTTTCCCCGGTGCCGTTGAGCGCGTCGGCTTCCCCGTCGCGGTTGCCGATCTCCTGGCAGAGGGCTAGTGCCTGCTGGTGGTAGTCGGCGGCCTGGTCGAGGTGACCCTGTTGGCGGTAGACCCCGCCGAGCCTGGTCAGCACTTCGGCCTCGCAGTGCTGGTTGCCGGTCTGGCGGGACAGCGGGAGGGCCTGCCGCAGGTGATCGGCGGCCTGCTGGTAGCGGCCCTGCAGATAGCAGATCTCCCCGAGGTTACCCAGCGCGCAGGCCACGTCGTCCTCGTCGCCGATCTGGCGGGCCAGCGTCAGGACCTGCTGAAAGTGATCGGCAGCCTGCTGGTAGCGGCTCTGCCGGAGGTAAACGACACCTATGTTGCCCAGGGTGACAAGCTCACCAAGCTGATCGTCCAGCTCGCGGAACAGGCTGAGGGCCTGTCGGTAGCGGTGGGCGGCCTGCTGGTAGCGGCCCTGCTGGTCGTGAACGGTGGCGAGGCCGGCTAGCCCGCGGGCTTGGGTATGCCGGTCGCCGATGTCGCGAGCAACGGCAAGGGCCTGCTGGTGGCAGTCGGTGGCTTGCAGGTGATGGCCCTGCCGGTAGTGGAAGGCGCCGAGGTTGTTCAGCACGCGGGCCTGGGCGGCGCGGTCGCCGCTGTCGCGGGCGGCAGCGAGGGCGCGGGTACAGATGGTCAGCCCCTCAGTTTCGTGGCCGGTGGCGAGGTACAGGTACAACGTGCCGGCCAGCCGGGTGGTGTGGCCGGGCCAGCCTCGGGTCGCGGTGCAGGCGGTGACCGCGGAAAGGGTGGCAAGTTCGGTATCCAGCCAGGCCACCGCAGTGGACTGGTCACCGAACGCCGGAACAGGCGTGCCCGCGGGAATATGGTCGGGCCGGTGGTGGCGTGCGAACGGGGCGAGGCAGTCCATGGCGGCGCCGCAGGCGGCGAGGTAGTAGTCAAACAGCCCGGTCAGCGCCGCCTGCCGGGCCTGGTCACTGTCACTACCCGCGGCCAGGCCAGCGGCGTAGCCGCGCAGCAGGTCATGCATGCCATAGCGGTCTGCCCCGGCGGGCTGGATCAGGTGGGCGCGGGCCAGCACGGCCAGCTGCTGCCCGGCCCGGGTCACGCCGGTGCCGGCCAGCGCGGCGGCCGCGTACCGGTCCCAGTCCGCGCCCGGGTGCAGGCCCAGCAGCCGGAACATCCGGCCGGCCTGGGGCGGCAGGTGACGGTAAGACCAGGAGAACACGCTGACCACCGCGGTCCGCGGATCCCCGCCCGCATCCAGCAACTCCAGCCGGTCCTGCAGTCCGGCCAGCTCAACGACCAGCCCGGCCAGCGGCGTATCCGGCCGGGCCACCGCGAGCTCGGCCGCCACCCGCAGCGCCAGCGGCAACCTGGCACACTGGGCCGCCAGCGCCGCGGCGGCCGCCGGATCGACCTCAGCCCGCTGACCGATCAGCGTGTACAGCAGCGTCACCGCGTCGGCGGCGGGCAGCACGTCCAGATCCAGGCGGTGGGCACCATCCCTGGCAACTAGCCCGGCCATCGAGTCGCGGCTGGTCACCAGCGTCATCACCGAGGAGCTGCCGGGCAGCAGCGGCCGCACCTGCTCCACCGTCGCGGCGTTATCCAGCACCACCAGCAGCCGCCTGCCGGCCACCAGCGACCGGTACCGGCCCGCCCGCTCGGCTTCCTCCAGCGGGATATCGGCGCCCGCCACGCCCAGCGCGCGCAAAAACCCGGCCAGCGCCTCGGTGGCCAGCATCGGCTGGTCTGGATCGTAGCCGCGCAGGTTCACATACAGCTGGCCATCAGGAAAGGAATCGGTCACCCGGTGCGCCCACCGCACTGCCAGCGCCGTCTTGCCCACCCCCGCAGTCCCCGATACCGCGGAAATCACTACCAGTCCCGGCGCCTCACCCGCCGCGCAGGCCGTGACGGGTAGCAGCCAGTCCAGCTCCGCCAGCTCGGCTTCCCGGCTGGTGAATCCCTCCACATCGGCCGGGAGCTCCCGGGGCACTATCACCGCCCGGGCCAGCACTGCCGCCTTGGCCGGGGCGTCGAGTGTGGGGTCCTGACGCAGGATGGCGCCTTCGAGGGCAGCGATGTCGGGGCCTGGCTGGAGGCCGAGCTCGTCACTGAGGTGGCGGCGTAGCCGCTGGTAGGCCCGCAAGGCGTCGGCCTGCCGTCCGCTGCGGTACAAGGCCAGCATCAGCTGGGACCACAGCCGTTCCCGCAGCGGCTGCTGGGCGACAGCGGCTTCGGCGGCGGTCACCACCGCGTCGTGCTCGCCGAGCGCGAGCCGGGCATCCAGCAGGGCCTCGGTGGCCTGCAGCCGCAGCTCCTCCAGCCGGGTGATCTCCCCCGCCGCCCACAGCTGCCCGGCCACGTCGGCCAGCGCCGCCCCCCGCCAGCGGCCCAGCGCCGCGTGCAGCAGCCCGGCCGCCCCGGCCGGGTCACCCGCCGCCAGCTGCTGCAAGCCGGCTTTGAACTCGCGGTCGAACACCACCGCGTCGACCCCGTCAGCGCCGAACTCCAGGACGTAGCCGCCATCTCGGTACACCAGCTGCTGCGGGCCCAGCAGCCGGCGCAGATGCGATATGTGGCTCTGCAAGGTCGCCGGCGTCGCCGGCCCCGGGCGGCCCTCCCACAGATCCTCGGCCAGCTGCCCGGCTGGCACCGGACGGCCGCCCGCCACGGCCAGCCGGCACACCAGCGCGCGGCGCCGGATCCCGGCCAGATCGACCTTGATCCCATCGCGGGACACCAGCAGAGCGCCGAGGATCCCCACCGTCAAGCGCCCGGATCGTGCCTCGCTCACACCACGGGATTGTAACGGTACGCAGTCATCGTCACCATATGCAGTCGACGCCCACGGTGCGGGTACGCAAGGCGGGCGCTGACCGGTACGACGCAGCGGGGCCGGGCCTGCGAAAGCCGGCGCTTAGGATGCCGGAATGCGCTTTAGTATCTGGCCGTCACCGGCCCAGCCGTGGGATGACATCCACGAGATCGCGGCCCACTGCGAGCAAACCGGCTGGGACGGCGTGTACTTCGCCGATCACTTCATGCCGAACGGTCCCGGCCCGGCCCCCCTCGACGGGGACACCCTCGAGTGCTGGTCGGTCATCGCGGCGCTGGCTGCATCGGTCCCGCGGCTGCGGTTGGCCCCCCTGGTCACCAGCGTGACCTACCGGCACCCCGCAGTCCTGGCCAAGATCGCGACCGCGGTCGACCACGTCAGCGGCGGACGGCTCACGCTCGGGGTCGGGGCGGGCTGGCAGGAGAACGAGCACGCCGCGTACGGCATCGCGCTCGGCACGGTGCGCGAGCGGATGGACCGGTTCGAGGAAGCGGTCCAGATCCTGCGCTCCCTGCTCAGCCAGCCCCGTACGACCTTCTCGGGTCAGTACTTCCAGCTACAGGCTGCGCCGAACCAGCCCGCCCCGGTCCAGGACCGGCTGCCGCTGCTCGTCGGCGGCGGCGGCGAGCAGCGCACGCTGCGCGTCGCGGCCCGCTACGCCGATCACTGGAATTCCTGGACTACGCCGGAAGTGCTCGCGCACAAGATCTCAGTGCTCCGAGCGCACTGCGAGCAGGCCGGCCGCGACCCAGGCGAGATCCATGTCTCCACCCAGGCACTCCTCTACCTGTCGACAGACAAGGAATGGCTCAACGAAAAACGGCAGGCCCGGTCGCGACAGCCGGTAATCGCCGGGACCCCCGGCGAAGTAGCCGACATCGTCGCCCGCTACCGGGATGCCGGAGCTGACGAGCTCATCGTCCCCGACTTCACCCTCGGCTCCATGACACGCAAGAAGGACACCTGCGACCTGTTCATGCAGGAAATCGCGCCCGCCTTCCGCTGACCACCTATGGCGCGAGCCGTCAGGCCAGCATCGGCGCTGGCACCGAGTTCGACCTTTCGCGTGAAGCTCGCTGGGGCAGCGGTACCGGCTCTCAAACAGCCCGCAGCCCTAACCACAGGGTCATCAACTCCGGCCAGGGCTGCGGGTCCTGCCTATTGGGTCTCAGGTGGCGACGATGAAGGCGTCCACATCTACCCGGGAGTGGCCGCTCGTCCCGACATTTACGATCTCGAGCGTGTGCTGCCCGGAGGTGGCGAGGCTCTCCTGCCACACGACGACCGCGTTGTGCGTCGTGGTGGAGTAGTTGCTGACCGTGGCCTGAAGAGTGCCGTCGATGTAGACCTTGAACGACCCCCGATCCGATGACTGCTCGGACACGAACTGAATGAGGTTGCCGGTGAACGTGAACGTCGCGCTGGCGTTGGCCTGCGTCGAGTACTGGTCCGCGCCACCGGAGAAGCAGGCGCACTTCGATCGCCGCGACCGTCCCTGGCGACAGCGGGGTGCCGAACAGCTCGGCCAGCGCCTGCGCGGTCCGCTGCTTCGACAAGAACTGCCCGGTATAGAGGAGACCAGGTAGACGATGATCGCGGCGATCCGCGGCCCGTACTGCACCGGCGCCTCTGCCCCCGCCGGAGCTCCGCCCCTGGTGCGGTACCCGCAGCCGCACTCCCGCTCGATCAGCTGATGCTCGGTCACCTTCACCGTCACTGGCGGCAGGTCAAACACCTGGCGGCGCTCCACTCCGGTGACCGGCCGGCCCGCCAGGCCCGCCCCGCAGCTGCTGCAGCAGGCCGGCTCATGCCGCACCTCCAGGTCCGGCCGGGCTGCCTGCATTAACGTCCGGCCCGCATGCCCGTCCTGGCCGCCCGGCTTGCGGCCGCTCTTCTTCCGCAACGACCGTGGCGGCGGTTTGCCCAGCCCCTCACCAGACGGCGGTTTCGAGGAATTGCGCGGCGTCTGCTTCAGCCGGGCCTCCGCTCAGCGATCCGCTCCTGCGCCTGTCCCAGCTCCCCGGCGACCTGCGCCACAGCGGCCTGCGCATCAGCCAGCTCACGGCGCAGCGATGCCACCAGCGCGGCAAGCACCTCATCGCCAGAACCAGCATGATCACCAGGCACCCCGGACACTACAACGCACGATCACCCAGTGCGCGCACCATGACATAAACGGCGCGCCGACTCAGCCCCGCACCGTCACCTCGAAGACGAATGGACCTGACCAGTTACAGCCAGGAATTATCATCGCACATTGAGAAATCACCGTAGCTAACATACGCGGATGGGGAGAACTGGCGATAGTTGGCCCTCTCAAGGAAGGGGGGGAAACCCTTCGGAACCGAAGGCAATGAAGGACCGTATGATGACTGCGTGGGTAGACAAGCGCCGAAGATGAGGAAGCTACCGCACGGTGACCCTGAAATGTGCCCGTCCTGATAAATAACCTGGCCGCCAACTCCGATCTTTGTGGAGCCAGTTACAGTAAGTGTTCCATTCCGGGATAGAATCGCGCTGGTAGCTGGCCACGGTGTGCTCAATGAGAGGGTGCTGCCATCACTGTGGTTATCGGTAATGCTCGCCTGTGGGCTGCCTGCACCGGTTTCCCAACCCTGTTGGGTGTCGTATGCGATGCACCGATCAAGGCAAATTTCGAAGGTGATCGAAAGCCCAGTCGGATCGGTGGCGTTGATGGGGTCGTCGTTCGCATATGAGAAGGGCGTGTGTGTGAGGTCGACCGCTGGATCGACCGAGAGAAATTGGCCGGTGACGGGATTGTAGTAGCGGTGGGTTAGGTAGTAGAGGTCGGTCTGGCTGTCGCGGTAGGCGCCGGTGTAGGCCAGGGGTGTTGTCTGGGTTCCGGTGGTGGCGGTGAGGGCGCCGTAGGGTCCGTAGCTGAATGTGGCTCCGATGGTGCCGGCCTGGGTCAGCAGTGCCCGGGTGCTGCCGATGGCGTCGTGGAAGAAGTAGGCGGGGGTGCCGGAGGTGTTGATCTGCTCGAGGGGCAGGTTGCCAGGGCCGTAGATGAAGTAGTTGGTGCCGGCCAGGAGCAGGGGGGTTGCCCCTGAGGTGTCCCAGGTGAAGTAGTTGGTGCCGGTGGGGGTGGTCTTGGACATCCGGAGCCCGTCGCCGTTGTAGCTGTAGGTGTAGGTTGCTGCTGGCCCGCCAGCGGCCGGGCGGATGACGGTGGCGGGCTTCGCCTTGCCGGTGTAGCTGAAGTGGTCGGCGGTGACCTTGCTGCTGGTGCCGCCGGGGGTGGTGACGGTGATGTTGACGGTGCCGCTGCCGCCGGGGGAGGTGGCCGAGATCGAGGTGGCGGATGCCACCTTGAAGGTGGTGGCCTTCTTGCTGCCGAACTTCACCGCG
>PMSU01000207.1 GCA_003168255.1 Actinomycetota bacterium
GAGCGCTGCGAGGTCTTGTTCTTGATGAAGTGGGCCTCGTCCACGACCATGCCGCGGAAGCCGAAGTCACCGAGCCAGCCCATGTGGCGGTCGAGAACCTCGTAGTTGAGCACGACGATATCGGCGAAGCCGTCGATAGCCTCGCCGTCGCCCTGCACCACGGTGGCCGGGCGGTGCGGAGTCCAGCGGGCCGCCTCACGGGCCCAGCTGGTCTTGACGACGTTCGGCACGACGACGAGCAGCGGGTAGGCGTTCGCTGCTTCCGCGGCGAGCAGCGCCTGGGCCGTCTTGCCCAGCCCCGGCTCATCGGCGAGCAGGAACGTCCGGTGACCGGCAGCGGCCGCGGCGACCAGCTGCCCCTGGTGCGGCATCAGTTCCAGGCCCGCCGGGGTGAACCGTGCCGCCGGCGCCGGGAGCGCCATGCACGCCGGGACTCCCTCACCGGCACGCTCGAAGGAACCCAGCAACGGGCCAAGCAGCTCCCAGCCGGCCAGGCGGCACGGACGGGAGGTGAGCTGCGGAACGGCGGAGAAGCCGGGGGCGAGAAAGGGGTTCGCCAGCTGCCGGGAGATCACCGGCTGCGGCACAACCCGTCGCTCCGAGCCGGCGGCAGCGGCCTCCGCCGCCGCAACCTCTTCAGATGCCGGCTCGATGCCGAGGTCCCGCAGCATTTCCTGCTTGAGCGACCTGGCCGCGTCGGAGACGCCGGAGCCCTCGGCGAGCAGCGCCAGCAGCCCAGCGTCCTGGACGGCGGTCGCCGCGAGGATGGTCGCGATGCCGTCCAGGCTCTTGAGCTGCCCGGCCCGGTGACTGTCGCTTCCGGCCGCCGCCCGGACGCGGGCGCGTTCGTCCCGCAGCAGCAGGGCGACGGCCTGGAACTTCGTGCGCACGGCAGGCGTCACGCGGCCGCGCCTGGCAGCCGCCTCGACCTCACCGACGGTTCGGGCGAGCACCGACACGACGTCGCCGCGGTGGTCATGGTGGTGGACGGGCCGCTGCTTCCGCGCAGCGGAACGGCGAGCGCCCGCCTGGCGCTGGCCTGATCGAGCCACAGGCTTCTCCTCTGGAATGCCGGGGCACGATGGCCACGGCAGCATGCCGCACAGTCCCCGGCCGGGACCAGGAACGTCCCGGGCAGAGGACCTGGTGCTTTGAACGCAGAGCCGACTTGCGGATCCCCCGGCGATCCGGACACAGCGGACCCGGCAGGCCTTTCACACGAACCCTGAGCCGCTGGGCGGTGGACTGATGACCACGGCACGGGAAGCCATCGCCACACGACCAGCACGGTTCTCCGGTGCCACTCATGCTAACGCGTGCCAGGGCGCAACATTCCCGGCCACTCTCTAGGTGAACACCCTCAATTGCCGCGATGACGATCTCCCGCTCGTCGCCCCCGAGCGAACCGAAGTGGACGATCTGCGCGGTGCCCAGCAGTCTGATCGAGACACGATTGGCGCCGCCATAGTCGATCCGGGCGAACGCGAGCACCGAACTGTCGCCACCAGCGAGCGAATTTCGGTCCTTGTCCTGTTCAGGATCTATGAGGCCGCATGTTCATTCTGGATGACGGGTAGCACCACCTCGATCCAAGAATGGTTAGGCCGCCGCCGGCCGAGCTCGCCCTCGACCAAGGGCCGACGCCGTTGATCACCAAGTTCCCGATCTCGCAGTGGATATCGGCGCTGGCCAGCTCGACGCCGCGCATATCACGCCGCGGACTGGGCGTCAGCCAGGTCGCTGGCGCGAAACACCGAGCCGCTCAGATCCACCCGGTCAGCCCCGAGCCCCGCAGATCCTCACCGAAGAAGTCCGCCAAGACCCGACCGTAGCGTCACCTGCGGGCGATCCGCCGATGCCGAGCCTGCGACGGCGCAGCTGTGCCCCATAACAACCACTACAGGGCGCCGCTGACGGCCAGGATGGAATGGCACGATCCGCCCGTAACGGCGGCAGTGTGCGCCCCGCCGCAGGCGAGTACAGGGCAAGTCTTGACGCATCGAATGGCGACGATGGCCCGCCTCCTTGGCAGCGGCCCAGTAACGGACGGTGACGTCTCAGGTGAACTCAGCCAGCGGGAACGCGCGGTGCCTGCGCGGCGGTATGAGGTAGTTCTGCCGCCTGGTCGCGGTCAGGAACCGCTCCAGCCCGTTGTGCTTCGGGGCGACGCCGTAGTCGTCCTGGAGGTCTAGCGAGGCCTGGTTGATCCGCAGCGTGGTGAAGAAGTCCGCGGTCGGGACGAAGATGGTGAACTGCAGCTTCGGCTGTCTCGACCCGCCTGGCACATCCATCTTGTCGAACCCGGGCCCGTCCATCCTGATGTGCATGGGCGTGCCCCCGGCCGACCGGGAGGAGCGCTGCACACATGACAGGTGGCCGAGCCGGTGCTCCCCGCGGAACGTGTCGATTCCCTGGGCGTTGTCGGCGGCGTCATTGGTTCCCAGGAACAGGTTGTCCAGGTACGCCGGCCCGCCGCCGTCGGTGAACTGGTCCTTGCGGCCACGGGACGGGATCGGGTCGGAGCGGAACGCGTACTGGACCCGCTGGGCATACGGCTCACCAGGGCTGAAGTACGACGGCAAGGAGTAGAACTGGGCCAGGTCCTCGATGACGTGTGACAGGTGCTGGATCGCGCCGTTGTCGAAGTAGTCGCCCGGCTTGGCGGTGGTCAGCCTCGCCGCGGAGTTCCCGGCGAATGTGCAGATCCGTGCCGGGCCGGCGCCGTCCACCTGCTGGTCGAGGAAGCCCATCCACATCGGTGAATCGGGATTGATCTCGGCTGCGTACGCCAGCCCGGTCACCTTGGCGACGTGCCTGGGCAACCCGATCTGCACGAACTGCGCCCGGCTGGAGGTGACCGTCGCCAGGTCACCGAACAGCGGCGGGGACGCCACCGTGCTCCCGGCCAGCGAGTTGCTGCCGCCGAGCCAGGCCAGCACATCGGAGATGTAGGCAGGATTGTCGCCGCGGATGGTGAGCAGGAAGTCGTTGCTCTCGATCACCACCGGCACGTTGAAGGTCTTCTTGGTGATCCCCGGATTCAGCGGCGACACGTCGGTGGGGCCGGGAACGGCCTCCTGTAGGGCGTACGTGCGGGTGTCGGCAAGGAGGCGGGGCAGGTACGACGACACCAGCGAGCCGGTCATGCCGCCGGGAAGCTTGCTGAAGTAGGGAACCCCGTAGGAGGCGAACGTGATGATCCCGTCCGCGGCGTACCGGTAGCTCGATTCGATGGTGGCCAGTGCGTCGATGAGCATCTGCTGATCGCACCGGCCCGGGGTGCGGTTCAGCCTGGCCGTGGTGAAGACCGTATGGCGCGGCGGCATCCTGGCCAGCACCTTCCCGCCGCCGTCGGAAAGCGTCCGGGCCGGCGCCAGGGACGCCGTGATGTCGAACTGGATGTCGGGGAGCGCGCTGGCGTCGGCGTCCAGCCTGACCCGCTGCGGCAGCGTCGTCTCGGCGGCGAGCAGGCGCAGCGTGCCCAGCGCCATGGCCAGGCCGCCCGCACCCTTGAGCAGCGTGCGTCTGGTGGGTGCGGGCAGCCCGGAAGTCATGCGCCCATGATGCCCGACCTATAGCCAGCCTGCCGAATTCAGGTGAATTCGGCCAGCGGGAACGCGCGGTGCCACCAGGACGGTACAAGATAGTTCCGCCGCTGGGTGGCGGTCAGGAACCGCTCGAGCCCGTTGCCGTCCGGATCGACCGCCGCGGGTCCTCCTCGCTTGCCGCCAGCGGCTGCCGCGATGTCGGACCGTCCCGTTAGCGTGTCCTCATGTCTGGGAGCCCGGCTGGTGCAGTGTGTGCGGGTTGCCGGTGCCTGCTGGGGAGACGTTCTGCCGCTGGCCGGCTCTCGTGGGGGGTGGCGATGGCCTGTATAACGACGAGGCTGTGCCGTGGGCATCGCACAGCCTGGCGTTCATGACGGAACTGGTTGAGCTGCAGCGCTGGCGCTGCCCGGGCCCTGGAGCTGGCCGGTGCTCACGGCGTGACGATCAGCATGGATATCGGGCAGTACCGCGCTGGGGTCCGGCGCCGGGCGGCTAAGTATGCCCTGCGGGCAACTCGCCGGCTCGACGCTGAGGCCCGCGGCCGGGCTACGGCCGCCGCGAGGAATCTCACCGTGTTCTTCCCGGAGGGAAGGGTTCATGCCGTCATCAGGGCAGCGGCGGAAGGGAACCCGCCCCGCTGACAGCCTCGGCTGGCGATAGAGGTGCCGCGGAGACCCGGCACGGAACTGGCACGGCCGGCGGGCTGGTAGGTGTCGCGTCCGCTGGCGTTCGATGTGTCCTGTCTGCCGCGGTCAGAAGATCGTTCCCAGGATGTACTGGGGTTGCCGCCATCGGTAGATTCGGCTCATGGCTGAGGTGATGGTTGACGAGTATGGGCGGCCCGAACCGCCCTATGCAGGTGGCGAGGTCGCGACGCTGCTTGGTTTTCTCGACTATCAGCGGGCGACGCTGGAGCGGAAGTGCCGGGGGCTGAGCGATGAACAGCTGCGGGTGGCGCTGCGGCCTTCGCCGATGACGCTAGGCGGGCTACTCAAGCACCTGGCCTGTGTCGAGGACTCCTGGTTCACTGACGTGGTGGCCGGTGAACCGCTTCCCGAACCATGGGCCAGTGTGGACTTCGAGGCCGACCCGGAGTGGGACTGGCACACCGCAGCGTCCGACTCCGGCGAGTACCTGCGGGCTCTGTGGACGGAACGGGTTAACCGGTCCCGCGCGTCGTGCAGGCACAGCTCAGCAGGAGTGAAGAGGCGGCGCTAAGCGAGACGCACGCTGCCTGGGGGCGCCAGGATCCTGTTTCCCTGCGGTGGGTCCTGGTGCACATGATCGAGGAGTACGCGCGACACAACGGCCACGCCGACCTGATGCGCGAGTCGATCGACGGGCAAACGGGGTGACCAGCGTTGGGTCGTAACCAAGCACCACAAGTCCAGGTTGCTGAACTTCGCCGGATATTCGCCAGAAGAAGATGACCACCATGACAGAAGGCGCCGTTCTGCACGCCTCCAGACGACCGGACCGAAGGGACTATCCCAGTACCGAACGGCGCGGATGCACGCGTGCCAGGGTAGAACACTGATCACGCAGCGTGAGCTGGGATGGCGGTACCTGGTCTCGGCGTGTCAGTCTCTGCCCGAAGCTGCGGCCGGGCTAGGCGGTGGACAGTGTCGCGAACGCCGCGGCGGTGACTGTGCCGTACACGAGGTGGTCGGCCCAGTCCTTGCCGAGCGTCTTGGCGTCGTACTCCCAGATCGGCTTGTAGAGGCCGGCCGCGGGTAGCACGGCATAGTCCGTCAGCCAGACCACGGTGCCGAATGGCGCTCCCCATCGCGCCCGCGGCGCACGGACGGAGCCGGCCAGCAGCGCGAACCCGGCCCCCCACCCGATCCCGTAGGCCCAGTGCATGGCGTTGTTCACCGTATTGGCGGCACGGTCGGGCAGCTCGGTCTGGAACAGGCCCTCGATCAGCCGCTTGCCGGCCTGAGCAGGGGCTGGAGCGCCGGCCCAGTTCTTGACGCCGCGGAACTCCCAGGCCAGCAGGCTTTGGCTGCCGTCTGTGCGGTACCGGACGTACTGGGCGAGGTCCATCGCCGCGGTGCCGATGGTCCCGGCGACCGCACCGCACAGCAGCACCGCGAGCGCGCCACGGCGGCGGAACTGATCCGGTGAGCAGAGCATCAGGCCTCCCAGGTCGAGTCGGGTCCGAACGCCAATAAGATCATTTATCTGCGCTGCGGTCGTGAGTCGCCGGGCACTGGTTATCCGATGACGAACCAGCCCACGTTGGTATCGGCGGGCACTTTGCCCGTCAGGGTGATCGTGAAGGATCCGGCGATAGGCACCGCGGCCGCGACAGCGATGCCGGCCTGCAGTTCCTGGAGCGTGGCCAGCACGATGCTGCCGGCACTGACCCCGGCCACTTTCACGGTGACGCTCTTGTCATTGGTTTTCACGGTCGCCACGCCGCTGTTACTGAACTCAGTCATTCCCTGGAAGACAGACTTTCCCTGGACCAGCAGCCCGGTGCCACCGGGGGCGGTGGCATACACGGCGTAGCCGTTCGTGGATTCCCCGTAGATCGCGACGCCGTTGGGGCAGGACCCGGACACGCCGAAGCCGATGGTGGAGGTCCCCGAGACGCCGCTGGACAGGTCCAGTCCGCTGGCGTCGATCCCGGCCACCCCGCTGCCCCCATCGGCGGATGTCGTCCCCTGCACGCCGGTGCCGTGGGCAGAGTTCCCGGCCACGCCGTAGCCGTTCGTGGAAGATCCGGCGACGCCGTAGCCGCCTGCGGAGCTGGTGTCGTTGCCGTGCACCCCGCTGTGACCGCCGTTGGCAGAGGTGCTGCCGCTGAAAGCACCGCTGGCGGCGTTAGTGATCGTTGTGGTCGTGGTCGCGGTGTTGGTGTCGCCGAGCAGGACCGGGCCGCCGTTGTCATCCAAGGCGGCCGCGGCCGGGGCCGCCCCGCCGGCCAGGCTGACGGCCGCCCCGGCACCGGCCGCGGCAGCGCCGAGGATAAGCGCCCGGCGGCCATAACGGCCCGGGCGGGAGGCGGTTGCGGGAGGGGCGGGCTGTGGTTCGCGGCCGGTGGTGGCGTGCTCGCTCATGACGTCCTGCCCTTCGGTTCTGAGAACCCGGCTGCCGTGCCGGCCCGATCATTTCCCCGCTCTGACCTTAAGAGCCCGCGCCCGGCCAGTAAATACGCCGTACACCGGGCGTTATGGCTGGGCCAGCGGCCCGGCCACCGCCCCGGACAGGGCCGTCAACGCATCGGCCCGGGGCGGTGGCCAGGTCCCGCAGTGCCTGCTCCGGCAACGGGCCCATGAGTACAGGAAGGCTGTGGGTGATTCGACACAATCTTCCCCACGTGTCCGTTTGTGCCTATCGTGGTGAGGACAGTGAGTCGGAAGCGGCCAGATCGGGGTAGCGATGAAGGTGGGCCTTAAGGCAATTGTTATCGCCGTGGCGCTGGGTGGCGGGGCGCTTCTCTCGCCGGCAGGCGCGGGCGCGGCCGCCACGGCAGGGCACGCCAGGGTCCCGGACACGGGGCCCGCGGGCTACACGGTCGTGACCAGCGGGTTGGTGACCGCCCCCAGCGGCCAGGTGACATTCGGCGGGGTGAGCTGCCCGGGCAGCGAGGTGCCCACCAGCGGTGGCGCGGTCACCACGAACCTCTCGCCGGCGATCAGCATCAACAGCTCTTACCCGGACGGCTATGAGTGGCAGGTGTGGCTCGCCAACACCAGCGGCTCCAGCACCTCCTTCGATGTGTACGAGGTGTGTATCGATGAGCCGGCCGGCTACGAGATAGTGAACGCGCGGACGAAAACCCAGGCACCGATGACGATGGCCACCTCCTCCGTCAGCTGCCCCAACACCGGCACCGTGGCGGTCGGCGGCGGGCTGGAGCAGAACTCGCTGAGCACGGCCGTCAGCATCAACAGCATATTTTTTCTCCAGCACGGCAAGGTGTGGGAAGGAACCCTCGCCAACGGCAGCACCAAGAAGCTGAAGATGGGCGTCGTTGCCATCTGCATGCTCCCGCCCGCAGGTTACGTGATCAAGAAGAAGACGGTTACTCTCCCGGCGGGCTACGTGACGGGAGCCCAGGTGTACTGCCCGAGCGGCACCGAGCCTCTCGGCGGCGGTGAAGACGCCGCACCAGCGACCAAGCCGTACACCGATATCACCCTGGACGGCAACTCCCCGTACGGCGCAAGGGGCTGGGGCATCTACGAGTTCAACGGGACCGCGTCCGCCGTGCCGAGCGAGGTGGAGGCCGCCTGCGCTTCCTGATCTCCAGGAACATTTCCTCGTTACCCGACGGAGTGCACCCGAACAGCACCCGGCCACCGGTAGCGGTGGTGTCCCTGACGACACGGACTGACCAGCAAGCCAAGTCAGGCGGGCGCCGGGGCGGTCAGCTTGTCGGCAAGGGCGCAGGCCACCTCGTTCATCGAGGCCGACATCACCTCCACCCCCGCCCTCAGCGGTGTTTTCACCGCGAACACGGTGACCGCGCAGGGCGTGACAACGGGACTTACCCATGCCAGCAAGGCTGGCAAGGTCAAGATGGTCACCTTCGACGCCGAGCCTGCTGAGGTGCAGATGCTCAAGTCCAACATCGCCCAGCTGGTCATCGCGCAGGAGCCCGCGATCGAGGGAAGCGACGGCGTTCAGCAGGCGGTGAACGCGATCGAGGGCAAGACCGTGACCGCCACCATTCCCACCCCGCTGATCGCCATCAGCTCCGCGAACATGACCAGCGACCAGCAGTACATCTATAAGGCCAGCACATCCGGCTGCTAACCCCGCATCGTCCGGTGCCCCCTGGCGCGGCAGCGCCAGGGGGCCACCGCTATGTTCGGGGCGTGCATCGAAGCGGTCGTGGAGGATCGACATGAAGGCGATGAGCGTCATCCCCGGCAAGCCGGATTCCGCGGCTGCCGAGGAGGTGCCCGACCCGCCGGAGTCCGACGGCTCGATCCTGGTCGAAGGCCTGCTGGTAGGCATCTGCGGCACCGACATCGAGATCACCCGCGGCTACGGGCAGCCGCCAGAAGGCCAGCAGCGCCTGGTGATAGGTCACGAGTCGCTCGGCCGGGTGCTCCAGGCCCCGGAGGATGCGGTGGTCAACGCCGGCGACCTGGTCGTCGGCGTCGTCCGCCGTCCGGACCCGGTGCCCTGCGCCGCCTGTGCCGCCAACGAATGGGACTTCTGCGAGAACGGCCGCTATACCGAACGCGGCATCAAGGGCAGGAACGGCTACGGCGCAAGGCGCTGGCGGGTGGACCCGCGATTCGCCATCCCGGTGCCCGCCAGCCTGGGCGATCTCGGCGTGCTCACCGAGCCGGCCAGCGTCGTGGCGAAGGCATGGGAGCAGACCGAGCGGATCGCCGCGCGAGCACCCGTGGGCGGCCGCGTCGCGCTCGTCGTGGGGGCTGGCCCGATCGGCCTGCTCGCCGCCCTGCTCGGCGTGCAGCGCGGGTACGAGGTGCATGTGCTCGACCAGGTGACAGTCGGCCCGAAGCCGCAGCTGGTGGCAGGGCTGGGCGCGACCTATCACCACGGCGCCGCCGCCGACCTCGACCTGAGGCCTGACGTCGTGATGGAGTGCACCGGGATCGGCCAGCTAGTCATCGAGCTGGCGGGCAAGATGGCGCCGGCCGGCGTGATGTGCCTGGCCGGCCTGTCGTCCGGACAGCACAGCGTGCCGGTCAACCTGGACGCGGTCAACTCCGAGCTCGTGCTGGAAAATGCCGTGATCTTTGGCACGGTGAATGCCGCGAAGCGGAACTATGCGCAGGCGGTGCAAGCCCTGGCCAAGGCCGACCCAGGCTGGCTCGGCGGCCTGATCACCCGGCGGGTTCCGCTGGATACTTGGCCCGACGCACTGACCCGGCAGCCCAATGACGTGAAAGTGACCGTGGACCTGACAGACTGACCAGCGAACAGCCGCGGCGCCGCGGCGACTGGGCTGGGGCAGAAAGGACGCTTGCGATGGCTGACACGGAGATTGCGGTTGTAGCGCAGGATCCGGACACCCTGGTCACGGAGATCGAGCGCACCAGGGACAGCCTGGCCCGCACGATCGACGCCATTGCCGACCGGGTCAGCCCGGCGAACAACGCCAGGCGTGCCATGGAGCGAGTCCGCGAGCAAGCCAGCAAGATCGACGTCCGCTACGCCGCCGCAGCCGGCGCGGTCGTCATCGGTGCCGCCGCGCTCCTGATCTGGCGCCGCCGTAAGTAGCCCGTATCTCCAGCGCCGATCGCGGGTCCGGTCTCAAGCAAGTCGGCTGCGCAGTCGCCGAGCCGGTGCGCGAGACCGATCACGCCGGCGGGACGGGTCGGCGTGATCGAGGTTTGACTAGGCAGACGATCCGGTTGGCCGGCAACCTGGTGGTGAGCAGGCGATGGTCGGCGGGCCTGGGATACGGGCCCGCCGACGCCCCTGCTCCATCGGAGAATGTGAAACTGCTGACGGTATTAGCCTTATGTGGCGTTCTACCGTCTCTATACCGGCAGTTAGACGCAGGTGTGGGTGATGTCGTCCCAGTGCGTGCCCTGCGGGCAGCCCTGGGCGAAGCGTGAGGGGCTAGAGTGCGCCGATGCGCTGGCGAACGAGTTCGCTGGTGCGACAGCGGAGAAGAGTGCGGCCGCCATGATCAGCGGTCCCAGGAAGTAACGCCGAAGTGCGCGCATGATCTTTCCTTTCGGAACATGGAAGAAGAAGAGGAAGAAGGGAACTCGGGTGAATGCGGCGCTCGTGTCCTCCACCGCCTGGCCGGGCGGTGGAGCCGGGACTGGCCGGCCCCTACGCGGCGCTATTGCGCGCAACTGGTGCCCGGCAGGCCGACATCTGGGTCATCTGCCGGTGACGCAAGAGGTTTCACGCGGACCGGTCGTACGCCACGGTCCCGCCGCTTCCGTCTTACTGTCATTTTGACAGTAACGACATGACCGGCTTTATGTCAACAGGACAGTAAGTTTTTGTGTCAACGAGACATTAAGCTATGCTCTGAGCATGATCGACCGCGGGCATCTCCAGCTGCGCCTTACCGTTGACCTGGCCATCCTGACCGTGCGTGACAGCCGTCTGCATATCCTGGTCATCGAGCGGGCCAACCAGCCCTATCGAGGACAGGACGCCCTGCCCGGCGGGTTCTTGCGGCCGGGTGAAGGACTTCGCGACGCCGCTGAGCGTGAGCTCGCCGAGGAGACCAGCCTCGATGGCAAGGTCCTGCACCTGGAACAGCTCGCTACCTACGGTGCTCCGGACCGCGACCCTCGGGGCCGGGTGGTCAGCGTGGCCTACCTCGCGATCGCCCCCGACCTGCCCGTTCCGGCGGCAGGCTCGGACGCGCGCAGCGCTCGCTGGGCACCCGCCGACGACATACGGGGCGCGCTCGCGTTCGACCACAGCCAAATCTTGGACGACGCCGTCGAACGTGCCAGGGCAAGCCTGGAGCTCACCACCCTTGCCACCGCGTTCTGCGGGCACGAATTCACCATCGGTGACCTGCGCCACGTCTACGAAGTTGTCTGGAGCGTCCCGCTCGACCCGCGTAACTTCAGCCGGAAGGTCGCGAACACCGAGGGCTTCGTCCAGCCCACCGGCACCAAACGCCTACCCGAAACCGGCCGTCCGGCCGCCCTCTACCGACGCGGCCCTGCGCACACCCTCAACCCGCCGCTACTGCGCAACGCCACAGCCTCCTAGAGATCGGGGCGACGGTGGAACCGGTCTTCGTCTGGCAGATCAGCGGTGCTGTAGAGACTCTCGACGCGGAGCCATGCCTGGTCAGCAGCGGTGGAGTCCCCCCGGTCGGCCCTTACCCGGGCCAGCGCGGCGAGCGCCCGCACCTCGAGGTAGACCGCGTCTCCGCCAGTGAACGCCGCCACAGCTCGCTCCAGGGCCGCGATCTGCCTATCCGGCTGTCCCTGGGCTTCGCGCAGCATGGCGATGGACAGCCATACCCGGCCCTCCAGAGCCGCGTCTGCCCCGTCAAGCGCCAGGGCTGCCGCCATGGTGAAGTGCCGCTCGGCTACGCCGTACGCACCCCGGCGCCACGCCACGTTACCCATCCCGTGCAGGGCATACGCGTGCCCGACGCTCGCGTCGCCGGACTCGGCAAAGACCGCGTCGAAGGCGGCCTGGGCGCCGTCCAGGTCGCCAGTGGCCAGGCAGGTCTGCCCTATCCAGTACCGCGTCTGGGCGATCAGGCGGCCCTTCCCGAGCTCGTTGGCAACAGCCTGCGCCTCCGCCAGCACGCGACGGGCCTCGTCGTAGTGGCTGAGGTAGAGCCGGGCCTGCCCGATATAGCGCAATGTCTGCCATCGCCCCACGATGTCCCCGCTCGCCTCGTAGTGCGCGAGCGCCTCCTGGAACAGTGCGAGCGGCTGGGTGAGGTGACCCTGCCGCCGCAACGCGTTGCCCAGCGTGCGCAGCGCGATGGCCTGGCCGTGCCGGTCCCCGCACTCAGCCAGCAGGCTGACCGCCCGCCGCAGGTCGCCGTGGCCCGGCACACCGCCAGACCGCCGGCTGGCAATAAGCGCTGGCTGGTTGAGACAGGTGAGCACGATTCCCTCGCCGCGCCGGTCGCCCGCTTTCTGGCAAGCATCGAGCGCCACGATGTGCGTCGCATACCAGTCGTCGAAGTACCCGCCGATCGTATAGAGCTCATGCGCGGACACCGCCAGATCCCAGCAGATGTCGGTGAGGCCCAGCGCGGCGCAGTGCTCGACCGCCGTGCGGATGTTCAGACGCTCCTTCTCGAACCAGTCCAGCGGTGCCGCGTCGACCTCGGCGAACACTTCAGGCGGCGCGTCCCAGTCGGGGACGGTGCTGTGCACGACCTCGAAGTCGCCGCCGTACAGGCACGCGTGGGCCCGCCGGGTCAAGGTGAGCAGAGCGCGGTAGGCCAGGCCGGGTACGGCGTCGCGGTCACCGGGGTACTCAGCCAGCGCCCGGCGGTGAGCGTACCCTCGGGTCAGGTCGTGGAAGCGATACCGCATCTCGGACTCGACCGGCTCGATCATGAACCTGGCGGCCAGCTGCGACAGCGCCGTGCCGCCGTCCGCGCCGGTGCCGTCGAGCAAGGCGGCGGCCGTCCACAACCCAAATCCAGTCTGCGGCAGCAGGCCCAGCCCCAGGAACAGCTGACGCGCATCAGCGTCGAGGCGCTCAAAGCCGGCTCCGATGGTGCGTGCCACGTTGAGTTCTCCGTACGCGAACCCCTCCAGCCCCTGCTTGGCGAGGCGGCCCGCGAGCTCCGTGGTCGGCCGGGGATGGTCGTGCACGCGCAGGGCCCCGGCGATGCGCAGGGCGAGCGGCAGGCCGCCGCACAGCGTCACCACCCGGCCGACGGCGTCCAGGTCGTTCTCCAGGGTGATGCCGCCGTCCCCCACCACGCGCAGGAACAGCTCGGTCGCGTCCGCTGGTTCCAGCGGTTCCAGCGGTGCCACGTGGTGGGCACCGCTGATCTCGGGCAGCCGCTGGCGAGCGGTGACCAGGACAGCGCAGCCCGGATTGGCCGGCTTGAGGTGGCTCACCAGCGTCCCGTCGGCGGCGTCGTCCAGCACGAGGAGTACCCGGCGGTCGGCCAGCAGCGTCCGGTAGGCCGCGAGCCGTTCAGCCGTTGTCTCCGGCACATGCGGCACTCCGAGCGCGCGCAGGAACTGGGCCAGCACCTCACCGGTACCCGCCGCAGCGCTGGTGCTGCCGTGCAGCTCCATGTACAGCTGGCCATCCGGGTAACGGTCGCTCGAGTCATGCGCGGCCCGCAGCGCCAGCGCCGTCTTGCCGATACCGCCGGGCCCGGAGATCACCACAACCGGCACCGCGGGACGGGGTTCGTGGCGGAGCAGCCACGACGCCTCGGCGGTCAGGTCGTCACGGCCGACAAGATCTACCGGAGGAGGCAGCTGCCGTGGCACGGCGGTCACGACGTGGTGCACCGACGTCGTCCCGGCGCGTTTCACGATGGCGGACTCCGCCGCCGCGATCGCCTCCTCGTCTCCCCGGGCGATAGCGAAGTGCAGGTTCCGCAGCTGGGGGTCGGGCACGCCGCCGGTCTCCTCGGCGAGCGTCTCCTGGTAGCGCTCGTACCCGCTGGCCGTGTCGGCTAGGTGCCCGCACCGGTACTGCGCGAGCATGAGCTGTTCGCACAGGCGCCGGTCGGAGGGATAGAAACCGGCGACCGAGATCAGCTCGCCCAGGATCCGCTCGTTGTTGCCGCCCGCGATCTCCAGGTCGAACAGCCGCGCCGCGGCACGCTTGTGCCGTTGCTCCAGCGCGAGGGTTTCCTGGCGGAACGCGCCGCCTGGCATGTTCGACAGCGGATGGGGGCCGCGCCATAGCCGCACCGCCCGCCGGAGGCGGTCGATCTCGTCCGCGGCGCGGCGTTCGGCCTTGGCTTCGTCCGCCTCTCGCACCAGCCGCTGGAACAGCAGGGCATCGACGTCGTCCTCGGCGACGCGCATCTCATACCCAAACCCGGAGTGGGTCTTGAGCTCGTCGTCCCGGCCGATCTGCGCGAGCGGGCCGCGCGCCGCCATCACCCGCTTGGGTAGCTGCGCTTCTCCGACCTCATCGTTGCCCCATGCCACCCGGATCAGATAGCTCTTGGACATCCGCCGGTTAGCGTTGACCAGCAGAGCAGCCAGCAGGATCAGGGTGGGACCGCCGGGCAGCCTGAGTAAATGGCCGTCCTCGCCGATCTCCAGCTCACCCAGCAGACGGTAGATCAACCCCGTGCCTCCCATCGGGACGCATCACGCCTCATATGTGTATAGAGCGGTTCACCGACGCTACGCGAGCGGTGGCATCGGCGCATAGTCGGAAGCAAAACGGAAGCATGTTGGTAGTTTTCCATGCTGCAATGGCCATGCGGGATCACGGAACGGTCGAGGGTGACGGTGGTAAACGATGACTAGACCCGCGGATCGCCGGATCACCGGCGCGGGCAGGCTGGCCGCGCCGTTGTCTCGCCGCTTCCATGGAAACCTTGACACGATCACCGACAGCGAGCGGCGCGCGTTACGTCCCATCGGCACGACCGCGTACGAGGTGGCGGCCAGGACCGGCGTTCTGCTGGCCGACCTGTTCGCGCTTCCGAGCGTCCGGATCTTCCAGGGAGTGCGCCCGTCGGCCGCGGACATGCCGCGCATCCCGCACGCGGTCAGTGCTGGCTGTCGGCTCGTCCTCGTCGAATCAGTGGCCTGGCCGCCGGGCATGTACGCCGCCACGGCGGGCGGCCGGATCCATTGTGACGGCGTGTACATAGGACAGTCGGTGTGCCCGCTGATCGCTGCTGTCCGGCACTGGCGGCAGCTTTTGCCCACCGGTCACCGGGTGAGCGCGTTGGTGGTCGTGCACCGGATTGCCGAAGGCGACCTGGCCTTGCCGGCCGGGACCGCTCGGGACCTCTGCTGGGCCTGCGCCGAAGATGCCGTCCGCGATATCCGGGCCTGCCTTCCGCGCGGACGGCGGGCAGTCAGCATGAGAGCGATCGCGGCACTGGTCGCGGCGACCGCGGAGGAAGAAAACCGGTAGAAGCTCGCGGCAAGCTTGAACCCGGCGGCCCGCTGACGAGCGGTCCCGGGGGGGAAGCTATGGCGTGGTCATTCGCGCGGGCGCGGCAGGCGGTCGCCCAGGTCCGTGTGGTGCCGCTAGAGCCACACGCGGTGGCCACCATGCGCCCTCGCAGCGTCCTCGGGCTGGTCCGGGTGCGCGCGCCGGGGGCGGTGCTGATTTTTGTCGCAGCGAGGGACGGGCAGCCGGATAACCGCTTCGACGAGGCGATGACCGGCGTGATGGAGACAGCCAGGGTACTGATCCTCGTCGTCACGCCCGACGAGCGCGACGCCGTGCTAGCCGCGGTACGAAAGCACGTCGGACGCGCCGCGGTCATGGACCAGGCCTGCGAACGGACGATGTACTCCCTCGGTTCCATCGCCGGTACCGAGCTCATGCTCGCGCAGGCGGGGGAGCAGGGCACCGCGACGGCAGCCGGGATGCTAGTCACCGCACGCGAAGCCATCGGGCGGTGCTGCCCTGACTATGTGATCCTGACCGGGATCTGCTTCGGCCTGCGCCCCGAGGAGGGGCAGCAGGTCGGCGACATCGTCGTCGCCCGGCGGATTCAGGACGTCGACCGGCGCAAGGTGACCGATGACGATGGCCGGCCGGTTATCTACCGGGGGGTCAACGTCGGCTGTTCGCCCGTGCTGCTCGACCGTTTCCTGGCCGGCCAGCCGACCTGGCGCGGCGCCCGCGTGCACATCGGCACCGTGCTGACCTCGAACACCCTGGTCAGCTCGGAGCGGGTGGTCGGCGGGCTGCGCGAGGACTTTCCTGACGCTATCGCGGGCGAGATGGAGGGCGCCGGGGTCTACGAGGCGGCAACGCTGGACAGCAAACCGGACTGGATCATAGTGAAGGGAATCTCGGACTGGGGTTACGGCAAGACCGATGACGTGCAGCAACGTGCGGCGCGGAACGCGGCCGAGTTCGTGGCCCATGTGATAGCCGGCGGGGCGCTCCGCCGACGGCGGCACGAGGCGGCACGGTGATCCGGCCAGCGGGCGCGGATCCGCTACCCCACGCGCCGGCCACCGGGTCGTCCGCTACGGATGCCGCTGCCCGCTTCGCGGTCGCCGTGCCGCGATCGGCGGAGCCATGAGCTACCCGCCAGCGGCACGCCTCGAGTTCCACGTGCGGCTCGCGGAGAACTGGCGCGATCTGGCCGACTATGTCGGCATCCGCCCCCGCGAGCAGAACGAATTCGGCCGCGGTGAGGAACCTCGCGCCATCTGGAACTGGCTGTCGAACCGCGGCCAGCTCAGCGACCTGCCCGCCGCGCTGACCGCCATCGGCCGGGAGGATCTCGCCCGCGTGTTCCGGTCCGGTGGCGTAGCGCTGGGTTCGGCGGACACGCTGTACGACAGCAGTGCGCTGCGTGCCGCGACCGTGGACTTCGGCGCGTTGATCGCGGAACGGACCGAGGACTTCGTCGGACGGCGCGGCCTGCTGGAGCGGCTGGCATCGCTCCTGGATGATCCCCGGTTTCCGTCCGGCTACGTGGTCATCGGCGGCGAGCCGGGTGTCGGCAAGACCGCGCTGCTCGCCACGCTGGTACGGCAGGGCGAACTGGTGCACCATTTCAACGGCGTCTTCACCGGGGTCTCGTCCGCGGACAAGCTGCTGCCCAGCGTGTGTGCCCAGCTGATCCTGAAGTACAAACTCCCGTACGAACGGCTGCCGCAGGACGTCGCATCCGACAGTGCGACGCTGCTCATGCTGCTGGCGGAGTCAGCCAGGGGCCAGCGCGTGGTGGTCGCCATCGACGAAGCCTCAGGCGATGGCACCGGCAATCGGCTGGTCCTTCCGCCAGCGCTGCCCCGCGATGTCTTCTTCATCCTGACGTCGCGCGACACCGGCAGCATCGGACTGTACGTCGACGAAAGACGAAATCTGCCATTTTCCGAACGGGACCCGGAAAGCCGCAGCGACGCCCGCGAGTACATCGTCGCGTTCCTCGCGCGTCATCGCGCGGCGATGGAGCCCCGGCTGACCGCGTTCGGCATGTCGCGGGCAGCGTTCACCAGCTTGCTGGCCGAACGCAGCGTAGGCAACTTCATGTACCTGCGATACGTATTGCGGTCGGTACGTGACCAGACCCTGGGCGGCACCGACGCCGACGCGCTCACCACCCTGCCGTGCGGGCTGAAGGCGTACTACGCGCACCTGGAGCGGCAGCTCACCCGGCACGGCGCCGAGCCAGAGCGGCAGCTCGCTGTTCTCGCGGTTCTCGCGACCTGGCCGGAGCCGCTGTCAGCGCAGCGGCTGGCCCTGTTCGCCGGGGAGCGCCTGGACACGACGCACGCGGTCCTGCGGCGGTGGGCCGGCCTCCTCAGTCTGTCGGTGACCGGCGGCGAGCCCCGCTTCGCGCTCTACCACCCAAGCTTCCGCGATTTCCTGGCCGGCCGGCTGGACATGAGCGATGTCCGCACCCGGATCGAGACGGCGATCGAGAAGAGCACGCGATGACGCGCCAGTTCGACACCGATGTACTCGCCCACTACGTGCCGGCCGTGCTGGCGCCGAACGGCCGCTACGAACGGATCCGCGAGCTGGTCACGTCCGTCGATTACCTCGCCGCGAAGCTGACGCAGCTGGGGACCGAGGCGCTGGTCGCTGACCTCCGGATGGCACAGCGGCTCGCGCCCAGGCCCGGCCAGGCCACGGAACTGCGGACGATCGAGACCGCCATCGTGGAGTCGGCGCGGATTCTGCGCACTGACCCGGGACAGCTCTGCGGTCAGCTCCTGGCCAGGGTGCCGCGGACCGTCGCGGCCGACGTGGACGCGCTTCTGGACGACGCGGCAGCCTGGCGCGAGATGACGTGGCTGCGCCCGCGCGGTCCCGTCCGCGGCCACGGTTATCTCGCGTCGTTCGGCCCGGTGAAAGGGTTCGTCGATGCGCTCGCGGTCAGCGACGACGGGTCCATCCTGATGGCGGGTGACCGCGATGGTGGTCTGCGGGCATGGGAGCTGAGTTCCAGAGAGCAGCTCTGGTACCAGCACACCGACGCGGCCATCAACGCGGTGACATTCCGCCCAGGTTCGTTCGATGCGTTTGCCGCCCGCGACGATGGCACCATCGCACGGTGGTCGCTCGCCGACCGGCGGCTGCGCCCGTTCGCCACCCTCGCGGCGGGGTCCGCGTCCAGCATCGCGGCCTGTAACAGCGCAGTGGTCTATGGGTGCGGTACATGGGTATACGGCCGCTGTTTCAGCGAGGGCGCCGCGCCGTGGCGAAGGTCCGCGCCTGCCGGTCCTGTCGCCGCCGTCACCATCCTCGGCGACGGCGAGCGCGCCGTGTCAGGCTCTTGCGACGGCAGCATCGCCGTGTGGCGGGTCACCGATGGAGAGCTCCTGGACCGGATCCACCTGACCACCGACCAGGTTCTGTGCGCTGCGGCGGTGCCAGGGACGAACGCTGTCGCGGTAGGCACCCACGACGGGCTCGTGCTCGTGGTCGACGTGGACACCGGGGAGATCACCACGCTGCGCGGTCACACCAATCAGGTCCGGTCGGTGGCCGGGCTCGCCGACGGCCGCGTCGTCAGCGGCTCCTACGACGGGCAGGTGCTGGTCTGGGATCTGGCCGGCCGCAGCAGCCGCCGGGTGGGCAGCCACAGCTCGTGGTGCCTGTCGGTGACCGCGCCCAGACGTCATGGGCCAGTGGTCAGCGGCTCCAGCGACGGCCTGGTCCGGGTGTGGGATCCCGACGGTGCGGTCGGGGCGTTGCACGGCCAGGGTGTCCGTGTGCTGGCGGTCGACGACGGCGTCGCGTACGCGGGCGTGGACGCGGCGGTGAACCGCTTCGACCTCAGCACCGGCGAGACGCTGCCGCCCTTCGTGGGCCATAGCCGGCCCGTGGTTGCCCTCGCCGTCACTCCGCGGGTCGTCGTGTCCGGCTCATACGACAGCACCGTCCGGCTGTGGGACCGGGTATCGGGCCAGGCCACCGTGCTCAAGGGACACACCAGTGGCGCCGACGCGGTAGCCGTCACGCCGGACGGCAAAGAGATCGTGTCAGTCGCGCGGGATGCCACCTGGCGCCGCTGGGACGCGGCGACCGGTGCGGCCGGGCCGGTCGGACACGGCAGCGAACGCTACGGTCCTGTTCTTGCCCTCAGCCCGGACGGCGAAATAGTGGTTACCGCGACAATCGAGCATGTCATCGAGGTGTGGCACCGTCGTACCGGCCAGCGCCTGCTGCCGCCGTTGCACGGCCATGACGGTTATGTGGAACGCCTGGTCGTCACGCCGGCCAGTGGGCGGCTGCTGTCCGGTTCCTGGGACGGGACAGTCCGCGTGTGGAGCCTGGCGACCGGCGAGTCGCTGCGGGTCCTGCGTTACCCAGGCTGGATCCTGGACCTAGTACTCACCGCAGATGGACGCCGCGCGATCTCGGCCTGCGAGGACGGCAGCATCGCCGTGATCGACGTCGATGCGCTCGAGGTGACCGGCACGATCGACGCCCACCGCAACAGCGTCGACCGGCTGGCGCTCAGCGGCGACGACCGTACCCTGTTCTCGATCGGGTCGGGCCAGATACGAGCCTGGGACACCGGCAGCCGTGCTCTGCTCGCCGTGTTCGACGCCGATGTCCCGCTGCGCGAGATCGCCGTGGGCGGCCAGGACTTCGTAGTGGTCGGCACGGCCGCCGGCGGTGTCATTCCGCTGAGCCTGGAGCGGGCGTCCCGTCCCGCGAAATGACTAGCCCGCCTGGCCGCGAAATGACTAGCCCGCCTGACCGCTGGCTCCCTAGTAAGGGGGAGGGCCGGCTCTTTCGTAGATGATCTGGGCCGCGGTGCGGTAGGCCTGCCATATGTGCGCGTATGGCATATCCGGCGTAGGAGCGGCCTGGCCAGCCCAGTGGACGATGGGGACCGGCCTGCTATACGGATGCTGCCGGGAGAAGTCGAACAGATGACCAGGCAACTCCACCATCCGCTGGTGCAGGTATGCCCAGGAACGCCCGTATTCGCCGGTACTCCCCAGCCGGACGGAACTTAGCTGACGGGTCGCTATGAACCAGTTGAGAAATGACTGGTCGGTGGCGTCGCGCCGGATGACGGCATAGTCGGCGGCCAGGTCCGTCCGGCAGGCCGCGAGCATCGCGTCCAGGCTGAGCGCCCCGGACCGGGAGTAATAGACACCGGTATTCCATTCCTGTGAGCCGTTTGTACGCAGCTCTTCGCGCCTGGCGCTGGGATTGTAGGCGCAGTTGCCCGCGCCGTCGGCGAAGACGATCTGTTTCCCGGAGTTCGCGCAGGCGTCGAATAGTGGTGTGAGCGGCTCGAGGACCAGCGTGTCGGCATCCAGGTACATAAACTCCTCAAAGGGTCCGCAGAACGCTGCGAATCGCCTGAAAGCGCCACGGCAGAAGGCCGGCGATTCGCTGAGCGGCAGCACTGCTTCCGCGATCCGGTCACAGGCACTCAGCGGCCCTGACGGTGCCCATATCGCATATCCGAATGCCTGACATATGCGCTGGACAAGATCGGTGGAGCCATCAAAAGGTATCACTCGTACAGGTATCTGGGAGTTCAGGATCTTGAGGCTTGCGAACAGGGCAAGCAGCCATTCGCTGAATTTATCGTTCGCCACGGTGTAGATCCCGCGCCGAGTTGCCGGTGACATATGCGGCGATCCCCTCTCCAGCAGCGCTCAGCGATCCGGCCCGGAGATCGCCTCGCGAAGACGGGTGCGCCCGGTGATGCCGAGCTTGCGGTAGATCCGGCCGAGATGAGTGTCGATGGTCCGCTTGCTGAGGGTCAGCGTGGTCGCGACGGCCTGATTGCTCATGCCGCTTACCACCAGTTCGGCGACCCGGCGTTCCGCCGCGGTGAGTGTCACCGACGCCGGGTGCCCGCGCGGCCGGGCGCCGGCGGCGTGCATGGACCGGTGGGCGATCGTGGCCAGGGTGGCTGCACCGCAGTCATTGGCCATGTCCAGGCCGCGTTCCAGTACGTCGCGGGCGGCACGGGTATGGCCGGTCGCGTACATCTCGGAGCCGAGCCGGATGAGCGCACTGGCCAGGTTCAGCCGGCAGTCGCTGCCCTCGAGAACCGCCACGGCTTCGCCGAGCAATTCCAGCCGGGCGCTGCCCTCGTGGGCGGCGCTGTAGCCGACCAGCGCACGGCCGAGCGGTCCCGGCGCTCCCCATGCCCGGGCCAGGCTGACCTCGCTTTCCGCCAGGGTTCTGGCCTCCGCCTTTCGCCCGAGCCCGGACAGGGTGGCGACAGCCCGGCTCCGCCAGGCGGAGCAGGCCGGGTTCACCAGCCCGCCGGCCATCAGATGACGTCCGCATTCGAGGTAAAGCCGCAGCGCCAGGGTGCGGTTCGCCTGTGCCGCAGCGATCATGCCACGTGCTTCCTGCTGTATGCCCAGCACGAAAGGGTGCCCGGATGCCTCGTGGCCTGGGTCCATGGCCTGGGCGGGAACCGAGCCTGGCTCCCCGCGCATCAACAGCACGCGGGTCGAGTGCGCGACGGCGACCGCCCCGAGGCCAGTCGCGCCGACCGCCTGGAACAGGCGGACCGCCTGCTGCGCATCGGTGAGCGCCGCGTTCAGGTTGCCGCGCTGGTAGGCGATCTCCGACCGGACGAACAGGGCCAGCGCCTCACCGGTTCGTGATGCTATCCGGTGCGCCGCCTCGATCGCCTGGGCGCAGGCGTCCGAGGCCGCGCTCAGATCACCGGCCCAGGCCAGCGCCAGCGCGGCGCAGGCCGTGGTGGAAGGAAGCGGCTCCATGAACCTGACCGGGCCAGCACCGACCGACCGCAGTGCCAGGGTCGTGCAGCGGCGCGGGTTACGGCCGCGGGCCGCCGCGCCGAGCGCCATCACCGACAGCAGTTGCCGTGCGGCCATGTCGTCGGGCCCGTCGCGGAGCCTGCGCATCGCCTGGCGTACGCCGGCGGCCGACGCCGGCGGGAGTGCCTGCCCCAGTAGCAATGCCTGTGCGGCCAGCCGCAGCAGGGCACTCCTGTCGGGAGCCTTCGCGTCGGCCAGTGCGGCCACCGCGCGGCAAAACGCCGCCGCCGCGTCGCTGTCTTCGGCCGCGAGCGCGACTTCGGCGAAGGCCGCGAGGTCGGCGGCGGCGTCCGGGTCGCCGGCCGCCAGGTCGGCGGCTGCGGAGAGCCTGCGCAGGCAGGCGCCGATGTCGTGGTGGAATTCCACCGTGCCGAGTTCGGCGGTGAGGGTGAGCGTTTGCCGGGGCCTGCCTGGTTCGAGCAGTGCCCGGCTGAGGTAGCGGGCACCGCGCGGCCAGTCCCCTGCGGCCGCCGCCTCCCGGGCGCCCTGCCGCAGGACCTGCCGGGCCCAGGGCTCGCCGATGGTGCCAGCCGACATCACGTGCTCGGCTGTCAGCATGGCGGGCTCGCCAATCTGCGACAGCATCAATGCGGCGCGGGCGTGCATGGCGGGGCGGGCCTCGGGCGACAGGTGGTCAGTGATCGCCTCGCCCATCGCCGGGTGGGCGAACCGGTCGGGGGACCGCGGATCCAGCAGCCCGATCCGGCGCAGCGCCTGGCGCGCGACCCTGGCGACATCCTCGCCCTGGCCGGCCAGCATCGCCGCCTTTTCCAGGGTGCCGCCCGCGCAGACGGCGAACTGCTCGACCAGGTCGGCCTTGACCGGGTCGTCCTGCCGCAGCCATCCCAGCGCGGTGTCGGCCAGCGTACGGGCGGCGATCGCCAGAGCGGCATCGGTGTCACCCGCGGGCAGTCCCACGGCGGCCAGCCGGGCCGCAACCGCACCCAGCACCTGCGGATTTCCGCACGTCAGCGCGTGGCACTGCCGGGCAAACGCCGGATCCACGAACCCACCCAGCCTGCGTGCAATCAATTCCTCCGCGCACTGCGCACACAACGGGGCCGTCCGTACCAGCCTGCTATAGGCCAGCGCACCAAGATCGGCGATCAGCTCATCCGCGGCGGGCCCGCTCGTCCCTGACGATAGATCGCGGGACTTCACGGTGATCAGCAGGCCGACCGGGAGGTCGTCCAGGCGCCGGGCGACATAGGAAAACCACCTCGCCGACAGCGGATCCGCCAGGTGAATGTCGTCGATCGCCAGGACCACGGGGCCAGCCGCCGCGATCGCGCGGGCACGCCGGTAGAAGCGGTCGAGAAGATCGCGTTCCGGGCTCTCCGCGCCGCCCACCGCCATCACGGCCGGTCCGGCGGCCGACTGGAGATCATCGGGTGGCAGCCGGTCGAATAGCTGGCTGACTACGCCGAATGTGAAACCACGCTCGGCGCTGTGACAATGGGCACGCAGCACAAGCGCAGGGCAGCGTTCCAGCGCCGCCCGGAGCAGCGCCGACTTGCCCGAGCCGCGGTCACCGTCAATCATCAGGACCGCTGGCTGGTCGGCTCGCAGCCGCGCGGTGAACTCCCCGACAGCCGCGTGCGCCCGGCTACGGTGTAAAAGCTCGTCCATCTTCCCCTGCGGGCCCAGTGCGTCAGGGATACCTAGCTCCGCTGCGCGTGGTTGGTCCGCGCCATCAGCTGGCGCGGCGCAAGAGCCACGCTGGATGCAATCCTGCTCATACATAGGCATCGGTCTCTGCACCTCCTCGCAGTACTGGGCATAGTGAGTTCGTTCGTCAGGGGTCCTGGCCCAGGGACCCGGAGTATCAGGCCAGCTGCCTTCCGTTATGGCAGCCCTGCGTTGCGTTCTCGATGACCTCGGCCGCGGCCGGAGCGCCAGGTGCGCGTTCGATCTCCGCCCGCATCCAGTCAAGCCGGGGACCGACATTGACGTCCTGCATGAGCTCGGCGACCGACGCGCGCAAGGCCTCCTCCGTTTGCTGCGCCACTTCCAGGCAGACCCCAAGGCCAAGCTCGGCGAGCCGATCGGCGTTGATCCGCTGCTCGGGCATCTGCGGCATGGCGGCGACAGGGACGCCGTGGCTCAGCGCCTCCATCGTCGACGTCATCCCGCCGTGGCCCACCAACACGTCGGCGTACGGCATCACCTGCACCAGCGGCAGGTAAGTGTGCGCTTGCACGTTGGCCGGCAGCGAACCGAGATCGGTGGCGTCCAGGCCCCCGAGTGCGGCCACCACCTGGCAATCCAGCTCGGCGAACGCGTCGATGCACCGGCGGAAAAGCTCTGGCTGGCGGTTGACCACCGTGCCCAGGCTCACCAGCACGACCGGGCCGTCCCCGGGTGGCCGCCAGGGCCGGCCGTGGCCGGCCGAGCCGCGCGATACCGCGTCGGGCCGGTATCGCAGGCATGGCCCCACGAACCGGACGTGCGGGCCGAATTGATCGCCGCGGCTCTGGAAGGCACGCGGGTAGTAGGCAACGACCGGAGTCCCGCTGCCGGCGCCGAGCAACTGGTCTGCGGTCAGCCCGGTTCGATAGCGGGCCAGCGCCGCCGACACCGCTGCCAGCAGCAAGGGGAGGACAGGATCATCCAGCCTGAAGCTGGTCGCGACCGGGCCAAGCGACCAGCGCACATCGCTGATCATGCTGGTCACGCTGTTAATGGGCGGTACCTGCCAGCGGGCGGCCAGCACAAGCCCCACCCAGTTCATCGGGTCGCAGACAACGACGTCGGGCACGTCATCGCCGAACGCCGCGATGAGCACCGGCGCCACGGCTTCGAGTTCACGCAACTGCCCACGGCAGGCGCGGGCAAAGTCGCCGTGGCCAGGATCGCGCCGGACGGTCCGGCCGCCGGGCGGCATCAGCGTCGTGGTTTCATAGGCCGCGACGTGACCTCCGGCCGCGCGCGCTCGCGCGGAGAACTCCGCGGTCGTGGCATAGCTGACGCGGTGGCCACGCCGGGTCAGCTCGGACACGACCGCAAGCGAGGGGTTGACGTGGCCGGTAAACGGGGCGATGCAGAACGCAACGTGGGCCATCGGTCAGGACGCCACCCTTCTGTTGTCACATCCTCGGGGCAGTTCTCCTGCCGTCAGGGAGGCTGCGCGGCCACCGTGCCAGCCGCGCAGGGTTGGCTGGTGGAAAGCGGCGCGGCCACGCCGGGCCGCAGCACCGACTCGGTGATCCGGCCGTCCCCCCACCCAGCGGGGTTCGCGGCTTCTCCCGAGTTGGCCATCCGGCGCACGAACAGGGGCCAGTTCGGGCCCCGCTCACCCGCGCCGGGCTGGCGCGGATGCCACTGATGGATGAGCAGTGATCCGGTGATGTCCTTGCGGTAGGTCAGGGAGTTGCGCACCCGCCACCACAGTTCGGTGTCCTCGTGGCCCCATCCGGTGTAGGCCTCGTCGAAGCCGCGCTCGGCCGCCAGCCAGCCGGAGGGGAGCACCATGAAGACGCCGACGGCCCTGGCGAAGGCCACCGGCCCGCACTGGGTGAGCATGCGGTCGTAGCTCGCGGGGTCACCCGGCGGTGCCCAGAGCTCCAGCTGGCGCGGGGCTATCCGCGGCACGCAGCAGAAGGCCGAGACCGCCCGCAGCTCTGCCACGGTCCTGGTCAGCAGATGCGGGTGCAAGATCACGTCGGCGTCGAGCTGGATCACATGAGTCACCGCGGGCATGGACCGCAGCGCGATCCTGAACGCTGTGTTGAAGGCCAGGCTCTTGTTCCACGCTCCGTCATGCTCGACGCGCAGGTACGACACCTGGTAGCGCTCGGCGAGCGAGGTCATGACCGACCTGTGCGGCGGCCGGCTGCCTAGGTCGGCCAGCAGCACCCACGCCGGGGGAGTGTCCTGAACCGCCAGGGAGCCGAGACAGGCCTCCAGCGGCGCCGTCCTGTCCCGGTTGGTGATGATCACGCCGAAGCTCGGGCGCGTCCCTGCATGCCACGCACTTGCGTTCTGCCTGGCTCCGTTCGGGACATTCTCTGCCATACCCCGATGATGTGCGCGTCCGCATTGCCGCGTCAATAGCCGCGATTCATCAGGGTATAAAAATGCGCCAGGGCTGCCGCCCTGGTAGGTACTGCGTAAGCGCTAAGTCACGCGCTGAAACCATCGGATACGAGTACTGACTGCCCGGTACGTACGTCAAAATCCCTGGTGGCGACCGCATTACCTACGGCACGGCCACCGGATACGTAATGGCCGGCTGACCGATACGGAACGGGGATGTCAGTATTTACATGCGGTCACGCACCGTGCGACCATCGGCCTGACGGAGTAATTCCACCACAATTCCTTTTCAATTCTTCGTGAGGATGTGGCCGTGGAACGCCCTAGGCTTAAAGCCAATTTCGCCACGCGTGTCACCGCTGATGGCCGGGTCTTTCTTCTCGCCGAGAACCGGCACTTCCTGATCACTGGCCGCGGCAGCGCCACCGTGCTTCCCTACCTCGACGGTGCTCACACGATCGCGCAGATAGCCCAAGCCGTGAGCGGTGAGCTTTCGCTGCCCGAGACGCTCACCGCTGTCCGCAAGTTCGAAGCGTACGGGCAACTCGCGGACGGACGGCCGGAGCTTCCCGACGAGGAGATCGCGCACTGGGATGCGCTCGGCGTCGACCCTGCGGCGGCCAGGGCTGCGCTGCGCGACACCACGATCTCGCTGGTGACGCTGGACGGCGCGCCGGACGAGAGCGTGTTCCGCGCGCTGGCGGCGGAGGGGATGACCGTTGTCCGGTGCGGCGTGGCGGTGGCCGCCGAGCGCCGCGACACGCTGATCGTGGTCCTCACCGGCGACTACCTGCACTCCGGCCTCGACGAGCTGGACCGGCTGCTGGCCCGTGCGCCGCGGCCTTGGATCGCGGCCAAGGCAACGGGCCGGGCTGTCTGGCTGGGCCCCCTGATGGAATACGGGCGCACCGGCTGCTGGGCCTGCATGGCCCAGCGGCTGACCGCCAACCGGCAGGTCGAGCGCTACATCACGGGCAAGCTGGCCGGGTCCCGGGTCGAGCTGCCCGCCGCGCACCTGGCCGCGGGCCCGACGGTGCTGGCCGGCCTGCTTGCCACCGAGATCGCCACCTTGGCCGTCACCGGAGCGGCGGCCAACATCGACGGCCGGATGATCACGATCGACCTGGTAAAGCTGGCCACCGACGAGCATGTGCTCGTGCGCAGGCCGCAATGTGAGCGGTGCGGTGACCCGGGGCTGATCAGCGGCCGGGATCCCAAGGTCACGATCAGCTCGCGGCCGGTGGTCCGCGACCTCGAAGGCGGCCTGCGCGCCCGCCCGGCCGGCCAGGTCTTCGAGCAACTGCGCCACCACATCAGTCCCGTCATCGGCGCCGTCACCTGGCTGACGGCCGCGTCAGACGTGGAGGACGGGCTCACCTACAGCTACCGGGCCGGCCACAACTTCGCCATGGTGCGCGACAACATGGATCTGCTCCGGCGCAATCTGCGGGGCCAGAGCGGCGGGAAGGGCCGCACCGATCTCCAGGCGCGGGTCAGTGCCCTGGGTGAGGCGATCGAACGCTACAGCGGCGTCTGGCGGGGCGACGAGCCCGTCCGCCGCGCTTCCTTCGCGGAGCTCGGTCCCGACCAGGCGGTGCATCCCAGCGAGCTGCTGATGTTCTCCGACCGGCAGTACGAGCAGCGGCTGAAGTGGAACGCCGACCCCGCCAGCCGCCTCCAGATCGTGCCGGATCGACTGCCGGCCCACCGGCCCATCGACTGGACGGCTGGCTGGTCGCTGACCAGTGACCAGGTGCGTTACGTTCCTGCGGCGTACGCCTGGTTCGGTCACCCCGATCTGGAGCACGACTTCTACTGCTACGCGGACTCCAACGGCAACGCGGCCGGCGCCACCCTCGAGGAGGCGATCCTTCAGGGGTTCTTCGAGGTGGTGGAGCGGGACGCGGTCGCGCTCTGGTGGTACAACCGGCTCCGCCGGCCTGCCTTCGACCTCGACGCGCTCCATGATCCCTATGTCGACCGGCTGCGCGCCTTCTACGCGGGCCATGGCCGCAGCCTGTGGATGCTGGACATCACCGCCGATTTCGGCATCCCGACGCTGGTAGCGGTCTCGGCCAGGACCGGCCATCGCGTGCAGGACGTCCTGGTCGGATTCGGCGCGCATTTCGATCCGCAGATCGCGGCAGCCCGGGCGCTGACCGAGGTCAACCAGTTCCTCCCGGCGGTCATCGAGCGCGACGCGGCCGGCCAGACGGTCTACCTCGAGGACGACATCGCCACGCTGACCTGGCTGCACGAGGTGAAGATCGAGAACGAGCCATGGCTGGCTCCGGATGGGGGCCAGCCCGCGCGTGACCTTGGCAGCTATCCGCCGGCCGATTTCAGCGACCTGGCGCAGGCCGTGACGCTGTGCGCGGAGCGGACCAGCGCCGCCGGGCTTGACCTCATCGTGCTCGACCAGACCCAGCCCGACCTGGACCTGAGCGTGGCCAAGGTCATCGTTCCCGGGATGCGGCACTTCTGGCGCCGCCTGGGCGCGGGCCGCCTCTACACGGTGCCCGTCCAGCTCGGCTGGACCGGCCGGCCGGTCCGCGAAGACGAGATGAACCCGAGAAATGTCTTCTTCTAGAAACCGAGGTAGGTCATGGAAGCGGCCACATTATTCCCGGCGCGCGCGATCCGGCTGCGCCGTGACGCCACGATCAGGGCCGGCCAGGGCGGGCCCGTCATCGCCCTGGCTGACGCGTCGCTCCAGTTGCCCGGCTTGCCGTCGCGCATCTGCGCCCTGCTGGAGTCGCTTGCGTGCCGGGACGTGCCCGAGGCTGACGTGCAGCAGGACCTGGCGGCGGATGGCATGCCAGGACTGCTGCGATGGCAGGCCCTGGTCACCAAGCTGGACTCCGCGGGGCTGATCGAGCGCAGTGTGCTCACCCCGCAGGGCCCGGTCGCCCGGCTCCGCCAGGCCGCGGTAGGCCGCGGTCCTGGCAGTGCGGTCCGGGCGCCGGCCCAGGTGAAGCTGTCCCGGTTCACGGCCATCCGGGCGGCCGGCGGCAAGCTGGTCGCGGAGCGGCCAGGCGGCCATGCGCACGTCGAGCTGGAGACCGCCGTGACCGGCGTGCTGGCCGCGCTGGCCGGCTGGACCAGCGCGGGCGATGGCGTCGCCGGACTCTCGCCGCAGCTGTCCCGCGCGGTGATCGACTTGTTCGCCGGCGCCGGCCTGCTCGCACCCGGCAGTCCCGACGACGACACCGAGTACACCGACGCCGCGCTCGCCCAGTGGTCCCAGGCCGACCTGTGGCTGCACGCGACCAGCAGGGGAACCCGGCTGACCAGTGGCTACGGAGGCAGCTATCCGCTGGCCGGCCGCTTCCCCCCGCTGCCGGCCGTCAGGCCGGCACTGCCAGGGCCGCGGGTCGAGCTGCCGCGGCCCGACCTGGAGGTGACCGCCAAGGCCGATCCGCCACTGACCGAGGTGCTCGAGACACGCCGCTCGATACGGGCCCATGACCCGGCCGCGCCGATCACCCTCGGGCAGCTCGGGGAGCTGCTCTACCGGTCGGCCCGGATCCGGCGGGTCTTCCCGTGCGCCGACGGTCAGGAGGCGGCCGACCGGCCCTACCCGGCCGGGGGCGCAGCCCACGAACTCGAGATCTACCCGCTGATCACCCGGTGCGAGGGTGCCCCGCCCGGCCTGTGGCACTACGCAGCGGCCGATCACGCGCTGGAACACGTCGCCGATCCCGGCCCGGCCACCGCCGCCCTCGTGATGGGGGCACGCGCCGCGAGCATCATGGCCGCCGACCCCCAGGTGGTGCTCATCGTCACCGCCCGGTTCGGCCGCGTCATGTGGAAGTACAACGCGATCGGATACTCCCTCGTGCTCAAGCACGTCGGCGTGCTCTATCAGACCATCTACCTGGTCGCGGCCGCGATGGGCCTGGCCGTATGCGGGCTCGGCGGCGGGGACGCCGCGGACTTCGCCGCCGCGTCGGGCCTTGCGTACCACGCCGAGGGCAGCGTCGGTGAGCTCGTCATCGGCACGCCCGCCAGCGAATCTGCCAGCGAATCTGGAGGAAACAGATGAACTTCCGGTTCAAGGCGCTCGCGCAGCTCCGCGAGCCCGACGAGCTCGATGCCCCGGTCGTCCTGGCCTCGCCGCGCGGCTGGCTGGTGATCGCGTCGCTGACGCTGGTCACGGCGGCGGCAGTCGGCTGGGCGCTGTTCGGGCGGCTGCCGCAGACGGTGAGCGCGACCGGCCTGATCACCCGCCCGGAGGGTACGGTCCAGGTGCAGAGCCTGTACACGGGCATGGTCGACGCGGTGCACGCGGGCATCGGCGGTTACGTGCGCGCCGGGCAGGAACTCGCCGACATCCGCGACGCGGGCGGCGCCAGCCACGAGATCGTCAGTCCGTTTGCCGGCCAGGTGACCAGCGTCGGCGTAGCTGTCGGCCAGGTGATCAGTACCGGCAGCGCGGTGGCCACCGTCGAGCGCAGCGCGGTCGGCGGCAGCCAGCTCGTCGCCCTGCTGCTGGTCCCTTCCAGCCAGGCAGCGCAGATCGTCCCCGGTGAGGGTGTCGGGCTTTCCGTGGCATCCGCACCGTCAGCAGCGTTCGGCCTGCTTCGCGGTCGGGTTGTTTCGGTCAGCCAGTTCCCGCTCACCAGCGCGGAGGTGAACGCCGTCCTCGGCGGCACCACGACGGCCGCGATGTCCGGCGCGGGCGTGGCGCCCCGCCTGGTGACGGTGAGCCTGCAAAAAGACAGCCGTACCGCGTCCGGCTACGCCTGGACAACCGCGGCCGGGCCGCCGCAGGCACTGCCGGCCCAGACGACGGCGACGGGCACGGTCACCCTGGGCTCCCAGGCGCCCATCTCGCTGCTGTTCAGCAACTGACCGATGACCTTCCGATAGCTGGGGTGACCACGATGAGAATAAGCGAGGAGAGGTTATGACCCAGGCTGCGGTCATGAGCCGGCCCGACGCGGGTGAGCCCGGTCATCCAGACGGGCTCGCGAATGAGAAAGGCAGCCGCCGCTGGCGGCGCTCTACCCCCACCGTCATCCAGATGGAGTCGGTCGAGTGCGGCGCCGCGGCGCTGGCGATGGTCCTCGGCTACTACGGCCGGTTCGTCCCGCTGGAGGAGCTGCGCACCGCCTGCGGCGTGTCGCGCGATGGCGCCAAGGCGTCCGCCGTCATCGCGGCCGCCCGCAGCTACGGGCTGATCGCCAAGGGCTTCCAGATGGAATCCGAACGGCTCGCGGAGATCCGCAAGCCGTGCATCATCTTCTGGGCGTTCCAGCATTTCATGGTCGTCGAGGGGGTCAGGAAGCGGTTTGGCAAGACCAAGGTGGCCGTCAACGACCCCGCCACCGGCCCCCGCATGATCGACTGGACCGATTTCGACTCGGGCTTCACCGGCGTGGTGCTCACGTTCGAGCCGGGGCCCGAGTTCCGCACCGGTGGCCGCCGCACCGGGGTCGCCGAGGCCCTGTTCGCCCGCCGCCTGCCTACCGGCCGCGCCCTGCCGCTTGTTCTCCTCGCCAGCCTGCTGCTCGTCGTGCCCGGACTTGTCATCCCGGCATTTAGCAAGATCTTCATCGACGATCTTCTCACCGGGAACTCTCCCGGTTATCTGATGCCGCTGCTGGGGGCGATGCTCGCGACGGTCGCGGTCATGTGCGGGCTCACCGCGGTGCAGCGGCATTACATGCTGCGCATCGAGACCCGGATGGGGCTGATTTCCGGCGCGCGCTTCTTCCGCCATCTGCTGCGCCTGCCCATCGAGTTCTTCCTCCAGCGCCAGCCCGCCGAGGTAGCCGGCCGCGTTGCCGCCAACGACATGGTGGCCGAGATCCTGTCCAGGGACATGGCTACCACGATGGTCAACCTGGTGCTCGTCGCCTTCTACGCGGTGCTGCTCGTTCACTACGACGTCCTGCTCGGCGTGATAGGCGTGACGATGGCGCTGCTCAACGTGGCGGTCCTGCGCTGGGTGGCGCGGGCGCGAACGGACGCGGTCGAGGCGATGCGCGCCGACCGGGGGAAGCTCGGCGCGACCACATTCAACACGCTCAGGCTGATCGAGACGATCAAGGCGACCGGCGCCGAGCCTGACGCGTTCTCGCGCTGGGCCGGCTTCCTTGCCAAGGTGGTCACCGCGCGGCAGAAGCTGGGCATCCCGACCGCGATGGTGACCGCGGTGCCGCCGCTGCTCGCCACGGCCAACACGGGCCTGATCCTGCTCGTCGGGGGGCTCCGGGTCGCCGACGGCGCGCTGAGCCTCGGGCTGCTCGTGGCCTTCCAGGCGCTTCTCGGGGCGCTCAGCGGTCCGGTCACCCAGCTCACCAACCTTGGTGAGCGGCTACAGGACCTCACCGCGGACATGACCAGGCTGCGTGACGTCGAGCGGTATCCCGTCGACCGGGCCTTCACCGCCGAGCACCGGGCGATCAGCTCCCGGCTGACCGGCTCGCTGGAATTCAGGAACATCAGCTTCGGCTACAACCCGCTGGCCAAGCCCGTCATCGCGGATGTGTCCTTCACCGTCGCCCCCGGCCGGCGGATCGCGCTCGTCGGCGGCTCGGGCAGCGGGAAGTCGACCCTCGGCAAGCTGGCGGCCGGCCTGCACCAGCCGTGGTCTGGCCAGATCCTGCTCGACGGCATTCCGCGTGACGAGATCCCCCGAGAGGTGCTCGCGGCGTCGGTTGCCTACGTCGACCAGGACATCTGCCTATTCGAGGGCACCGTCAGGGACAACCTGACGCTATGGGACGACTCGGTGAGCGATGAGGCGATCATCCAGGCGCTGCACGACGCGGCCCTGTTCGAGGTGATCAGCCAGCGCCCCGGCGGGATCCACAGCCTCGTCGGGGAGAGCGGCAGGAACTTCAGCGGCGGCCAGCGCCAGCGGCTCGAGCTCGCCAGGGCCCTGGTGGCCGGCCCGACGCTGGTGATACTCGACGAGGCCACCAGCGCCCTCGATTCAGATACCGAGCGCAGGGTTGTCGACAGCCTGCGCCGGCGCGGGTGTGCCTGCCTGATCATCGCCCACCGGCTGTCCACCGTGCGCGAAGCCGACGAGATCATCGTCTTGCAGGATGGCCACCCGGTAGAGCGTGGCAGGCATCCGGATCTGCTCGCTAATGGCGGCCTGTACGCCGAGCTCGTGGCGAGCGGCGAGAACACGGCGGCGGAGGTGGCGGCATGAGCCCGGCAACCACCATTCAGTCGGCTTTCAGCCGCTTCTTCACCGAGGCGGCGCGCCGGATCGACCTTCGCGACGACCGGCTGGTCGTGCTGAATGACATGCGGCGCGTGCTGCTTGTCGAGCATGGCGAGGTCGACCTGTTCGCGGTGCGCGTTGTGGACGGGCAGCCGACCGGGCGCTGGACGCCGCTGTGCCGGGTTCCGGCGGGAACGGCGTTGCTGTCCTCGCCGCGCGGGCCCAAGCACAGCATCGTCGGCCGGGCCGTCCCCGGCGCGGTGCTGTCCTACCTGCCGGTCGACCGGCTCACCGGCCTGTCCGCGCGGCACGCCGTCGCCGACGGTGCGGCGGGCCGGGCGGTCCGTGGCCTGTCCCCGGTGGGATTCGCGGTCGCGGTCCGCCAGCTCGTGCAGGGCATCGAGGCCGGGCTTGTCGCCCTGGCCGACACGCTGAGCGGAGAACTGCCGCCCCGTAAGTTCGTGCCGCTCGTCCCTCGGGGCGTGACCGAGCTGACCGACCATGCGGCAGTGCGCTCGATCGACGGCGTGCAGTGGGTCTATGTCGAGAGCGGGGTCGCGCGCGGAAACGGGCTCGCCGGGCGGCTGACCATTGGCGGCCATATCTGCCTGACCGAGCGGGACTGGCTGGTCACCGAGGGGCCCGCGGTGCTGGTTTCCCGCGCCACCGGCGAACTGCTTGCCGACGGATCGCTGTGGGGCAAGCTCATCACACATGCGTCGCGGCTGCTGTACGCCATGGACCGCCGGGTGGAGCAGCGTGAGGCGGCCGAACGCGAATCGCTGGCGGCCCGCGCCTCGCGGGAATCGCAGACGGTGCAGGCCGCGGCCAGAAGGTTCGACGCGGTCGTGCGGGACACCAACGCCCGCGTCCGGCTGGCCGACGTGGCGGCCGACCCGCCGGACCTGGCGGCGATGCGACTGGTCGCATCGCACCTGGGCTTCTCCGTGCAGGCGCCGCAGGCCCGCGACCACAGCGGCCGCCGGATGGCTCCCGTGCAGCGGATCGCACTGGCCAACGGCGTGCGCACCCGCGAGATCCGGCTCGACGAGAGCTGGTGGAAGCGTGACATAGGACCCATGCTTGGCCGCCGCAAGTCCGACGGCCAGGTGCTCGCGCTGCTGCCGGTGAAGGGCCACTACGTCCTGGCCGATCCGCAGGCGAACCGGGTGACCCGGGTTAACCAGGCCATCGCCGACGACTTCGACGTTCGCGCCACCGCCCTGTACCGGCCGCTTCCCGCCGGGGTCACCCGGATGGGGTCGCTGCTGCGCTTCGGCGCGTCTGGCCTGCGTGGCGATCTAGTGCGGATCCTGCTCACCGGCGTGGTCGTGGCCGCCCTGGGGATGCTTGTCCCGATCATGACGGGGAAGGTGCTCGGCAACTTTGTCTCACAGGCCCAGCGGAGCCTGATCGTGGAAGGCTCGCTCCTGGTGATCGCCGGCGCATTCGTGGCGGCAGTCATCTCGGTGGTGCAGAACATCGCGGCGCTGCGCCTGGAGGGCCGTTCGGTAGCACTGCTCCAGTCGGCGGTGTGGTCCCGGCTGCTGTCCCTGCCGACCAGCTTCTTCAGCCGCTATTCGACCGGCGAGCTCGCCGTGACCGCGCTGGGCGTGAACGCGGCGCAGGAGGCACTGTCGAGCGTGACGACCATCGCGGCGCTGGGGCTGCTGACCGGGTCGGCGAACCTGGTCCTCGTGTTCTTCTACGACATCAGGCTGGCGCTGACCGCCGTCGTCCTGGTCACGACCTTCGCGGGCGTCTGCCTGTTCGCCGGATTCCGTGAGGTGCGCTGGCAGCGGCGCCTCTACGACACCGAGCGGGCGCTGTCGTCCCGGGTGTTCCAGTTGCTGATGGGTCTGCCCAAGCTGCGCGTCGCCGCCGCCGAGGACCGGGCGTTCGCCGAGTGGTCGACGACGTTCACCCGCGGCCGCGGCATGGCCGTCAAGGCGCGCCGCGTGCAGAACTCGGTCACCACGTTCAACGCGGGATTCCCGCTGGTGTGCTCGATCATCATCTTCGCCCTCGTGGCCGGGCCGCTGCGCGGTCACATCTCGATCGCGGCGTTCCTGGCTTTCAACGCGGCATTCAGCCTGCTGACCGCGGCCGCTCTCCAGTTCACCGCGGTCGCGATAACCACGCTTGGCGTGTTCCCGATGCTGGAGCGGCTCAAGCCGATCCTCGAGGCCGAGCCCGAGGCGTCGAACGGCAACGCCGATCCCGGCGACCTGTCCGGCCAGATCACGCTCAGCCACGTCTGTTTCCGGTACGGGGAGGACAAGCCGCTCGTCCTCGACGACATCAGCTTCAACATCGATCCCGGAGAGTTCGTCGCCATCGTGGGCCCCACCGGCTGCGGCAAATCGACGCTGCTCCGCTTGCTGCTCGGATTCGAGTCCCCGACCACGGGCGCGGTGCTATTTGACGGCCAGGACATGACCCAGCTCGAGGCGGGGTCCGTCCGCCGCCAGTGCGGTGTCGTGCTGCAAAATGGAGCGCTGCTCGCGGGCGACATCCAGAGCAACATCATCGGCAGCTCGAGCCACACCGCCGAAGATGCCTGGGCAGCGGCCCGGATGGCCGGCATGGACGGGGAGATCGCGGCCATGCCGATGGGCATGCAGACGCTCCTGTCCGAGGGCGCGACGACGTTTTCCGGCGGGCAGCGCCAGCGGATCATGATCGCCCGCGCGCTGGTCTCACGCCCCCGCATCCTGCTGTTCGACGAGGCGACCAGCGCACTGGACAACCCGACGCAGAAGGTGGTCGCCGAAAGCATGCGCCAGCTCAACGCGACGCGGATCGTCATCGCGCACCGGCTGTCCAGCGTGGCGGGAGCGGATCGCATAATCGTCCTTGACGGCGGCCGGATCGTCCAGCAGGGCAGCTTCGATGAACTGCTCGCGGCCGGGGATGGCCTGTTCGCCTCGCTGGCGAGCAAGCAGCTCACCTAGAACCTCGAGACCCCATAGCCCTCGCTCGCCGCCCGTGAGCGAGGGCTATCTGCTGCTCCCGGCACTCAGCTGCCGGCACTCAGCTACCGGGCACGCAGCACCGGCACGCAGCACCGGCACGCAGGACCGGCACGCAGGACCGGCACGCAGGACCGGCACGCAGGACCGGCACGCAGGACCGGCACGCAGGACCGGCACGCAGCTGCCGTCACGCAGCTACCGGCACTCAGCCGGCCGCCAGGTGTGCCCGCAGCGCGCCGGCCACCTTGTCCGGGCGCTCGAGCAGGCACAGGTGGCCGGCCTGCGGCACGGTCAGCACGCCGCAGTCAGGAATGACCACCGCGAGCCGGGACGCGTTGGCCGCGAAGGCCGGCATGTCCTGATCCCCGATGAGGGCGAGCGTGGCCGCGCTGATCCGGCCGAGCGCCTGGTCGGTATGAACGTGCGCGGTGAGCGTCCGCATCGCACCGGTTCGCATTTCCGACCAGCGATGATCGTCGATCACGCGGCACAGCCGGGCCCTCAGCTCGGGATGACACTCGCTGCCGCGGAAGATGTCGGGAGGCGATGTCATCCACAGCCGTGTCATGTGCGGGCCCGGCCCGGCCATCCGGTGCAGCAATGACAGCTGCATCTCACGGTCGGCGACGCCCGCGGCCGGTGACGCGCCGGCGATCGTCGGCGCGGCCAGCACGAGCCGTTCGACTCCGCCAGGATCCGCCATGGCAAGCTCTAGCGCCAGGCACGACCCGAACGATAGCGCCACAACCCGGCGCGCCCGCTGCGCCCGGGCGATCCCGGCGATCCGAGCGGCCAGGCCCGGCAGCGTTTCATCCGGGTTCAGCGGACCGGAACCGCCGTGGCCGGGCAGGTCGATGCCGACATGCCTGAATCCGGGCAGCAGATCCCAGATCGGGCGCCACAGGGTGGAATCCATAGTGTAGCCGTGGATCCACAGGACCGCGGGCCCGTGCCCCAGCGTTTCGATGTGAAGATCCATGACGGCTCCTTACCGCGGCTACCGCTTAGCCGCGAATGAGGCACAGAAGGCACGGAAGGCCATGACCGGCGTGTCGCGGGAGTCCAGCCGCACCGGGGCGCTGACGTCGAGATGGTTCCAGATCGCTAGGTCCTGCTCGAAGGCGAACTTGGCGCCCTCCACCAGAGCTGCCGCCGTCGCGTCCGGTGCCGTCCGGCGGATAGCGACCGCGATGCGCGCCACGCATCCGCCTGAGACCGCCGTTGCTCCGGTGAACACGAAGTTGCTCGAGTCAGCGGGGCCGAGTTCGGTGACGACCAGGTGCGGGTTAAAGGCCCTCGCGTGGAAGCGGCTGGTGAAATCTCCTTCTGAGACTTCCCAGTCTGGCGCCTTCGTGCGGAAGGCGGTCGTGATGCTCAGCTCGCCGTCGTCACCGAGCCTGACCTCAGGCCGGGCCAGCCGCGAGACCAGGTGAACAGTGGGAAAATGAGCGAAGTCGAACGCGTTCTCGATGATCAGCTCGGGCGGGACGCTGGCCTCGCCGGTGACGGCACCGATAACCACGTGCGTGGACGCAATGTCCGTGGCCGCCTGGGCGAAGCCGTGATCGCGAGCCGGGAGGTCGGCGAGCCGGACGAAGATCGCCCCGTCGCAGTCGATGACCTCGTGCTCGCGGACACGCAGCTCGCCCGTTCCGCTGCCGGTTCCGCTGCCCAGGCCGATCCACTTGCCGTGGAACGGGCAGATGATGCCCGGGCCGTCGGTGACGTACCCGCCATGCCCAAGGTGCGCGCCTCGATGCGGGCATGTTCCGTCAAAGACGCGGACCTTGCCTTGGTCGCGTACCGCGACAAGCGCACGGGAACCCAGCGACAGGCCGGTCACCTGCCCGGTGACCTCGCTGCCCAGCGCGAGCAGTTGCCAGCCGCCCGGCGCCGCCGCGGGCGGTGTTGCGGCCGGCCCGATTTTCTCGCCATTCGCCGAGTTCACTGCCCCCACGCCTCCACTACCTCATGGGCCGCGCGAAGCCCGCTGCCAAGCGCGCCGTGCACAGATGGCGGTAGCGATCCCGCGGTGGCCGCCTCGCCGGCGAAGAACAGGGTTCGCGACACTGGTGCGGCCCAATCCCGCGCCGCACTCCGGATGCCCGCCCTCGGATAGCTGAACGCCCCCGCCGACCAGGGGTCGCGTCCCCAGTCGGCGACATGAACGCCGGTCGTCTCCACCCCGGCAGACCAGGGGAATGCGCGGGCCACCACGTCGGCCAGGCTGGCCGCGCGAACCGCACCTGCCGCCCGCGCCTTGGCGACGATGAGCACCTCCGGCCGGCCGGCGAAGCAGCGCACGAACCCGGCGTGCCCGTCCGCATCGAAAATTACGGCCGACTCGGGTGCCGCGCGGGACATCACGGCGATCGCGCACAGCCCATCACCGGCAGGCAACCCGCGCACGGCGGCGGCCTTGTACTCCGGCATCGGCGCGATGACCAGCCGCCCGCTGGTGATCAGCGGCGGCGGCGTCGTGATGACCGCGCCGCGCGCGGTGATCCGTTCGCCGCCGACGGCAAGCTCCACCCGTCCCGGTGCCCAGGTCAGCAGCCGTACCGGCTGCCCGAGCCGGATGGCCGGGGTCGCTGCCTCGGCCAGTTCACCGGCCAGCGCCTCGGCCAGCGACAGGTAGCCGCCCTCGAATGCGTACTCACCGTCGCCGGCCTGATCGCCGCACCGGGCCGCTGCGACACCACGGGCGCTGAGTATTTGCGGCTCGGCGGCCCAGTTCTGCCGGAACCATTCGGCCGCGGCCGCCAGGTGGCCGCCGGTGACTCCCTGCGCGGCCAGCCACGAGGCGACCGTGGGATCGTCATGATCACTGCTGCCGGTCCCGCTGTCACCGGCCCCGCCGTAATCGGCGGCGAGCTTGTCCTCGGTCACCCATGGCGGCATGCCGCCGCGGGCCAGTACGCCGAAGGGCATGATTCGCCCGCCAAGCAAGACCCGAGCGGCGCCGTCGCGTGATATCGGACGTGACGGCAGCGGTTGCCGCACCGCCAGCCCGTTCGCGGTCAGATCGCGCAGCGGATTGCGGTCGCCGTGGATCACCTGGGCGCCTAGTTCGAGCGCTGGCCCGCCATCGGGCGGACGGTAAGTGCGCAGCCGGCCGCCGACCCTGTCCCGTGCCTCGAATACAACTACTCTTACGCCGCGGGCCGATAGCGCGACCGCACAAGAAAGACCGCTTATACCGGCGCCGACGATCGCCACATCACAGCGCACGGTGCGTCTCCTTAAAGAAGCAGAGCACCATTGTGTTACCTGCCCTTCTGTGTCTATGATGACATTGATAGTTATATCTCGGCAATGGTCCGGAGAAGGGAATTTTGAGATGCTTAAAGCAACGCTGCCAGCGCATGTGCCGCATCCTTTCTCACCGGCCGGCCGGGTAAATCCTTACCCGGCCTACGCCTGGTTCAGGGAAAATGATCAAGTGCATTTCGAGAAGTTCAGCGGCTGGTGGTTTGTGGCGTCTCACGCCGGGTGCGCGTCCGCCCTTGCGGACGCCTGTTTCTCCGCATCGCTCGGGCAGCAGGAAAGGACCCGCGAGGACGATCTGCCTGCATCGATGCTGATGTCCGATCCTCCCGACCACGCCCGGCTGCGCGGGCCTGGCGCCCTGCTCCTCGGCCCGGCGGCGCTGCGCGCGCAGACGGGCGGCCTCGGCGACGCCGTCTCCGGCGTGCTCGATGGGCTGGCCGGGCGGGACGAGGCCGACACCACCGCCGACATCGGCGAGCCGTTCGCCGTCGAAGTGTTCACCCGCCTGCTCGCGCTCGATGCCGGGCAAGTGCCTGCCTTCACCAGCCTGGCCAGGCGGGTTTCGGTAAACCTTGATCCGATGGGAGGCCCTGAGGCCGGCCAGGCCGGCCGCGCGGCGGTCGCCGAGTTCTCGGCGTTCATGGACCATCACATCCAGGTACTGCAAGCGGCGGGGGTGGACTGCCCGCTCGTCCACCTGGCCGCGGATCCCCGGCTGACCCGGGGTGAGATGCTGGGCATCCTGAGTCTTTCCGTGGTTGGCGGATTTCTGCCGCTGGCCGACCTGGTCAGTCATGCGGTGCACTGGCTGACGCCGGTGCCGGGGTTGTTCGCGTCGTTGCGTGAGGAGATTCCGGACGGCCCGGCCACGAACCGGGATGGCGGGGTCGTCGATGAGCTGATGCGGCTGTCGACGCCTATCCCGTTCACCGCACGGGTTACCAGGCAGGAAACCGAGCTCGATGGCATGCTCCTGCCCGCCAGCGCGCGCGTGCTGCTCGTGATCGCGTCTGCGAACCGGGATGCCGCGGTGTTCGAGCGCCCCGACGAGTTCGACCCGCGCCGCTCGCCCAATCCCCACCTGGCCTTCGGCGGGGGACCGCACCTGTGTCTTGGCGCTCCGCTGGTCCGGTGGGCGGGTGGAGCATTGCTCCGCGAGCTTGCCATCCGCTTTCCCGGATTGCGCCAGCTCGGCAAGGCCGATTGGAACAACGCGATGGTCCCGCGACGCCTGCTGGGCCAGCGGCTCCAGCTCCGGTAGTGATCCGGCCGGCGCCGGTGACCTGACCGGCGCCGGACAACCATCTGGCGCCGGGCATCCGCCCGGCGCCAGATCCGTCATAGGTCGGCCTGCGGTCATGTGCAGCAGCAGCAAGGACAGCAACAGCAGCATGCGAATAGGCCTGCCGCGATGCTGTCGAGGTCGGACTCGCTGAGCTCGGCGGTGTCGACCTGCGGGGTTCCGGGGACGTACAAGGAGTAGTGGCCGGTCTCGGCGCCGCGCTCCCATGCCTCGATCTGAACGTCGAGGCTTCCCTCCTGCTCCCCTTCGGGGATGACGCGCAGCACGTCGACGATCGCCTCGGCGGGCAGATCAATGCCGCACTCACGCAGCGCGGCAGCAGGGTCCGTGTCGAGCCGCCCGGCGAACGCATCGTCCGACCAGGTGGTAATGAGAACGCGGGTATACGCATTGACGAACTCGGCGCGTTCGCGCGGGCTCATCGTCATGGGGCTCTCCTGAGGCTCGGATTCGGGCAAAGACGCGTCGCCCGGTGAGGCCGTCCAGGCTGGCCGGCCTCACCGGGCGTTTGACCGTCAGGCTCAGGAGCAGCAGCAACACGGGCAGCAGCAGCAGCAGTAATAGCCGTCGCCCGCTGCGATGCTGTCGAGGTCGCCTTCGCTGAGTTCGGCGGTGTTGACCTGAGGGGTGTCGGGGATGTGCAGGACGTAGTGGCCGGTCTCGGCGCCGCGCTCCCATGCATCGATCTGGGTGTCGAGGCTTCCCTCGTGCTCTCCGTCGGGGATGGTGCGGACTAGCTCGATGGTGGCGTTAGCCGGCAGCTCGATGCCGCACTCACGCAGCGCGGCGGCGGGATCTGAGTTGATGCGGCTGGCGAACTCTTCGCTCGACCAGGCCGTGATGAGGACACGCGTATAGGCGTCGACGAACTCGGCTCGTTCTTGCGGATCCATTGCCATGGGGTTACCTCCATAAATCCGGCCAGCAGGTGGCTTCTCGCGGATGACATCACGATCTCATCTGTGCTGGCTTAATTCCATACTTCTTTCACGGCTCGGCAGGCGTCTCTTGAACGTCCGCGAATGGCGTAGTAAATTGGCCAGTGAAGCAAGCAGTGAATGCGCATCCCGTTAGGTATACGCCACAATCGGAGTACGTACTATCTGGAAATCTGTTAAGCATTTCTTTAGCCGGAAGGCGGTGCATAGAATGCATGCGATCGTGTGGCGGCCACCCGGGCCCGCTGGTGACCAGGACCTGCTGTGATGGTCGGCGTCAGCTCCTACGACCCGGCACGCAACACAGCCGGTGCGCTGCCCGGCGAACTAGCCCGGCTAGAAGCGCAGGCCGCGCTTACCTTCACCGAGGAACTGCACCTGTTGCGTGAGCTCGGGCTGGGCGAGCTAACGGCAGCCTGGCCTGTCCGCGACGGGCCTGTCCGCGACGCACCCCCCCGGCGCCACCTGCTGCTGGAGGTAGGAGCCGGAACAGGCGCGCTGACCCGGCGGCTGGCGTCAGCGCTGCCTGGCGCTGCGGTCATCGCACTCGACGCGGACGCCGAATTGCTCGGCCATGTGCCCAGCAGTGCCACGTCACGGCCGGTCTGCGCAGACGCCAGGGCGCTTCCCCTGGCTACCGGCTCGGCGAGCGCCGTGGTCTTCCGGTATGTCCTTCAGCACCTGCCTGACCCGCTGCCGGTGCTGCGCGAGGCCCTACGGGTGCTCCAGCCGGGAGGCAGGGTCTATGTGATCGATGTCGACGGCGGACTGTGGGGCTTGGCAGAACCCGCCGACCCCCGCTTGGCCGCGGTGTACACTCGCGCCGCGGCCGCACAGCGCAGCGCTGGCGGCGACCGGCTGATCGGCCGCAAGATGTCTGCGCTCCTGCGCGCGGCAGGTTTTCAGAGTGTGACCGTGCGGCCCTTCGCGGTCACCAGCGATGACCGCCCCGTCGAGGATTTCGCGCCGCACCTCGGGCCCGGCCGGCTCGTGCCCATGGTCGAGAACGGCACGCTGTCTCTGGCCGACCTTGCCGTCGCGACCGCCGCCTGGACACGCTTCCGCGCCGACCCGCAAGCGTGGGTCATGTTGGTCGGCCTGATCGGGACGGGCGCATCCCCCACCGCCTAGCTGAACGGCCGCAGCCAGACGATCAGAACGGTGATCCCGCCGTACTCGCAGATCGGCGGGAGGACGGCCGCCATGGCAGCGACAAGCGTTTCTGCTTCCACACGGCCCGCGCAAACAGACCCCAGACCAGGAGCGTGAACAAGCTTCCCATGATCACGCCTCCCCAGCCGCCCGTAGTGCTCCCGCGCTCGCCTTCGGGGTGTGCGTCAAAATGTAGGTCGTTTTGGATCGTGGCTGGTCAGAGGAAAGTTCTGAGGTGTTGCATAACACTCAGATCCTGGTCGCATGGACGAGCTGCCGTGCCGGCGCTGGTCAGGGGCCATCTCGGCACCTCTGGTCACCGTGTAGTGCGGTAACGCGACCGGTGACCGTGCCGTCGCCTGCGCGCAGCACACACTCAGACGGCCTTCCCTGGCCTGCTACGCGCCGAAGATGATCTTGGTTACCTGCAAAATGGACGGGCACCCGTAGGCGTCTGGCGTGAGTAAGGCTGTTTGCTGCATTTCGCGCGCGGGATCGTGCTGGCGGTCTTGCCGGCGGGGTTGGGGTCAGGCGGGCGGCCTGGCGGGTGATGATCGGGGTGACGCACGCGACGAGGGGTGAGCCGGCGGCATCTTGCCCGTGGTGGTTCGCTGGCCGTCAGGCGTGCGCGCCGGGTCTCGGC
>PMSU01000158.1 GCA_003168255.1 Actinomycetota bacterium
TGAAGGTCTGGTAGCCGAGGATTTCGAACGCCCCGTATTCGGCCAGGATCACCAGGGCAACCAGGACACAGCCGCCGAGGATGGCACTGCGGGCGTGCCTGATGGTCACCCGCAGGAAGGTGCGGATCGGGCCGAGCCCGAGGCTGCGGGCAGCTTCCTCCAGGCCTGGGTCCGCGGCCCGCAGGCTGGCCGCCACCGGGAGGTACACCAGCGGGTAGACAGCGAGCGTCATGACAATCACCGCGCCACGGAACCCCTGCATCCACGTGGTCAGCGATGCCCAGCCGAAACTGACGACGAAGTCAGGAATGGCGAAAGGGACGACGACGAGTACAGCCCAGACGCGACGCCCGGGCAGGTCCGTGCGCTCGACGCACCATGCCGCCAGCGTGCCGATCACGGCGCACAAGACGGTCACCACGACCGTCAGCCGAACGGTGTTCCACAGCAGGCTGCCGGTGAGGGGCCGCCAGATGAGGTGCGCGACGTTAGTGATCCCCGCCCCCCGCGCCTCGATCAGCAGGAAGACGAGCGGCGCGAACAGCACGGCCGCGATCGCGCAACTGGCGGCGAGCAGGAACCTTGGCGGCGCGCTGCGGCGGACCGGAGCGGTCAGTCCGGGTCCGCCGCCCCCCGCCCCAGCGGCCGGGCTGACGGCGTCCTCGCCGCGCCAGGCCTCGTCCTGGCGCTCGAGATCATGCCCCGTCCGGAAGCCGGTCACAACAGCCCGGCCTGTTTCAGCAGGGCGATCGCGGTCGACCCGTCGCCAAGCTCGGGAATGGTGATCGGGTAAGGCTGTAGCTGGTCGAACGGGGTCTCCGGGGCCCGGGTGGTCACGCCAGAGGCGATCGGGTACTCGAAGCTGATCGACTTGCTCGGGTTCGCGATGATCTCCTGGCCCGCCTTGCTCACCAGGTAGGCGAGAAACTTCTGTGCGGCCGCCTGGTGCTTGCTGGACTTCAAGATCGCGGCGCCCGATACGTCGACGACGTAGCCGGGGTTGCCGGGAGCGAAGTGGGTGATGTCCGAGTGCACGTTGGAAGCGCCGAGCTCGGCGCGCATCCGGTACCAGTAGTACTGGTTGACGACGCCGAAGGCGACCGCGCCGCGGTTCACCTCATCCGCAATCGTCTCGTTGTCGGGATAGCGGTGACTGCTGGAGTTGGCCTTGATGCCGTCCAGCCAGTTGACCGTGGCGGTCTTGCCGTAGCTGCGCAGAACCGAGGTGACGACGGGCTGGAAGTCGGTCTCGCCGGCGGCGAAGGCCAGCTTGCCCTTGTAGCGGGGACTGGCAAGCTGGAGGACCGAGGTGGGCAGCTGGCTCTCGGCGATCAGGCTCGGGTTGTAGATGAGCACGCTCACCCGGGCCGAGATGCCCGCCCAGTCGTCTTGCGGCGAGGGTGCGTTGTACTTGCTCGGCGTGTGCGCCAGCGTGGACGCATCGACCTTGGCCAGGAGCCCCTTGCCCTGAAGGTATTCCAGGGCCGGCGAGTTCTCGGTAAAGATGACGTCGGCTGGTGAGTGCGATCCCTCGGTGACGATCTGGTCGGCGAGGATGTCCTCGTCGTCATTGGTCACGTTGACGTGAATCCCGGTTGCCGCCGTGAACCCGGCGATCAGCGCGTCGGCCGTCTGCTCGTGCTGGCCGTTGTAGAGCGTGATCGACTGTCCCGACCCTGATGTTCCGCAGGCGGTAAGCAGGGAGCCGGCCATCAGCACAGTCATCGCGGCCGTGACCGCGGTGCGGTGGCCTCGTGGCGCGATGCTGCGGGACAGGAGGCTCATGATGCGGCTCCAGGGCAGATGACGTTGACGCTGTGACTGGCTTGGCTGACCGCCTGCTTCGCGGCGTCGGCCCCCTGAGTGCTGAAGAACCGCTGGTAGGCCGACGCCAGATCGTCCACCGCGGCCTGGAGCTGCTTGTCTGAAGTGTGCACCTGGCGCAGCGGCCGGATCTGGGCCTCGGCGTAGCCGACAGGGTCGGCCCCGGGGTCCGGGCCGTTGCTGAGTACGGCGCTCACCTGCTGGCAGGCGTCCGTCACGGCGCTGGTTGCCTGTACCGATCCTGAGGACCCGCATGCGCTTAGCAGTACGCCGCAGGCTGCCAGCAAGGCGAGCCCGAGCGCGCCGCCGTTCCGGCCCGTCCCATCCAGCTGCATCGATACACCATCCACAATTTAGGTGAGCCTAACCTAACCGCGAATGATTCAAGCGGCACTCGCTCGGGTCTGTCAAGCCATCCCGCAGCTTCGCCGGCCGTCGCCCCGTCTCACCGGCCGTCACCGAAGGGACGCGAAGATGACATCATGCGCCGTGGCGTCGGGTGCGGCGAAGGCGAGAATGCGCCTGCCTTCATCGGTGATCTCATCGCGAGCTTTCCCCGAAATTTTTCCGAACGGTTCCACGGTCAGTGTCACCGCACCAGCGGACCTGGCGATCCGCCACATGGCCGCAGCGAAGCCGTTCACGAGCACGGTTCCGGGGAAGACGGCATTTCTGCTGAACAGCCTCTTGCGGTTCTCGTGGCTGATGACCCGGGAACGGTCAGCATGGGACAGGACGAGGTTGTCGAATTCGGCGACCAGGCGCACGGGAGCCGGGACATCGGGGTCGGGCCGCGGCGCCTCGGGCAGGTCGAGCAGCTCGGTCCCGTTCTCGTCCCGGAATGTGCGCAGGCCGGGCCTGAGCCGCTCGGCGACCTCCCGCAGCCTGGTCAATCCCGACCACGCCTGCACATCCAGGACGCTCGCCGGGCCGAACGCGGCAAGATAGCGCCTGACCAGGCTGTCCAGGGACGCACTGCGGCTCAGCGGCCGGCCGAGCCAGGACTCGGCGGAGGTGTGCCTGGCCTGTCCGGCCGCGCCCCAGACGGCTCGGGGCGGTACCTGAACGAGCGGCACGAGGCCACGGACTCCCTGGGCCAGCGCTGCCGCGGGATGGTCGGGCCATTGCCGCGACAGCAGGGCGCCGAGCTCGCTGAACGTCCTGGGTTCCTCCTCCGCGAATGCCCGCCCGGCTGCCGCGAGCGCCTGGGTGTCCACGCCAGCCAGCTGCCTGCCAAACGTCGTGGCCAGGGCCCGGTCGAGCACCGGCTGCATCAGCGGGCGAAGGGTCAGGCAGTCGCCGGCGGACACCAGGTGGATGGTCCCGCGCATCAGCGCGATGCGGACCACCTGCCGGCCAGTGATCAGCCGGGCCAGCTCGTCCGGCCGGAAATCCTCCAGTCGGGACCACAGGCCGTAGTAGGGCGGGAACGGCGCCTGGGCCTGCAATCCGACCAGATGCTCCACCATCTCGATCACCTGCCCGGTCCGCCCGGCCTCGATCACCCGCCCGGTCCGCCCGGCCTCGATCACCTGCCCGGTCCGCCCGGCCTCGGCCTCGATCACCTGCCCGGTCCGCCCGGCCTCGATCACCTGCCCGGTCCGCCCGGCCTCGGCCTCGATCACCCGCCCGGTCCGCCCGGCCTCGATCACCTGCCCGGTCCGGCCAGGCGGGGCAGGTGCGGGAACCCGGCGCAGCAGCATCTGCCGGTCGAGCAGGGCGCGATTGAGTGCCTGCCTGCTGAGCACCTCGGTTGACATCGAGCTTCCTCCGGGACTGACGGCCGTTCCCGCCCTCGGGCGCCGGTTGGCGCGGCCGGTGCCCGGGCAGCCTAGCCGCGCTGCCCGGGCATTCCTGCTGCTAGGCCGCGGACGTCTCTAGCTCCCCATCACGCGCTGGCTCGTGTACTACGACAGGCGCGCTGTCGGTTTCACGCGCTCGCCTCGGCAGCCAGAACGCGATCACGAAGGCAACGGCCAGCAGGCCGATGGTCGCCAGCGCCGTCCACTCGGCGGCCCCGACAAAGGACTGCGCGCGGCGAGCCGTGCCGCCGACCAGGCCAAAGAAGATCGCTCCGAGCCCGGCCACGCCCAGCGCCATGCCGAGGGAGTTGACCGTCTGCAGCACGCCAGAGGCCGAGCCCATCTCGTGCGGTTCGACGCTGGCCATGACGATATCGAGCAGCCGGACGAATACCATCCCCATCCCGATCCCGCCGACGATCATGGGTGCCAGCAGGTCCAGGCTGCTGACCCCGGCGCCCCTGCCGCGCAGGACCGCGTAGAGCGCCAGCAGCCCGGCCGCCTCGACGATCAGGCCGGCCAGCAGGATGCGGCGGCCGAGCGCACGCATGGCCATGCCGCCGATCGCCGAGCCGACGAACGCGCCGCCCGCCCACGGGGCGGTGGTGATGGCCGAGTGCCAGGGCGAGAAGCCAAGCCCCGTCTGCAGGAAGACGTTGAAGATCAGCACGATCCCGCCCAGCGAGCCTACGAACACGACGGAGAACGCCACGCCCGAGGCGTAGCCGCGATGGGTGAAGATTCCTGGCTCGATGAGCGGCGTCGCACCGGCGCGCTTGCGTCGCACCTGATACCAGCCGAAGCCGGCCAGGACCGGGACCGAGGCAACGAGCAGGGCGATGATCCACAGCGGCCAGCCCAGGTCACGTCCCTGAGCGAGCGGGAAGACCAGCAGGAACATCCCGGTGCCCGCTAGCGCCACGCCGGGAATATCCAGCCGCCCCGGGCGCGATGCACGCTGCCTCGCGGCTCCGGCAGGCAGCAGCCGCGCGTCGGCCGCCAGGGCGGCGATGCCGATGGGGACGTTCACCAGGAAGATCATCCGCCATCCGTACCGAGCACGTTAAGGCTGATCAGGCCCCCCGATGCGATCGGGCCGAGCATCGCGGACAGGCCCATGACCGGACCGTAGACGCCGAACGCCTTACCCATCTCCTCGGCCGCGAACAGATCGCGGATGAGGCCGAATACCTGGGGAAGCATCAGGGCGCCGAGGGCGCCCTGGGCGGCCCGCGCGGCGATCAGTTCGCCCGGGTTTGCCGCCGCGGCGCAGGCCGCGGACGCGACTACGAACCCGCCCCGGCACCGTGGTGCACGACCTCTCACTGGTCTTCGAGCTGGCCGCCGCCATCAAGACCACGAGCCGCGAGCGCACCCAGCAGCTACGCCAGCGGTGCCTAGCAGTGATCATGGACGGGCTGCGCGCCCCGGGCAACGGCCCGCTGCCCGGTCCCGCGCCGACCTGGCAGGAACTCGCCCAGCGCTGGCAAACCTAGACGCCGTGGTGCGCTAACGGCGGCCAGACCGGATCCCGGCGAGAAGCGCCGCGGGATCGGCCAGCCGCGGCCCGTCCGGCAGCGAGCCGACCTGCTTCAGCCGCCTGAGCTCCGGCGAGATCTCCAGCTGGCGGACTCCGTGCAGGACGCCGACCCGGCCGCTCACGTACTGATACAACTCCTGGGCTGGGGTGACTGGCGGGCGCGCCTGACGGGAGGCGCAGAGCGCACGGTCAGGGCGATCGAATGTCGTCGATGTGGCAGCGTTGACACTCTTCGGACACGTCGTGGCATAAACCGTCGTTTCCTGATCCCGGACGATCGTGCGGTGCCCGCGGACCCTGCCAGCCGGATCACTCCCGTCACGCCAGCACCACCGACCCCGTGAGCCACGTCTTCCGGAGCGCCGCCGAAGATCGATGTGGCAGAGCCCACCACCGGTGGTGGGTAGATTCACATCGATCTTGGAAACGACGCGGAAGGAGGCGTCTCCGGGCCGCCTTCTCCGGTGCGGCCGCCGGCTATTCGAGGACTCCAGGCGGCGGCGTGCCAGAACCGCCGCGCACGGTCACGCGCCGGCTCAAGTCCTCGCGCTAACCAGCGCGCGGCCCGCCGGCCCGGGCGGGCGCTCCCGATCAGCACGATCCGCCGTTCCGCTCCGGCCGGGTCCCGCGCTCGCGAGCCTCGCTCTGAGCAGGATGTTCACCTGGCCTCAATTCGCGGCCGCGCGGTCAGCCGACGGAGCGTAGCGCAGGCCGGCGAGGCGCCGCAGCGACCGCTGCCAGCGCCTCGCCGGCCGGCTGAGCCTTACTCCCCGGCTTCGTACTTGAACGAGATCTGGAGCTTGGTGCGATAGGTGATCGCCCCACTCTCGTCGAGATGAATGTCTTGCTCGACAACCTCGGCGACACGGATATCGCGAATCGTCTGACCCGCCGTGCTTATGGCCTCCGCGGCGGCATCCTCCCACGACGTGCTGCTGGTACCGATGATGTCGATCACCTTGTACACGCTCATGTCGATCTCCTCTCGAAAGTTCCTAGAGCCTATGACCAAGGTGCTCCGGCAGGGAGGGGGAGGCGGGCGGCCATGCCAGCCTTCCGCCCGGCATATATGCATTAGCCCGGCGCGTGGAGCATGATGCAGGTGAGCCTGCTAACTGCGCGACGCTGACCGGAGGGTGCTATGACCAATCTCAGCTCCATGCTTGAGCGTGCAGCCGACGATCACCCGGACCGGCCCGCCATCCGCATGGATGATCTCGTGCTGAGCTACGGTCAGCTGCGCGACGCCGCGGGTCGGCTGGCTTCCCTGCTGGCATCCCTCGACGTGCAGCCGGGCGACCGCGTCGGGCTGATGCTGCCGAACCTGCCTGCCTTCCCGGTTGCCTTTTACGGAGCGCTCGCCGCCGGAGCCATCGTGGTGCCGATGAACCCCCTGCTCAAGAGCAGGGAAGTCGCCTACTATCTCAGCGACTCAGGCGCCAAGGTGGTGTTCGCCGCGGCGGCGGCGGCCGGCGAGGCGGCCAAGGGCGCAGCCGACGTCGGCGCGCAGGTTATCCAGGTCGACGACCCGGATCTCAGTGCCCGGCTCGATGGCCTCTCCCCGCTGCGCAGCTGGGCGGACGCGGCCGACGACGACGACGCGGTCATCCTCTATACGTCGGGGACGACGGGCAAGCCCAAGGGTGCCCAGCTCACCCATGCCGGCCTGACCCGCAACGCCACGCTCACGTCCGAGACGCTGCTGCGCAGCGGGTCGGACGACGTGGTGATGGGCTGCCTGCCGCTGTTTCACGTCTTCGGGCTGACCTGCGGCCTGAACGCGACGGTGGTGGGCGGGGGCACGCTGACCCTGCTGCCCAGGTTCGACGCGGGGAAGGCCCTGGAGATCATCGAGCGCGACCGGGTGACGATCTTCGAGGGCGTGCCGACCATGTACGGCGCCATGCTGCATCACCAGACCGAGCGCTCACCCGACACCTCGTCCCTGCGGCTGTGCATCTCCGGCGGCGCCGCCATGCCGGTGGAAATCCTGCGCAACTTCGAGCAGAAGTTCGGCTGCATGATCTTGGAGGGTTACGGCCTGTCCGAGACCTCGCCGGTCGCGTCGTTCAACCACCCGGACAAGGTGCGCAAGCCAGGCTCGGTCGGCACGCCGGTCGTGGGAGTGGAGATGCGCCTCGTGGACGCCGAAGGCGCCGAGACGGCGGCCGGAGAGGTGGGCGAGATCGCCATCCGCGGTCACAACGTGATGAAGGGCTACTGGGGAAAGCCGGAGGCCACCGCGGAGGCGATCCCGGACGGCTGGTTCCGCACCGGCGACATGGGCAAGGTCGACGACGATGGCTACTACTTCATCGTCGACCGCAAGAAGGAGATGATCATCCGCGGCGGGTTCAACATCTACCCGCGGGAGATCGAGGAAGTCCTGCACGAGCATCCGGCGGTGGCGGAGGCAGCGGTGGTCGGAATCCCGCACGATGAGCTGGGCGAGGACGTCGGCGCGGCGGTCGCACTCAAGCCAGGAGCGAGCGCGACGCAGGACGAGCTGCGCGCGTTCGTCAAGGAGCGGGTGGCGGCGTACAAGTACCCGCGTCGCGTCTGGCTCGTCGACGAGCTGCCGAAAGGCCCGACCGGCAAGATCCTCCGCCGCGAAGTGCACCCGCCGGAGGATCCCGAGTGACGCCGCACTCCTCCAGCGCCGCGAACTCGTCGTCTCGCGCCGGGGAGTCCTCCTCCAGCGCCGCGGGTTCCTCGGCTAGCTCGGCGGGTTCCTCCAGCGCCGCGGGTTCCTCGGCTGGCTCCTCGGACTCCTCGGCCAGCTCGGCGGAGTTCGAGGCCGCCGAGGCAGCGGGCGCGCTTGACCTGCTGCTGTCCGACGCCGCGCTCGGTGCCCTGCGGATGTTCCGGCCGGACGGCTCCGTGCTGCGGTTTGCGGCGCAACTGGCCCGCAGGCCCCGGCTGCTGGCCGGTGCGACGGCATTGCTCGCCGCGGAGTTCGGAAAGATCATTTCTGGAGATTCCGCGGTCACCCCCGGCCGGCGCGACCGGCGGTTCGCCGATCCGGCATGGAGCGCGAACCCGCTGCTCCGGCGCGCCATGCAGGCTTACCTGGCGGCCGGGCAGAGCGCCGAGTCGCTACTCGCCGGCGCCGAGCTGGACTGGCGAGACGGCGAGCGGATGACGTTCCTGCTGTCCAACCTGATCGCCGCGGCCGCGCCAACCAACAACCCGCTGATCAGCCCGGTCGCATGGAAGGCGGCCATCGATACCGGCGGCCTGTCCGCCGTCCGCGGCATCCGGGCCCTGGCATCGGATATGGCGGCGCCGCCGCGCGTCCCCATGATGGTGGAGCCCGGCGCGTTCGAGATCGGCAAGGACCTGGCCGTCACGCCGGGCGCCGTGGTGCACCGCAGCGAGGTCTTCGAGCTCATCCAGTACCAGCCCGTCACCGAGACCGTGCACCGCTACCCGCTGCTGGTCGTCCCGCCGATGATCAACAAGTTCTACATCACGGACCTGGCCCCAGGCCGCAGCTTGGTCGAGTATCTCGTCGGCGAGGGGCATCAGGTGTTCGTCGTCTCGTGGCGCAATCCGGACCGAAGGCACCACGACTGGAACCTGGACACCTACGGCGGTGCCATCGTCGAGGCCCTGGACACGACGTGCACCATCAGCAGGGCCGCCAGGGCCAGCATCTGCGCGCTGTGCTCGGGCGGCATGGTCTCGTCCATGGTGGCCGCGTACCTGAACCAGGCCGGCCGGCCGGACCGGCTCGCCAGCCTCTGCCTCGGCGTAACCGTCCTTGACCAGGCACACGCCGGCACCGCCGCCGCGATGATCGACGAGGGCACCGCCGCGGCGGCGAAGCTGGCGTCCCGCGCCCGCGGCTACCTGGACGGCAGGGCGCTGGCCGAGGTATTCGCGTGGCTGCGGCCCAACGACCTGATCTGGAACTACTGGGTCAACAACTACCTTCAGGGGAACAAGCCGTCGCCGTTCGACATCCTGTACTGGAACGCCGACACCACCAGGCTGCCGGCCGCCCTGCACGGCGACTTCATCGAGCTCGGGCTGGCCAACGCGCTCACCGAACCGGGGAAGGCGACGATGCTCGGCTCTCCCGTCGACCTGTCGAAGGTCGACGTGAACGCCTACGTGGTGGCCGGCGTGGCCGACCATCTGTGCCCGTGGCAGTCCTGCTACCGCAGTGCCAGGCTGCTCGGCGGCCCGCTCCGCTTCGTGCTGTCCACCAGCGGGCACATCGCCTCCATGGTGAATCCGCCGGACAACCCCAAGGCGACGTTCCAGACCGCTCCGGACAACCCGGCCGACCCGCGCGAGTGGCTGGCCGCAGCCACGACGGTCCGCGGCAGCTGGTGGCCGGACTACTCGTCCTGGCTGGCGGAGCTCAGTGGCGGGCGCAAGAGCCGCCCGCGCAAGCTCGGCCAAGCCGCATTCCCGCCCCTCGGCGCTGCCCCTGGCACCTATGTTCTCGACCGCTAGCGTCCGCAGCGTCGCCGTCGGCGGCCAGCAGCTGCGAGTCGCCGTCCGGCCTGGCGACCAGAGCCGGGTGCCGCTGCTGCTGATCAACGGCATCGGCGCCAGCTTTGACCTGCTACAGCCGCTCGTCGATGCGCTCGAACCGTCGCTGGAAGTGATCCGCTTCGACGTTCCGGGAGTGGGCGGCTCGCCGCTGCCCGCGGTTCCGTATCGCTTCACCGGGCTGTGCCGGATGGTCGCCCGGATGCTGTCCGAGCTCGGCTACGACGCGGTGGACGTGCTCGGCATCTCCTGGGGCGGCGGCGTGGCGCAGCATTTCGCCATCTTCCAGCGGGCTCGCTGCCGCCGGCTGGTGCTGGTCAGCACGGCGACCGGTTCGTTGATGATTCCGGCCAGCCCGGCAATCCTGGCCCGGATGGTGACACCGCGGCGCTATCTAGATCGCCACTATCTAGCCCGCGTCGCACCGATCCTGTACGGCGGGACCGCGCGAACAGAGCCCGAACGGATAGTCGCGGCGATGCACTCCCACCTCCGGGTGGGTTCCCCCCGCGGGTATCTCTACCAGCTCACTGCCGGCATGGCCTGGACCAGCCTGCCGTTCCTGCCGCTGCTGCGGCAGCAGACCCTCGTCATGTCCGGCGACGATGACCCGATCATCCCGCTGGCCAACGCCCACCTGATGCACCGTCTCATTCCGAATTCGCGGCTGCACGTCTATCACGGCGGCCATCTCGGCCTCGTTACCGAGGCCGTGGAGCTCGCGCCTGTGGTCGATAGCTTCCTCGCCGCGCCATGAGGGGAGGTCCCGGATGACCGGAACCAGCGACGCCGATTTCTACGCGCTCGAGCTGCTCCTCGACGATGACGGCATGCAGCGGCTGCGGCGCGTCAGGGAGTTCATGGAGAAGTCGATTGAGCCCGTCATCAACAAGTACTGGACCAGGGAGGAGTTCCCGCACGAGCTGCTGCCCGGCTTCGCCCGGCTCGGCATCGCGGGCACGGCCTACGAGGGATACGGCTGTCCCGGCGGCGGTTACCTGCTCGACGGCCTGATCGCGATGGAGATCGCCCGGGTGGACTCGTCGATGGCGACCTTCCTCGGCGTGCACGGCGGCCTGGCCATGGGCTCGATCTACCTGTGCGGCTCGGCGGAGCAGAAGCAGCGCTGGCTGCCCGCCATGGCCCGGATGGAGAAGATCGGCGCGTTCGGCCTGACCGAGCCCGATGTGGGATCGGGCGCAGCCAGGGGACTGACGACGACCGCCCGCCGGGACGGGGACGAATGGGTGCTTGACGGGCAGAAAAAGTGGATCGGCAATGCGACGTTCGCCGATTACGTCATCATCTGGGCCCGCGACGTCGAGGACAACCAGGTCAAGGGTTTCGTCGTGGAAAAGGGCACGGCGGGCTTCGCCACCACCAAGATGCGCGACAAGATTGCGCTGCGGGTGGTGCAGAACGCGCACATCACCATGGACGGCGTCCGGGTCCCCGAAGCCAACCGACTCCAGCAGGCGACGTCGTTCCGCGACACCGCCGCCGTACTGCGGCTGACCCGGGCCGGTGTCGCGTGGCAGGCCACCGGCTGCGCCAGGGGTGCGTACGAGCATGCGCTTGCCTACTCCAAAAAGCGCGAGCAGTTCGGCCGGCCCATCGCCGGCTTCCAGTTGGTGCAGGACCTGCTGGTCCGCATGCTCGCCAACGTGACCGCCTCGGCCTGTCTATGCGCGCGGCTGTCCCAGCTACAGGAGCAAGGCCAGGCGGCGGACGAGCATTCGGCACTGGCCAAGGCATTCTGCACGGTGCGCATGCGCGAGACCGTCGGCTATGCCCGCGAACTGCTCGGCGGCAACGGCATCTTGCTGGAGAACCACGTGGGCCGGTTCGTCGCCGACGCCGAGGCGATCTACTCCTACGAGGGCACCCGCGAGATGAACACGCTCATCGTCGGCCGCGCCATCACGGGCACCGGTGCTTTCGTCTGAACCTCGCACCGCCCGGCAACGTTTTCCCTGCGTAGCTGTGTCTGCGGACACGCCCCAGACGTACCCGTGAAGAACTAATTGAGGTCTGGTTGCGCCCCGGGACCTCAGTTACGCTAACGCCGATGAGTACCCATATCAGGTCGATCGTCGCAAAGCCGTTATTGTCACCGATCGAACCTCTCGCAACATCTACCCCAGGCTGCACAAAGCCGTCCGCGCGTGGGCCGCTGTATGAGCCTTCCACGCGGGAGAACCTCCCACTCGGGACAACCCCCACTCGGGACGACCCCCACCCGGGCCACCCCACACCCGGATTACCCCTCACCCCGAGGAGAAGAAGATGACACCCTCCCGCTACCACTGGGACCGCAGCCACCCCGGGCTGAACGAGCTACAACGTGCCATCCAGCCCGAGCGCGAGAAGGTCGTGGGCCACCGCGTCTACCAGGCACTGAACAGCCTCGACGATGTGGCCGTCTTCCTGGAGTCACACGTCTTCGCGGTCTGGGATTTCATGTCCCTGCTGAAGAGCCTGCAACGGCGCCTTACCTGCGTCAGCGTGCCCTGGGTGCCGGAAGGTCCGACTGCGAGCAGGCGGCTGATCAACGAGATCGTGCTGGTTGAGGAGAGCGACGAACTCGGCGACGGCTATATCAGCCACTTCGAGCTCTACCTGCAAGGGATGGTCCAGGCCGGGGCCGACATGGAGCCGATCACTACGTTCCTGCGGGAGCTGCGCAATGGCAGCTCGGTCCCCGATGCCCTGGTGTGGGCGCGCGTTCCGCGCGGCGCGGCCGAGTTCGTGGCGATGACATGGAGCATTATCGACGAGGCTCCGGTGCACTGCCAGGCGGCGGCGTTCGCCTTCGGCCGGGAAGATCTGATCCCGGAAATGTTCCAGCAGGTCGTCCAGATCGATGACGTCCAGGGCGCGCTGGCTACGTTCAAGGACTACCTGGCGCGGCACATCGAGGTTGACGGCGAGCTGCACACTCCGATGGCCATGCAGATGCTGATCGACCTGTGCGGCGGCGACGACGCCAAGTGGGCTGAGTGCGCCAAGACCGTCCAGCTGGCGCTGGAGGCCAGGAACGCCCTCTGGGATGCCATCACCAGCGACATCACCGCCGTCTGAACCTGCGCCCTGCGGCCGGGACGCGCCGATCCGGCCGGCCCCGGCCCCGGCCCCGCCGCCCGGCGCGAAGGGATCGGCGCCCAGGTCGTACATCTGGCGCTTCTCCGGATCGGAGAGCACCTCGTAGGCCTGGGTGACCTCCTTGAAGCGCTCCTGCTTCTCGGGGTCCGGGTTCACGTCGGGATGCAGCTCGCGGGCGAGCCGCCGGTACGCCTTCTTGATCTCGTCGGCGTCAGCGTCCCGCCGAACCC
>PMSU01000128.1 GCA_003168255.1 Actinomycetota bacterium
GACAGCAGCGCCCTGGCCGACCGGGACGATCGTGCGCTGGTCGACCTGGACAATCGTGGCGGGCGCCTCGATACCCGTGAACCGGGACCACGCGCCATGCCAGCCCTCGGGGGTCAGAGACCACCGCTCGAATGGCTGCGTCCCCGACTCCCCCGCTGGCCAGATCCCGTAGAAGTCTAGCCCTCGTCCGATCTGGTAGCTCGCTCCCCGGTACCAGATGGCCACAATCTCATGCACGGTTCCGGTCCTCCCTGCTCAGCCCATCCCAGCCTCAGCTCGTGCCATCGTGCTAAGAGCCAAACGTAGGAAGTTGATCTGTGTGTCGGCTGAACGGACCCTGAGGCATTCCTTACCCTTTGGGTAGTGGTCGGGGTACGGTCACGGCTGGCCTTCCAGCTGGAGGCCATACACGCTTGCCTGGTAGGTGCCGGCCGGGTCTAGCGGCAGGCTGGTGAACCAGATGAGCACGTATCGACCGTGCGCCGGTGTGGTGAGCCGCAGGTGCACCACACCGCTGGCGTCGGCGGCACGCGCGACGGGAGGCAGGTCTGCCAGTGACCGGCCCGCGCCGACGCGGAGCTGGAAGACGGCACCGCGGGCCCTGCCGAGCGATATCTGAGCGGCTGTGATCGTCACCGACCGGCCCATGTCCACGAGCAGGCCAGTGCCTGGATACAGGTTCCCGAAGTGGGCGGTGGTGTACCAGTCGCTGCGCCATGCCGTGGCGGGATTGCCGTCGATGGCCAAGTGCGCGAAGTCGCTGTTGTCGCCTTCGCCGGTGCCGTCGGGATCGAACGCCGCAGCGCTGGCCGGGGCGAGCGTCCGCGCCGGGACAACGGCCGGGGTGGTCGTTTTCGGCGTCGGCGCTGGGCTGCCGTGGGTGGTGTGGCGGTGAGTCACCGGGAGGACCCGGGAACCGGGTGCGGCGCTCGTCCCCTGGCGCGAAACCGTGAAGAGGTGGTAAGCCACGAAACCGAGCCCCACTGCCAGCACCAGCACCAGCGCCGCGATCCAGTTCAGCCGGCGCCGCTCGCGCATTCCGCCGGACGCGACCGGCTGGGCAACGTCATCCTCCGTGATCGCCTCCGGCCCTGGCTGCGCAGCGTCGTACTGGCGGATCAACGGCTCCGGATCAGCCCCGACAACCCCCGCGATGCTGCGAATGTGCCCCCGGGCATAGAAGTCGCCACCACACGCCGCGTAATCATCACCCTCGATGCCTGTGATGATCGTTTCCCTGATGCGGGTCCGGTGGCTGACCTGGGTAACGGTGAGGCCGGCCTGATGTCGCGCTTGCGCGAGCGCTTCGCCGATGCTCACACCGCACCTCCACCGCGGAACCGCACTGCGCGCCGTCCGGATCGCGGAGCGCAGATGGCCATAACTCCGTCACCGACACTACGTCCGCCGCGGAACCGCCGCAGTCAGGCTCGGGCATGCCTGGTGACGGCTGGCAGTGCTGGCGGTTGTCTTCAGCGGGTGTCCACCCGCTTCTCGAGGGCTTCGCTGAGTTCCTGGAAGCTGGCCTCGGCGCGGCCGAGGGCCGGGAGGGTTTTCAATAGCGCGTGGCCCGTAGGCTCGGCCGCAGGACGATCAAGGGAGCCGCCATGAGCTCGCGTCAGCATCCGCTGTTCGCGCGATTCTTCGACCGCAGCGCGGGCAGGAACGAGGAAAAGGGCAATGCGCAGTTGCGCCAGGAGATGCTGGCCGGGCTCACCGGAACTGTCGTGGAGGCGGGCGCGGGCAACGGCCTGAACTTCCCGCATTACCCGGCCGGCGTCGCACAGGTGATCGCCGTCGAACCGAGCGACTACCTGAGGCAGCGTGCCACCGACGCGGCACGCGCGGTTCCGGTGCCGGTTCGCGTGATCGACGGCACCGCCGAACGTATCCCGGCAGACGACGCCTCCGTCGATGCCGTCGTTGTCTCCGGAGTGCTCTGCTCCGTGACTGACGTCGCAGAAGTGCTGGCTGAATTCCGGCGCGTCCTGCGACCCCGGGGCGAACTGCGGTTCTACGAGCATGTCCGATCCCGCGACCCGCTGCGCGGCCGGGCTCAGGATGCGGCAGACCTCATCTGGCCACGGCTGATGGGCGGCTGCCACCCCAACCGCGACACGCTGGCCGCGATCAGGCACGCCGGATTTGCTATCGACACATGCCGGGGCCTGATCTTCCCGCCAGATGCGCTCATGTCCCCGGTCGCCCCGCGTGTGCTGGGCATCGCCCGGCCCTGACGCCGCTGCCGTTGTGGATAAGCTCGATCACCAACGGGCAGGAGGACCTGGATGAGCGACCTGGACACCGGCTGGATTGCCGGGCTCGTCGAGCCGTTGCGCGTTAAGCCGGGCTCGAAGGTCACACTGCCGAAGGACTTTGAGCCGGGTGAGAAGTCCGGCCTGAGCAAGAAGAAAGATGCAGCGGGGCTGCTGCGACGCGGCGTGGAACTGCTCGCCGAATACCAGGACCGGCTGTCCGCCCAGGGCACATACGCCGTCCTGGCTGCCCTACAGGGAATGGACGCGGCTGGCAAGGACAGTACGATCCGTCACGTAATGAGCGGGGTCAACCCGCAGGGCGTTCGGGTGTCCAGCTTCAAGGCGCCCTCCGCCGAGGAACTTGATCACGACTACTTGTGGCGGCACGCGCGGCGCCTGCCAGCGCGAGGTGAGATCGGGATCTTCAACAGGTCACATTACGAGGAGGTTCTGGTCGTCCGGGTGCACCCGGAGAACCTGGACCGCGAGAAGATCCCGCTGGAGTCCAGGGGCCAGGACGCATGGAAGCGCCGGTACCGGGAGATCAACGACTGGGAGCACTACCTGGCCGATAATGGGGTCAGGCTGGTCAAGCTGTTCCTCAACGTATCGAGGGAGGAACAGCGGGTCCGCTTCCTCAAGCGGATCGACCTGCCGGAGAAGAACTGGAAATTCTCCGCGAGCGACGCGCGGGAGCGCCAGTTCTGGGAGGAGTACCAGCGCGCGTACTCCGAGATGCTCTCTCACACCAGTACCGAATGGGCTCCGTGGTATGTCCTGCCCGCCGACCACAAGTGGTTTACCCGGATCTGCGCCGCAGCCGTAATCGTCAAGACTTTGATGGAGATCGACCCGCGATACCCCGTCCCCGATGAAGCCGCCCGGCAGGAACTGACGCTGGCACGAGCCGAGCTTGAGGCCGAGGCGCCGCCCGGGGCGCCCGCGGACCCCGTCATGGCGGAGCTGGGCAAGGACGTAGGCAGCCGGCCTGGGAGCTCAGGGCCGTGAACCTCAGAGGCGGCAGCTGATCTCCATGCCTTCTCCGACGGCAAAGGTCACGCTCTGGTAGCCGTTCGCCGGATCGCGGACGTAGCTGAGGTACGGCTGTAGGTCAGTCAAGTCAACATCGTCGGCCACGACGAGAGTGCCCGCCGCGATGCGCCGCTCGAGCAGCCGCAGCACGGGTAGGCACAGGTCCTTCCAGCCGTCGAGCAGGACGAAGTTTACGGAGCTGTCGAGACCTTCGAGGGTTTCCAGGGCATCTCCTTCGAGCACGGTGATCAGGTCTTCGAGGCCGACCTCGGCGAAAGTCCGGCGGGCAGCGGTGATCTTGGCCTGGCTCAGTTCTGTGCTGATCACCCGTCCGGTGCCGTTGTCCCGTACGGCGGCGGCCAGATACAGCGTGGAGATTCCAAAGGAGGTGCCGAATTCGATGACGGTGGCCGGCCGAGTGGCCCGGACCAGGCTGTAGAGGAGCTGGCCGCCCTCGGCGGAGATCGGCAGGTACAGCTGCGCGGCGGCGTCGGCGTGCTCGCGTGGCGTCATCGTTACGAAGCCACCAGGCCGCTGGGCCCTGACCCTCCTCGCGGTCGCTTCGTCGTGCTCCGCCTGCGCGAACATCAGGTTGATGGCGGATTCGACTCGGGTGTCGTGCAGTGTGCTGGAGTGTGTCATGAGATCTAGAGTAGACGCACCGTTGCGTCATGTCTAGGGCTCTGGCTTATGCTGATCCGAGGAGGCGAGCATGGGGCGAGACATAGCAGCCGCCGGAGAATTCGACGTCGGCCAGACAGCACCGCGGCACCACGGCAATCGGCACGGGCGCAGTGAGCACGCCCGGCAAGCGGTGCTGGAGGCCGCCGATGACCTGCTCGTCGAGAAGGGTTTCGCGGGCGTCACCATGGAGGGCATCGCGGCGAGCGCCGGTGTTGCCAAACAGACCATCTACCGCTGGTGGAATTCCAAGACCGACGTCCTCATGGACGCCTTTCTCCAGGACGCGGCCGAGCAGCTGACCCCGGCCGATTACGGCGACGTGGCGCGCGACCTGCGCACTCACCTCCGCCAGTTGGCACATTTCCTCAGCAAGTCCGACCCCGGTGCCGTATTCAGGGCCCTGATCGGGCAGGCGCAGCACGATCCCGTATTCGCTGCGGCCTTTCGGACCAGGTACCTCGACGATCAGCGCCGGCGAGACCGCCTGCCGCTGGAACGCGCAGCGCAGCGCGGCCAGCTTCCCGCCGACCTAGATGTGGCAGCCGAGGTCGACCAGCTCGTGGGACCGATCTACTACCGCGTCCTGGTGACCGGGGAACCGGTCGACCAAGACTTCACCGACCAACTTGTCAACGGGTTCCTCCGCCGCCTGCCTACGACGCTGCCCGCCTGACGCCGATGTCAGCTCGCTCCAGGCGGTCAGTTTCGACTCGCCAGCCGACGGATCGGCAACGGGGTTTTATGTGTCAGCTGGCGGCGAGTACCTGGCGCTGGCTGAGCATTGGAACGGCCACAAGTGGACGATCGTTGCCAGCCCCGATCCGGCAGGCGCCACCGAGTGCGAATTGGTGGGCATGACTTCGATCTCGCCCACCGACGCATGGGCAGTTGGATACTGGGACTCGACAAACGCGGTGGTCGAGCACTGGAACGGGCATAAGTGGCGGCTAGGTCAGCATCTGAGCTAGGGCATCGTGTGCACCGTCAGCGGATACGTTCGAGCTTCAGCGCGAGTGCCGGGCAGTCGGTGACAGCGCGGCGTGCATGGGCTTCCAGGCGAGGCGGCACCGGCTCGGCCGAGACGACCGGGTAGCCCCATTCGTCAAGCGTGACCCGCTCAGGCAGCAGTTCGGCGCACAGGCCATGGCCCACGCAGGCGATGGGGTTGATCCGCATGCGGACATCCATGGTTTACCTCCAATCGCGCCGTGATCGGGGCGACCCGGCGGGGCCGGCACCGCCGGCTGGCACGTCCGCCGGCAGGGGAAGAAACGATGCCGGAGCCGTGGCAGGTACCCGGCCGGGACCGCCGGCTGGTGCCCGGTCCGCTGTGCACCTGCCCCGCAGGTGCCGCTCGATTTCGCCGGAGAACACGCCAAGCGCACTGCGCACCAGGCGCACCGTCCCGTCCGGGTGATGACACGCACCGCGGCCCGCGACCAGCCCAGCCCACCGCTCCAGATCCGCAAGGCAGCGGCGATCTGGCTCTAGCTGAGACAGTTGGGTGAAGGCACCAGCGATGCGGGGCAGGCCACTAAGGCACGGCCCGCACTGGCCAGCCGACTCCGCGGCGAGGTAACGCAGCACGCGAGCGGTCTCCGCAAGGCCGCAGCTTTGCGATGGCAGCGCGGCGAGTACGCCCGCGCCCAAGGTGGCACCCGCCTGGCGCAGCGCGGAATTCGTCAGTGGCAGCAGCGCTGCCTGCGCCGCGGGAATCCACGTCCCGTGATAGCCACCGGTCAGCACCGCCTGGGCCGGCTCGCGGCCCAGGCCGAGCACGTCAGCGAGCGGTGCGCCGATCGGCACCTCGCTGACCCGGCTGGCGCCGCCTGCGTGGTGGCAGGTGACAAGCATGCTGCCTGGCTCCGCCGCGGTTCCGACCTCCCGGAACCATGCCGCGCCACGCCGCGCGATGAGCGCCACGTGGGCGAGCGTCTCGACATTCTGCACAAGCGTCGGCGCGCCGCCGACGCCACGTTCGAAGATCCGTGGCTGCTTGAACGTCGGCAATGCGAGGCCGCCGGCGACCCGGTTGGCCAGCGCGGATTCCTCGCCGGCCAGGAACCGCGGCGGCGCGGCCACGAGTTCGACGGCAACCCGGTCGCAGCCGGCCGCTGACCGCTCCGCGAGTGCGTCGGCCAGCAGGCGGTGCAGCCGGTCGTCACGGTGCACGTACAGGTAGGCGCGCCGGGCGCCGACCGTCTCGGCGGCGAGTTGCAGCCCGTCGAGCACAAGGTGCGGCGACAGCCACAGCAGCTGCTTGTCCTTGCGGCTTGCGGGCTCTCCCTCGGCGCCGTTGCCGACCACCACCGCCCGCCCTCGACTGTCGGCGACCGCCGTCATCTTGACGGCCACGGGGAATCCCGCGCCGCCTCGCCCGGTCAGCCTGGCGGACCGGATCTCTGCGATCAGCCCGCCCGCCGCGCCGTAGTACGGCAACGGGCCGTGCGCCCGGACGTGTCCGGCGAGATCCGCGCCCGGCTGCCGCCGGGAAGGCGGCAGCAGCCGGTGCAAGCCTGGTGACGCGGTGGCCCCGGCCTGCATGGGCCATGCCATCGTGGCCGTCTGTCTCATCGCGCCGCGCCCTTCTGGAGAATCGAGCCTTCGTCGAGACGCTCGTCGGCCGGGGCCCCGGCTGGTCCGTCAGCGAGCGTGCCATCCTGGCCTGCGGTGTGGTGCCCGGCAGCCGTTCGGAAAATACCGACGCCCAGCAGGCCAGCTGGCCGATGGGCGGATCTGGCGGAAGCGAGTCGGTAACAGAGGGCCGCGCCGACGCTGAGTACGCATGCGGCGGTGAGGCCGAGCAGGCCACCGGACCGCAGATCCTTCGCGCTCGTGACGGAGTGCACAAGCGCCACCGGATAGGCGGCGTAGGCCAGCCAGTGCACGCCACGCCAGAGCCGCCTGCCGACGCGCGCCCGGAGCAGGCTCGTGACGATCAGCGCGGCGATCAGGTCGAGGGCAACGGCGCCGAGTCCGATCTGGAGCGGCAGATAACTCGACGTGAAGGGGACCACGACGGCGATCAGCTGGATGGTCACGTATTTGTCACCCACCGCGGTGATGACGTGAACGGCCAGGAAGGCCACGGCGAGCAGGGAGATACTGCGGTGCAACCCGGTGACGGCGAAGCGCGGCAGGCCGGGCAGGCGGCCCTGCCTGTTGACCAGGATGCCGAGCAGTACGACGGCGGTAAGCAGCACCAGCAACACGACGCCGGTGGCCCGGCTCGCGTACCAGAGCGCCGTGGACTGAGTGATCCCGCTCACGCCGGCAGCTCCTGCCGCGGCCACGCGGCGACGGTGCGCACGCTGCCGTCGACCGCGACCAGCCGGGCGGCGAGTCCCCGGCTTTCCAGCCAGTCAGGAGCGCCGGCGCCGCGGATGATGGCGGTCGTGCTGGCGATGTTTGCCCGCACAGCCGTATCGGCCACGACCGATACGGTGCGCCACACAGGTTGTGCGGGCAGACCGCTTCGGGGATCGAGAATGTGATGCAGCGTGAGGTCTCCGCGCCGCCAGCGGCGCGCCGCGATGCCGGATGAGCTGACACCGCCGCCAGTCATCGCGATCACCTGGGACGGGCCTGCCGGAGGATCATCTGGGTGCCCGGTGATGTCCTGGATCCGTACTTGCCAGCCGCCGCCAGGGGATTGCCCGCCGACCGCGATGTCTCCGCCGAGGCTGACCAGCACGCCGCAGCCGAGGCGGTCCGCCAGCCGGGCTGCTGCCCGGTCGGCGGCGCGGGCCTTGGCGGTCGCGCCAAGGTCGAGGTGCGCACCTGGCGGCACGGTCAGCAGCCGGGCCGACCGGTCCAGCTGGATCTCCCGCCAGCTCGGCCGGATACGCACCGTCAGCGGAAGGGACGGGCCGTCCTTGGCGACAAGCTCGAAGTCGCGGTCGTACCCCAGCGCCGCCATCGCCGTGGCCACGGTGGGATCCAGGTCGCCATCGGTGACTTGCGCCGCGTGCAGCGCGACGTCGATAGCGTCGGCGAGCACCTCGCTCACCGGCACCGGCGTCCCGGCTCTGCGTTCCGCGAGAGCAAGCTCAGAGTCAGCGCGGAAGCGGCTACAGGCGAGGTCGAGCGCCGCGATGTAGCTGGCCAGCAGCCGGCGGCCCGCCGCCAGCCGGTCCGGATCGGTGACGACCAGGCGAACCGAGGTGCCGATCGCGGTCCAGCCGACTGCCGCGGGTGGCGCGGGTGGCGCGTGGGTGGCATCCATCATGAGGCCCCGGACGTCGCGTGCGCATTGCTGGACGAGCCGGCGGACGAGGTCGAAGATGATGCCGAACGGCTGCCGCTGGAATCCGTGCTGCCTGAATCGCTGCTCGAGGATCCCTGGCTTGCCGGGCTGGCACTTGAGCTCGTGCCGCGCGTTACTGTCGTGGTGGAGCCCTGGGTGGAGCCGGGAAGCGTGGCGGCGACGACCCCGGTGGCAAGCACGCTCGCCATGCCTACGCCGACAGTTGCCGCTGACAGCCGCTTCATGCCGCGCCGCCTGAGCATCGATGGCGGCACTGGCCGGCCGCCTGGGTTCCTGCGCATCGGTGATCCCTTCCCGCCTGGCTGGGTTTGCCGGCGGGGACACCGCCTGGGGCGGAACGCGCCGGCAACTGCACTGATGACCACGATGCGGCAGCAAGTGCAGGGGTACCTTCCGCGCAGTTCTGAATTACTTCTGTGTCGCGGCTCCCGGTAGTGGATCAGTTTGAATAGTCATTCAGAATCGAGCAGGTCAGCGACTTCAATCAGTGACCAGACGTGATCTGCGACCCCAGCGGCCATCGCGGGCGTGGTCTTGAATCGGGCGCGTTCGTCAAAGGGGACGCGCCCGGAATGCCGTCACAGGGCAAGCTCGGCCCATACCCTCTTGCGCCGGCCTCCGGTGCGCTCGCAGCCCCAGCGTGCGCTGAGGGCGGTCACTACGGCCAGCCCGCGCCCGCACTCGTCGTCAGCGTCGGCCTGTCGGGGTTCCAGGTCAAGCGGACTCTGGTCCCATGCCTCGATCACGAGTGAGGTTCCGGTGGCGAGCAGCCGCAAGGCGATCGGGGACGCTCGGGCAGGATGATGGAGGCGTCGGCGGCGTTCGTCATTAGCTCGCTGACCAGCATCTGGGCGTCCGCGACCAGATCATGCGGCAGTCCCCATTCCCTGAGCACGGCGACCGCGTGCAGGCGGAAGCACGGGATCGCGGTGGGCAGCGGGGCAAGCTCAAGGGCGCTGACCAGGACCGTGTCACTCTGTGCTGCCATATGGCTCAATTTCGCAGCCAGGAGCACTATTAAGCTATGTGGCACGGACGGAGGCCACTATCCGCCCCGACAGTCCCGGAGGTCTGCCACGATGGCCAAGCGTGATCCCGAGACGGACCCCAAGGGATTCCTCGGCGACGAGCTGAAGCGGGTACGGCTAGCCGCTGGCTTCAGCAGCCAGGACGCCATGGCGGCCAGGCTGGGGTTTGACCGGACGGTCATCACCAAGGCCGAGACCGGGGACCGGCCCCCGACCGATGATGTCCTTGCCGCATGGTGCGCGGCATGCGGTCTGCCCGCCGAGTTGGCCGAGTTGTTCGCACGCCTGGTGGTGCTCGCCCGGCGGGCAGACGGCCCGGTGCCGACCTGGTTTGAGGACTGGCTGAAAGCCGAAAGCGAAGCTCACACCTTGCGGGTCTGGCAGCCGCTGATCATTCCCGGCCTGCTCCAGACCGCCGGGTACGCGCGGGCGCTGTTCCTCGCGGCAGGGGCAGATGACACGAGAGCTGATGAACTGGTCGCGGTACGGATGGAACGCCAGTTGATCCTGGACCGCGCCGACCCGCCGCATGTGGTCACCGTTCTTGACGAGAGCGTGTTGCACAAGCTGATCGGCTCACCGGCGATCATGTACGAGCAGGTAACCCATCTGGTCGGCGCGGCTGAACGGCCGGCCATCTCCGTTGAGATCGTGCCGTCAAGCACGGGAGCGAACGCAGGGCTGAGCGGAGGATTCCAGCTAGCTTCGTGCGACGGCACGCCGGACGTGCTGAACATGAACGGCGTCCGGGACGTGACGGAGGAAAGAGGTGCGATCGTCCGTCACGCTACCCGTATCTTTGACCGTGCCCGGGGGGACGCGCTGCCCCGCACCGCATCCCGGGCTCTCATCATGGAGGCAGCAGAGCAATGGAAGACCATATAGAGCCGCGCTGGCGCAAGTCCAGCTACAGCGGCAACGGCGGCTCTGATTGCGTAGAAGTCGCCACCCGCCCCGGCACCGTCGCCGTCCGCGACTCCAAGGACCCGCACGGACCCGTCCTGACCCTCACACCGGATGCATGGGCCAGCCTTACCGCACGCCTGCGGTCTGACGGCTGACCTACCAGACCCGCATGTTGCTTTCCAGCGCTTCCAACTGGCGGTTGATCCTGTCGTAAGCGGCACCCACTGTGGCCGCGAAGTGGTTCCAGGGGTCTGGCGGCCCCGGATGCTGGAACTGGATCAGCATTTGCTGACGCCGGGCCAGCAAGCTCGACATGTCCGATTCCCATTTGATGATCTTCGGGGGCGGCTCTGCTGGCAGTTGGCTGCTGGCCGCCCCAGATCGCTCAATCTCATCCCGCAGCGCACGGCCATCAGCCGTCAGGTAGAGGACTCTCTCCTTGGTGGCACCATCAATAGCAGCCGCCCGCAACTGGTCAATGGACGGACCAGTTGCCGCTCCCGGTAGTTCCAGCAGCGCCCGTGGGATGCCTGCCCTCTCCCAATCTGCTGTGACCTTCGCGAGTTCCCTGGCGTGGGTGTTCCGTTCCTCCAGGGCCAGCCGGAAGGAACCCTCGGCCATTACCACAGCCAGCAACCCCAGGAAGATGACCAGCCCCCAGATCCGGTGCTGGATACCCCAGACAGCGGTGATAGCGACGCTGCCACCGACCAGTGCGACGGCAGCCGCCGGCCCAGAGCGGGCTCAGACCCTTCTTCACTGAGCGCCCGACGTGAGCAGCGCGGCGCTGAATCTCTGAGCCGAGTGGCACCCGGTAAGCCTAGCCGCGCAACCCCATGCCTGACCGGACAAGCACCCGGCAGGGCATGTCGTAACAGTCAGTGACCGTCGCCTGAACGGTGGTTCAAACTGACCCACTACCCGGCTCCCGGTCGCAGATATCGCACGTCGCTGTAGTCGATGGACACAATGAGCAGGCCTGGGTCAGCTTGGCCATCCGCGCCGCGCGGGTAGATCCGGTGACGTGTCGGCACGTGGATGCCAGAAACGACCTCGTAGTCGGACATGTAGTGCGCCGCTTCGGTGTTTCCCGTGATCTCGACGGTGTAGTCGTGCCGCCGTATGAGACCGTCCGCATCGAGCGCGGGCGCTGCTTTCGGCTGGCGAAAGCGAGGAAGCTGCCGACGAGACGCAGCTGACCCGGCTACGACTGATGCAGGGGTGGCTGTCGGCTGAAGAGGGTGACGTTCGGACGGCAGTCGCCATACTGCAACCAGTGCTGTCTCGGGCGCGGGACTCGCTCGATTCGTGGCCCTGGTCACCGCCCTGGATGCGGACCCTGGCAGGGATCGGCGTCGCCGCCGGCCACGCGCCGTTCGCGCCGTTCGCGCCGTTCGCGCCGTTCGCGCAGGAGGCGGCGACGCTCGCCGAGTTGGGTGCGAAGCGCAACCCGACAGTGGCTAGCTTGCACGGAATCGCATTGCAGACGCGCGGCATGGTGGAAGACGACCCGGCCATGCTGGGCAAGGCGGTTGAGGCGTTGCGTCAGGCGCCCCGGCCGCTGCTGCTGGCCGCCGCACTGGCCGATCACGGTCGTGCTCTGCTGGCTGCCGATCAGCGCGCCGACGGCATCAGGCTCCTCGAGGAAGCCTTCACGATCTGCGACCGAGTAGGCGCCGCCCGCGGCGCCCGCGTCACGGCCGACGCGCTACGCAAGGTCGGCGTGCGCAAGAGGCGGCAGCACCCGGCGCCGCGGCGCGCTGTCAGCGGCTGGGCGTCGCTCACCGAAGCCGAAGCCCACGTAGCCGAGCTCATCAGCGCCGGGCATACGAACCGATCTGCCGCGGCGGAACTGGGAGTGTCCGCAAGCACGGTCGGGACTCATCTGCGGTCCGTGTACGGCAAGCTGCACGTACGCTCGCGAGTCCAGCTCACCAACGCGCTCCACCAGCGCCCCGGCCGAGAGGCTGGCCAGTCAGCAGGCTAGCCCGGGGGCAACGGCCTGCTGCTACTACTCCTAGCGCCCGCGACGGTCATGAATCCTGAGCAGGACCAGCATCAGCACAATCAAGATCACTAGCGCGCCCGATCCCACATAGTTCATCATTCCGCGCGCACCTCCATTCCCCGGAGCGTAGCAACACCTCAGCCCCCGTGATCACCCGGGGAACGGGCCAGCCTTGCTTCTCGGGTGCCGGACGGATGGCGCGGAGGCGGCCAACGTCTTCTTCTATCGTGGGGGCGGTGAAGCAAGAGCGGAGACATCCGGCCATACGCGGGCGGCTGGCCGGATGACTGCGACCGCTGAGGAAGAGGCCGCTGCGATGGTGGCTGCCGTCCGAGACGATCCCGCCCGGCGCCTCGAGCTTGCAGCTCGCTTCTACGACCGTCGGATCGGCCGGGTGAGCATCCGGGCGTACCGTCGAGCGGAGATGGCATTCATGCGCTGGCAGATCAGCCGGGGGGTCCTGGCCGCGCCGACTGCGGATCGGCCCGGGAGCCCGTGGTGGCGGGCGGTCAACGAAGGACTCCTCCTCGATGCCTGGCAGGCCGAGTTGCTGGTCAGCGACCAGCCAGGAACAGTGAGCCGACCGAGTGTCGCGTGCTGGGTCCGGTTTCTGCGGCGGCCGTCGGCCGAGGCGTGGTACCGGGCACACAACGCCAGTATCGTCGCCGGTTACCTGGCCCACCGCGACCTCGCCCAGCAGGAACACCCGCTAGAGCGATTCGTCATGGACGTCGCCCTCGTCCGAGTGTTGTACGCCCACAGCCTGCTCACAGCCCCGCGTCTGGCCCTGGGCCGCCTCGCGCCGGCCGGCCGGCTGCTCGCCGACCCCCGCTGGCGCGGCGCGGATGTGTTCCTCTCGCTCCATGACATCCTGCCCGACCGATATCCGCTCGACGGGGTCACTGTGCAAGAGATTCTCGAAGCCGAGAACTACCTGGGCCGCCTGGTCGACTACGCCGTGATCCTGCCCCGGGCGCACGCCCTCTACGCTCACGCGGCGTCCGAACTGAACGAGCCACAGCTCCTCGACATGCTCCGTGACGGCTGGCCCGTCTACGCGTGGCCATATGACGAGCGGCACGTATGGACAACGACGAAGGCACCGTTGGCGATTCGCACCCTGAGGAAGCTGACGAGAAGCACCGAAATCGATCAGCCAGAGGAAACTCAGCAGGCCGAGGACGACGCCTAGTGACGCGGAACTAGCACAGCCAGGCTTCGACCAGCCGCCCGAGCACTCCGCGTCGCTGCGTCGGCCTCTAAGCTCTGCCGCGCGGCCTCGCGGGTGCGAATCTGTGGTCATCTGCCTAGCCCTGGCTTTTCATCCGTGATGCTGGGCTGACCGGCGCATCGACCGTAAAAGGTGCTCCTGAACTGGGACGATAAGAGTGCTGAAGCCCTTATCAACACAAGTTCGAGGAGCGCCTCAAAAGTGAACCTTACCGGCTGGTCGAAGGGCCTGGACGTCACCGCCGATGGCGAGGGCATACGCACCGGTTGCTTTACTTCACTGCTCTACGCCAGTCAGGCAGCGACGATGGTTTCCGCGCCGACCGCGGTGGTCGCCGCCGGCGGCTGAAATCCCCGCGACCTGGCCCCGGGCACAGCCATCGCCACCGCCTGGACCCGGGTCACTGCCCTGCCACCCGCCCCCTGACCAGCGCAAAAGCCACCCCCGCGACACCGAAGGAGCAACCCCGGGGCCCGTGGAACCCCCGGCCACCACCCCGCCAACTGGGCCACCGTCATACCCCAGCCGTAAAATCACGAACTGCTCAGCGGCTCAGTCGCCGTCCCAGGCCAGCCTTCCGCCCGCGTGAATGATCTGGGCTAGCGACGGTGCTACATCGCCCCCCGGCAGGGAGATGGGTCCGCAAGCCCTCGGTGCCATGCAGGTTTGAACCTAATCAGAGGTAAACATTCAGCCTTTTGTTGAGCTGCTGGCAGGGGTCTTGGGATTTGACGCTGCGCCAGCGTTGGCTGATGTGGGTCATGGCTATGGTGGCAGCGCGGATACGAAAGCTGGCAGGTCAGGAACGGTTTCTCCAGGTGAAGCGGTGGGCGTGGGATTCGAACCCGTGGCCTGCGGCTCTAGTGCGGGTGCCCACCACGAGACCCCGCCAACCTGGCCACCATCCGCGCCGCCATCATCGCGACCATCAAGGACGCCGGCTACCTGCACATCCCCGAAGGCCGCCGCGACCACACCACCCCGCCGAAACCCTCCGCCGCCACGGCCTCGATTAGGACAGAAACCGCATTCACGGAACACGCCGAAGCCCCTGCTCCCGAAGGGCCGCGCTGGATAACGCCGGGTGATGGCTAGCCCACGCTTTGCACTAGCGGGTCCGGTGACCAATCACGAGCCCGCAGGCTCGAGGGTTGTGATGTGGACTGTGTCTTCTCGGGCCCTCCGGGCGCAGTCTCGCTGATACCCCTATGGTTGGACGTCAACCCGGCCATCGGGCGGGGGAAAGGGGATTACCACCATGTCCGCCAAGAACTTCATTGGTCGCGGCTACGTAAGAGCCGGAATTGCCGGCGTGATCGTGGCAGCGGTTGTCACGAGCATGGCCCTTGCGGGCGGAGCGTCAGCCCAGTCTTTGCCGAGAACAGCTCCGGCGCTGCCGAGGTCGGCCTCGGTGCCAGATTCAGAAGGGAATACGCTCGGGTTTGCCGGGTACCTGGCCACACCAACGAACGGGTTTGCCAGCGCCAGCACGACCTTCGTCGTCCCGACCGAGTCGTCCTGCTCGGACACTTACGACGGGGTGAGCCAGGTGGTCGGTATCATAGCCAACAATACGGCCACCCAGGCTGGCATCTACGAGTACTGCGACAACTCGACGCCGGTCTACGACTATCTGGCTGAGACACCGGCCGGAGTCGTCGAGGAACCGGCCACCCCGGGTGACACGGTGGTTGCCTCGATGTTCGAGACCGGCAAATGGACCGAGGCCGAGGTCCACGACATCACGAACGGCCAGTACTGGGCCGGGACGTACAGTTCGGGCGGCACCGACACGGCCGTCGATATTGGAGTCGATTCGTCGGGGCCCCCTATTATTCCCTTCTCGACAACCACCATGACCATGGTCCAGGTCAATGGCGATTATCTCGGATTCGAGAGCCCCGAACAGCTCAGGGCGACTGCTTTCGAAACCAACCGGGTGCTTATAGCGAGCGGACCTCTTAGCGCTCACGGGACGAGCTTCAAGGTCACGTTCAAGCAGAGCAACTAGGAGTTGGTGGAGCCAGCCTGAATGGGTGCCGAGTCATCGCACCCATTCAGGCGGCTGCCGCCAGTCGTTTGCCATGATGTCATCGAGCATGCGTCCTCTGAACAGCTTCGCGATCTGACCCGCTGACGATGAATGCTTTCGGTTCGAAGCTCGCCCGGGCAGCGTGAAGCTCCTAAACGGGGCGATGTAGACCTCTACCGACTACGTCGTGTCGACCGCCTCGGTGGACTGGAGAGCCTGGATGTCCGGTCTCTGGTGCGGGGAAGCTGTCATTTCCCTGGAGGCGCTCGACGCGCAGATCCGCGCGCTGCGACTGCACCGCGCGGTGCTGGCCGTGGTGGTGAAGCGCGCGGCAGGCAAGGAGGAGATGACCTTGATGAACAAGCTGGCCAGGATGTCGGTGGCCGAGCGCAGGCAGATGATCGATGACTTCCTGGCCGAGGTGTTCGAGGGATCGACGCGGCGCGGGCCCCGCGCTGGGGCGCGGCCTGGAACCTGCCCGATGACCCCTCGCCTGAGCAGGTCGACGCCTGGGTGGAGCTGGCCGAGCTGGTCAGTGACCCGGACTTCCGGCAGCGGATGCGGCAGGTGATGGACATTGGCAGGCAAGTCGATGCCAGGGACGGGCTGCAGGACTGGCTTGGCTGGGCGCACGAGCACGCCGTGGCGGCAGTGCTGCGGGGATGCCCCCGGACTCCGCCGAGGCCGCCCAGGTACTGAACCGCATCCTGGAGCCCGTCCCGGGGATGCACCCGGTGGACCGCGAGGAGCTGACCGCCGGACTTGAGGTGGCCACCGACCCGCGGATCGAGCGGTACTGGCAGCTCACGGCCACCATCAACGGATGGCCGCCGTTCCCGTCCCACATGCCGGGAGACCTCTGGCTGCTCGCCGCGCTGCGCGCTCACCGATGACAGTCAGCAGAGGGCGGCGTGGCCAGCCAGGCACGCCGCGGGCTCCTGCCCGGATTGGGGCTCCCGGGCTGCACGTGGCGTGACCCGCTGGTGCCAGCGGGCCCGGTACGCGTAATCCTGCCGGCAGGTCAGGGACGCGGCGGCCAGGCGGGAGCGGGATCAGCCCGCCTGCCGGTAGCGGCCCCGGGCCGGCGGGACGGTTGTCGCCTCGAAGATGTCGATCTCACGCGCGGTCCGCTCGACCGCGTCGCTGCGCTGCGCCTGGTAATAGAGGCCGCCGCTGTGGTGGATGACGTGGTAGGCAAGGTCGGCCTGGGCGACCTCCGGCGCCGACAGGGGCAGGTCGCGTTCTGCCCGGTACCGCCCAATGAGCTGGTACTTGGCGGCAAGCGGGTCAAACCCGCAACACCGCGCCGCGGATGACAAGTAGCTGGACAAATGACACCCGGGATGACAACCAGGCGGTCCAGATGACATCTTCAGCGGACTCCTACAAGGGCCACCAAGGGATGAATGTTTACCTTTGAACGTGCCGACGCCCTAAGGTGTCCTCAGCCGACGGGTTGCACGGGGGCTAGGGAGTTGCCGGGTGCGATCTGCGAGCAGTCATTGGGTGCCTGGCTTCCGGCGAAAAGGCTGTCGAGCCAGGCCAGGGCAGCCGGCGTCCAGACGGGGAAGGTCGTCACGTGGCTCAGCGCGTCGTACTCGGTGTAGTCCACTGCCGTGCCGGAGGCACAGAAGTCGCGAGCCAAGGTGCGGACGTCACCGGCGATCATCACCCCGTCGCCGGGACCGATGCCGGGCTTGTTGCCGGGGGTCCCTTCGAGGATGCCGTCGGCCCCCTGGCCGATAAACATGGGAATAGTGGGAGATCCGAGGCTGCCGGCATTGAGCTCGTTCTCGACTTTGACGAGGACGGGGATGCTGGCCGGATTTGCGTATTTTGGCTTAACCAGCTGGGCAAACGTAAGCCCCGGGTACTGGCCCAGGACGTTGGTGATCGAGGCCTTCTGTAGCTTGCTGTAGAGCTGACGTCCGTAACTGCTCAGGTAAGGCTTGATGCTGACGTGGAAACCCCGGGCGATACCGATGAAGGCCATGGGCGTAATACCCGCCCACACGAGGCTGCCGCTCACGTACGTCAGGTTGTGGGCTGGGTCGACGAGCACGCCGCCTTCGGCCGCGCCGACCAGCTGACTGTTGACGTCAGGGGCATAGGTCGGCGCCAGCTGCGCCGCCCAGTCGGTGGCGATGGCACCCCCTGAGTAGCCGAACATGCCGATCGGGGTGCTCGTGTTCAGCCCGGTGAGCGGGGAGCTTGTCGCGGCCCGTATCGAGTTGAGGGTGTTCGTCCCGTACTCCGGCCCAGCGGCGAAGTCGGCGGTCTGGCCCTCGGTGTCGGGAACGATCACCGTGTAGCCCTGTAGCAGCAAGGGAGCGATCACCACCGACTCGGCGTCAGCTATGAGCCCACCCAGGCTGACCCCGCCGGCAATCTGCACGGACGGCTCGTCGGCCGGGTTAAGCGAGTCGTAGAAGGACTGGTAGGAGACCGCACGGGCGGAGCCGAGGCTCACGGGTGGCTCGAGCACCGAGGTGACGTTCGTCGTCGGCTGGCCCAGCGCGCCAGCGGACCGGTACTGCAACTGGACGACCTGGACCGGGAGCGCCACACCGGCGACGTGGTAGGAGAGGGTCCGGGTCTTCAGCACGGTGCCCGGCGGGATCTGAGCCAATGGCGTGCTGCCCGTGTAGGCGTAGAAGGAACCCCGGCCGGGAGCGGCCGCCGCCCGCGCCAGCGGGGCCGACACACCGAGAAGGCCAGCCACCGCCAAGGCCGCCACCGTCGTCACAGCCACTTTGGATCGGATCCGCACCGACATCGGCTTTCTCCCGTCTGCCTGGACTCGCAGCGATATGTTACCCAATAGTAGGTATGAGCGAAACCGCCTGGCGCAGGCTGGCGGTCTCCTGGACGGGCTCCCCACGGGTCATCCGGTACACCGCCGCGTCGTCAGCCGTCGCACCTGGCCTGAACGAAAGCGTGTACGACGGGTGCCGGTCTGGTCAGGCAGCTAGTGTGTCGCGCCGGGCAACGTTTGCCCTGTCCTCCAACGGCACTTCTGGAATACGTGTCGCTCTCGCGTCCGGGTGCGACCGCGCTCGCGATCCAGTCGATTGGGCGGTTTTCAGGCGACCGCCGGCCACGGCGGACCGTCCCGCAGAACGTTGAGGAGTGCCACTCCCGATTGCCTGCCGCTCGGGTGCTGGTCGTCGTGACGCCACCGGTACGCTGCGACCATCGCCAGTACGAGCCCGCGGCACTCGCCGACCAGATTCTGGTCGGCGTCCCGATAGCGGTCGCTGACCACCTTTGGCACCCAGGCAAGGTCGTACTCGACGGGCCCGTAGGCGGTGTTCTCGAAGTCCATGAACAGCAGCCCATTCGTCGTGTTGAGCACGTTCCACCGGTGGGGCTCGCCGTGCAGCAATTGCCCGGGTATGCGCCGGTTCACGATCGACCGCTTCAGATCGCGCAGCGTGCTGGCCAGAACCGCCCGGTCCGTATCCGCGAGGCCGGGAGTGATGTCACGGCTCGCAACGTCTTGTTGCACAGCGGCGACGCGATCCAGCACGTGCGGCGCCGTGAAATCGATCTGCCGCAGGCCGGCATGAAGACGCTCAAGCGCCTGCGCGTAGTCCGCCGGCACAAGCATCCGAGACTCCGCAGATTCGAAATAGGTCCACATGGAGATCTTGAAGCCGTCACGCGCGAAGACACGTGGCTCGACCCGGGCGTCGAGCCCGGCAACCGGGCTACCTGTCTGCGCCAGCCGTTTCACGAGTTCAACTTCTCGCTCTGCGCTCATGTGATGGCCCGCGTGATGCGTGATGGGCGTGACCCGGACGACGATGTCGCATGGCGTCAGGCGGACGACAAGCCGGTTGGAGTCGTTGAGAACGACCGCGTTATCGACTGCCAAGCCGGCCGCTGAGGCGGTCGACATCGCTGCGGCCACCGCACGCCGCCTCTCCGCTGCTTGCATCTCCCGGTGCCCTCTCCCCGTCGGCTAGTTAGCAGGTATCCCGCCGACGCGACCTGCGTATGGCCCAGAACGATACGAGATTGCTGGTTTGGCGACGGCGGCTCCCTCATTGCCAGGTCCGGGACAGCTACGACGAGGCGAACATTAGCTGACGCGGCACTAGATAGCCGAGGCCCTCAACCGCGCCAGCGCAGACGCAGGCCGCCGAACCAGCGCCACTCAATTCCAGGTTCACCTGCTCGTACTGCAGTGGTGGTTACCGCTCCACCACGGTCACCGATACAGGCACAAATCTCACAGTTGAGGGTCGCGCCCGAGCCGCCTAATCACGGCTTGCGCATAGCCGTGGCCGGCATCATCGCAATGCGCCGGCCGCCTTGAGGTCGTCAAAGAGCATCTGGTCGACGGGAGGTACCCGGGAACGGTCCGCATAGGAGAACCAGGCGAGCTCGTCAATCTCGCTGCTGGCGGCCAGCGTCCCGGCGTAGTCGCCGGTGTAGCAGCTCATCCGCACCACCGCGCCGTCCGGATGGCCTTGTGGCTGATCCGCCTGATAGGTGCCCACGTGCCTTACCGTCTCGGGCAGCAGCGCGACCGTCAGTTCTTCAGCGATCTCGCGCAGCAGGGTCTGCAGATCACTTTCCCCGCCTTCGCGCTTTCCGCCAGGTACGTAGAAGATGTCCTTTCCGCGCGGCCGCGCGCACAAGACCCTGCCACTGTCCAGATGCACCCATGCCACCGTGTCGATAAAGACCGGCACAGTCCTGCCTCCATCTCCGGAAACCTGACCGGGCAGACCCTACCGGGATCGGGTATCGCAGCCCGCACGACAGCAAAGCAAGGCCCGCCCGCTCCAGCGCCTTGACCACGCGGTCACCGCGGGCTGGGGTAGCTGGTGGCGGCCAGTCACAACTTGATCCCGTCGTCGTTGACCTACGCTGGCGGATTGGTTCATGCTCTGTACGGTGCGGGAGGCAGCTACCGGGGAGACTGTGAGGCGTCTGGGTCAGGCCTGGCGGGACTTCGCCGAGCGCGAGTGCGGCACCTACTCGCCTTTGTACGCGGCGATCTGTCGCTCAGTGGCCGACGACCCTGAGCTTCTCGCTCTGACCGCCGCAGCTCCGCCCAGCGGGCAGCAGCCCAATGTCCTGCTCGCGGCGGTGCACTATCTAGTCTTGGCCGGGATCGCGCACCCGCTTGCTGATGTCTACGGCGGCCGGGCCAATCCGGACCTCGCGCCGGCACTGTTTCGCGACCTGTGCCTGTCGCAGCGGCCCGACATCAGCCAGATCCTCGCCACCCGGCACACCCAGACCAATGAACCGGGGCGGGCCGCCTTGCTGGCCGTGGGGCTCGCCGCGGCCGCTGACCTGGCAGGCGAGCCGATCGGCCTGCTAGACGCCGGCTGCAGCGCGGGGCTCAACCTGCTGATCGACCGCTACCGGTTCGAGTACGGGCCCGCTGGCAGCCTGGGTCCGGCCGACTCGCCAGTAAGCATCACGTGCGACCTGCGCGGGACGCCAGCCCCGGCGCGGCTTCCAGTCATCGCCGCCCGCCTGGGTCTGGACCGTTCACCCGTAGACATCACCCGGGCCGATGACGCCCGGTGGCTGCTCGCATGCGTGTGGCCCGACACCGGGCGTCTGGCCAGAACGGCCGCGGCCATGGAACTGGCCCGCCAGCACCCGCCGAAGATGATGTCCGGTGACATGGTCACTGACCTTGACGCAGCGCTCGACACCTTCGATCCGGGCCTGCCGGTTGTCGTGGTGACCACCTCGGCATGCGGGTACCTCAGCGCCGCGCAACGTCACGCCTTCCTCGCCGTCCTGCAGCGGCGAGCCCGCTGCCAGCCACTAACCTGGCTAAGCACGGACGCATCAGGGGTCATCGACGCCATCCCGACCCCGCCGGGGATAGCCCACGCAGGCGCCTCTGCCAGCGTCATGGGGCTGGTCTCTTTCGAAACCGGAACGGCCGCCGGCCGTGCCATCGCACTATGCCACTCCCACGGAGCCTGGATGAAATGGGCCGGCAACCACAGCACCCAGACCGGGCCCGCAGCCAGGATTCACTAGGCGATAAGCACCCGAGCACTGCTGCCGATCGGGTCCCTCAACCAACACCGGGTGCGGCAAGAGCGGCAACTCCTACCATCCCAGAGGGCATCGTCCAGCGCGCGCTACGCCGCCCCCGCGGCGCAGGCCTGCACACCTCATATCCAAAACATGAACATGCGATCATCGCGCTTGGCCCTGCGCTGACGTAGGGAGCCGTCCGCGTCGACGCGCAGCTGGACGCGACGCCCGGCCTGACCGCCCGGCAGCTATGGGAGCAGGTCACCGACCATACCGACCTCACGGTTTTGCCCGTATTGTCAGGCGAAAGTGCGGACAAAGGGGTGGAAACGATGAAGCAAAAGTTCGAGCATGGCAACCGACGGGGCCGCGCGCACCAGCGCGGATACTCGACGCGGGCTATCTCGCGCTGGCTCGCCGCCTGCTGCGCGGGCCTGACGGCGCTGGCCGCTGTCGTGCTGCCCGCCGCGCAGGCCCAGGCCGCGCCGTCGTCCTGGTCGCTGGCCGGGAGCCCCAACCTGACAGGCTCGGGCAATGACCTGACGGGTGTGTCTTGTAGTGGCGCCAGCAACTGCATGGCCGCGGGCTTCTACCTCAGCGGGACGGATATCGAGACGCTCGCCGAGTCCTGGGACGGAAGCTCCTGGTCGATCCTGCCCACCCCCAACCCGACCAGCTCGGACAGCTCGCTCAGCGCCGTGTCGTGCGCCAGCTCGGCGTTCTGCGTGGCCGTGGGCGGCTACGCCAGCGGCGCGGCGACCGACTCCTTGATCGAGACCTGGAACGGGACCACCTGGTCGATCACCACCAGCCCTGATCCGGGCAGCGCGCGCAACGCGCTCATGGGCGTGTCGTGCGTGAGCGCAACCAAGTGCACGGCGGTGGGCTCCTCCTCCAACGGGTCGACGACCGTGACCCTGGTGGAGTCGTGGAACGGCAGCTCATGGTCGGTCACCTCCAGCCCGGGCAAGGGCGCGGACAGCTTCCTCAATAGTGTGTCGTGCCACAGCTCCACCAAGTGCATGGCCGTAGGCGACTACTTCAACGGGACGACCGATCGGACCCTCGCCGAGTCCTGGAACGGCAGCACGTGGTCGGTCTCGGCCAGCCCCAATGTGGGCAGCTCCGACAATATTCTGGACGCGGTGTCGTGTGCCAGCACCACCAGCTGCCTTGCGGCGGGCGCCCACTACAACGGATCGACCGACGTGACCTTGGCCGAGTCCTGGAACGGGACGTCGTGGTCGGTCACCACCACCCCCACCACAGGCTCCGACGCCATCCTGGCCGGCATCTCGTGCGCCAGCGCCAGCAGCTGCATGGCGGTGGGCGGCGATGCGAACGGCTCGGGCGACGACCAGACCCTGGCCGAGTCCTGGAACGGGACCTCCTGGTCGGTCACCACCAGCCCCGATCCGGGCGCAAGCTCCGAGTCCAACCTCCTTGAGGCCGTGTCGTGCTCCAGCGCGGCCAGCTGCGTGGCGGTCGGCATCTTCGACAACGGGTCGGTGAACCAGACCCTCACCGCGTCCTGGAACGGGACCTCCTGGTCGGTCACCTCGAGCGCCAACGAGGAAGGTTCCGCCAACACGCTCACCGCCGTGTCGTGTGCCATCGCTGCGAGCTGCATGGCCGTGGGCTTTGCCAGCGACAGCTCGGGAGACGACCAGGCCCTGGCGGAGTTCTGGAACGGGAGTTTCTGGTCAGTCAGTCCCAGCCTCGGTGCGGGCAGCGACAACTTCCTCACCGGCATATCGTGTGCCAGCGCTGCGAGCTGCATGGCGGTGGGCTATTACGCCACCGGCTCCGGAGCGACTCAGACCCTGGCCGAGTCGTGGAACGGGACCTCCTGGAAGGTGCTGACCACGCCCAACCCCAGTACCACGTACGACGCGTTCAACGGCGTGTCGTGCGTCAGCTCCTCTAACTGCGTGGCGGTGGGCTTCGCCAACATCGGAACGGAAACCGAGACCGTGATCGAGTCATGGAACGGGAGCTCATGGAAGGTGGTCACCAGTCCCGACCCGGACACCTCCTACAACCTGCTCGGCGGCGTGTCGTGCACCAGTGCCACTAGCTGTGTGGCCGTCGGTAGCTACTTCGACGGAGTGAGCCGGGATCTGACCCTGGTCGAGTCCTGGAACGGGAGTTCCTGGTCGTTTGTCTCCAGCCCCAGCCCTGGCGCGATGGACTTCCTCGCCTCCGTATCGTGCACCAGCGCTACTCAATGCAAGGCAGCAGGAAGCACCCAAACCGGTGGGCTGACCACGACCCTCATCGAGTCCTGGAACGGCAGCACGTGGAAGTTGGTCAACAGTGTCAATCCGGGCAGCTCGTCCGACCAGCTCAACGGCGTGTCATGCACCAGCACCAGCTGCGTGGCGGTGGGCTCCGACACCAGCGGATCGGTGACCAGCACGCTCATCGAGTCGGAAAACGGGGGTTCCTGGTCGGTCACGAATAGCCCCAACCCCAGCGGCACCAGCAACTCCCTCGGCGGCGTATCGTGCGCCACCCCCGACACCTGCGCGGCGGCAGGCAACTACGTGCCCGCGCCCGGCTCGGTCGACCAGACCCTGACCGAGGCCGCCATCCAGCCCGCTCCGGCGATCACGAAGTTCAGCCCCTCGTCCGGGCCGGTCGGAACCGTGGTCACGATCACCGGGACGCACCTGTCCGGGGCGACGCAGGTGACCGTCAACGGCAAGTCAGCCACTATCACTTCCGATGCCAGCACCAAGATCAAGGTCACGGTCCCGTCCGGTGCGACCACCGGGAAGATCAAGGTGATCACCCCCGGCGGAACGGCCACATCTGCCACGAATTTCACCGTCACCTGAACGCCAGATTAACTGCTGAGCAGCCAGGATCGCTGACTGTGTAGGTGCAAGAGAGGGACGCTGGCTGCGCCCGGAACTGCCTTTTCCTGCATGTCACGCTCGTGCCCTTTGGACTTGCCAGTTAGATACTGCCGTGCTTTCAATCGGAGTCGCGACGGCGCGGCAGGTTGGTCGCGGGCGCGACCTCGCGGGAGGCCCTCTTGGCTCAGTCAGCCGCACGCCCGCGCTGCCCGGGGCAGAATGTCCGGGTGAGCGAGGCAAGCGAAGCAGCGGGGGCCCTGACCGCAGCCCTGATCGTGGACGGTGCCAGGGCGGCCGAACCGGTGATCTCACCTGACGGCCGCTGGGTAGCCTGGACGACCTCATCGGCAGGCGGACCCGGACCGCAGGTCAGCGAGCTGTGGCTGGCACCCGTCGGAGAGACCGCGGCACCCGTCAGGCTGACCGACGGCAGCGCCCGGCTGCCGCGCTGGTCCCCGGACTCGGCCTGGCTGTTCTACGTCGCCGATGAGGAGCTTCGCCGTCTCCCGATCACCGCCGAAGGCCCAGCCGGAGACGCCGCGGCGGTGCTGCGCTGGCGCGGCGAGATCTCCGGGCTGGCTCCCCTCGCCGGCGGCCGGCTGGTGGCCGTCGTGGCCGGCGATGAGCTGACCGATGACGACGAACGCCGCAAGACCGAGGGTGACGACGCGATGGCGTGGTCCGAGCGCGCGGTACGCCAGCACTGGCTCTGGCACCGGCTGCGCCTGCTCGACCTAGCCTCTGGCGAGCTCAGCGTGCTCGCCGGGCTCGCCGGACGCCACGTCGTCGACATGACGCAGCGGCCGGACGGCGGGCCGCTGGCGGTGGTGAGCTGGGACTGCCCGGAGTTCGAGCCGGGCGTCTTCACCAGCCGGCTGCACGTCGCCGGCCTGGATGACGGCACCGCTGCGGACCTGTGCCTGCTGGGCCTGGAGGCGCGCTCCCCCGCGTGGTGGCAGGGCGCCGGCGGTTGGCATGTGGCCTGGCTGGAAACCGTGCCACCCGGTACAGGCGATGCTGTGCTCGATATCACCGTCTCAGCGGGCGGGACCGCCGCGGCCGGGCCGGAGAACCTGACCGCCGGGATGACCGCCTGCCCGGACACGCTCGTCCAGGTCACCGGCGGCCCGCCAGCGGCGCTGTTCGCCGAAGGGCTGGACACCGCCCTGTACCGGCTTGATCCGGCGGGCCCGTCGTTCCGCCGGGTGACAGGCTGGGCCGGACGGGCCGCCGCGCTCAGCGCCAGCGACGACGCGACCGCGATCGCGGTGCTCACGAGCACGGCCTACGCACCCCGCGATGTCAGCGCCGGGCCGCCGGATGACCTCATCCGGATCAGCGATACCTGCCCGGGACTGCGGAGCATCGCCTGGGGAACCCAGGAGCGACTGTCCTGGCAGGCATCCGACGGACTGGAGATCGACGGCATTTTGATCCTGCCGCCGGGCCGGTGCCGGGCGGACGGCCCGTTCCCTCTGGTGACGATGGTCCACGGCGGGCCCTACGGCCGGTGGGCCGACGAGCTCACGGTGTCGTGGGTGTCATGGGGCCAGTGGCTGGCCGCCGCCGGCTACGCCGTGTTCCACCCCAACCCCCGCGGCAGCCAGGGACACGGCCAGGCGTTCGCCGCCATGGTGGCCCGCGCCGTGGGCCAGGACGAGTGGACCGACATCCTGGCCGGCCTCGACGTCCTGGTGGCCGACGGCGTCGCGGACCCCGCCAGGCTCGGCATCGCCGGGTGGAGCCACGGCGGGTTCATGGCCGCCTGGGCGGTCACCCAGACCAGCCGCTTCCGCGCCGCGGTGATGGGCGCGGGCATAGCCGACTGGGGCATGCAGACCGGCGTCGGCGAGCAAGGCCGCGCAGAAGTCGACCTGGGCGGCAGCTTTGGCTGGGAAGGACCCGGCCCGCACCGCCACGATCAGCTCAGCCCGATCTCCTACGCGGCGAAAGTCACGACCCCGGTGCTGATCCTGCACGGCGAGGACGACACCAACGTCCCGGCCGGCCAGGCGATGTACTTTCACCGGGCGCTCACCCAGTTCGGCATCGAGCACGAGCTGGTGATCTACCCGCGCGAGAACCACTCGTTCACCGAGCGAGCCCACCAGATAGACGTCCTGGAACGCACCCGCTCCTGGTTCACCCGCTGGCTGGGCGGTCCGGCTTGGGTCAGTGAGATTACTTTGTTAATTGTGAGCAGTGAGTTAGACATATCGAATCAAAAAGTTGTATTTGCGACAACTCATGCGAGTGACACGGCCGCGAGTGTTTCGGCGGCGCAGGGGAGGGAATTTCTCGGCCCGGGGCTGGGCCGGCGGGTCACCGGGACCAGCGCCGTTACGGACAGGACCGGAGGATGGTTCACCAGCGTGTGTGGGAGTGGCTGGCTAGTCCGTCATATCAGGGAAAGTGAAGCCAGATGAGAATACGACCCCCCGCGCTCATCACGGCGGCGCTTGCCTGCGCCGCCCTCATCACAGCAGCGCCCGCCAGCGCCAGCACCGCCTCGTGCGCTCCCGCAGGGGCCACGTGGTCGAGCACCGCCCCGCAGACCAGCCAGCCGTTCGGCAGCTATCAGCTCGCCAGCGACATGTGGGGCGCCGTCCCCGGATCCGCCGAGACCATCTGGGGCGATTCCCTGGCCGGCTCGTGGGGGCTCTGCGGTGTCACCGAGCCGCCCGGCGGCGACCAGGTGAAGGCGTTCAGCAACGCCACCCTGAACCTCTCCGGCGAGCCGCAGGCCGCATACAACCGGATCCGGGACATGTTCTCCATCGCGCCGCTGCCCGCAGGCGCCGACGCGCAGTTCATGAACGACATGTGGGTCAACGGCCTGGCAGGGTCGCCCGGCGCCATCGAGATCGAGGTCGTCACCGACCGGCAGGAGCCCGGCGTCCCCTACGGCACCCCGCTGGGGACCGCGGACCTGTTCGGCCAGGACTTCGGCGTCTACCGGCCGATGGCGGGAAACCGCCCCTACTACTCGTTCGTCCTCGAGCAGAACGAAACCTCGGGCACCATGCACGACCTGGCCGCGATCCGGTGGCTCATCGACCAGGGCCAGATTCCGGCCTCGAGCCGTCCGCTACAGGTGGATGTGGGCTACGAGATCGTCACCGCGGGATCACCGGCCGCACCGGCGTCGTTCACCGTCAACCAGTACTCCACCGTCGTGCAGATGATCAACTCAACCGGGGCTATAACCAGCCCCCAGGGGCAGGCCAGCCGGAGCCCAGCACCGTGACTGAAGGGGCAGGCCATGCTTAGCAGGTTCCGAAATGTCCAAGCCCCGGGCCGTTCGGATTAAAGAGCATTTATTTAGCCGAACGGAACCGGGCTAGACATACCCAGTGAGGTCGATCAGCCAGCGAATTCGCGCGCGGCCCGGGCTGCCGCGCACGGAGCGCACATCGGCACGTCAACATCACCCAGCAAGTCCGAGCTGTACTGGCCCGTGATCACCGCGTCGAACATCTCACAGACGCCGCGGTCAGCCGGATGAGACCTCGAGCAGAAGCAAAGGCAGGGCCTGCGCCGCAGGGCCTTCTCCACGCGGTCGATCACCGCCCGGACCTCAGGGCGGCTCGCCACCCCCGCGAGCGCACCGAAGGCCGGCCGCATCCGCTCAACCGCATCAGTCATGGCCTGCCCGACTCTGCGGCCAACCTCGGCCAGGGTGTCGGCTAGCTCGGTGTCCTTGTCATCGCCCACGGTCGGATTGTCCCACTGGCACAAGCCCAGAGCCAGGGCACGCGGTAGGCAACTCAGGCACGTCAGCTACCCGGGGACCTTCGGACTGAGGACGTCCAGGTCGGCCGGTGCGGGCCGACCTGGACGTCATGATCAGACGAGGTCGAACCGGTCGAGGTTCATCACCTTGTCCCACGCCGCGACGAAGTCGTTCACGAACTTCTCCTTCGCGTCATCGCTCGCGTAGACCTCCGCGAGCGCGCGCAGCTCGGAGTTCGACCCGAAGACGAGGTCGGCGCGGCTGCCGGTCCACTTGGCCTCGCCGGTGGCAGCGTCGCGGCCCTCGAACGTGTTCGCGTCTTCCGACGTCGGCTGCCACGTCGTGCCGATGTCGAGCAGGTTGGCGAAGAAGTCGTTGGTCAGCGACCCGGGGGCGGCGGTGAAGACGCCGAGCGGCGACTGCTGGTAGTTCGCGCCCAGCACGCGCAGGCCACCGACGAGGACCGTCATCTCCGGGGCGCTCAGGGTCAGCAGGTTCGCCCGGTCGAGCAGCAGGTACTCAGCCGGCAGCCGGCTGGCCTTCCCGAGGTAGTTGCGGAACCCGTCGGCGACCGGCTCGAGCGCGGCGAACGACTCCGCGTCGGTCTGCTCTGCCGACGCGTCCACGCGGCCCGGGGTGAAGGGGACCTGGACGTCGAAGCCGGCGTCCTTGGCCGCCCGCTCGACGGCCGCACCGCCAGCCAGCACGATCAGGTCAGCGAGCGAGACCTGCTTGCCGCCGGCCTGGGCGCCGTTGAAGGATTCCTGGATCCCCTCCAGGGTGCGCAGCACCGTCGCTAGCTGGTCGGGGTCGCTGACCTCCCAGCCGTTCTGTGGCTCGAGGCGGATGCGCGCGCCGTTGGCGCCGCCGCGCTTGTCGCTGCCACGGAAGGACGCTGCCGACGCCCACGCGGTGGACACGAGCTGGGACACCGACAGGCCCGAGGCGAGGATCTGCTCCTTGAGCGAGGCGATCTCCGCAGCGCCGATGAGCTCGTGCGTGACCGCGGGCAGGGGGTCCTGCCACAGCAGCGTCTCGGCCGGGACCTCCGGGCCGAGGTAGCGCACGACCGGGCCCATGTCGCGGTGGGTCAGCTTGAACCACGCCCGGGCAAAGGCGTCCGCGAACTCGGCGGGGTTCGCCAGGAAGCGCCGCGAGATCTGGTCGTAGACCGGATCCATGCGGAGCGAGAGGTCGGTCGTCAGCATCGTCGGGACGTGGCTTTTCGACGAGTCGTGCGCGTCCGGGACGGTACCTGCGCCCGCGCCGTCCTTCGGCTTCCACTGGTGCGCGCCTGCGGGGCTCTTGGTCAGCTCCCACTCGAAGCCGTACAGGGTCTCGAAGAAGCTGTTGTCCCACGTAATCGGAGTGCTCGTCCAGGTCACCTCGAGACCGCTGGTGATCGCGTCGCCGGCCTTGCCGGTGCCGAAGGTGCTCTTCCAGCCGAAGCCCTGCTGCTCGAGCGGAGCCGCCTCGGGGTCGGGGCCGACGCTCTCCTCCGGGCCCGCGCCGTGGGTCTTGCCGAAGGTGTGGCCACCCGCGATCAGAGCGACCGTCTCCTCGTCGTTCATCGCCATCCGGCGGAACGTCTCGCGGATGTCGCGGCCCGCGGCGAGCGGGTCCGGGTTGCCGTTCGGGCCCTGCGGGTTGACGTAGATGAGCCCCATCTGGACCGCGCCGAGGGGCTCCGCGAGCTCCCGGTCGCCGCTGTAGCGCTCGTCATCGAGCCAGACGGTCTCGGGACCCCAGTAGACGTCCTCGTCGGGCTCCCAGACGTCGGCGCGGCCACCGCCGTAGCCGAAGGTCTTGAAGCCCATCGTCTCCAGGGCGACGTTGCCGGTGAGCACAATAAGGTCGGCCCATGAGAGCTTCTGGCCGTACTTCTTCTTGACCGGCCAGACCAGGCGGCGGGCCTTGTCCAGGTTCACGTTGTCCGGCCAGCTGTTGAGCGGGGCGAAGCGCTGCTGGCCCGCCCCCGCGCCGCCGCGGCCATCGCTGATGCGGTAGGTGCCCGCGGCGTGCCACGCCATCCGGATCATGAGGGGGCCGTAGTGGCCGAAGTCAGCCGGCCACCAGTCCTGCGAGTTCGTCAGCACTTCGGCGATGTCCCGCTTGACGGCCGCGAGGTCGAGGGTCTTGAATGCCGCGGCGTAGTCGAACTCCTCGCCGAGGGGGTTGGCCACGGCCGGGTTCTTGGCGAGGATCTTAAGGTTGAGCTTGTTAGGCCACCAGTCACGGTTGGCGTCACCCATGGTGGGGTGCGTCAGGCCGGGCATGAACGGGCATCCCCCGCTCTCCGGGGTCGCGCCCTCAGCGACTACTGGATCATGGTTCTCAGACATGGGAATCCTTCCGGAGTAGACGGGTTGCGGTGCTCAGGAACTGCTGGCGGTGGAACAGACGGGGCACAAGCCCCAGTAAGTGACCTCGGCTTCGCCGATGGAGAAGCCGTGGTTGTCGGACGCGGTCAGGCAGGGCGCCTCGCCGACCGCGCAGTCGACGTCAACGACGGCACCGCACGACCGGCACACGAGGTGGTGGTGGTTGTCACTGACCCGTCCCTCGAACCGGGCCGGGCTGCCGGCCGGCTCGATGCGGCGCATGAGTCCCGCCGAGGTGAGCGCGTGGAGGGCGTCATACACCGCTTGAAGGGAGACATGGCCGATCCGATCACGCACCCCGGAGGCGATCGCCTCCACGCCGAGGTGGTCACCGTCCCGGACGGTCTCGAGCAGTGCGACGCGGGCGGCCGTCACCCGCAGGCCGGCACCGCGCAGCTCCTCGGCAGTGGTCGGGGTCTGGGATGCGGTCATGCGCCAAACCTGCCTTTATAAACGAGAACAATCCAAGACAACGAACGGCTCAAGTCTAGCGTCGCGTCAGGAACGTTGCCCCGTTGTGGTGTAACGCGCGTCCGGATGGTGGTCTTGGGGGTGCTGTAGCCGTTCTCTCAGCGGGAGCGGATCTCGTCCGGCGTTCTCGCTCACTACCGCTGGAGGTGGTCAGTGCCGGAAGTCGCCGGTCTTGGTGTCGCTTGCCAGCGACTTCCCGGCGCCGACTGTCAAGACGCCGGCTGTGCTGAAGAACGCCGGGCCGCTGACGTTAAGGACACGTCGTGGAGTAAACCGTCGTTTCCTGGTCCCGGACGATCGTGCGGTGCCCGCGGACCCGGCCGGCCGGACTACTCCCGTCACACCAGCACCACCGACCCCGTGAGNNAAGGAGGCGCCTGCGGGCCGCTGGCACATGCAAGTGAACTACATCGGCCCAGGCAACAGGTCCGGGTGCGCTGCCCGGTCAGCTGGCAGCAGGCAGCCGGCATAGCATCGGCTGATGCAGTTCAGCCGGGATCTGCGGGAAGAGGTGATGTCGGGCGCCGTCACCGTGTCCTTCCGGCTGTGGCACCGACCCAAGGTGAGGCCAGGGGGCCGGTACGCCGTCGGTCCTGTGCAGATTGAGGTCGACTCCGTGGAACTGATGCCCTTCGCCGCCATCACGCAAGGCGACGTCCGCCGATCCGGGGAACGCGACCGGGAGTCCCTGCGCCAGCGTGCTGCCCACGCCGGCCCGATCGCTGACGACACCTTGCTGTACCGGGTGGAGTTCCACCTCGCCGGGCCTCCGGCATGCTGAATGCCCGCTAGACGAGGTGATGACCCGCTGAGTCAACGGCCCATGGCGAGCTTGGTGGCGGGGTACTGCGGGTGGCATATAGCTGATGAGGATTGCCGTGAGCCGCCTCCATCAGGCCACGGCCAGGACGATGGCGTGCAGGGCCAGGCCCACGCCGGCCCCGACCACGGTGCCGTTGATGCGGATGTATTGCAGGTCGCGGCCGAGGAGCAGCTCCAGTTGATTCGACGTCTCGGCGGCGTCCCACCGTTCGATGGTGCCCGTGACCAGGCCGGCGAGTTCATCGTGGAACTGATCGGCGAGGGCCCGGGCGCCTGACTCCACCATGCGCTCGAGACCGTCGGCGAGGAGACCGTCGGACCCGAGGCGCTCGCCGGCGGCCACCAGCGCGCTGGCCATCTGGCGGCGCAGCCCGGAGTCCGGGCGGGCCGCCTGGGTCCGCAGTGCCTTCTTGGCCTGCTGCCACAGCGACGAGGACCAGTCCCGCAGCCCAGCACTATCCAGGACCTCGCGTTTGAGACGCTCACCGCGCTCACGCAGCTCCGGGGATGTCTCGATGCGGTCCGGGAGCCCGGCGATCCACGCTTCGAACTGCCCCCGGGCCGGGTCGCCGGGATCGGCGGCCATCGCCGCCAGCCGCTGGCGCAGGCGGTGGTAGAGACGGTCGAAGACCCGCCGGTAGACCGCGCCAGGTACCCAGCGGGGCGATTCGTCCTCGAACAGCTCGCGAATCTCCTCGTAATGGCCGGCGAGATAGCGGTCGGCGGCGGCCAGGACGGCGCCGGACAGCTCTGCGTGGTGGCCTCCCGCGATGACGGCGCGCAGCGCCCGCCCGGCCAGCGGCGCGACGTCGACGGCGCCGGCCGCCCGGGTCAGCTCGGCGGCAAGCACGCGCTGGACATCCTCATCGCGGAGCGCTTCGGCCACCGTGACCACCAGATCCGCGGCGTGACCGGCGAAGCGGGCGGCGTTGGCCTCCTCCGCCAGCCAGGCGGACAGGCGGGGAACCAGGCGAGCGGAGCCGATCCGCTCGGCCAGCACATCGGCGTTGAGGAAGTTCTCCTGGACGAACCGGCCGAGGGTTGCGGCGAACTGGTCTTTGCGTCCGGCGATCAGCGCGGTGTGCGGTATCGGCACGCCCAGCGGATGGCGGAACAGGGCCGTCACGGCGAACCAGTCGGCCACCCCGCCGACCATGGAGGCCTCGGCGCCGGCCTGGACGAAGCCGAGCACGGTCCCGTGAGCGCCCGCCACGGTCACGGCAACGAACAAGACCGTCACCCCCGCCAGCAAAGCGGTGGCACGCCGGCGCGCGGCCGCCAGGCGACGGGCCCGGACCTCCGCTGTCTCGTGCTCAAGCGTGGGCACCGGCGAAGCGTACATCGCCCCAGCAGGTCCCATCAGAGAGCCTGCTCGCTCTCGCGGGATCTGCACGACCGCTCTCAGCAATGGCGGTCGGTCACCGGCCAGAGAACGCGCCCACAGCCCTTGGCAGGGAGGTGCTCGCGCCAGTGCTGATCAAAGCGCCTGCCATTGCCGGCGGGTGCGGGGTCGGTGGAGGCCTGGACCACCTCAGCCGCGGCATGCTCGAACAGCCATCTGGTGAGCAGGCAGAGCGCTTCACGCCCATAGCCCCGGCCACGAACGTGCGCTCGCAAGCCGATTCCTATCTCGAACGTGCCGGCGGGCAGCCTGCGGCCCGCCGGCACGAAGGTCTGAATCCGCCCGATTGACATCCCGCCCAGGTCGATGGCCAGGTCAAGCCAGCCCTCGGCCAGCTGCCCCGATCGCCGCAACCGGGCCTTGAAGCCGGCCTCCTCGGGGAGTAGGGCGATGGCAACGGGATCAGCGGCGACCACAGCCCGCCATTCCTCATCGATCTCGCCGGCCCGCAGCGGCCGAAGCACCAGCCGTGCTCCGGGAATCCGCACTTCCCCCAGGCCGTGAGTCGGACCAGCTGAGCGAGGCGAAGAAGCCCTCGACCGCGTCCAGGCCGCCCAGCGCGATAGCCGGCCCGTATCCGGCCGGCTCCACCCGGTCTTCCCGCAGCAGGACGGTCACCTGCGCGGGCATGGCCAGCCGCAGGATGCGGCGGGCATCGGGGTCCGGCGGCCCGGCCTGCGGCAGTGCCAGCACGTGCAGGAGCAGGTCGCACCAGGCACCCGACCGCTCAAGCCGGATACCGAGGACATCCGCCTCGTTCAGCGCCATCTCCACGGCTGCCCGCGTCTGCTCGTCCCATCGCACGGATTCATCATGCGGCAGTCCCGCACGCAGCTCTACTGGGTTATCCGCACATGCCGCCTGTCGTGAGGTCATGGTCGGAGACGTGTGCGTGTGCGGCATGATCCGCGTAGGAGTCGTTGTCGTGGCTGGGGGGCAGAACGTAGCCCGCGGCTAGCTTCAGGGCGTAGTTCTCCGCGCTTGTCAGGGGTGTCTCAGCATGGAACTGGGGTACCGGGCTGAACGGGGTACGCTCCCCGCAACGGTGCCGTGCGTTAGCAGCCGGCGCAATGGGCACAGCGGGCCGGCGCCGTTGGAGGATCTGCCCGGATCGAGCATGTGCTGATGTCACCGCGGAGGACTTTATGTCAGCAGGCACCGGCCAGGCCGACGGCTCAGCGCCAGCCACTCAGCCCGCCGGGCCGGCCGTCGCGGTGGCCCAGGTGCAGAGCTGGCATCATGACGTGGTCGCGCTCATCGACGGCTGGGGCTGGATCCGCACGCTGAACGACCGGCTGACCGCCGTGCTCGGGCCGTGGCGCGAAAGGCACCAGGACAACCCGGTCCTCGAGCTGATGCACGGCGGCCGGTGGCTCGGTCACCCGCTGCATCCGGCCCTCAGCGACCTGCCGATCGGGCTGTGGGCCGGCGCCCTGATCCTGGATGTGACCGACCGCGACCCGGCCCCCGGGCGGGGGCTCGACCCGGCGGGCCTGTTCAGCGCGGCCGGCATCGCGGCCGCGGTCGCGACCGCGGCAACGGGCGTGGTCGACTGGACCGTCAGCGACGACGAAGATCGTCGGCTCGGCTTGTTCCACGGGGTGCTCAATACGGCGGCCCTCGGGCTGCAAGGCATGTCGCTGGCGGCACGGCTGGCCGGTTACCGGCGCTCAGCCCGCGGGCTGGGCGCGGCCAGCCTGGCCGTCACCGGCGCCGCCGCCTACCTCGGCGGCCACCTGGTGTTCGCCAAGGCGGTGATGGTCAGCCGGGTGGCTGGGGCCGACGGGCCGCGGCGCTGGGTCCGGGTGATCGAGGAGGCCGAGATGCCGGACGACGTGCCCACTGGCGTGCAGGCCGATGGACGACAGGTTCTGCTGTACCGGCACGACGGAAACCTCCACGCGCTCGACAACCTGTGCAGCCACGCCGCTGGCCTGCTCAGCCGCGGCACTGTCGAGGGCCTGACCGTGACCTGCCCGCTGCACGGATCGCAGTACTGCCTGGCCGACGGCTCGGTCAAGCGCGGCCCGTCACACCAGCCGCAACCGGTGATACGCAGCCGGGTCCGCAACGGCTGGATCGAGGTACGCGGTAGCCAGCCCGCCCCCCGCCGACCTGCCAACGGAAGGAAGTAGTCATGGCCTTTGAAATCGTCGCCAACCTCGACGACCTGGAGGAGGGCGAGACCCTGTTCGTCGAGGGGCTGCGCGAGCCGATCTGCCTGGTGCGACTGGACGGCGACGACGTCCGCGCGGTGCACAACACCTGTACGCACCAGCAGCAGCCCCTGCACGAGGGTCACGTGACGGCCGAGGACACCCTGGTCTGCGCGTCGCACAATTCCCAGTTCGACCTGACCACCGGCGAGTCGATCGGCATCCCCGTGGTCCCCGCGCTGCCTGTCTACGCCTGCAAGGTCGAGGACGACGCGATTCTTGTCGACATCGACCAGCAGCTCAACGACGCCCCCATCCCGCACCACCCGTACCACTGACGAAGCAGGGCAGGCAGCTAACACACCGATAGAGCCCGCCCAAGGACGTCCGCCCGGTCAGTTCAGCCGTTGGGGGCAGGCTGCCCGGCCTGGCTGCCTGCACTGTGATGGCTGAGCAGGTCGCCGGGCTGGCAGTCGAGCGCCTGGCAGAGCCGGGTCAGGGTGCTGAACCGGACCGCCCTGGCATGGCCGTTCTTCAGGATGGACAGGTTGACCACGCTGACGCCGACCCGCTCGGATAGCTCGGTCAGGGTCATGCCGCGGTCGGCGAGGAGCTTGTCGAGGTGGATGGCAATGGCGTGGTCGTCCGGGACCGCGGGCGGCACTACACCGTCCCCTCGAGATCGGCGCGCATGCCGGCGCTGATCCGCATGATGCGGGCGAAAGTGATCAGGCCCAGGCCGATCAGGGCGACCGGCCACGACACAGACCAGGCCACGGGCCACTGACCCCAGTCGACGTTCCAGGTGACCAGCTGGCCCAGCAGGTTCATCCGGGCGAACGCTTCGGCCACGGTGGCCACCAGCCCGCCGGCCAGCAGCCACCAGCCGAGGATCAGCAGCAGCCGGGCGGCCTGGGCGGTGTAGACGCCGTCGCGGGCGGCGGCGCGGGCCAGCTGCTGCGCAAGGTAGAGCGCGCCAAGGCGGAGCAGGTCGATAGGCAGCAGGGTAACCGCGAAGGCCAGGGCCTGCCAGGCGGTGGGATGGGCGGCGCACACGTTCGCGGTGTTCCAGGTGGCGCGCACGCCAGGGGACAGGCCGGAATGACTGAGCCCGCTGCCGGCGTGCTGGAGCAGTGCCTGCGCGGCATTCAGGCAGACGCCAGGGAGCGAGGGGCTGGGGCCGCCGATGTGGGCGCCGAACAGGGGTCCCTGGCCAAGCAGGGCAAGTATCACCCGGAGCGCGGTGGCGACGACGGCGAGCCGGAACGCCCAGGTGACCACGGTGGCGAGTGGTTCCAGCCGGTTGCGCGGCTTGAGAGTAGATACGGACATCAGGGGACCTCGTTTATCGAATATCGTTATTATCGAGGATCGTAAGTAACGATAATCGTTATGTCAAGAGTGCAGAGCCGTTCCGGGCCACACTGCTGCCACGGTGGCAGCCCCCCCGTCCCGGCCGGGTCGGCGTGCACAATGGGTGGATGGGGTTCCCCTCGGGCACGGTGACGTTGCTGTTCACCGATGTCGAGGGCAGCGTTGGGCTGTGGGAGGCCGACGGGGAGGCGATGGCGGCGGCGTCGGCTCGCTATGACGGTCTGGTCCGTGAGCAGGTCGGGGCTGCGGGCGGTCAGGTGTTCAAGACGCTGGGCGAGTCGTTTCGGGTGGTGTTCGCTGACCCGGCCGCGGCGCTGGCGGCGGCGGTGGGCATGCAGCGGGCTATCGGTACGGAGCGGTGGCCGCCCGGCGCGCCGGTGCGGGTGCGGATGGCGGTGCATGCGGGGGTCTGCGTGGAGCGTGACGGCGACTTTGTCGGTCCGGTGGTGAACCGGGCCGGCCGACTGCTGGAGGCCGGTCACGGCGGTCAGGTCTTAATCTCGGGGGCGGCGTTCGAGCTGCTGGCCGGGCGGCTGCGCGGCGGGATCGGGCTGGCGGATCTGGGGGAGCACCGGCTGAGGGACCTGGGCCGGGCGGAGCGGGTTTTCGGGGTGACCGGGCCGGGGCTGGCCGGGGGGTTCGGCCCGTTGCGGTCGCTGGAGGACCCGGCGCTGCGGCATAACCTGCCGGCGCAGGCGACCGGTTTCGTGGGCCGGGCGGCTGAGCTGGCCGAGCTGCGGTCGCTGGTGGCCGGGGGGTCGCGGCTGGTCACGATCACCGGGCCGGGCGGGATCGGCAAGTCCCGGCTGGCGTTGCAGGCGGCGGCCGAGGCGGTGGACGGCGCGGGTGACGGGGTGTGGCTGGCCGAGCTGGCGCCGGTGGCCGGCCCTGACCTGGTGGCCCGGACCGTGGCCGCGGTGCTCGGGGTCCGGGAGGAGCCGGGCCGGCCGATGCTGGACACCCTGGCCGACGCGGTCGGGGACCGGTCCCTGCTGGTGGTCCTGGACAACGCCGAGCATGTCCTCGGCGCGGCGGCCAAGCTGGCCGACGTGCTGCTGCGGTGCTGCCCGCGGGCAGCCCTGCTGGTCACCAGCAGGGAGCCGCTGGGGGTCGGCGGGGAGCACGTCTTCCGGGTTGCCTCGCTGGCCGTGCCGCCGGCCGGCCTGGCCGAGCCCGGCCCGCTGGCCGGGTTCGAGTCGGTGCAGCTGTTCGCCGGGCACGCCGCGATGCACCGGCAGGGCTTCGCCGTCGATGACGCGAACGCGGCGGCGGTGGCGGCGGTCTGCGTCCGGCTGGACGGGATCCCGCTGGCCCTCGAGCTGGCCGCGGCCCGGCTGGGATCGCTGTCGGTGACCGAGATCAGCTCCCGGCTGGATCACCGGTTCCGGCTGCTGACCGGCGGCAGCCGGACCGCGCTGCCCCGCCATCAGACCCTCCGCGCCCTGATCGACTGGTCCTATGACCTGCTCAACCCCGAGGAGCAGCGGATCCTCGACCGGCTGTCGGTGTTCGCCGGCGGCTGGACCCTGGCGGCCGCCGAAACCGTCACCGCGCGCGACGGCATCGCCGACTGGCAGGTGCTGGACCATCTGGCCGCCCTGGTCGACAAGAGCCTGGTCCAGGCCGACGAGACCCACGGCTCAACCCGCTACCGGCTGCTGGAGACGGTCCGCCACTACGCCGCCGAGCGCCTCGCCCTGCGGGCCGGCGCCGAGCTGGACGACACCCGCGCCGCCCACCGCGACCACTACCTGGACCTGGTCCAGACCGCCGGCCCGCACCTGCGCAGCCCGGACGAGGCCGCCTGGCTGGACCGGCTCGAGGCCGAGTTCGACAACATCCGCGCCGCCCTGGCATTCAGTGCCGCCGATCCCGACAGCGCCGAGCCCGGCCTGCGG
>PMSU01000199.1 GCA_003168255.1 Actinomycetota bacterium
CCAAGCCGAGACCCGGCGCGCAGACCATCAGGCAATCCCACGGCAGACGTAGCTAACCCACGCCCAGCCGACCGCCAGTTGTCTCCCGGCATCAGCCCGCCGCCTCCCCAAATCACCCCAGCCGGCCGGGGAGAGCCATGAGGTTCTGCCAGCGTTTGACCAGCGGAACTGCCGACAGGGCTTCAGGCAGTTGCGCGGCACTGCAAGTGCGGGCGCCTACCTGTGACCGGAACCCGGCCCCGAGATTCCCGGCCCTGGAACGCCGACGTGGGATCCGCACGAGGAACATATAGACCCTTATGAGCCTGCAATTCTATATTGTGTTCAACCGCCTCACGCGAAGAGCGGGCGAAAGGGTCGTGATTCCGCGATCAGCCAAGATAGGTTGAAGGCGACATAAGGAGCACGCGTGCGACGCAGATGGTGCATCCCCGTGGCGACCCTCGCTCTCGTCGGTGGCTCGATGCTGGCCGCCACCAGTGCGGCCGCCTCATCCGCCGCACCCAGGTCAGGACGCGTCATGGTGCAGCCGGGCGGGCCTGCCGGGCATGACGGTTCGCCAGCTGGGATCAGCGGCTCGAACTGGGCCGGCTACGCGGCTACCGGCAATACTGGCGCGTTCAGCAGTGTCTCGGTGAGCTGGACAGAGCCCACAGCTCACTGCAAATCAGGCGATCAATACGCCATCTTGTGGGCAGGACTGGACGGGTATAGCAGCGAAACCGTCGAGCAAACTGGCAGCGACGTGGACTGTGATGGCAAGACCCCCGTCTACGACGCCTGGTATGAGATGTATCCGGCGAACCTGGTGACTTTCAGCAATGCCGTCGAACCGGGCGACCATTTGACTACTTCCGTTACTTACGTGGGCAGCAACAAGTTCACCGTGAAGTTCTCTGACACGACTCGGGGCTGGAGCCACACGGTGACCAAGGTCCTGGCTGGCGCCGCGCGCTCGTCGGCCGAGGTCATCGTCGAGGCACCGCCCTCGGGGACTGGCGGGGTGTCCCTGACCGATTTCGGCGAGGTGAGCTTCACCGGTGCCACCGTGAACGGCTCTGGCCTCTGCAATTCCAACCCGATCGCGAGCACCTTCCCTGGCGTCACCGTCTCACCCATCACCGACTGCACAAACTTCACCGTCACCGAGAATCAGGGCTGAATGTCGCGTCCGGATGGGGGCGTCAGGTCGGGTCGCGGGGGGTGAATCTGGCTTCGAATACGGTGGGCAGCACGTCGTGCGGAGTGCGGTGGAACGAGCGGACTAGCTGGTGGCGGGAGAACTCTCCGACCGTGCTGAGCCGGGCGATCTCGTCTGCGGCCAACCGTTCCCAGCTCCAGGACCGGCCCCACGGAAAGCACGCGGCCACGGTGGCGTTCTTGGTGCGGCCCTCCGCACGTGCCTCCGAAATCCTCGCGTCGAGCCAGGTCAGGAACTCCAGCTTCTCGCGCAGCATGGCCCGCGGGTCGCTATGGCGCACCACCCCGGGCACCGGCGGAACATCGGTTCGCAGGGAATGGACGTGTCCGTGCCCTTCGACCATGACTTGCACGTCCAGGTCGAGCAGACGTCGCAGGGTGGCCATCCAGGCGCGGCTGTCGACATCGGGATTGGGCGAGGAGAAGTAGCTGCCCATGAACGCGTCGCCGACCAGCAGCACCCGCTCCGCGGGATCCCAGAACACCACGTGATCGGGACTGTGCCCCGGCGCGGGAATGACCTCCAGCCGTCCGCCGTCGGCCAGCGCGATGCTCTCGCCCGGGTCCCGGACCAGGGCGTGCAGGCCGGGGGGCTGGCCGATTACCGCCGCTCGCGCCCATGGGATGGGCGCCGGGGGCCGCAGCCGGGCCGCGATGCGCTCGGGCAGGACCAGATTGGCGCCGGCCAGGTGCGCGGCCCATTCCAGGTTGCCGACATGCTCTTCGTGTCCGTGGGTCGCAGTGACCGCCGCGATCGTCTGACCGCGTTGCGCGGCGGCGTGCAGGTGACTGGTCAGGGAACGACGCATCCGTACCGAGCCGGGATCGATCAGTACTCCCTTGTACCAGATCGCGGTGAACCGTTCGCCGAAGGCCAGCGGTACCAGGTCGGCCGGCCAGCCGCCGAGAAACCACAGTTCCAGCCGGCCGTCGAGCAGCGTGCGCCGACGCCGGAACGTGCGCGCGTAATCGCGCACGAAACAGGCCTGGTCCCGCACGGTGATCGCGCCGACCAGCGGCAGCCGCAGCAGCATGCCGAGGCTGTAGCAGGTCCAGAAGGCCCGGTTGCCAGTCTCCAGGCGCACCTGAGCCGGATCGGCGGCGCAGGACCCGCCACGGCAGGTGGACAGTTGGTGCCGGTTGCGCGCGACGAACCGGTACGCGCGGTCGGCTGCGGCCCGGGTCGTGGCCAACCGATCCAGTGCCGCCAGCGGCCTGGTGGCCGGGATCGCCGCCGCGATGCGCGCCACGGCCTGCCAGCCGACCGATACCCGCCCCGCGGCGTCGACCACGTGCAACTGGGCCAGGCAGTCCGCCGTCAGCAGATCCGGATGCAGTCGCTGCACCGGGCCGTCTTGCAGCGCGACACATTCCACCAGCCCGCGACGGTCCAGCGCGCGGATCCAGGAGACCGCGGCCTGGCATATCTCGCACTGCGCGTCGTATATCGCCGTCAACGGCAATCGGCGGCTATCCATAGCGCCCCTCCCCGATCAGGTTCGCAGCGCCGTCACAGTGCGCCCGGCCGGGGGGCGGGGAGATGGGCCACGGTAGAGCGGCGGAGTCGTGCACCACGGTAGATCAGCGGAGTCATGCACCACGGTAGATCAGCGAGCCGGTGGGGGCAGCGCCCTGGTTCGCGTCAGCCGGCGGGGCAGCGCCCCGGGTTCGCACCAGCCGGTGGGGTATCACGTAGTCGGGACGTGCGGGCTGACCTCACATTCGTGCTGGCCGCCGACCGCCAGCCGTTCGGAATCATGGGGGTTATCAGCTTTTCCAGCGTCCGCGGCGGCTTGCCCCCCGGTGCCTGCGGGTGATGGCAAACGCCCACAGCAGCGCCCTGCGCCCAGGGCCAGCAGCACGCTGCCGCCGCCGGGAGGCCCGGTCGCTGATCGCCGAGGCGCCGCGCCGGCGAGGCCCGGCGGCGCACGGCCATCCTCGGCGCCGATGGCCGTGCTAGTTGTGCTCACTGGTCTCTGCTGACATGATCGGTGCCGACGTATGTTGTTGCTGGTCGGAAAGGACAGATCATGGCTCAGGGCACAGTGAAGTGGTTCAACGCGGATAAGGGATTCGGGTTCATCACCGTGGACGGTGGCGGTCCCGATGTGTTCGTCCACTTCTCAGCCATTGCCTCTAGCGGTTTCCGCTCACTCGAGGAGAATCAGCGAGTCGAATTCGACCAGACCCAGGGTCAGAAGGGTCCGCAGGCCGAGAACGTCAGGCCAATCTGAACCGTCGAATCAGGCATTACGGCTAGATGCGGGCACCGGCGAGCCGCTCCAGGGCGGCCACGGTGCCCGCAAACGGTTCGCTGTCTCGCGGGTAGTGCAGGACCAGATCGGTTATCCCGGCGTCGGCGTAAGCCCTGGCTAGGTCGCCGAACGCTTCGGGCTGATCAAGCGGTCGCTCGCCGGCTGGCTCGGCGAGCAGGATCTTGTCCAGCTCGGCTGGATCACGGCCCTGCGCCGAGCAAGCCTCAGCCAACCGTCGCACCTGATCGTGGACGGCCGCCACCCGGGCGGCCAGGTCACGAGTTTTGGCGCGGGCTGGCTCGCCGGGGGTGACCCAGGCGCTGCCATACCGGGCCGCCAGTCGCATCGCGCTGTCGCTTGCGCCCGCGATCGCGAAAGGTACCCGAGGCTGCTGGACGCAGCCCGGGATATTTGGCATCCCGGCGACCTGGTAGTACCGGCCCGCGTGCGTGGTGACCGGCGAGGTGAGCAGCCTGTCGAGCATCTCGACGAACTCGGCGAACCGTTCGGTCCGCTCGGCGAGTCGCCATGGCTGGCCGCCCAGGATCCGTGAATCGGCGCCGCGGCCTGCACCCGAGCCGAGGCCGGCAGTGAACCGCCCGCCGGAAATCTCATCCAGCGTCATGATCTCGCGGGAGAACGGCGCCGGGTGGCGAAAGTTGGGGGACGCGACCAGGGTGCCAAGCCTGATCCGCGAGGTTGCCAGGGCCGCCCCGGCAAGCACGGGAACCGTGCCGTACCAGGGCTTCTGACCCAGGTCACGCCAGCTCAGGTGATCGTAGGTCCAGGCGTGGTCGAAGCCGAGTTCTTCTATCAGACTCCAGATGGCAGCGGCTTGCTCATGCGGCCATTCGGGCAGGACCACCACACCGGTGCGCATGAGCCCAACGCTAGCGCGGTGGTCGCTGGAAGGGCTGATGCCCTCGTGGTCAGGGCAGGTAGCTCTCAAGCCGGTCGGCGAGTTCGGTGGGCCTGCTCAGGGCGACCAGGTGCCCGCCGGGCATCTCGTCGACGGCGATACCCAGCCGCTGCGTGACCACCCGGCGCTGGAACTCCAGCGGGAAGAACCGGTCGTCGCGGCCCTGTAGGAATCTGGTGGGCACATCGGGCCAGCGCTCCAGCGGCCATGGGTCGGCCATCGGCGTCTGCGACTGGACGGGCGCGCCCTGCGCCATCGCCTCGGCGGTCACGTCCGCGGGGACATCGTGGAAGAAGTCCTCGGCAGGGTCCATCTCGCCGTCCGCCGTCCTGCCCTCGCTGGCGGCATGCTCGGCTTGCGCCTGTGCCCTGGCCTGGGCGGTGCTGGCGAACCATTCGCCCGGTGACTCGCCGGGAGCCGGGACCATGGCGTTGAGCAGGACAAGCAGCTGGGCCCCGACCTTCTCGCAGACCTGGGGCGCGGTGAATCCGCCGAGGGACTGCGCGACCAGGACGGGACCGGGCATGCTGCCGATCGCGTCGACCACGGCTGCCGCGTATTGCGCCAGGCCGGCCTGGTCGTCGGCGGCGGGCAGGTCGACGGCCAGCGCATCGTGTCCACGGCCGCGCAGCTCGGGGACGATCCGGTGCCAATACCAGGCGCTGCCGCCGGCCCCGGGGATGAGCACGTAGTTCGCCATCGTCACCGCCCCCGCTGGGCAAACTGCTCGGCGGTCGCGCTGCCGGGAAAACGGGTGGTGAAGTCGAGTACCCCGACCCAGTCCGGGCGCATGGCGATCCTGGCCATCTGCATATCGGGATGGTCGAGGCTGGCGAGCTCCGCGTCCGCCCGCTCCTGGCCGGCGTAGCGGCGCTGGGTGAGGGCGTACTCCGGGACGATCCCGTTGACGTCGGTGACCGTGGCCTGACCGCGCAGCAGCAGCACCTGCGGTGGCATGCCCGCCGTGTCGATCGTGACGGCGATGTCCGGGCGGGCGCGCAGAGCGCTGATTTTAGATGCTCCGCCGAACGTGCAGAACACGATCTCCTCACCCGTCCAGTGGAACAGCATCGGGAATACCCGCGGCGTGCCATCCGCCGCCACGTAAGCGAGGCGGGCGAGCTCGGTCGAGGCGAGCAGCCGCTGGGCGGACTCGCTGTCGAGCAGGCGCAGGTCGCCCTGCGGGAGCGTCATCAGGTCCTCAGTCGTCATCATCGGTCTCTCCCGTGGGTAGATTGTCGCTCCTAGATTAGGAGTAATCACTCTTGATATGCAACTCTTTTGAGCTACAATCCTCAAGTGTGCGAGTCAAGCGCAGCTACGACGATCCCTGTGGAGTGGCCCGGGCCCTCGATGTTGTCGGGGAGCGGTGGGCACTGCTCATCGTCCGCGAGCTGATGCTCGGCCCGAAGCGGTTCACCGCGCTGAGCGGCGGGCTGCCCGGCATCAGCCAGAACGTGCTGTCCCAGCGGCTGCGCGAGCTGGCGGATGCCGGGATCGTGCGGCGGCGCACGTTCGGGCCGCCGGCGAGCAGTCACGGGTACGAGCTGACCGAGCAGGGCCATCAGCTCGAGCCCGTTCTGCTCGCCCTGGCCTGCTGGGGCAGCCGCATCCCTACCGGCTCGGCCGCGGAGCTGAGCGTTGACGCACTCATTCTCGCCCTTAAGACGACGTTCGACCCCGGGACCGCCGGTACGTTGCAGGCGCGGCTTGAGCTGCGAATCGGCGACGACTGCTTCCATGCCGAGGTCGGGTCGGGCCGGTTCCGTATCGCCCGGGGAAGCGCCGGTCAGGCCGACGCAACTCTGACGGCCGACGCCTTGACGTTCCGGGCCCTCGTGTTCGGCGGGCAGGCGGTCACCGGCGCCCTGCACTCCGGCGACCTCCAGGTCGACGGGGACCGGCGGGTTGCTGCCTGGTTCGCCCGCTGCTTCCCGCGGCCGGCGGCCGTGGGCCCAACAGCAGACCTGTGAGGCAGTCGCGCTCGCCACGGTGCGTTGCGGCAATTGTGTATCTATTGTGGCTGGCGGTACTCCTATTGGGCATGGACTAGGAAATGGGGGCGGGCTTGCGGCTGCTGGAACGGGAATCGCAACTGACGTCGCTGGCCGAGTACGCGCGCGAGGCACGCAGCGGCGACGGCCGGCTGGTTCTTGTTGCCGGCGAGGCGGGCGTCGGCAAGTCGGCGCTGGTGGAACAGCTTCAGCATGACGTGCAGGATGCTCGCTGGTCATGGGCGGCGTGCGATGGCCTGTTCACCCCCCGCCCGCTCGGGCCGCTGTTCGACCTCGCGATCCAGATCGGCGGGGAGCTGCGGGAGCTGACCTGCGCCCGCGCCGGGCGCGAAGAGTTGTTCGGCGCCTTGCTGCGTCAGGTCAGCGAACCGAAGGCGCTGAATGTCGTGGTCGTGGAGGACATCCACTGGGCCGACGAGGCGACCGTCGACATGTTGCGGTTTCTTGGCCGCCGGCTCAGGGACGCGGCGGTGCTGCTCATCGCGACCTACCGCAGCGATGGCCTGGCCTCAGGCGACCCGCTTCGGATAGCCCTAGGCGACCTTGCCACGCAGCGGCCGACCAGGCGGATCGATCTTGCCCCGCTGTCCGCGGGAGCGGTCCGGGTGCTGGCCGACGGAAGCGGGCTTGAGGCGGCCGAGTTGTACCGGCTGACGGGCGGAAATCCGTTCTATGTGACCGAGGTTGTCCAAGCCGGGATGGGTGCGGTCCCGGTGTCGGCCCGGGACGCTGTGCTGGCGCGGGTCGCGCGCCTGAGCAGCCCGTCCCGCGCTGTGCTGGATGTCGCGGCGCTTACCGGCGCCCGGGCCGAGGTGCAGGTGATCGAGTCGGTCACGGCTTGCTCGCCATCGGCCATCGACGAGCTGCTTGAGTCCGGGCTGCTCGTCGAGGACGGCGACTGGCTGAGGTTCCGTCATGAGATCGCGCGGCTGGCGGTGGAGCAGTCGGTCGCCGCGCATCGCAGTGGCGCCATCCATGCGCGGATTCTTGCCGCGCTGCGCTCGCTCGGCTGCGACAACCACGCGAGCATGGCCTTTCACGCGGAAGCCGCGGGCGATGGTCCGGCTGTCCTGTGCTACGCGCCCGCCGCCGCACGCCGGGCGGCTGAGCTGGCGTCGCACCGCGAGGCTGCGGCGCAATTCGAGCGGGCGCTGCGGTTCGCAGCCGACGATGCGGATCCTGCGCTGGTTGCCGGGCTGTATGACGGGCTTGGCCGCGAGCTGTCGCTGCTCGACCGCTGCGAAGATGCCGCCAATGCCCGTGAGCGAGCGCTGGCGCTGTGGCGCCAGACCGGTGACCGGCTGCGGGAGGGCGACACGATGTGCTGGCTGTCGAGGGCGATGGGAGATCTGTGCCGGGGCCATGAGGCGGCCACCGCGGCTGACGAAGCGGTGGCCATCCTCGAACCGCTGGGCCGGACCGCAGAGCTGGCCTGGGCATACGCCCATCTCGCCGCCCAGCGGACGCTGGAATGCGAAGACGACGCGGCGATCGCGCTGGCCCTGCGGGCGCAGGAGATCGCCGAGGAGCTGAACATTCCCGAGGTGCTCAGCGATGCGCTCGACACGCAGGCCTGCGCCGTCCATGCGCACGGCGGAGACTGGGCCGGACCGCTGAACCGGGCGCTGGAGATCGCGCTCTCCGGGCGGCTGCACCACCAGGCCGCCCGAGCTTTCACGAACCTGTACGCAGCCTATTGCGGTGAACGGAAATTCGCCGAAGCCGAACCGTACTTCACCGACGGCATCGCCCATGGCTACGAGCACGACCTGACCAGGTGCGTGAGGTTCCTGCTGGGCCAGCGGTCCACCGTCCTGGAGCGGACAGGACGCTGGGATGAGGCGGTGCGGCTGAGCACCGAGCTGCTGGCCAACGCCGGCGCCTCCCCCCTAAACCGCGTCCCTGCGCTGGAAGGGCTCGGCACGATCCGGGCCCGCCGGGCCGAGCCCGGGGTCTGGGAGTACCTCGATGAGGCAGCAGCCGCCGCTGACGGGACCGGCGAGCCCCTGCAGATCGTTCCTGTCCGGCTGGCCCGCGCCGAGGCGTACTGGCTCGAGAGCAAGCCGGCCGAAGCCGCCCGCGAGGCCGAGCTCGCCGATGACGTGTCCGCTGGCTGCGACGCATGGGAGCGCGGCGCGGTCGCCGTCTGGCTGCGCCGCACCGGCTCCGCCCGGTCACCGCGGGGTGACCTCGCCGAGCCCTGCCAGCGCCAGGTGGAAGGCGACTTTGCGCAGGCCGCGAAATTGTGGACTGATCTTGGCTGCCCGTACGAGGCAGCGCTGGCCCTGCTCGACGCCGGGCACGAGGCGCCGCTGCGCGAAGCCCTGCGAATCTTCACCGACCTCGGCGCACCGGCCGCCGCCCGGATCGCCCGGCAGAAGATGCGCCTGCTCGGCATCCGGTCGATTCCCGCCGGGCCACGGGCAGCGACCCGCGCGAATCCGCTCAGGCTGACCCGGCGGGAGCGTGAGGTTCTCGAGCTGATCTGCGTCGGGAAAACCAACGCCGAGATCGCCGCACAGCTGTTCATCTCCACCAAGACTGTCGATCACCACGTCTCCGCCATGCTCACGAAGCTTGGCGTCCCGACCCGTGGACTTGCCGCAGCACGCGCCGTCCGCCTCGGACTGGTGGGCACAGCAGCAAGCTAGAAACGCCGCATCCCTGGCCGGCCGGGCCGGGGGTTACCGGCGGCGACCGGCCGGGCCGGGGGTTACCGGCGGCGACCGGCCTGGCCGGGTTACCGGCGGCGACCGGCCTTGCCGGGTTACCGGCGGCGACCGGGCTTGATCCGGATGATCCGCCACCACGCGAGCAGCGAGAACAGCAGGCCGAGCAAAATCATCGCACCGACGTCCGTTAGCCACGTGGCCGACTTGTGGGCCCAGATCGGGTCGGTGGCGATCGTCGGCCCGGCGGCGCCCGTACTGCTGGAGCCCGTACTGCTGGAGCCCGTGCTGCTAGCGGATGGGGAACTGCTGGGCGAGGAGGAACCGGCCGCGTGGTGATGCGCGGCCGTCGAGCGTGACTTCGCCTTGCCGGCACCGCCGGCCTGATTACCGGTTCCGCCGGCCTTCCCGCTTGTCTTGGCGGAGCTGGCCCGCGGTCCGGGAGGCTGCTGGATGACGTTCAGGTTGGCCGTCGACGCGACTGCGGCGAAGCCCCACCGCGATGGCGATATCGCCGCGACCTGGCTGATCCCGGCCTTGCCGGCCAGCGGGAAGATTCCGCCCGTCAGGATGACCTGGAACATCACCACGACCACCAGCAGCGGCATCGTCTTGTCGGAGCTGTTGACCAGCGCCGAGATGAGCAGGCCGAGCGTCATCGAGACGATCGCCAGCACGCCCATGGCCAGCAGCAGTTCCACCAGCGGCAGGTGCGGAAAGAAGGAGCCGGTGGGCGGCAGCTTCTTGCCGAGCAGGCCGATAGCTACCAGCACGACGGCCTGGACGGCGCTGATGACCCCGAGTATCACTAGCTTGGAGACCAGGTAGGCCCCGGCCGACAAGCCGGCCGCCCGTTCTCGGCTGTAGATCGCGCGTTCCTTGACCAGTTCCCGCACCGCGTTCGCTGACCCCGTGAAACAGGCGCCGATCACCAGGATCAGCAGCAGCGACTCGGAGTCGGTATTTCCGCGCCCGGTGAGCCCCAGCGGAGCGGGCACCCCGAGCGCCAAGGCGCCAAGGATGATCGGCAATACCGCCAGTACCGCCAGGTACGCCCGGTCAGATGCGATCACCGCCAGGTAGCGCCGGCACAGCGTGCTGAGCTGGGCCAGACGATTGCGAGCCGCGGGCGGCGCGACCGAGGCCCGCGGCGGGCCGGCCGCGGGCGCCGGCGCGTCCATGTCGGCAACGATGTAGCGCTGGTAGTACGGGGACCGCCGGTATTCGCTGCCCCAGTCACGGTCGGGCTCGGCCTCGAAAGCCTGGAACACCTCGGCCCAGCCGG
>PMSU01000010.1 GCA_003168255.1 Actinomycetota bacterium
ACCGAGGAGTACGTACGTACTCGCTGGCCAAATGCGCTACCGGTAACTGCCGAGCTGAGCCAAACTGTCGGCCGACCTCTCACACACGCGGCGGCTGAACCGCCTACACCACGTGATATCGATGTTCTGATGCACGCGATTCGGCATTTGCGATTCCTTGCCGATACCGACGAGAGCGCACGGTCGGCAATGTCGCCTGCCTGGCTTCGGCACCTACAGACACTCAGGCCAGCGCTATCCGGGCTATACACCGATCGGCATGTCAGCTAGGCGGGATGCAGTAGCATACTGACTTGCAGTATCCGCAGTACATGCAGTATACTTGAGGCATGGCTACTAGCAGGAGCAGGACCCGCCACGGCGAGGCCGAGCGGATGCGAGCTGCGATCGCAGCGGCACGTCAGGCGCTGGATCAGACTGAACACACCTGGGGTGTGTGGGCGGACAGCGTGCGCCAGGATGTCGAGGCACGTCACGGCGTTGACTATGAGCCCGACGACCAGGTGATCCTGAAAGACCCGGAGTACAGCCGAGCGCTTGACGTGCGCCTGGACCTCGACAAGGTGAAGCACGAGCTGGCCACGTTGATCGAGGACTTCGACGCGGCTGAGAGCTGGGAGGAGGACTCGCGGTGAAGCTGAACGAGACCGCGAAGGTTACATTGCGCAACGCGGATATCTCGCAGGCCGCTTGGATTCGTGCTCACTCGCGCGATGGGGAATGGCACGGCGACGCCTGCGGGTGCCCCGACGATCGGTGCATCGGGTACCACCACGAAAGGCCCGACGATTGCGGGTGTCTCCCGGTACTACTGGCCGAGTACCTCGCCTCTCAGGAGACCCAAGCATGAGGCTCTGTATCGCGCTGGTGAACATGAAGCCCGGGGTCGGTAAGACGACCTCGGCGGTTTGGCTGTCGCACGCGATGGCGGAGCTGGGGTCGGTTCTCCTGGTGGATGCCGATCCGGCGCGTAGCGCGCTGGAGTGGGCGGAGATGGTTGGTAACCAGGGGTTCCCGTTCCGTGTGGTGGGCCTGCCGATGCGAGACGTACATGACCGCATCGGGTCGATCGCCCGGCCCGACGACCTGGTGGTGATCGACGCGCCACAGCTTGAGGATCACGCGGGCATCGCCCGATCGACGCTGCGGTGTGCCGATGAAATTGTGATCCCTTGTGCGCCGACCCCGATCGAGGTTCACCGGACGACGCCGATGCTCCAGGAAATCGCGGACGCTAACGCGCTGCGGAAGACACCCGCACGGGTGTCGGTGCTGCTGACTCGGAGCGTTGCCCAGGCGAACAGCACAGCGGACGCTAGGCAGGCTCTGACCGAGCTGGGCTATGAGGTACTGCGCTACCCGGTGCCGAGGCTGGAGCTGTACGCACAGAGCTTCGGAGGGCCGGTTACCGCGGCGGGCGCCGACTTGTGGCGGGACATCGCGGGCGAGCTGATGTTCCGGGCCGGGCTGGCGATCACGGGAGGTGTGCAGTCATGACGAGCGAGCGCGAGGCGCGCAAGGCACGGATGACGGCTGCGGCGACGCGTCGTGCCCGGCCGGAAGCGACGCTTACCGGGCCGACTGAGATTGTGCGGGTCAAGCCGATCAGGATCACCGTGGACCTGTCGCCTGACCTGTACAAACGGCTGAACAGGTGGGCGAAGGAGACGGCGCTAGAGCTGGAGCTTGACCGGCTTCCAGTTGCGGAGGTGGTCCGGGCGTTCATTCGCGTGCTGGACGATCCGACGATCGAGAGTGACGTGAGAGACCAGATACGGTCTATGCAGTAGTCGCAGTGTTCGCAGTACGTGCAGTATTACTCCAGGTACTTGAGCGCTTCGGGTGGCAGGGCAGGCCCGAGCCCGTGATGACTCAGCAGTCTGTTTATCGCGTCGAGGCCGCCGCGTTCGGCGCTGTCGAGCACGCAGGAGGACAGGCCGGGTACCTTGACGATCGCGGACCAGAGGTCGTTGGGGATGAGCGCCAGGTCGGCACCGCCGATTTCCTCCGCCGCGATGTCCTCGTCTGATTTCTCGTCGGTCGCACCGAGGATCGCGCGGAGGCCCTTTGACCAGGTGATGGCCTGGTGACCTTTGGTCGCGCTCTCGTACTCGTGCCAGATGGCGAGGTCTTCGGCGTCGCCGGTCCACCGGAAGTCGTCGAGGATTTCGAAGGGTGTCCGGCTTTCCTTGCGACCCTGTTTGAGGTCGCCGCGTGCTATCTCGTTGCCCACTGCCCGGCCGTCCTGTGTCTTGGCGATGTACTTCCCGGCCTCTTCGGCCGACTCGCAGAGTTGCACCTGTACCCCGTGTGTGTCATGCGGCACGCGGTAGCCAGCTTTGACAATGAATCGTGCCCAGCGTTTCCGCAGGTAGAGGGTCAGTTCGGTGAGGCCCCGGGCGTTCATCTCGCCCTCGATGTAGACCAAGACGTGAAGATGCGGGTGCCAGCCGTGAGCGCCGTAGGTGACCTCCATCGCGCGGATGGTGCCGACGATGCCGAGCCGCTCTTTGATGCCGGTAGACCGGACCGGGCGAGGTCGGCCTTTGTGCAGGCCGTTGTCTTCCCAGCGCTCGACGCGTTTTGCGTAGGCAGAGGGACTTTCGCCCACCCAGGCCCGGCCGGAGATGACTGTCCGGAACCCGTCAGCGATCACCGGGAGCAGGTTCCGCAGGCGCATTCCCATGTCATGCGGTGCGGTAAATGTGGCCATATAGACCGCGTTGCCCTGACGGTCCCATTTCGCCGTGGCCTGTGAGATGTCGTCGGCCCGGGTGTTCCTGATTTTCCCGCTGCACACCGGGCAGGCCCAGATAGAGCCGCAGGTAGCCAGCCCGGCGTAGTGCGCTACGTCGGCGTTGTCCCTAACCAGGACGTGGCCGGTTCCGCCGACCGGGACGCGGCCGCATTTGCGGACACGCTCAAGGTGGGATTCATGCCAGAGGATTTCCCGCTGTGCAGCTCGCACGTGGCGTCGGGTCACGCGTTGGTCGGCCGCCGCGTTCAGTCCCGTGGAAACGTGTTTCGCGTAGTGCCAAGGGCGGCGCCCTACGGGCGCCGCGTCCCCCGGCCCCCACTCCAACGCAAGCGACCGCGGGGGCCGCTGCGCTCCGGGGGACGCGGCCAGGCGTGCGCGGGTTTCTGGGGTGACACGCTGGCCTGTTATCGCGCGCGACTGGCGCGCGGACGCAGGATCGCTTACGCTCGTCAACGAACGCTCCGCTTCTCGACGTTGCGGTGTTCATCGAGGCCCCCGGCGCTGCCAACGCCATATGGGGGCCTCAATGCTTTCCAGGGAGCGTTGCCGGCGTCCACGTGTGGGTGGTGGAGGCGCGCCGGCCGGCGCGCGTGAGAGGGCTTACCGGCGGTGCTGTGTGAGGGCCTGGCCGTGGAAGGAGGGGGGCCTCCCCCCGAACCCGATCCGTGAGGGTTCTTACACCGCTCAGAACCTGTCAAGGGCGCCTGCGGCGTCGCTTCGCGATCTTTGACCCTTGACAGAACCGTGATCGGCGCAAGGGCTTCGGCAGCTATCGGGTTTGGGGGGAGGGATGGTCGGTGGTCTTCGAGCTGATCAGAAGGAAAACGGGAGCCGCGGTTCCGGTTAGGCTGGTTACTGCACGTACTGCGAATACTGCAAGCGAGCGCATCGCGCATGACTGGCCTTCCTCGATGGGAGAGCCCCGGGCCGTCTGCCGTGGAAAGTTGGCGACCCGGGGACCTTCGTGCGGAGCGGGTCAGACCAAGGCGTAACCACCAGCTGGAGACGACGGCTCGGCTCGAGGTAGCGATGCGTCGGGGGCGGCCGGGCATGACGCGTCGCACAGGGCCTCGGATGACGGGTCGCATGACGCGGGGGACGACGCGTTCACCACGGTGGTAGGCGACGTGTCGGGAGCGGACCCGCGCGACGTGTTGGTGAACACGGCCCAGGCCCGGCCGACTGCACCGGAGCCGGGGAACAGGTCATTGAGGGAGTCACCGGCAGCGGCGCCGAGCAGCTCGAAGACCCACCGGCAGAAGACAGCGGGTTTGGTGCCCACGACCCGGCCAGGCAGGGTGGTCATCGGGGCGATGCCGTGGACGAGCGCGTCAGTGCGCAGGCCATCGGCCGGATCAACCGGACGGCCGGGTAGGTAGATCACCGGTTCCCACGCGGACACGGGCTGCCAGGACGGGACGGCCCGCGGGCCTCGGTACCAGGAGGCGACGCGGACACCTGGCGGGCAGAGCGTCAGGACCGAGGGCAGCGCGGCGGCCGACGTCGACAGAGCCCAGCCGTCGTAAGCGGCCAGCCGGGCGAGCAGCTCGCGGTGATCGACCTCGCCGCCGTAGTCGGGATGGTCGCGGTAGAGGGACGCATTGCTCGGGTAAGGCGGGTCAGCGTAGGCCAGGCGCAACGGGAGCTCGGCGCGTCGAGCTCGGCCGACAGCGCGGCCAAATCGGTGGCGGGCCTGGCGGCAGCGTTTCGAGCAGCAGATCGAGTCACGGCGGGCGCGAGCTGGGATCGGTCCCTCACACCACGCACACGATCGGGTCGTCATGTTGGAGTACCTCCCTGCACGTCGTGCTTAGCAGCCCAGACCGCCGCGCACGTCCAATGACACGGCCGACCTCGCGGAGATCGGAGGATGGCCGAAGCCCCGCAGATCACGCAGGGTGCCATCCACAGAGCAGCGGTCCAGCCGCGGTGATCCAGGTCGTTCATGGTCAGACCCCGGCCGGATCAAGGTCAGGAGTGAGAGCGGCCCGGATGGTGCTGGGATCGCTGCGGAGGTGGGCGGTTTCACGGGCGCGCTGGTCGGCCGCCGCTTCGCTGATCTCAGGGACCCGGAGCCGTACGAACGGGTCGGCTCCGGTCGGCAGCGATGCCGTCATGACGCCGATGTAGTCGGGCCTCTTCTGCAAGCCGGTCGGGCAGTACGAGGGGTAGTCGCGGATAGCCTCACCGAGCGCGGCGACCGCAGCGTCACGGGTTTTGACCGCGCCGCAAAGCCCGATGCCGCAGTTATCGCGGATGGCGGTTGGGATGGCGTCGCCGGTCTGCTTTTGCGTCAGGAAAATGGTCAGCATGAGGACTGACCGGCCTTTCTTGACGAGCTGTGCGGACATGGTCCGGCAGGTCCGCACGTACTTCTCGGCTTCCTTCTCGCCTTTCACAGCTTCGAGATCGTAATAGGTGTGGCACTCGTCCACGATGGTCACGATCAGCGGGAAATCCTCTGTCGGGCCTTCGTTCCAGGCGTTGCGGTGCCCGGTCAGGTCAACGACGTTGGCCAGGCGGTAGCGCATAAGTGAGTGGACGTCCTCAAGGGTGGTGGCGGCCTGGTCGAGTTCGTCACCGCAGGACATCCACGATCGGGCGGCCCATTCGGCGTAGTCGCCACCGCCTTTACCGTCGATCAGCACGAATTGGACGGCGTATGAGCCTGCCAACTGATGCAGCAGGGACAGCACGAGCGACGTTTTGCCGTAGCCGGGCAGACCACCGATCGTGATTCCGGTGATACCCGACAGGTCGAGATGCCGATCGCGGCCCCACTCGTCGCGGCCGAGGTAGGGCCGGAACGGGTGCGGATGCGTGTAGGTGCCAGCGGGGGCACCCTCGGGGCCGAACCGTGCCACCAGCGGGTCAGTGCGCAGGCCCCGGACGATCAGTCGGCCGGGCCTGGGCTGGGAGACCTGGACGCGGTGACAGCGCCAGGCGTTGGCGAGATGCTCGGACGCGTTCTCTAGCTCGGTGCGGCCGACCTTGGGGATCGTCTTGAGCTTGACGACTACGCCGTAACTGTCGGCGCGGACATGCACGGACGGGTAACGGACCTTGGTCCGCTTGGTCTTCTCGATACGGACGTTCTTGCCGATTGCCGGTCCCATAGCCGCGCGGATTTTGGTCTTCTGGTGCGGATCGACGTAGGCCAGACTCAGATTACGGCTGAGCCAGCGCCATTGAATTTTGATCCACCAGGCGCGAGGGTAATTGCGCTTCATTGCCCAAGGCGCGACGGTGAAACGCACTAGGCCGATAATGATACGGGCGGCGACGTATGCCACGGCGACGAAGAATGCGATCTCAAAGCCGAGCCCGATCTGATCGATGGTGTGGCGCACGAGGATCACTTCCTAACCGGGATCGACACCGGACCCGCCGCAGCGGGAGCAGGTCCGGCCGTTGATTACGCGACTGCCGCAGCACAGGTAACAGATGGTGATGACTACTGCTTTTGCCCTGGCCATATCGATCAGCCACAGCACGGAGCGGAACTAGTCGTATGCCGACCGCAGACCGGGCATACGTAAACAGGCTTGTCAGGTGCCATGATGGGATTGCCTCTCTTGATGGGAGGAACCCCGGGCCGTCTGCCGTGGAAAGTTGGCGGCCCGGGGACCTGGACTCGGAGACGAGCTGCGGTCAGCCGTCCGAAGCCGACCTCGTGTGCGGCGGATGCGGCGAGCAGGTGAGGCACTGGCCGCACAGGGTGCAGTGAGCATGACCGCAAGGACCGGGCATGATCAGCCGTCCGACTTGGGCCGGGTGTGCTGGCCGTTGGCCGCACGGACGCCACTGGCCTGGTACCAGAGCTTGCCGCCGCGGATTCCGCCGCGGTCGGTCTTCTCGGGCGGGGAGACGCCGACACGGAACCCGTCAAACTGGACGGGCGAGCCCGGCGCGACACCCTGGGCAGGGTCGTGCGGCGCGGTGATCGTGATGTTCAGGACCTCAGAGACGGGACGCATGCCGTCCTGGGGAGCGAAAGTCACAGCGACCTCTAGGCCCCACTTCGGGACCCCGGCCGTGTTGGCGTCTTGGGTCTGCTCACCGAACTTGAGCTTCGGACCGGCCGACATGAGGAACGCGGTAACGAACGTCTCTTCAGCGTTGATCGCGAACGTGCCTGGCATGACAACCTCACTTCGTCTAGGGTGGTATACGGAATCAGCGTATAGGATCCTAGACGATGCGTCAAGTACCCTAGACGACGCATAGACGTGCAAGAGAGCGCAGGGCCGCAGTGGACGAAAACAAGCCGCCAGAGCTTCGACAAGCGCTCGATGCTGTAGAGGACGCGCGGACACTCGCGGTCAATACAGTTGCTGATGCGAAGACCTCACAGCAGGCACTACAGATAGCTACTGAACTGATCAATGCGTTCCGTGATGCGAGCGATGAAATAGGAACGCTAAGAGCAGAGAACGCAGTACGTATCCGAGACGAGGAAAGCTTGTCTCTAGCAGCTCTAGCTAACCGCATGGGCGTATCGAAAGCCCGAGCCGATCAAATCGTTAAACTCGCGCAGGGAAAGGCAGCGAAGTCCGATGAGTGAACCAATGTCAGTCCTAATCGAACTGTGGCCACTCGCGGCCGACGAAACCGCCATCTGGCTAATCAGCGGAGCCGACCCTTGGGTTTCATGGCAGATACCGGCCGACAATGAGCCACATTTCACGGCCGAGCAACTTGCATCAGGACAAGAGGACGGCATCCAGTTTGACCTACTACATTCAACGTCTTGGCGTGTAGACGGCTCTGGGCATGTACTGCTCACCTATGTTGGCATTGTCACAACG
>PMSU01000001.1 GCA_003168255.1 Actinomycetota bacterium
TGTCGGGCCGGGTCGCCGGGGAGCTGCGCGCAATCACCGCAGGGCCTCTAGGGCTGGACGGTGCGGCATGAGCGAGGACGTCAACCTCGACCTCTGTGGCGGACCAGGCGGATGGTCTGAAGCCTGCCGTCAGCTGGGCATCCCCGAGGTCGGCATCGAATGGGCCGCTGCGGCGTGCGCTACCAGGGCAGCCGCAGGTCNNACGACATTCTCGGCCGCCGGCGATCAGGCGGGCAGTGCGCTCCTAGAGATACTGACCACCCTGATCAGCGACCTGTTCGGCGGACACGACACCCGTGCCGAGCGCAGGCTGAAGATGACCGCCGAGCTCACCGGATCAGAATGGTCGGCTGACCTGGAGCCGGAGGAGCGGGCGGCGAAGATCGCCAAGGCTGTCACGTCCGCCGCGCTGGTAGCCGAGCCTGCCCGCTTCATCGCCGCGTGCCGTCCCGAGTGGGTCGCGCTCGAGCAGGTGCCCGCGGTCCTGCCGCTATGGCAGGTGTACGCCGCGGAGCTTCGCAGGATGGGCTACAGCGCGTGGACGGGCAAGCTGAACAGTGCGGACTACGGCGTCCCGCAGACACGGGAGAGGACCATCCTGATCGCCTCGCGAGTGCGGGAGGTGTGGCGCCCGGAGCCGACGCATTACGACCCGCGCAAGGGTGACCAGCTCTGGGGTACGCCGTGGGTGTCGATGGCCGAGGCGCTCGGCATGGGGGCGACCGCGCGCCCGGCGCCGACAGTGACCGCTGGCGGCACGTCCACGGGCGGCGCCGAGCCGTTCGGGCACCGGGACCGGGACGCGCTCGAGGCCGAGCGCGAAGCGGGCAGGTGGGCGCTGAGGATGGGGAATCAGGCAAACGCAGCAATCAGGCCAGCGCCTGCGCCAGCGCCTGCGATGGCATTTGGCCACAACTCCGCGCGGATGCAATGGGTCCTGCACACCAACCGGGATCAGCGGCCAGACGGCACACGGCAGACCGCCGACCCGTCGACCGCGCCCGCGCCCGCGCTGACAGCCAAATCCGGTGGCCAGTGGGTTGTCAAGTCCTTCCGCAACAACAACAACAACAACGCGTGCGAACGGTCAGTTGACGAGCCCGCGGGGACGCTGTTCTTCGGGCAGCGGTCCAACTGGGCGGCATGGACCGTCGAACGGCCCGCGATCACGGTCCAAGGCGACCCAAGAATAGGCCGGCCTGGACACAAGGACCGCGACAAGGGTGAGGCTCAATTCGCCGTCGACTCCGTGCGGATAACGGTCCGGGAGGCGGCCATCTTGCAGAGCTTCCCGCCTGACTATCCGTTCCAGGGGACGAAAACAGCGCAATTCCGACAAGTGGGCGATGCCGTCCCGCCGCTGCTGGCCGAGCACATCCTCGCCATGGCGACAGGGATCAGGCGAATGGACGTGGCCGCATGATCCAGGCCCCGGACGAAGAGAAGCGCATCGTCATCGCCGCCTACGTGCTGTTCACCACAATCCCGACCGACCGGGCGCTAGCGGGGTGGGACGGGGCCGTCTGGGCTGACCATGAGCGGGCGGAAATCAGCACCTGGGTCCGCGAGGAGACCAGCGAAGACGCGAGGGTAGGTGTGCGGTGATCCCTTACCCGGCCAGCGAGGCAGAGATAGCAGCGACGAGAGGGTCAGGACTCGCGGGCGGCGCGGCGCTGAGCAGCGAGGTAGCGCGGCGTCGGGGCAATGTCACCGCGACGGATCTTCTCGTCCTCGCTGTGGCGCCGGATCGTCTCGCGGGTGAGGCCGGTCTTCTCGACCAGATCCTTCTGCTTGACGTCCTTGATCTTGTCCGCCTCGTACAGCGCGGCGGCCAGCCGGAGAGTCCGCACCGCCCGCGCCTCGTTCGACGCGTCGGCAACGGCCTCAAGAAGTTCAGTCATCGCCTTCTCCCGCTCCACAGACTCATAGTGCCACACATATATGGCCACATGCATAGTAGCACGTCCAAGACATTATGTGGCCTGCTTGCTAAGGCCACAGTTATGTGGCATAGTGAGACCGGGCTAACGCCCCGAGGTCACATGAATACCTAGAGCAACTCGATCCCCTGAGAGGACGGCCGAATATGTCCCGCTGGTCACTGCCCGGCGAATACGAGGGGAAGTCGTACCGATCCCATCTCGATGGGAGGTGGGCCATCTTTTTCACCGAACTGGACATCAAGTTCGAGTACGAGCCACAGGGCTTCGCCACAGATGGCGAGGGCTACCTGCCCGACTTCACGGTGTTCGCCGCGACCGGCCTGATCTGGGTCGAGATCAAGCCGAACTGGAAAGAAGACCCTGAGGGCGTGGCGAAGTGGCGCCGGTTCGCTGCGCAGCGTCCGCAGCCCTCGCGCACGGCGCTGTTCGCCGGACTGCCGACACCGCATATCAAGCCGATACTCATTGGCGGCGATGACACCTCCAAGGATCCCGGTCAGGGTGGATGGGAAGACGACACCTGCGAGTGGCGCCCCTGCCCAAGCGGCTATCACTTCGACCTGACCTTCCCCGGCCTGTTCCGCGCGAAGTTCATCGAGGATGGATGCCCTGACGATCCGGATGATTTCGGCGGGGGCGGCGAGGCGAAGATCGCCGCCGCGTCAGTGGCCGCGCTCGCCTACCGGTTCGGTAAGGGCGGCACCGGCAAGGGCGAGTCCAGGGGAACGGCGGCGTAAGTGCCTGCGGGGGAACTCCATCTGCAGCTGGCCGTCACCTTCCCGAAGAACGCGAAGGTGCGGCGGCTTAATCGCTACGGGCGCGATGCGCGGGTCCTGCGCGACCTGTACGTCCAGATGCTCTTGTTCTGCAAGGAAACCAAGTCGGACGGCTTCGTGGGCGATGAGGAGATTGCCCTCCTGGTCTACCCGGACACCGAGAAGAACGGGCACCGTGACGCCGGGCGCCTGGCCGAGGTCGGCTTGATCGAC
>PMSU01000177.1 GCA_003168255.1 Actinomycetota bacterium
TACGCCGCCAGGAGCCGACTACTACGTCATCGTCGCAGCCGGGCTCGCCGCATCTCTCGGGGTCATCGCCGCTACCCTGCCCCTGCTCAACCGGATCACCGGACCCGAAACCGCCCGGAACGTGTGACGCGGTAACCCCGCTAGGGGCGCTGCGGCCAGGTGTGGACCGGCTCGTTGGTGTGCATGTGCTCGATGTAGCGCTGGGTCATCAGCCGCAGCGCCTCCTGCCGGTCGGCTCCGCCGCGGGTGAGCTCCTCGACCGTGGCTATCTGCCAGGCGGCGCCGGTCTGGCCAGTAAGACAGCGCTGTTCGATGATGCCGAGCAGTCGGTCGGCATGGACCGGGTTGACGCCCCAGCGGCCGAGTCCTTCGCGGGCAAGCGGCAGCAAGCGGCGGAGCACGAGCTCGGCCGCTGGCACTTCACCGAGGCCAGGCCAGTAGAGCTGCGCGTCCAGACCACGCCGCGCCGCCTCATGAAGGTTGTCGGCCGCGGTCGCGAATGACATCTGGGTCCAGATCGGGCGCTGCGCCTCGGCGAGCGCACGCACGAGCCCGTAGTAGAACGCCGTGTTCGCCATGACGTCCACGACCGAAGGGCCGGCCGGCAGAACCCGGTTCTCCACCCGGAGGTGCGGCTTGCCACCGACGACGGCATAGATGGGCCGGTTCCAGCGGTAGATCGTCCCGTTGTGCAGGCTCATCTCGGCCAGCTGCGGGCAGGCACCGCCATCGAGCACCGCCAGCGGATCCTCGTCCTCACAGATCGGCAGCAGCGCCGGAAAGTAGCGGAGGTTCTCCTCGAACAGGTCGAACACCGACGTGATCCATCGCTCGCCAAACCACACCCGAGGCCGCACGCCCTGCTCCTTCAGCTCATCTGGCCGGGTGTCGGTGGCCTGCTCGAATAGCGTGATCCGGGTCTCGTGCCATAGCTGCCTGCCGAACAGGAACGGGGAATTGGCCGCCAGCGCGACCTGCGCACCGGCGATCGCCTGGGCGGCGTTCCAGTAACTTGCGAAGGTGTCCGGACTGACCTGGAGATGAAGCTGCACGCTCGTGCAGGCGGCTTCGGGGGTGATGCTGTCGGTATGGGTGAGGAGCTTCTCGGCGCCCTCGATCGCGATGCGCATGTCTTCCCCGCGGGCAGCGAAGATCTGCTCGTTGAGTACCCGGAATCTCGCGTTGGCCGACAGCGTCCCCTCGTGCACGTCTTGTTTTTGCAGCGTCGGCAGAATGCCGACCATGACAAGCCGGATACCGGTATCGCCGGCCTTCTCGCTCCCGGCATTGAGGCTGCCGCGGATCTCCTCCTCCAGATCCGCTAGCGCGTCCCCAACCAGCCGCCGGGGTGGCACGTTGATCTCGAGATTGAACTGCCCGACTTCGGTTCCCCAGGCCGGATCCGCGATCGCGTCGAGCACGTCGGCGTTGCGCATGGACGGAATTCCATCGGAGTCGACAAGGTTCAGCTCTATCTCCTGGCCTACCTGCGACGGCTCGTCCTCGAACAGGCGCTCCCGCAGCATCCGGGCCAGCGCGTCCAGCGAGTGCCGCACCTTCTCCCGGTACTTGCGCCGGTCCTCGCCGCTGATCTTGATCGCCTGAATGTCACGACCCATATGGCCACCGCTCAACGAGATAGGGAGACCATGTACCCCTCCGGCACCTTCCATACACATTCGCACGGCACCGGAGCCAGCGCCAGCAGGCTGCGACCGGAAAAAGGATTTATGCCGAACGTCCAGGTGCCGGCCGGTCACTGATTCCGGCCGCCAGCGTCGCCCGGACACTCATGGTCAGCCGATCACTCGCGTCAGGCGGTCCTCAGCCGGCTGCTCTCGTCGCGGACCCACAGGCCGAGCAGGCCGCGCAGGTGCGCGATGAACTGGTCGTGCTCATGGGCCGGATAGGCCGACCGGACCGTCTGGATCAGTAGCTGGTCGAAGTCAGGACCGGCTATCCAGTCCAGGACGATCTCGTCGATATGCGGGAGCCTGCTCGCGCAGAAGTCGTGATAACGCTCCGTCTCGAAGTAGGCGTCGGCGAGATCCCCGTATGCCGCCAGCTTCTCGGCATAGGACGCGCCGGCCTCGTCGGCGATCTTGAAAAACTGGTCCGTCTCCAGGTCAAGCTTTGGCTGCCGGCCCGTCACCAGCGCGAAGATGCACCACTTGACCAGTGCCTTCATCGCCCAAGGGAAGTAGTAGTGCAGGCTGGTCAGCGCCACGTCCGGGCACGCGTTGGCGTAGTCGATGGGGGAGACCTCGCCGTCTTTCACCAGCGTCTCGCACGAGTTGAATTCCCACCTGAAGAACGCGTTGACCAGCCGTCCGATCCTCACCACCTCCGCGCCTACCTGCGGCGACAGGAAGTCATGGTCGACGGCGTAGCGCAGGTGCATGGGCTGTTCCGGCTGAAATCGCATGACCATCGTCTCGGCGCCTATCGACAGCGAGCGGGCGAAGACGTCGTAGTCGACTGCCTTCTGTAGGTGCATGAGCATCTCGCCGCTCTGGTCGTAGGCAGCGTGCAGTTCGGCCGGGTTGCGGATGCGCGAGACGCCACGCCAGGCGCCGCCGTCGTAGGGCTTCATGAAGAGCGGATAGCCGATCTGCTCGGCGATGGCGTCAAGGTCGAAGGGCCTGTTGTACTTGGCGGCGGTGTAGGCGTAGCGATCGTTGTCTACCGGATTCTTGTACGGCACGAGAACCGTTTCCGGCACCTTGAGCCCCAGCCGTATCATCGCGCAGTAGGCCGCGTGCTTCTCCATCGACTGGAACGTGAACGGGCTGTTCAGCAGATACACGTCGTCCATCAGGGCGACCTTCTTCAGCCATTCCCGCGGAACGTAGTACCAGTACGCGAGACGGTCGATGACCAGGTCATAGCGGGGCCGGTCCCGCAGGCCGAACGGCTCGATGGTGATCCGCTCGCAGTCGAAGGCGTGCCGGGTTCCGTCCGCGCCCGCGACCGGGCCCAGCCGGCGCAGGATCTCGTCGAACGCCCTCGGCCAGTCCTCCTCGTTGCCGAGGAGCAACCCGATCAGGTTCCTGGTGGCTGTCAATGAGGGCTCCCGTGGTCAGCAGAATCGCGGCATGTGATGGGCCACCTGGGCGCGCCAGGAAGGCCAGTCGTGCGGCACGTCGTGGCCCCACAGGTCAAGTTCGTGCTTGATGCCCTTGTCGGCGAGCAGCGCGGCGAACTGCTTCGTGCTCGGCAGCGATCCGGTGGTGTCCTCCCACTGGCCCTGACCGCAGACAAGCAGCAGGCTGACCCGGTCGCGCAGCCAGTCGAGATGGCCGCCATCTGCGTGCGCGACGTAGTCGAAGGGGTTGTTGAAGTACGCCGCGGTGCCCCGCTCACCCCACCCTTGCCACGATGCGGGGTCGTAGTTGCCGGAGAAGCACATCGCCAGCGGGAAGAGGTCGGCCCGTTTGAGCGCGAAATTGGCCGCATGGAAGGCGCCCAGGCTGCACCCGAGGGTCATCACCTCGGCGCCGCCGCCGCAGTCTTGGTGGATCCACGGCACGACGTCGCCCAGAATCCACGACTCGTAGCGGCCATGCTGACGCGCCCGCTCCTCGATCGGGACGCTGGTGTTGGACCACGACGCCGCGTCATAGCTGTCGACGCAGTAGATCTTCAACCGTCCCGCGTCGAGCAGGTCGGCTACCGCGCCGACCATGCCGTTGTTCTCGAAATCTGATGCCTTGCCCTGCTCGGACGGGAACGCGAGCACCGGACGCCCCCAGTGGCCGTAGCGGATGACGGTGCCTGCGGCGCCGAGGGCGTCCGACCATAGCTCGGTCACGTCCCGGTTCATCGCCGCACCTGCCGCAGTAGCCGGCTCAGATGCGGATCGAAGGCGTCCCGCCAGGCTGTGTAGTTGTGCACGTCGGGTACCTCATGCAGCGTCGCCTGGTAACCCCCGGCGCGCAGGGCCGCCGTCATGAGGCGGTTGTTCTCGACGTTTTCCTCGATCGCACCGCAGGTGAGAACCACCGGTACCCGCCGGGTCGGCAGGCTGCCACTCTGCACGTCCGATACGAACCTGACAATGCGCCGGTAGTAGGGGAACCGCTGCTCGCGGGAGTCGAAGCGCGGGCAGAAGAAGCTGCCAGACTCCAGGAACAGCGCGTCGAACGCGTCGGGATAGCGGCAGTGGGCGTGCAGCATCGCCAGCCCGCCGAGGCTGGCGCCCATCCCCACCCGCAGGTTGGTCGCCAGCCGACTGGTGAGCGCGGGGATCACCGCGAGCCGCAACGCGCGTGCGTACCGCGTGTTGGCGGAATACCAGCGGTCCCGCGGCCCCGGGCTGAGCAGCGCGGCGCGCAGCCGCGGCAGCCATTTCCCTGTGACACCCGCCGACAGGTAGCGGGTGAGGCTCGCCAGCGAGTCGTACTCCGGCCCGTCGTGCACCACGAGCAGCGGCAGCGGCTCGTCGTCCGCTGCGTCGGCCGGGGACCACGTCCGCACCGAAATCACGCCGTCGAGCGACCGGACAGGCAGGTCGAAGGCCTGGCCGGCCCCCGGCTCGGCCGGGGCCGTGAGCCAGCCGGGCGGCGCGTAGGAGGGAAATTCAAGGACACTTTTCATTCCGAACGCGCCAGCGACCAGCAGTGGGTTATCTGGATCTGTCACGGTCTCGCCGCTGCCGTCGTGGTAGCGGAGCTCGAGAAGATACTCCATCCGGCTCACCGGCGGCCGTTCGATGACCAGCTCCCACCCATCGCCGCTGCGGGCGAAATCGAGCAGGTCGCCAGGTATGCGCACGTCCTGGCTGAGCCGTACGCCGGCCAGCCGGTGCGCCGGATCGGGTACCCGGAAGGTCGCCGTGGCATGCTGCGCCTTGCCGCCCGCCTCGGCAACCTCGGGGACTGACTCGCCAAGCACGCTAACCCCCCGCGCCCGCGGCGATGCCAGGTGCGTATACCGCGCCTGGCCGAGATACCACTCCGGATGCGCTGATCACTCGCACATGGTGCCTGCTCCACGCGGCGATGACAATGCCGCGGACCGTCGGTCGCCACGCGATAGCGACCGGTGAAGGCGCCGGAATGCAGATCGGGATCTCCCTCAGGGCGAGATTCCCGGCCGGTAGATTGGCCTGGCGGCCCTCGCGATCGGACCGGACGAACGGGCCAGCAGCCCGGCGATCAGCGTCTCGAGCACTTCCCGCAGGGTCGCGGTGAAGTCGAGTCGCATCGACGCCAGCGCCGGATCGGCCTGGTAGGCAGCCAGCATCGCGGCCGACGGCTGTGCGTAAGGCCACACCGCGCCGGCCACCAGGACGGTAGCGGCGGCGAACCGGCCCGCGCCATGCTCGCCGAGCTCACCCACGCACGCGAGCACCAGACGGCTCAGCGCGGTCACGTTGGCGACGGCCGCCCGCTTGTATTGCGCGGCGACCTGCGGCGAGACGTTGCGCTCCAGCACGGCGGCCTGCGCGCTTATCAGGTCGCACAGGACCGGCCGGGACGCGAGCGAGGTGGCGAGTTCGGCCGCCAGTTGGTCGCCGCGATCATCCGGCGATCCGCCAGCGCCCCCCGCGCTGTCCGCGTCCCCGGCC
>PMSU01000056.1 GCA_003168255.1 Actinomycetota bacterium
CCCAACCAGCACCCCACCTAATACTGGCACCCGGCGCGCACGCCGGACGGCCAGCGAACCAGCACGGGCAAGATGCCGCCGGCTCACCCCTCGTCGCGTGCGTCACCCCGATCATCACCCGCCAGGCCGCCCGCCTGACCCCAACCCCGCCGGCAAGACCGCCAGCACGATCCCGCGCGCGAATCAATATGGGCGCGGTCATTCCTTGTGGCGGGCCTGCCGGGTGGTCGCTGATCTGGCCAGCCCGCTGTTCCCCGAGGTGTGCCGCGCTCTACCGCTGGCGGCGGTCCAGCAGGCGCTGAAGCTTGCCGACAGAGCGCTCGAGCGTGCCCGGGTCGACGATCTCGCAGCTCACGCTGACTCCGACGGTGTCCTTGACCACGGTGACCAGCTCGCGGGCCGCAGCGTCGCGACGGTCGGCGGGGGCGCCTGGCCGGGCCTCGACACGCACCGCCAGGGCGTCCATCCGGCCCGCCGTGGTGAGGACGAGCTGGAAGTGCGGGGACAGCCCGGGCGTGCGCAGCACGATCTCCTCGATCTGGGTCGGGAAGACGTTAACCCCGCGCAGGATGATCATGTCGTCGCTGCGACCGGTGACCTTGTCCATTCGCCGCATGCCCGGGCGTGCGGTGCCGGGCCGCAGCGTCGTGAGGTCGCGGGTGCGATACCGGATGATCGGCAGCGCCTGCTTGGTCAGCGAGGTGAAAAGCAGCTCGCCCTGCTCGCCGTCGGGCAGCGGCACGCCGTCGAGCGGGCCGACGACCTCGGGATAGAAGTGGTCCTCCCAGATGTGCAGGCCGTCCTTGGTCTCCACGCACTCCTGCGAGATGCCCGGGCCCATCACCTCCGAGAGCCCGTAGATGTCCACCGCGTGGATGTCCATCCGGTCCTCGATCTCGAGGCGCATCTGCTCGGTCCAGGGCTCGGCGCCGAATATCCCGACCTGGAGCGAGGACGAGCGCGGGTCAATGCCCTGGCGCTCGAACTCATCGATGATGGTGAGCATGTAGCTCGGGGTTGCCATGATGATCTCGGGCCGGAAATCGCCGATGAGCTGGATCTGCCGGGCGGTCATGCCGCCCGAGACCGGAATGGCCGTGGCGCCAAGTTTCTCGATGCCGTAGTGCGCGCCCAGGCCGCCGGTGAATAGCCCGTACCCGTACGCGTTGTGCACCTTGTGCCCGGGACGTCCGCCCGCGGCGCGGATAGAGCGGGCCATGACGGTGGCCCAGGTGTCGATGTCGTCGGCGGTGTAGCCCACCACCGTGGGCCGCCCGGTGGTCCCCGAGGAGGCGTGGATGCGGCGCACCTGCTCCTGCGGCACGGCGAACATGCCGAACGGGTAGTTGTCGCGCAGGTCGGCCTTGGTCGTCGCGGGAAACTTCGCCAGGTCGGCGAGCTCGCGACAGTCGTCGGGGTGCACGCCCGTGGCATCGAAGGCGGCCCGGTAGTGCGGCACGTTCTGGTAGGCGTGGCGCAGGGTCCACTGGAGCCGCGGCAGCTGGAGGGCGCGCAACTCGTCGGCCGGCATCCGCTCCGCCGGGTCGAGCTGGTCGTCCGGCGGGGGCTCACCCAGCCGCCGCGGGCTGTTCAGGATGCTCGTCACGGGGCGGCCTGCGGCCTGGGCTGCTGCTTCGCGACCAGGGGCGGGCTGTTCAGGATGCTCGTCACGGGGCGGCCTGCGGCCTGGGCTGCTGCTTCGCGACCAGGGTAAGCACGTCGTAGCGGGCCACCGACTGGCCGTCCTGACGCGTCACGTCGGCGTCCCAGCGGACCTCGCCGTAACCGGCCGAGTCGCGCGGGGAGATCTGCTTGCAGGTGAGCGTCACGGTCAGCGTGTCGCCGAACTTCACCGGGGTCAGGAACCGCAGGCTGTCGACACCGAAGTTGGCGAGCACAGGGCCCGGGTCGGGGTCGACGAACAGGCCCGCGGCCAGCGACACGACGAGGTAACCGTGCGCCACGCGCTCACCGAAGAGGGGATTCGCGGCGGCCGCTTCGGCGTCCATGTGGGCGTAGAAGGTATCGCCGGTGAGCTCGGCGAACTTCTCCACGTCTTCCTGGCTGACGATGCGCGGCCCGGCGACGATCGTGTCGCCTGGGCGCAGTTCCTCAAGATGCTTGCGGAACGGATGCACACCATCGGCCTGGAGGGTCTCGCGGCGTTGCGCGCCGGCCACCCAGCGCCCGGTGATCGCGGTGAGGGTGTCAGGATCGGCCTGGATCGCGGTGCGCTGCATGTGGTGCAGCACGCCGCGGATGCCGCCAAGTTCCTCGCCGCCGCCGGCCCGGCCTGGTCCGCCGTGCACCAGCGCGGGCAGCGGGGAGCCGTGCCCGGTGGACTCCTTGCCGTCGCGGTCGTTGAGCACCAGCAGCCGTCCGTGCCACGCAGCCACGCCGAGGACGACCTCGCGGGCGAACGCGGTGTCGGCGGTGACGACGGAACCGGCGAGGCTGCCATGCCCACGGGCGGCAAAGTCGATCACCTGGGCGGTGGAGGCGTAGGGCATGATCGTGGAAACCGGCCCGAACGCCTCGACCTCGTGCGGCTCGGCGCGCTCGGGGTCGGCGACGAGCAGCAGCGGGGAGATGAACGCGCCGCGCTCGGGATCGGCGTCGACGACCTCGACCTTGTCCGGGTCACCGAACACGATCCGGCCGGCATCGGCGAGGGCCTTGACGCTGCGCCGGACCTCTTCGCGCTGCTCGAGGCTCGCCAGCGCCCCCATCGCCACCCCGGCGGCGGACGGATTGCCGATGACAGTCCCGGCGAGCCGGCCGCAGACGGCCTCGACCACGTCGTCGACTCGGCGGGCCGGGACGAACGCGCGCCTGATCGCGGTGCACTTCTGCCCGGCCTTGACGGTCATCTCGGCGACGAGGCCCTTGACGAACAGGTCGAACTCCGCAGTGCCGGGCGTGGCGTCGGGGCCGAGGATGGAGAGGTTGAGCGAGTCGGCCTCGGCGTTGAACCGCACGGACCGGCCGACGATGCGCGGGTGGGTGCGCAGCTTCGCCGCGGTGGCGGCCGAGCCGGTGAAGGACACCAGGTCCTGCTCGGTGAGGTGGTCGAACAGGTCGCCCACCTGGCCGGCGATGAACTGCAAGGTCCCCGCGGGCAGCAGCCCCGAGCCGACGATCAGCTCGACGAGCCTGGCGGTCAGGAACGCGGTCGGGCTCGCGGGCTTGACCACGCTCGGGACGCCGGCCAGGAACGCGGGCGCGAGCTTTTCCAGCGGCCCCCAGACCGGGAAGTTGAACGCGTTGACCTGCACGGCCACGCCCCGGATGGACGTGCAGATGTGCTGGCCGACGAAGGTGCCGCCCCGGCTGAGCGGCTCCACCTCGCCCTCGACGTAGACGGTGTCGTTGGGCAGTTCGCGCTTGCCCTTCGACGCATAGGCCGCCAGGGTGGCGATGCCGCCGTCGATGTCGAACTTGGAGTCACCGGGCGTGGCGCCGGTCTGCGCGGAGACGGCGTACAGCTCCTCGCGGTGCTCACGCAGGTGCCCGGCCAGCGCCTTGAGCAGCGCGGCGCGCTGATGGAACGTCAGATCGGCTAGCGCAGGGCCGCCGACGCGGCGGCCGTAGTCGAGAACGCCGGCGAAATCGAGACCCGCCGACGAGAGGCGGGCGATCTCGTCACCGGTGACCGCGTCGTAGAGCGGGCGGGCGCTGTCGGCTCCCCCGGCGGGAGAGTGCCATTCCCCCTGTACATAGCTTCTCAGGGTTGTCATTGCGATCCTCTCCGGTGAGCGATCGTCGGGTTGGCTACGTTCGGAATAAATGGGGGTTGACCTTCGTACCTGGCGGCGAACGATCATTCGTTTTGAATAAGACGCTAGCATATGCGGCGTGGCCGACAACAGCTGAACAGGAGCAAGGATGACTGCTGCGCCCGACGGACCAGCGGACCGCGCGCCGTCCCGGCCGGTGCGCACCCGCCGCGGCCGCGGCCCAGGAGACGCGCGGCGCCCCGTCTATGACGCAGGCTCCCTGGTCACGGTGGCCGTGGCCGAGTTCAACACCCGCGGCTACGACGCCACCAGCATGGAGGACCTGTCCCGGGCCGCCGGCATCAGCAAATCGTCGTTCTACAACCACGTCAGCGGCAAGGAGGAGCTGCTGCGTGCCGCGTTGCAGCGTGCCCTGGACGGGCTGTTTGGCATCCTGGAGGAGCGCGCTGCGCAGAACGGTCCGCCACTGGAGCGCCTGCTCCATATAGTGCGCCGCCAGGTCGAGGTCCTGACCAGCGAGCTGCCTTATGTCACGCTGCTGCTGCGGGTACGCGGCAACACCGATACCGAACGGTGGGCGCTGGCTCGACGGCGCGCCTTCGACGCGACGGTGGCGTCCCTGGTGGCCGATGCCATCTCCGAAGGGCAGGTACGCGCCACCGTCCAGCCGTGGCTCGCGGCCCGGCTGCTGTCCGGGGCGGTCAACTCGATCACCGAGTGGTACCGGCCCGGCCGGGCCGGCGCGGAGAACCTGCCCGACGACGTCGTGCGGATGGTCTCCGGGGGGATCCTGCCGTCAGCCTGAGGCACTGCCCTGGTTGCGATCAGCAGGACGATGCGGCATCATTAGACGAACGAACATTCGGTTACAGGAGGCCCGTATTGACTACCGCCGACCTGGAACAGGGCTTCGAGGCGACGATCGCGGCCGGTCAGCGCGTCGAGCCGCGGGACTGGATGCCCGAGGCCTACCGGAAGACGCTGATCCGGCAGATCGCGCAGCACGCGCACTCCGAGATCATCGGCATGCAGCCGGAGGGCAACTGGATCCTGCGCGCGCCGAGCCTGCGCCGCAAGGCGATCCTGCTCGCGAAGGTCCAGGACGAGGCCGGACACGGCATGTACCTCTACGCCGCCGCCGAAACGCTCGGCGTGGACCGCGAGGAGCTCACCGAGAAGCTGATCGAGTCGAAGCAGAAGTACTCCTCGATTTTCAACTACCCGGCGCTGAGCTATGCCGACATCGGGGTGATCGGCTGGCTCGTCGACGGCGCGGCGATCTGCAACCAGGTGCCGCTGTGCCGCTGCTCCTACGGCCCGTACGCCCGGGCGATGATCCGCATCTGCAAGGAGGAGTCGTTCCACCAGCGGCAGGGCTTCGAGCTGCTGCTGGCGATGGTCAACGGCACCGGCGCGCAGCGAGAGATGGTGCAGGAGTCGGTGAACCGCTGGTGGTGGCCGTCGCTGATGATGTTCGGGCCGCCTGACGGCGATTCGCCCAACACGGCGCAGTCGATGGCGTGGGGAATCAAGCGGCACACCAACGACGAGCTGCGCCAGCGCTTCGTTGACATGACCGTCCCGCAGGCCGCGGCGCTGGGCATCGCCCTGCCCGACCCCGCGCTGGCATGGAATGAGGAGCGGCAGGCGCACGACTACAGCGAGCCCGACTGGGACGAGTTCAAGGCTGTCATCGCCGGCGCGGGACCGGCCAACGCGCAGCGCATCGCCCACCGGCGTCGCGCGCACGAGAGCGGCGCCTGGGTGCGGGAGGCCGCGCAGGCCTATGCCGGCAAACAGGCGGCCGGTGCCGCGCCGGGCAGTAACGAGGTGGCGGCGTGATCCCCAGCGACGCGGATGACGACTTGGGCGCCGACGGTGTGCCAGCCGAAGGTGCCAGGAAGCCGCGGCGGTCCTGGCCGCTGTATGAGGTGTTCGTCCGCAGCAAGCGCGGGCTCAACCACGTGCATGTCGGCTCGCTGCACGCCGCCGACGACGAGATGGCCCTGCACAGCGCGCGCGACGTCTACACCCGCCGCAACGAAGGCGTCTCGATCTGGGTGGTGAAGGCCGACGACATCACCGCGTCGAGCCCGGCGGAGAAGGACCCGTTCTTCGCCCCGGCCGGCGACAAGGTCTACCGGCACCCGACGTTCTACGTGATCCCGGAGGGGGTGCCGCACCTGTGAACGGGCACCACACCGGCGTCGAGGAGCACGACGCCACCAACGCCTACCAGTCGCTGTCGCAGACCACCGGGCACGACGACCCGCGCTGGGCGTTCGGCACCGGCGTCGAGGACGTGCAGGCCGAGATCACCTCGCCGGTCCCGGACGGGGTCGACGCCGAGGACCTGGCCGCTTACTGCCAGATGCTCGGCGACGACGCGCTCATCTACAGCCACCGCCTCTGCGAGTGGGTCAGCAACGCGCCGGAACTGGAGGAGGATGTCGCGCTCGCCAACATCGCGCTCGACCTGCTCGGCCAGGCCCGGGTGCTGCTCGCCCGAGCCGGGCACGCAGAAGGCGCGGGCCGGGATGAAGAGGTGCTCGCCTACGCGCGTACCGAGGCGCAATTCCGCAATGTCGGGCTGGCCGAGCTCGGCGACGAGCTCGACTTCGCCCACGCCATCGCCCGGCTGCTGGTCTTCTCCTCGTGGCGGCTGGCGCTGCTGGACCGGCTGCTCGGCTCGGCCGATCCGGTGATCGCCGCCGTCGCGGGCAAGGGCGTCAAGGAACTCACTTACCACCGCGACTACGCCGCCCGCTGGACGCTGCGGCTGGGTGACGGCACCGACGAGTCGCACCACCGGATGCAGGCAGCGCTGGACACGGTGTGGCCGTACGTCGAGGAACTGTTCCGCAGCACCGACGAGGAGCACCGGCTCGTCGCGGCCGGGGTCGCGGCCGATCCCGCCCAGACACGCGCCGAGTTCGACGCCGTGCTCGGCGAAGTGCTCGCGAAGGCCACGCTGACCCGCCCGGACAGGCAGCCGATCGGCACCATCGCCGGCCGCGGCGGCCGGCAAGGCCTGCACACCGAGAAACTCGGGCACGTACTCGCCGAGATGCAGAGCCTGGCCCGCCAGCACCCGGGGGCGAGGTGGTGACCGCCGGCGAGGCGGCCGACGCCCGCGAGGTGGTGGGCGCCGACGAGGTGGTGGTGGGCGCCGGCGAGGCGGCCGATGCTCGCGGTGTGGTCGCGCTAGTCGTCGACCCTGAGATGCCGATGCTCACCCTCGACGACCTCGGCGTCGTGCGGGGAGTGCTAGTCGACGGGGACACGGTCACCGTCACGATCACCCCGACCTACTCCGGCTGCCCCGCGATCGACGTCATGCGCGACGACCTGCGCGCCACGCTCACCCAGGCCGGCTACCAGCACGTAGACGTGCGGACCGTGTTCTCCCCGCCATGGAGCACCGACTGGATCTCCGAGAACGGCCGCCGCAAGCTCGCCGAGGCCGGGATCGCCCCGCCCGGCCGGGCCCGGCCCCGCGTCACCGGCCCGATCCCGCTGACCCTAACCCCGCCGCCGGCCGTGGTGCGCTGCCCGCACTGCGGATCGACCGGTACCGAGGAGTTCTCCCGATTCGGGCCCACCGCCTGTACCGCACTGCGTCGCTGCCGGTCGTGCCGAGAGCCTTTCGAGCACATGAAGGAGATCTGACGCCGTGCGCACCGACGTGGCCACCGACGTGGCCAGGCCGCGGGCCGGTGGCTTTCGCACGCTGCGGGTTGCCGACGTCGAACGGCTCTGCGACGACGCGGTGGCGGTCACTTTCGAGATTCCCGACGACCTGCGAGCCGAGTTCGCCTTCCGCCCCGGCCAGTACCTGACGCTGCGGCAGCACACGGCCGGCGGCGAGGAGCGCCGGTCCTATTCAATCTGCGCGGCCGCCGGCGCGGCACCGCGAGTCGGCGTGCGGCGCGTCGACGGCGGACTGTTCTCCGAATGGCTGGTAGAGCGGCTCAAGCCCGGCGACGAGGTCGAGGTCAGCCCGCCGGCCGGCGCATTTACCCCCGACCTAGAACCGGGCACCCACCATGGGCTGATCGCGGCCGGTTCTGGCATCACTCCGGTGCTGTCGATCGCGGCCTCGGTACTGGCCGCGCACGACGACACCCGGGTCACCCTGCTCTACGGCAACCGGCGCACCGACACGGTGATGTTCACCGAGGAGCTCGCCGACCTGAAGAACGTCTACGGCGGGCGGCTGCACCTGCTGCACGTGTTGTCCCGCGAGCCGATGGAGGCCGAGATTTTCTCCGGACGGCTCAGCGCCGGCAAGCTCCGCCAGCTGCTCACCCTGCTGGTCGACGCGGCGGACATCGACCACTGGTGGCTGTGCGGGCCGCTGGGCATGACGCAGGACGCGATAGCGGTCCTCACCGGGCTCGGCGCTGCCAGAAAGAGTCTGCACCGCGAGCTGTTCTACGTCGACGAACCGCCGCCGGAACTGCACCGGATGGAGGACACCGGCGTGGCCGAGGGTGAGGTCAGCGAGGTCACCGTCGTGCTCAACGGCCGGTCGACCAACCTGACCCTGCCGCGCACCGTCCCGGTACTCGACGCCGCGCAGAAGGTCCGCGGCGATCTGCCGTTCGCGTGTAAGGGCGGGGTGTGCGGCACGTGCCGGGCCAGGGTCACCGACGGCGAGGTGACGATGCGCCGCAACTTCGCGCTCGAGGATGACGAGGTCGAGGCGGGCTTCGTGCTGACCTGCCAGACGCTTCCGGTGTCTGAGAAGGTCACCGTCGACTACGACACCTGAGATGTCGCGGGTGCTTGCCGATGAATGTGCACGGCGTCGTCATTCGCTGTTGATTAGTGCCGTGCCGTTCGGATAAAGGACTTTTATATCGTTCAGACGGGCCCACCGCCTGGAGCGCCGGGCGGATCAGGCCGGCTCCGGCCGGTCATACGCGGCGGCGATCGTGTCCAGGAGACCGGGAAAGCGGGCCTGGAGGTCGTCGGCGCGCAGCGTGGTCCAGCGGCGGTTGCCGTCTTCACGCTGGCGGATGACGCCGGCCTCGCGCAGCACCCGGAAATGGTGGGTGAGCGTTGACGGCGCGACGTCGACGGGGAAGGTCCCGCAGGCCCGTTCCGGGTCGGCGCGCAGGGTCTGCACGATGGTCATGCGGGTCGGATCGGCCAAGGCGTGCAGGACATCGAGCAGGTCCAGATCCGTGGTCTCGGGATGCGTGAGCGCTGGGCGGCCGTGCCGTGATCGAGGCATCGCGCACCTCTCCTTCGACGAATATCGAACCTATAATACGTTGTTCGTAATACGACGAAAATAGTACAAGGAGGGAGCGCATGCGCGGAGAGATTTGTTGACGCGCGGTCACAGCGAACTTAGCGTGACGTCTAGGAGACGGGCCGGGCCAGTGCTGCTGATCGTGATGTATGAGTCGCAGACGTGGCGCGTCCGACCGGGTGAGCCGTTCACTTTCGGGCGGGCGCTGGCATGTTCCGCGGAGCTGCCCGCCCTCGACCGGGGCGTGTCACGCAACGCCGGGAGCTTCCGCTACCACGGCGGGTCCTGGTGGCTGCATAACGACAGCAGCTCCGCGATGCTCTGCGTGCTCGGTGACCGCGGGTTCCGGGCCGACCTGCCGCCCGGGCTACAGCTGCCGCTACTGCAGTGGCATGCCAAGGTGACCGTGACCGGGGTGCTGGGCATCTACACGCTGCGGCTGCGCCTGCCCGACCTCGATGATGCGTCCGACCCGGCGGAGCAGGCTCCGGCCGCCGTGGTGGCCGAGGACTGCGCGGTGACCAGCACCCGTTACCGTGCTCCGCTGACGGGCAGTGACCGGCTGGTGCTTGCCGCGCGGTTCGAGGCGTACCTGACCTGGCGGCACGCAGGGGCCCCGGCACCGGCCAGCGCTAGAGACGCCGCTGAGCGGATCGGCTGGCAGGCCCATACGGTGGCCAAGCGGTGCGAGAACATCCGGGGCCGCTACGCGCGGCTGGGCGTTCCCGGGCTGCGCGGGCCGCGGGCGCTGGAGCAGCTCGCGCTGCTGCTGGTCTCCACCGGCGAGCTGACCGCCGCCGACCTGCGGCTCCTGCCCGCCAAGGCCCCACCTGGCTGAATCTCGCCGGCGCCCGCCACCGCGGCATGGGGAGGCCTCCCCACAACCGCTGGGCGCCTATGCAGTCATAGCAGGTGCATAGGTCCTGACACTGTCTAGCAAAAGGGGGACCCCATGCACCTTCCAGCTTCCTCCCCCAGGCGACTGATCGGCGCGGCTGCCATAGCCTGCGCCGCGGCGCTGACACCGGCGGCCGCGCTCGCCGCCGCCTCCGCCGCCGCGGCACATGACGCCACCGCCACCCCCACCGCCATCGCGGGCTGCGCGACATCCGGGCTCGTGGTGTGGCTGAACGTACCGCCGGGCAGCGGCTACGCCGGAGGCGCCTACTACTACCTTGAGTTCACCAACCTGTCCGGGCATGCGTGCACCCTCCGCGGCTACCCCGGCGTCTCGGCGGTCAGCCTCAACGGCCGCCAGCTGGGCAGCCCGGCGGGCTGGGGCACCCCCAGCACAACTACGGTCAGGCTCGCCAGCGGCGGCACCGCGACCGCGAAGCTGACCATCGCCGATACGGGCAACCTCGGCACCCAGTGCTTCTCGCGGATTCCGCGGCCAGGAATGCCCGGGCTTGTGCCCACGGCGGCCGGGCTGCGCGTCTACCCGCCGAACCAGACCGTCGCCAAGGTGATCCCGTACCCGCTGCGCGCATGCGCGCACACCGGGCCAGTCTGGATTCACGCGGGGGCGGTAACGCCTGGAGGTCCTGGTCCTGGCCTGTAATCCCCGCCGCGGAAAGTTCCCTGGCTTGGGTTCCCCGGCCAGGGAACGCGCCCCTGCCTCGCTGGAAAGCTTTCCAACGCTAAGTCGACTAGCCTCGCGAAAGCCCGGGCTAAGGCTGGCGCCGACAGGAAATTAAGGCATTCGCCCGATTCGGTGCCGGGGGTCTTACGGCGACTCTTGAGGTACGGCCGCAGGGGCGGCCGGCAAGACGAGAGGAGCATGACAATGACCGCAATGACGCGGATCGCGCGGCGTGTGATGAGCGTGCTGGACGAAATGAACTATGCGCAGCGCAGGACTGCGGAACTGTTCCTGGGCCTGGACGGCAGCCAGCGCTAGGCAGAAATGGCAGCTCCCCGGCGTGGCTTCGAAGGAACCCGCCCGTGCCTGCGTGCTCGCGGCGTGCCGAATGGATGTTATGCGTCGGTGAAGGCAGCCGGCTCCCATGATCCAATGCCTGCCACGGCCCATGGCCGCGTTAGGCTCGCCGGGTGGCTGATCTGACCCTGGATGAGGCGATTGACCGGGCTCGGGCTATCGATGTCGAGTCATATGACGTATTTCTCGACCTTACGGCCGAGCCGGTGCTTTCCAGGACCGAGGTCCGGTTCCGGTGGCTGCGGCCGGACGCGAGCACGTTCGCTGAGCTGCGCACGCAGGGCGTGCGCAGCGTGACGCTCGATGGGGTGAGCCTGCTGCCGCCGGAGGACGGCCGGCTGTGGCTGAGCCGGGCCGGCGCCAGGACAGTGTGTACACGTTCACGCCGGTCAGCGGGATGCGGCCGTACGACCTGACGTTCTGTGCCGGGCCATTCTCGACAGCGGCGCGTACCCAGGCGGGCCGGACGGAAGTGACCGTCCGGCACCGGCAATCGCTACTGGGCCAAAGGGCAGTGGCTTCCCTGCCCCAGTTCACCGACTACGCCCGCGATGCCATCGCCTGGTACGCGGACAAGCTCGGTGTGCCATGCCCTTACCCCGCGTACGACATCGTGTTCATGCCGGACCTGGCCGCCATGGCGCTGTCGGTCCCCGGCCTGATGGTGGTGAACGAGAGGCTGCTCGGCCGGCCGGCCGAAGCTGACGACCAACGCAGTGCGATGATCTGCGCGCATGAGGTGGCGCATCTGTGGTTCGGCTGCCTGGTGGGGCCGCGGTGGTGGGACGACGTGTGGCTGGACGAAGCGATCGCCACCTACCTGTCGTACGCCGCGCTGGCCGCGATCGCCGAGGTCAGCGGATCGCTGTCGTGGACCGGATTCGCTTACACGGACAAGCCGGAGGCCTACAAGGCAGACGAGCTGCCCAGCCGGCAGCCGGTGTCCTCTCCGGTAAGCACAGCCCGACAGGGCCGGGACAAGCCGTACGGCATCCTCTACGTGAAAGGCGCCAGCGTCATCCGCTCCCTCGCCGCGCTCATCGGTGACGACGCGCTGCGACGAGGGCTGAGCGACTACCTGAACAGGTTCGCCTTCAGCAGCGCGACGCTGGACGACCTGGTCGGGTGCTGGTCCAGGGCCTGCGGGCAGGACCTCGCCGGCTGGGCGGAGCAGTAGCTGCGCGCCGAGGGCACGACCACGATCCGGCTGGACGGAACCGACGCGGTGATCCAGGACGTACCGCGCCGGCATCGTATCGGCATCGGGCTCTACGACCTGAACGGCGACGGCCGCCTGGAGCGCCGCAGCCTGGTGCACGCAGAGCTCGACGCGGAGCGGACCGTCGTGCCCGGGCTGACCGCCGCGGACGCGGTGGTGCTCAACGACCAGGACCTCTCCTACACCCGGGCCAGGTTCGACGCCCGGTCCCGGCGGGTGCTCACCGCGGCCGCCTGCCAGGTGGGCGATCCGCTCAGCGAGGCGGTGTGCTGGAACGAGTTCTGGCTGCTGGTCACCAGCGGCGAGGTGCCGGCCGCGCAGTTCGCGGACATGGCATGCCGGCGGCTGCAGGCAGGCGGGCTGCCCGGCGGGCTGCCCGAGGCGGGCGTCGAGACGCTGCTCAGCCGCGCCGTCGAGGCCTCCGACGCGTGGGCTCCGCCGCGGCACGCGGGCTGGCGCGCGGGGAGGACATCGACGCGCTGCCGCGGCTCGACCCGGTCACCGGCGAGGTGAACCGTGCGACCTGCCTGGCCACGCGGCCGGACCTGGCGGCGAAGGAAGCCGCCTGGGCCGTGTCCCTCTCCTGCGGCGAGCCGGCCAGGATCGCGCTGGCGTGCGCCGCCGGTATCTGGGTGCCGGGCCAGGAGGAGCTGATGGCCGGCTACCGCGACCGGTACTTCGCCGAGGTTCTCCCCGCGCTCGTCACCAGGAAGACAGCATGGTCAAAGTCACGCCTGAGCAGCCTGCTCTTTCCAGTAACTCTCATTTCCGAGGCAACCATCGAGGCGGCGGAGGCCGCACAGCCATCGGATAACCTCCTGCGGCTCGCCGTGGCCGACCAAACCACGATCATGCGCCGCCGCCTCGCCGCCAGCTGGTTACCGCCCGCTGGTTACCGCCTCGGAAGCGATTGCGGCAGCCCGAACGATGGAAGAACGCCGCTTTCGAAGCGGGTCATGGCGCGGATCCGGTCGCCGGTGAGGGTGAGGACGTAGAGTCCGATCCCGTGGCTGATGCCGTCGGATGCGCGCAGGTAGGCGCCGACCGCCGGCTGGCCGTTGGCTCGCGTCGGCACGAGGTCGAACCTCCGGCCTGCGCCGAAGATTATGGCGCAGAAGCGCGCCACGACGTCTCGGCCCTCATATTCGAAGAGCATCGGCGGCATCGACATGAAGACGTCGTCGGTCAGAAGGGCCACCAGTGCGTCGAGATCGGCGGACTCCCACGCGCGGACGAATTTCGCCACGATCGCATCCTCGGAGGGTGAGTCGGCGGCGGGCGGTGGTTCGCGATCGTCGGTCGTGGGCCGTCGGTGCTGGAGGCTGGCGCGCGCCCGCTTGAGGGCGCTTTTGACCGACTCCACGGTCGAGTCCAGCATGTCGGCCACCTCGCTGGCGTGGAATCCTAGGACGTCGCGCAGGATGAGGACGGCGAGCTGGCGAGGCGGCAGTACCTGAAGGGCGGTCACGAAGGCCAGGGAGATGGATTCGGTCTGCTCGTAGCGGGCCTCCGGGCCGGGCGGCACGCCGATCGCGCCCTCGAGGAGGGCGTCGGGATATGGCTCGAGCCAAACGACCTCGCCGAGCCGGGTTGGCTCGGGCGGTTCAGTCCCGGGAATGTTCCACTCCTTGGCGGGTCGTCGGCTGGCCGAGCGACGCGCGTTGAGGCACCGGTTGGTGGCAATCCGGTAGAGCCAGGTTCGCAGCGAGGCGCGTCCCTCGAACCCTCCGAGACCTTGCCAGGCGGCCAGCAGCGTGTCCTGGAGGGCGTCCTCGGCGTCCTGGAACGATCCGAGCATCCGGTAGCAGTGCACCTGCAACTCCCGGCGGTACGGCTCGGTCACCTCCTGGAACGCGTCGCTGTCCCCCGCCCGCGCCCTTGAGATCAAGTCGGCTGCCATTCCCCCCACCCTCGGGTCACCCGCTTCCCGCATCTTGTCGCACTTCCCGTACGGACACCGGCCGAGGGGCCAAGGGGGCGGTTGGCGGGCGCCACTTTCCCGACGTCGCGGTGTCTGCATCCGTAGTAGCTGGCATGACAGCAACTGGCAACACAGCAAAAGGCAACTGGCAACACAGCAAAAGGAGAACCGAAATGGGAAAGATCGTCATCAGCACGAACGTCTCGCTCGACGGAGTGGTCCAGGACCCGGACGGTGAGGAGGGCTTCAGGCTGGGCGGCTGGTTCGGCCAGTTCGGGGCCGAGGACCTCGAACAGTGGGCCAAGGTTTCACTCGAAGAGGCGCTGGGCACCGAGGCGCTGCTCTTGGGCCGGCGGAGCGACGAGTGGTTCGCCGCGCGGTGGCTATCACGGAGTGGCCAGTGGGCGGACAGGCTGAACAGCCTGCCCAAGTACGTAGTGTCCGCCACCCTCGAAGAGGCCAAATGGAGCAACTCAACGGTCCTGACGGGCGACGTGGTGAGCGAGGTCTCGAAGCTGAAGCAGGAGCTGGACGGGGACATCGTCGTCTACGCCAGCTATCAGCTCGGGCGCACCCTGATCGAACACGACCTGGTCGACGAGCTGCGGCTGGTCGTCTTCCCGGTCGTGCTCGGAGCCGGCGAACGCCTCTTCGGCGAGACCAGCGACAAGAAACCCATGCGCCTCGTCGATGCCAAGACCGTCGGTGGCGGCCTCGCCTTCCTCACCTACCAGCCCGTCCGAGACGCCTAGCTACCAACGTCGGCCGGCGAGCAACTCCGTCGGGTCAGCCTGGCGTGCGTGAACGGTGGTGACGCCGCTCGGCGGCCTACTGGTCGCGCTGGCCTGCGCTCTTTGCCAGGAGTTCCAGCCTGGCCAGCGACGCGGTCATGGCGTCCCGCCACCCCTCGCCGTCCCGGACAGCCTTGCGCAGGTCGTCGGGGGAACGGCTGCAGTCGAACGTCTCGGTGACCAGGGTGGCACCGGGACCTTCAGGGGAGAGCTGGTACCCCCACCGGTACCGGGCCGGTCCGCCGATGGCTTCCTGCTCTTGCGGGGAAGCTGCCACCCGTACCGGCTCCCACTCCAGCAGGCGCCCGGCCTCGTACCCGATCACCTCGTTGCGCATCTGGTAGTCGCCGAACTCGGCGTGGTGCATGTTCATCAGGAACGCGTCACCGGTTCGCGACAGCCTGACCGCCGGGGCCGGTTCGCGCACCATGCCCGAGCCGTCGATCAGCGGGTGGTTCGCGGAGTCGGCGAGCAGCGCGAACAGCCGTTCTGCGGATGCCTCGATGCGCCGGGAGACCGACACGAATCCGTCTGCCATCGTCATGCCCTTCCTGTTGCCCTCAGTACCTGTGCGTACAGACGGCGCGGGCGGCGCCAAATCATCGGGCACAGGCCAACTGCGTGCGTTATTTTTCAGTGGCCTCCGAATGGGCTCGCTGGGCCGCAGGTTACAACCCGGATGGCGGCTGCCGTGCCGGGCAGCACGCGGACAGACATGGGATGCTCGAGCGATGCGGAGCCACCACCAGATTCCGGCGAAGGGGTCGATCATCTCCGCCGCATCCCTGTGCATCGTCGCAGCGCTGTCGGGATGCTCCGCGGCGTCGTCGGCTGCCGGGTCTTCCCCGGCCACCACAGTTCGCCCCGCCGATGCCGCGTTTACTTTCACCGTCGCGGGGGTCCGCCCCGTGCTGCCCAATGGAAGCCAGGACACGCACGCGCAAACGCCGAAAGCACGGTGCGACAGCGCTGCATTCGCAGCCGACGAGGCTCTGGGCGTCAAGGTGGCCGATGGGTTCGCTCTGGCGGACTTCCCTGCGTCGGCTGATCTCTTGACGCACTTCCTCAGGGGGAAGGGCACGGAGGTCGATTACCGGGCAGGGTCGCTGATCTCAAAGGAGGCGCTGGCTAGCAGCGCCTTCCGGGCAGTGAACAACGAAGTCCAGGAAGCGATCCTCAGCCAGCTTAAGGCTGACCGGACTCGCGTTCAGCTCTCCGCCGCGCAGTTGCCGACGGTGGCATTCGAGTCCAGGACCAGCGACCTGTACTGGGGATTTCGCGGCACTCAGGGCTTGACCGTAACCGGAAGCGGCAGCCGCGAGAACCGGCGATACGCCGGAACCCTCTCGTACGTCATACGGGACAGCTACGGATTTCCGGCCAGCGACGCGCTCGACGGCTTCGGCCCGCCGATGAGGTCCCTCCAGACTGTATGCGGGGCTCCGCAGCATGCGGGCGGAGCCCACTGGTTCCCCGACGCCATCACGGTAACCGTGCCATTCAACCGGCCGGCCTGACACCGACTGACACGCCGAGATTTCGCGTGCGGACCGAGCCGATCTGCTGGTCAGTCCCTGACGAGGACTACGCGCGGGCCGGATTCGGCGGAGGCTGTCCAGGCCTTGGCGATGTCTGACAGCGGGAAGGTCCGGAATGGCACCTGGACCGAGCCGTCGGCGATCAGCTGGATGTAGGCCGGGATCTGGGCCTTGATGTCGGCTGCGGGGATCGAGCCGGCCCCGCTGCCGGAGATCGTCAGTTTCCTGCTGCGCAGCAGCGAGGAGGGGACGGCAGCCTGGGCCCCGGCGAGCGAGCCGATCTGGACGTACTTGATATCGGCGCTGTCCTCGCTGAGTCCCTGGCGGCCGAGTGCCTGGAAGGTGGTCTCGGCGACGGGTCCCCACACGAAGTCGAGCACCAAGCCGGGCGTGTCACCGTCCAGGACTTTGGCGAGGGCTTGGGCGTCGGTGTCCCGGTCGCCGGTGAGGGACAGTGTCTGCGCGCCTGCCGCTGCGGCGCGTTCCAGGCCCGGCTCGCTGCGTCCGGAGCCGATGACGCGGGCGGCGCCGAGCAGCCTGGCGTTTTGCGCGGCGAGGAAACCGGACATCCCGGTGACGCCAAGGACCAGCACCGTGCCGAGCCGGCCGGCCTCAGCCTGGCGGGCTTTCAGCGGCAGCCAGGACGCCATGCCCGGGTTGACGCCCGCGGCGACGGCCTCGGGCTGCGCCTCATCGGGGAGCGGGAACCGCATCGCGCCGGGTGAGGCGATGCGCTCGGCGAAGGTGCCGTACGGCGGTTTGCCGGAGGAGGTGAAGACCAGCCCGCCGCCGGCCGTGCGGGCCACCGCGTTGAGGCCGGGGATGGCCGGGAAGACCCCGCCGCGGCTGTAGTGCCGACCGGTCGCCACCGACCGGGTGATGTGGTGGATGCCTGCCGCCACGAACTCCACAATCTGGCTTTCCTCGCCGGCTGCCGGCTCGGCGAAGTCGCCGTAGACAGGGACAGCGTCGGCTGCGTGCAGGATCGCCGCCTTCATTCTGGCCTCCTATTTAACGTTGTTAAGTGATGATGACCAGCGTGCCTTAACACTGTTAAACTGTCAAATCATGCCAGCCGGACTGACGAAGGCAGCCATCGTGCAGGCGGCCCTCGACCTGCTCGACGAGGCGGGAATGGATGGCCTCACGGTGCGCGCGCTGGCGTCCCGGCTGGGGGTCCAGGCACCCGCGCTGTACTGGCACGTGCCCGGCAAGCAGGCGCTGCTCGACGAGATGGCCACCCAGATATGGCGCCGCATCGGCGACGTGATGACCGGGCTGCCCGGCGACCTGCCCTGGCGCGAGGTGATGGCGACCTACGCCGCGACCGTGCGGACGGAACTGCTCGGCCACCGCGACGGGGCCAAGGCCTTCAGCGGCACCACGCTGACCGACCCCGCGGTAGTCCGGCGCCAGGAGGTCACCTTCGAGAATCTCACCCACCAGGGGTTCGCACTGGAGGACGCCGTGCGGGGCCTGGTCCTGCTCCACGACTTCACCATCGGTTTCTGCGTAGAGGAGCAGGCGGTCGCCCAGGTGACCGCTTCCGGCGACGACAGGTACTCCCCCGAACGCCGCGCCGAGCTGATCGGCCCAGACACCGCGCCGCTCGCCGTCGAGGCGGGCCGGGTGATCTTCGGCGACCCCGGCACCCGCTTCACGCAGCTCACCGGCCTGCTGCTGGACACCATCGCCCGGATGCGGACGGACGGATCCTGATCGTTGCATCCGGCCGGTGAACGGGAGGGGCGGCTGCCTGCTCCCCGCGTTAGGCTCGCGCCAGCGAAAGGGCGGTTCTCACGATGGGCGCATTGCAATACAGCCAGGCGCAGCCTGCGCTGGCACAGCCGGACCTGACGACGGTCGCGCAGTGCATGTTCTGGCTGATGTTCCGCAACGTCGCGTCGGACGGGTTCGTGTTCGAGGACCCGGTGAATGCCGGCGTGCTGTCGCAACCCGGGTGCGTGCTCGCCTCGCCGTCGTGGGAGAACAGCGTCACGCACGTGTCACAGGACTACGTCTACAACTGGACTCGCGACGCGGCGATCGTCGCGATCGAGCTGGCGGCCGGCCCGCTCCCCACCGGCCAGCCGCTGATCGACTATGTGCAGTTCGCGCAGATCTGCCAGAACTCGGGCGGCGACTTCGACCGCGGGGCGTTCTTGATCAACGGCACTCCGCGGAGCTGGACCGACCAGACCGACGGGCCGGCCCTACAGACACTGGCGATCCTGGCGCTGTTCGCCCAGCTCGACGCGCCGACGCAGACCGTGGCGAACGCCGTGATCGCAGCGAACCTGAACTTCCTGGAGAACGCCTACCAAGGTCAGACGTACAACCTGTGGGAGGAGGAGTACGGCGCCTCGTTCTTCGCCCGCTCCGTGCAGCTGGCGTGTTTTCAGGCGATCACGGCCAACACCCTCGCGATCCCGGCCCCGGGCTGGCTGGCCACCGCCGTACCGTGGCTCCAGAACGCCCTCGAAAGTCACTGGAACGGTCAGTACTACCAGTCGCTGCTGCCTGTCCCGACCGACTACAGAGCCCCCTACGACCCCAACATCGACATCATCATGGCGGCGATCTACGGCGCTGTCGCGGTCACCGACACGAAGCTGCTTGCGACCGCCGCGCTGCTGCGCAGCCAGTGGGCCGACCCGGCCTCGCAGTACTTCTACCCGATCAACGAGGCCGATCAGAAACGCGGTATCGGTCCCCTGCTCGGGCGCTATCCGGGAGACGTGTACGACGGTGACACCGATGCCCAGGTGGGTGACCACCCCTGGGCGGTGTCCACTGCCAACTTCGCCGAGCTCTACTACCGGCTGGCCAAGCAGATCACCACCGTCGCAGCAGTTCCGCTCGACAATCTCTCGGCCAGCTTCTTCAGCCAGGTCGGAGTCGACGCGTCGACCACCCCGGCCGCGGCCGCAGCAGCGCTGCAGAGCGCCGGCGACCAACTGCTCCAGGCGGTCGTCTTTCACAGCGATCATCTTGAGCTCAGCGAGCAGTTCGACGCCACGTCCGGCTACCAGAAGAGCGTCAGCAACCTGTCCTGGAGCTACGCCTCGTTCCTGTCGGCGGTCCGTGCCAAGAACGCCATTTGAGAACCCGCGCCAGGCTCGTGGTCCACGGAGGGCGCCTTTGCGGTGTTACGGAAAGCTCACTTCGACGTCGAGGCCGCCTTGAGGCCGGGCGTTCGCCGCGAGAGTGGCGCCGTGACGCCGGCGATGGCACGGACAATGGCCAGGCCGAGCCCGTGGCCGCCAGCGTGGCGGACCCGCTCGCTGCCGAGCCGCTCGCCGTGCAGTCGATCGGCAGCGAATACGGCAGCGGCATGATCCGGACCACCTTCACCGCCATGCCTCGCCGGGTCACCGTGCTGGCCGCCAAGGCGAGCGTCCTCACCGGCCTGGTGCTGGCAGCCGGCGCCATCGCCGTCCTCGGCTCGGTGCTGGCCGGGCGGCTCATCCTGCCCGGTCATGGGTTCACCGCCGCACGGGGCTACCCACAGCTGTCGCTGGGTGACGGGCCGGTGCTGCGCGCCGCTGCCGGCACGGTTCTCTACCTGGCCCTGATCACGCTGCTCAGCCTCGGCGTCGCGGCCGCCGTGCGGGACTCCGCGGTGGCCATCGGGGTCGTCCTCGGCCTGCTGTACCTCATCCCGATCATCGCGGCGACGGTGGGCGTGCCGGGATGGCACCGGCATCTCGAGCAGATCGCGCCGATGACGGCCGGGCTCGCCATCCAGGCCACCACCGGCCTGCGCAACCTGCCACTCAGCCCGTGGACGGGCCTCGGCGTCCTCGCCGCCTGGACCGCGGCGGCGCTTCTCACCGGCTGGCTGGTCCTCCGGCTGAGGGACGCGTGAGCGTTCCCGATGCCGCGCGTGCATGGATGAGCTGATGGTCACACTGCTTCTTGGCGGGACCGAGATTCGGGTATCCCTGCACGGGCAGCCAAGATCAAGATCTGACCATCACGTTATGTGAGACAGAGCCGGGTTGGGTGCCGGGATGGCGGGGATGCCGGAGCCCTGGACAAGTCTTGTCTCGCAAGACATCATGTATGACATGGTGGCGGATGCGGGCCTGACCGAGCTTCGCCGGGGAGTTCTGGGGCCGTGCGTGCTGGCCCTGCTGGAGCTGCGGCCCCGGTTCGGCCTGGAACTCGTGCGGGATCTCGCCGGCGCCGGCGGGCTGCTGACCAGTGACGGCACCGTCTACCCGTTGCTGAACCGGCTCCGCGACGCCGGCCTGGTCACCAGCCGGTGGCAGGTGGCTGACGGTGAGCGGGCACGGCGGTACTACTCGATTACGCAGGCCGGGCAGCAGAGCCTTGCGGCGTTCCGCCAGGACTGGGCCCAGTTCTCGGCCACGGTCGGCGGCGTGCTCAATCACCGCTCACCGGATACGGCTGATGCCGAGCAGAAGGGGTGTTAGCGATGCGCGAGGCCGCCGCCGGCCACCGACTGGTGCGGGAATACCTCAGGCAGCTCGACATGGCACTGAGGGTGCTGCCCGCCCGGAATGCCCGCGAGCTCAGGGAACAGGTCACAGCTCATCTGGAGGAAGCCGTGGCCTCCGATGCCGACGATGAGGCCGTCACCGAGACACTCCGCCGGCTCGCCAGAAGACCTCGCCGCCGACGCCGCGGCGTCCGCGGGCAGGCGTCCCTGGCCGGCCCGGCTCCGATGGCGGGCCTGGACGCTCATCGCCGCAGCCACGCTCCTCACCGCAGCCATCATCGGCTACGCCGTCGTGGTCGAGAGCTTCCAGAGCACCCCCCCGCTCTCTGTCCAGGGCCTGTCGGCATGGTGGTATCCGCAGGACAATACGCGAGCCGCCACGACCTTCGCTGACAGCCAAACCCAGACGACGGTGCCGATCCGCACCGGCCAGCGCCAGGGCTTCGTGATCCAGGTGTTCAATTTCACCAACCGGACTCAGACCGTGCTCGGCAGTGATGAGGAAACCGCCCCTAACGGCGGCACGAACACGCAGATCGGCGTGTCCACCCTTGACCCTGTTCACGCACACGGCGCCGTGCGGTCCCTCCGCTACACCCTTCCGATGTCGATCCCGCCAGATCAGAGCCGTTACCTGCGCTGGCTGTGGACCTCCCGTCACTGCATCCGGAACGCGGGGTCCGACACGGGAACCGACGAACTGATCTTGCGCGTCCGGGTGGGCCGGATCACCAGGACCGAAGTCATCCAGCTGGGTCAGGGCTGGTACCTCGGCCCCGGCAAGGGAGCTTGCCCGTGAAAGCTGACAGGCAGGACCCCAGCCCTCGGCGTTCGCGAGGAACGGTTCGAGCAACAGCATCTCGCGCGTCTGATTGCCGACGGTAACGATGAGGGGCGCCCACGGCGTCATCCTCGAGGTCCATATACAGGGCATTACGGGCGAAACGTACCCAGTGCGCGCTCACCCCGGGAGAGCCGCACCCCCTGCGGGGCGATGAATGTGGCAGAGCCCCCCACCGGTGGTAGGTAATTTCACATCCACGTCGCCTGCCGGTGCGGGGCAGCCGGCGGCAGGCTAGCCGGCGGCAGGCTAGCTGGCGGCAGGCTAGTAGGTGCGTGAGTGCTCTGGCCGGCCCAGCGTGGCCGTCACGCGGTCGCGCGTCCCCGCGCCTGTGGAGGCGCCGAGGGGGCGGGTGACTACGTGGGCGAACCAGAAGGCGGCGACCTCGTTGAGGCCGAAGCGCCACCAGGCGACGGCGGGGATCAGGATGATCACTGCGAAGGTGATGCCGGAGGCCAGGAAGCCGAGCTTCAGGGAGGTCGCGGTGAAGTCGCCCAGCGCGGTTCCGAGGGCGAAGGTGGCAAAAACACAAAGGGTACTTCGCGCCCGTCACGATCATCGACAATCCGCCCGAGGATTCCCGCATCGTTCAGGCGGAGCAGTTCGGAATAAAATTCTCTCACTGCTGAAGTTCGATGACGTGCCGCAGGCGATCACTGCGGCGGGACCGCCGTCGAGGCCTGCGCCGGGCTACTCGCCTGTACGAGGTGCCCGCATCCGACTTTGGGGTAGTTACTCCCAGCCTCATGTGGCGTAAAGTCCGGTTTACCGGAATGCGACCTGACAGCGGAGCGGGATATGGATCGTCATCACTGGTCACGGCACATCAGTCAGCTCGACCCGGTCAGCGACTACCACGAGATCTACCGGATCCTGGCCACCCATGAGTTCCCGTGGGACATGAATCAGTCGCTGTCTTTCGCGCTCTACCGCACCTACGCCGTTCCGAGCATCGGCCGTCTGCTGTTCGAGACCAGCGAGTTCACGAAACGCACGCAGAAGCGGTACGACGACACCGCGCTGATCCTCGACGCCATCTTGGAACACGGGCTGGCCAGCCCGGCCGGCCACGCGGCGGTGCGCCGGATGAACCAGATGCACGGCAGCTACGACATCTCCAACGACGACAAGCGCTACGTGCTATCGACCTTCGTGGTCGTGCCGATCCGCTGGCTCGACAAGTACGGCTGGCGACACCTCACCGAAGCCGAACGCGTGGCCAGCGCGAACTACTACCGCGAGCTGGGCCGGCACATGGGAATCAAGGACATCCCGCAAACCCACCAGCAGTTCGCTGCCTTCCTGGACCGATATGAACGCGAGCACTTCGGCTTCGACGCCGGCGCCCTGGCGGTGTCCGAGGCGACGCTGGCGCTGATGGCGACGTTCCCGCCCAACCACCTTGCCCCCAAGGCAATCATGAACAGATTCGCCAAGGCACTGATGGACGACCCTCTGCTGGACGCCTTCCATTACCGCCGGCCGCCTCGCTGGGAACGGGGCCTGGCCGCCGGCGCACTGCGCATGCGCGCCTTGGCGGTGCGGTTCATGCCAGCCCGTAAAGAGCCGCTTTTCGCCCGTGCGCTGCCCAATATCCGCAGCTACCCCCGCGGCTACGACGTCGCCCGGATAGGAACCTTCCCGCCCGGATGCCCAGTGTCGCAGGCGACCGTCCCGCACCCCCAGACAGAAGCGCCCTAGCAGGGGTTACCCGCCCTGGACGAGCCACGCCGGCGGCCGCGGAACGCCCGGTAACAGTGGCGGCCGATGACCGCTGCACGTCGTGCTTAAGCTTTCCTCGTGACTACCCCCGGCGGACCGCCCCCGGTCCCAGGCCCGCCCCCGCCCCCGGACCCGGCCCCGGACCCGGCCCGGCGGGGAGCATGGGTGCGGCGGCTGCGATGGCCCGGCTGGATTCGCGGCGCCCGGCCGACCCGGGTCAGTGAGCGATTGCGGCGTCCCCAACCGCTGGTCAAGCAACGGCTGCCGTCGGGGCGCGGAGCCATGGAGCAGCCAAATATCACCAGTGACGGGTCGGCCATCCTGACGCCCGTGTTCTGGGTGATGGTGGCAATGACTGGCGTGGCCACCGGCCTGCTCAGCGCCGCGTTGATGGGCCTGCTGTTCAACGTGCAGTACCTCGCGTTCGGGTACCACTCCGGAAGTCTCCAGCACGGGATCGAGCAGGCCTCAGCCGTGCGGCGGGTGGCTTCCCTGCTGATCGCCGGGGCGTTCGGCGGCGTCGCGTGGTACCTGCTGCGCCGTTATACCAAGGGCAAGCCATCGGAGATCGACGAGGCGGTCTGGAACGGCGAGGGGCGGCTGTCACCTCTGCGCTGCCTGGGAACCTCGGTGATCTCCGAGATCGTCATCGGCATGGGCGCGTCGATCGGCCGGGAGGCAGCGCCCAAGCTGCTGGGCGGTGCGTCGGCGAGCGTGCTCGCTGGCTGGGGCGGCCTGTCGGACCAGCAGCGGCGGCTGCTGGTCGCCTGCGGTGGCGGGGCCGGCCTGGCCGCGGTCTACAACGTCCCGCTGGCCGGCGCCCTGTTCACTGCCGAAGTTCTCGTCGGCAGCATTTCCCTGCCGGTCATGCTCCCAGCGATCGCCTGCTCCTGGATCGCCACCACCACCGCGTGGATCTACCTGCCCGAACAGGCCACCTACCCCGGCATCCCGGATTACCGCTTCAGCGGCTCGCTGCTGACCTGGTCCCTGCTGGCCGGCCCGGTCATCGGACTGATCTCGGCCGGCTACATCCGGCTCATCGGCTGGGTGTCGCACGTGCGGGCGAGGGGGGTCAGGGCGGTCTTCGCCCCGGTGCTGGCCTTCGGCGTCCTCGGGGTCATCGGCATCTGGTACCCGCAACTGTTTGGCAACGGCAAGGACATGGCCCACGACGCCTTCCTCGGCGTCGGCAGCATCGGCTTGCTGCTGACGCTGTTCGCGCTCAAGCCGCTGGTCACCGCGCTGTGCCTGGGCAGCGGGGCCTCGGGGGGCTTGTTCACCCCCACGCTGAGCACCGGCGCGGTCCTCGGCGGCGCCCTCGGGATGGCGTGGAGCCACGCCTGGCCCGGCTCGCCCGCCGGGGCATTCGCCATGATCGGCGCGGCCGCCATGATCGGCGCGGCCATGCAAGCTCCCCTCGCCGCCCTCGCCCTGGTGCTGGAACTCACCCACAGCGGCTTCGCCCTGATGGCCCCCATGCTCGCGGCTACCGTGATCGCCACCGCCGTCGTCTTCTACATCGACGGCTACTCGATCTACTCCGCTCGCCTCCCGGCCTACCGTGCTGACGACCCGGAGTCGCCGCCAGCCTGACTCATGGCGCTGTGCAGGCGGTCGCGAAGCTGCGGGGCCAGGCGGCCGGTGGCGTCTCGCCAGGTGTCAGTGACGATTCCGGTGAAGAGGATCTCGGTGCCTTGCCGCAGGGCGGCGCACATCTCGGCTTCGGTCAAGCGCAGCGGGTCGGGCCGCAGGGCGAGGGCGATGACCCCGTTCATCATTCCCCAGAGGAACCGCGCCGCGGCCAGGGGCTCGACGGGGTGCAGCGAGCCCTCGCCGATCGCCTGTCCGATCACGCTGGCGAGCGCCTGGGTCATCAGTTCGACACGACCGGCCACGGTCGCGGCACAGGGGCGCGCGGGGCGATCGCCGGGCGCCGAGGCGCGGGGCAGGGCGATCAGGCCGAAAAGCTGGGGTGCGTCGAGATAGAAGCGCAGATACGCGCCGGCGGCGTCGACCAGCTTCTCGACGGGAGCCGCGTCGGAGCCGTACACGGCGAGCATGTGGCGCTCGTTCTCCGCCAGGGCCCGCTCAAGGACCGCCAGCCGCAGGTCGCCTTTCCCGGCGAAATGCTGGTACACGGTGGCGACCGCCACGTCCGCGGCATCGGCGATCCGCTCGATGGTGGCGGTTTCCGGCTCGGCCGACAACAGCGGCGCGGCAGCATCGAGGATGCGGGCGCGAGTGCGCGCTTTCCGGCGATCCTGGCGCGTCTCCGGCACCGGCATTATCGGCACGACACCATAATATCAGGGCTCTGATCTTGTAATAGAAGGTCATTCCATTTTACAATCCCAGCACGCTCGGCAGCCCGCCGGCCGGTTGAGGGAGGGACCTCCGTCATGCGTGGTGCACGGCTACGGGTCATCGCGACGGTTGTCGCGGCCGCGTCGGTGCTGCTGGCTCAAGGCGCGCCCGCCGCGTCGGCGTCGGTGGCCAGTACGGCCAGTACGGCCAGTACGGCCAGGGTGGCCAGTAAGGCGCCGCCGCCTCCCCAGCACGATCACTTTTACAAGCCGCCGGCCGGCTACGCCTCGACCGCGCCGGGGACGATCCTGCGGTCACGGCCGGTGCAGGTGGCGACCTTCGCCACCCTCCCCCAAAACATCTCGGCCTGGCAGCTGCTGTACCGGACCACCAACTACAAGGGCAAGCCAGAGGCGACAGTCACTACCGTGCTGCTGCCCGCGGGCGGCAAACCACGAGCGCTGCTTTCCTACCAGATCGCCGAGGACGCCGTGGCACCGCAGTGCGCGCCCTCTTACGAGCTCCGGTCCGGTGTGGGCCCGAGCGGAGCGATCAACCAGGCCGAGTTGCTCTTGATCGACGCCGCGGTGGCCGAAGGCTTCGCCGTGTCCATCCCCGACTACGAAGGACCAGGCGGCGACTTCGGTGCGGCCCGCCAGCCCGGCTACGCGATCCTGGACGGAATCCGCGCCGCCGAGCAGTTCACCCCCCTCGAACTCGACGGCTTGAGCACGCCCGTCGGTATCTGGGGATATTCCGGCGGCTCGCTGGTTTCGGGCTGGGCCGCTCAGGTCCAGCCCTCCTACGCCCCGGACATCAACCTTCTCGGGGTGGCGGTCGGCGGGTTCGTCACCAACCTGGCCCAGGCCGTGACGCAGATCAACGGCGGTGTGGGGGCAGGCCTGATCGTGTCGGTCTTGTCGGGCGTGGCCCGAACGGTCCCCGCCCTGGCCGCCGCGATCAAGACCTACGTCACCCCGGCCGGCCAGGCCCTGCTGGCGCAGGGGGCGTCCCAGTGTGAGACGACCAACGTCCTGGACTACCCGTTCACCAACCTGGACAACTACCTGACCATCCCCCTGACCCAGTTCCTGGCCCTGCCCGCGATCAAGGCTGCCCTGACCGGGCTCGACCTGGGCAGCTCCGCGCCGACCGCGCCGCTGTTCGTCTACCACGCGGTCAACGACGAGCTGATCCCGATCGCCGGCGCCGACGCCACGGTCAGCGGCTACTGCGCCGACGGAGACTCGGTCACCTACACCCGGGATCTGCTCAGCGAGCACGCCACCCTGGCGCTCATCGGGGCACCGGCGGCCCTCAACTGGCTGACCCAGCGCCTCACCGGCGGAGCGGTGCCGCAAGGCTGCACCACCACCACCGTCCCGTCGATGCTCCTGACCGTAGGAGGGCTCGAAGACCTGCCCTCGTTCCTGGTCGCCGACATACTGGCCTTGCTGGACCAGCCCATCGGCATCGGCACATTCGGCTGACGCCCGAGCTCGCCGGGACATGACTGGAAGACCCCAGATCGATTTCCGCCGAACGGCTGCCGCCCCGGCCCCGTTGTCATGCGTTCCTCGATTCTCCTCAGTGCCGCGCGGGGGACATCGCATCAAGGAACCGGATGGTCGCTGAGATCGTCTCGTAGCGCCACAAGACCAGGGTCCGGTCAAATCCCGTGGCAGTACGCAGGCGGTCGCCGAGCGACGTGGCGATGGGGATGAGCTGTGCGTGCTGCGTCCGGAGCAGCTCCTGCGGATCCACCCCGGCCCGGTCCAGCAGCGCGAGCTTTACCAGCAGCTCGGATCGGATGTCCCTGGCGTGGACCGCCGGCCTGCTCAGCCAGGCCGTGGCGGCCTCTCGGCCGGCCGCGCTCGCCTCAACGATCGACCGGACCGGGCCAAGGTTGGATGGCTGCTCCCCTACCTTCTGTACCAGGCCAAGCAGCTCAAGCCGCTGCATGCTCCGGTAAATCACCGGCTTGGGGACCTGCCAGATCCGGCCCAGCACGCCCTCGCGGTCGAGCAGGGCAGCGACGGCAAAGCCGTGCGTGCGCTTCTCACAGATCAAGCACAGCACCAGCCACTCAGACAACGTCAGCGTGGGCTCGTCAGGAGTTGGCATCGTCCAAGGTTATTCAGTGCGCGGCCTTGCTGCTAGCTGTGCCATCCGCGGCCTTGCTGCCCGGAACTAGCTATTCGGGCGAGATGAACTCGATGAACTCCAGCCCGCGCAGGTCGAGCCAGGTACGGCCGGATCCGCGGGCCATCCGCAGCAGCGGCTGCCCGCAGCGGGGGCAGCGCAGGATCAGTCCGGGCGACGGGCCAAAGACGCGGCCCTCAGCGAGCGGGCCGGTGTTCCCGCACCCGCCGCAGCGGCCGACCGCCGCGGTGACATCCACGCTGAACACGTCGCGAAGGGGCCCGCCCAGGCTGTTGCCGTCCGTCCACGTCTCGCTCATGCTGTGCCTCCGCTCGGCCCGAACCGCTCGGTCCTGATCTGCTGCGCCTCGATGCCCTGCCCGATCAGCAGCCTGGCGACGCTTTCTACGAATCCCGTCGGCCCGCACACGAAGCACTGCGTGTCGGCGGCGTGCTGGCCCGCCAACTCCCGGAGCTGGCGGGCATCCAGGCGGCCGACCCGGCCGGCCCAGTCCGGCGGTCCCGCCCGCGTGTATACCACGTCGACATCCAGGTCGGCGTGGCCCGCAGCGATGCGCTCCAGCTCGGCCGCGTACAGCAGCGTGTCCGGACTGCGGGTGGAGTAAATCAACCGCATCGGGGCGGTGCCGCCGCTGGCGATCCGGGTGCGCACCATGGCCATCAGCGGCACGACTCCCGAGCCGCCGCCGATCAGCAGCACCGGCCGCGAATCCGCCGGGCGCCAGGCGAAGTAGCCGCCGATGGGGCCGCGCAGCTCCAGCGGATCGCGGCGGCTGAGCACCATGGTCAGATAGGGGGAAACCTCGCCGTCCTCGAGCCGCTGGATGGTCAGCTCAAGCCTGCTGCCGTCCGGTGCCGAGGCGATCGAGTAACTGCGCTCGGTGGAGTAGCCATCCTCGGCAGTGAGCCGGACGTCCACGTGCTGGCCGGGCAGGTGGCCGGGCCAGCCGGGCACGTCCAGGATCAGCGTCCGCGCGGTGGCCGTCTCCTCGCGGACGTCGGCAAGCTGGCCGACCAGCCAGTTCAGTCGCCCCAGTACCGCTGCTCGCGCCATGGGTCCCCATAGTTGTGGTAGCCGAGAGTTTCCCAGAAGCCCGGCTCGTCGTGGTCGAGTAGCTCGATGCCCCGGATCCACTTCGCTGACTTCCACAGGTACAGGTGCGGCACCAGCAGCCGCGCGGGCCCGCCATGCTCAGGTTCCAGGTCCGCGCCGTCGTAGCAGAACGCGATCCAGGCCTTGCCGTCGAGAAGGTCCGCCAGCGGCACGTTGGTGGTGTAATCACCGACAGCGCGCGCCAGTGCGTACTGGGCGCTGGTGGTCACGTCTGTCATCAGAGTGTCCAGGGACACGCCCCGCCAGTTAGTCCTCAGTTTCGACCACTTCGTCACGCAGTGCAGGTCAACGGTAATGTCCTCGGTCGGCAGCGCGCGGAACGCAGCCCAGTCCCAGGCGTGCACCTGGCCCGATTCGGTGGTAATCCGGAACTCCCACCCCGCCAGCCCGCCAAGCGGCGTCGGCCCGGCCGACAGCACGGGAAAGTCGTGCACCAGGTACTGGCCTGGCGGCAGCTTTTCCTTCGTCCGGCGATGCCCGGAAAAGCCGGGCGAGACAATGCCCATCGCGTCAGCTCCTCAGTCTGGCCGCTGGAGGCTGGCTCGGCGTGATGAGCCCTCTCCCATAGTGCACGGTCACGCGCCCGGTGACGAGCCGGCCGCCGGTTCCTCCTGACATCATCGGCTATCAGCTCAGGCCAGCCCACAGGTAGCGGACGCCGATCGCGACCACCAGGACGCCGACCAGGCGACGGATCAGGGCTTCGGGCAGCCAGGACTGGATCCGGGCACCGGTGTAGGCACCGGCCAGTCCGCCGATGCCCAGCGCGATGCCGGTCGGCCAGTCGGGAGCCACCGAGCCGGGGTGGTGAACCGACAAGATCGTGAAGGTCAACACGCCAGCGACAGAGGTCACGAAAGTCGAGCCCAGCGCGGCCGGCGCCACCTCCGACGCAGGGCGGCCGGTGCCGATCAGGATGGGCGCGAGGATCGATCCGCCGCCGATGCCGTAGATCCCGCCGATGCAGCCCACCACGGCGGACAGCAGGATCAAGACCCGCTGGGGAAGCCGGACAGGCCGGGAGACGCTAGCCGCATGTCCCGGCCTGGTGACCGCCAGCCAGGCCCCCAGGGGGAACAGCGCCGCGCCCACGATGAGGTCGAAGACACGAGGTCCGGGGAGCAATTCGACCCGGATGATCGATCCGGCGATGACGCCCGGCAGGGTTCCGGCGATGAGCACCAGCGCGAGCCGGCCGCCGGTCTGTCCCTGCCGCCAGTAGCGGTAGATCGCGCCCGGCGTCGCGACCACGTTATACAGCAGGTTGGTCGGGGTGACCGCCGGGCTGGGCGTGCCCAGGACGCTTACCTGAAACGGCAGCAGCAGCACCGCGCCCGAGATGCCCGCCGGCGTGGCCAGCACCGCGATCACGAAAGCCGCGGTCAGGGCCGCCGCCTCAGTCCAGCCGGCCCCCAGCACTCGGCCACGCTATCGCGCGCATCGGGGTTTACAGCTTTTTTGGGTGACCTAACTCGGCGATAACTCGCGTGCTGGGGTGGGCGTTCTTTCATACTCCAGCGGTATTCCGGCATGAACTACTACTGGAGTATTCTGCGGCGAACTACTCGCCGGGGTATTCCGTTTCTAACTACTGCTGAGTATTCCGTTACGAACTACTGCTGGGGGCATCAACGGGGGCCGCGTCGCCAGGCAGAGCCGGGGTGCTCAGCATCCCTATCAGGGAGAATCCCCTTCCTAAGGGGGAGAATCCCTTTTCCCCTATATTTATGGTCGTTTTAATAGTAAATTTTAATTTACGATGCTAGCATGGGCTGCTCGCATCGCATTTTGCGACAACCTGACATTGGTCGTCCGCCAGGGGTGATCATGGGTGGCGAGGTCGGCGTGCTTGGCGAATAGGCTTTCGTGGGAACCCGCCAGGGCTCGGGCTCCACTTGGGACTGGTGTGGCGCGACAGGCGGTCCTAGGTTTGCATCAGGCGCGCTCGTGTTCATTACTGGAGGGGACCGCATGGCAGAGATAACCGTCAAAGTCGACGGGGTGACCTATGTAGATCACGTTGAGCCCCGGCTGCTGCTCGTGCATTACCTGAGAGAAGTCGTGGGCAAGACTGGCACGCCCATCGGATGCGACACGTCTAACTGCGGTGCATGCACGGTGCTGATGGACGGTGAGTCGGTCAAGAGCTGCTCCGTGCTGGCCGTTCAGGCCGACGGCGCTCAGGTCACGACCATCGAGGGCATGGCGAACGGCGACCTGCACCCACTACAGCGCGCCTTCCACGAGGAGCATGCGCTCCAGTGCGGGTACTGCACGCCGGGGATGATCATTGCGGCATCGGACCTGCTGAGAGAGAATCCGCATCCGACTGATCTGGAGATCCGCGAGGGGCTGGAAGGCAACCTGTGCCGTTGCACCGGCTATGAGAACATCGTCCGCGCCGTGCGGCGCGCCGCCGAGGCTGGAGTAACCCGATGACCGCGCAGACTGAGACTCGCGAGGTACCAGCCGCGGAGCTCGGCAGGGCCCGTCTCCGCAAGGAGGACGCCCGCCTCATCACCGGCCAGACCAACTGGACCGACAACATCACGCTGCCCGGCATGCTGCACATCGCGTTCCTGCGGAGCCCGCACGCGCACGCGCGGATCACTGCGGTGGACGTCAGCGCCGCCCTGACCGCGCCAGGGGTAATCGCCGCCTACTGCGGCGCGGATTTCGCCGACGAGCAGGGCAGCCTGCCCTGTGCGTGGCCGGTCACGCCCGACATCGTGATGCCGGCCCACCCGCCGATGGCCGTGGACGAGGTGCGCTACGTCGGGGAGGCAGTGGCGTGCGTCGTGGCCCGCGACAGCTACGCGGCGGCCGACGCCCTGGCCGCCATCGAGATTGACTACGACCCGCTTCCGCCGGTACTCGACATCAGGACGGCCCTGGACGACGGCTCACCCCAGGTGCACGAGGCGGGCAACAAGAGCTTCGAATGGGTCTTCGCCAACGGCGACCTGGACAAGGCCTTCCGCGACGCGCCCGTCGTACTGGAGCGGAACTACCGCCAGCAGCGGCTGATCCCGAGCGCGATGGAGCCGCGCGCGGTTGTCTGCTCGTGCGTGGGCGGAGAGTTCACACTCTGGTCGTCGACCCAGATCCCGCACGTGCTCCGCGTGATGCTCGCCTTGGTGACCGGCATACCAGAACAGAACCTCCGGGTCATCGCGCCCGACGTCGGCGGCGGCTTCGGATCAAAGCTTCAGGTGACAGCCGAAGAGGTGCTGGCCCTGCTGATCGCCCGCAGGCTCGGCAGGCCGGTCAAGTGGACCGAGTCCCGCAGCGAGGGCAACATGACCGTGCACCACGGCCGCGACCAGTGGCAGCGGATCAGGATCGCGGCCGACGGCGATGGCAAGATCCGCGGCCTGTTCGTTGACCTGCTCGCTGACATGGGCGCCTACCTCATGCTGGTCACGCCTGGAGTCCCGCTGCTCGGCGCCTTCATGTTCCCCAGCATCTACAAGATGGACGCCTACTCGTTCCGCTGCACGGGGATCTTCACCACCAAGATGCCCACCGACGCCTACCGGGGCGCGGGCAGGCCGGAGGCCACCTTTGCCATCGAGCGGATCATGGACGAGCTGGCGACGGAGCTGGGCCTCGACCCGCTCGAGGTGCGGGAGCGAAACTGGATCAAGCACGAGGAATTCCCGTACACGACTATCTGCGGCCTGACCTACGACTCAGGCAACTACGAGGCCGCTACGGCCAAGGCTCGCGAGCTGTTCGATTACGACGCGCTCCGCCAGGAGCAGGAGCGGCGGCGGGCCAGCGGCGACCCCGTGCAGCTGGGCATAGGAGTCTCCACCTTTACCGAGATGTGCGGGCTTGCTCCATCCCGCGTCCTCGGCTCGCTCGCGTACGGCGCTGGCGGCTGGGAGCAGGCGTCGATCAGGATGCTGCCAACCGGCAAGGTGGAGGTCGTGACCGGGTCGAGCGCGCATGGGCAGGGACACGAGACTGCCTGGAGCCAGATTGTCGCTGACCAGCTCGGAGTGCCGTTCGAGGACATCCGGGTACTACATGGCGACACCCAGGTCTCGCCCAAGGGCATGGATACCTACGGCTCCCGGTCACTGGCCGTCGGCGGCATGGCCCTGGTCTCGGCCTGCGACAAGGTCATCGATAAGGCCAAGGTCATCGCCTCCAAAATGCTGGAGACACCGCCCGAGGACGTGCAGTTCGCGCATGGAGTATTCAGCTCTCGAAGCGGCGCAGGCGCGACGAAGACCATTCAGGAGATCGCCCTGGCCGCGTTCGCCGCGCATGACCTGCCGGACGGCGTCGAGCCGACCATCGATGCAGACGCCACCTACGACCCGGACAACTTCTCGTTCCCGCACGGCACGCATCTGTGCGCGACGGAGGTCGACACCGAGACTGGCTTCGTCAAGATCCGCTCTTACGTGGCGGTGGACGACATCGGCCTGGTGGTCAACCCGCTGATCGTCGAGGGCCAGGTGCACGGCGGCCTGGCGCAGGGCATCGCGCAGGCCCTGTACGAGGAGGCGGTGTACGACGATGCGGGCAACCTGGTCACCACCACGCTGGCGGACTACCTGGTCCCGTCCGCGGCTGACCTGCCGTCGTATGTCACCAGCCGGACCGAAAGCCCGGCAGCCAACAGGCTGGGCGTCAAGGGCGTCGGCGAGGCGGGAACGATCGCCTCGACTCCCGCGGTCGTCAACTCGATCGTCGACGCGCTGCGCCCGCTCGGAATCAGGGACATCACCATGCCGTGCACGCCCGAACGCGTCTGGCGCGCGATCCAGACCGCTCTAGGCGGTGACCAGGGCGATGCAGCCGAGCAGCACGAGGCCCGGCAGAGCGACAGAACCCAGGGCAACAGCCCCCAGGGAATGGTTCCGGACAGCGATGAAGCACAGCAGACCGGAGGAGCGGCATGATCCCCGCGAAGTTCGAGTATGTCCGCCCTGGCTCGCTGGACGAGGCAGTGCGGGCGCTGGCGGACGGCGGCGATGACGCGAAGGTCATCGCGGGCGGGCAGAGCCTGCTCCCGCTGCTGCGGCTCCGGCTGGCATATCCGGAACTGCTGGTCGATGTCGGCGGGCTGGACGAGCTGCGCGGGGTGACGGACGCCGGCGACGCACTGCTGATCGGCGCGAGGACCACGCATTATCAGCTGGTCAACGATCGGCTCGTGGCGGAACACTGCGGGCTGCTCGCCCAGGCCACCGCCACGGTGGCTGACCCCGCCGTCCGTCACCGCGGCACGCTGGGCGGCGCGCTCGTGCACGCCGACCCGGCTGGCGATCTTCCCGCTGTGGCGCTGGCGCTCGAAGTCACGCTGATCGCCCGGGGGCCTGGCGGCGAGCGCGAGATCGCCGCGCCTGACTTCTTCGTCGACTACCTGACGACGAGCCTGGGCCCAGATGAGATCCTGACCGCTATCCGGGTACCCAAGCTCGGGCCCGAATGGGGTTACCGGTACGAGAAATTCCACCGGACGGCGCAGTCATGGGCGACTGTCGGCGTGGCGGCGCTGGCCCGGCGCTCGAATGGGACAGTCGCCGAGGCCAGGATCGGGCTGACCAATATGGGCTCTGTCCCCATCCGGGCAACGGCAGCCGAGAACGCCGTAGCCGGGGCGGAGGCCAGCCGCGACGCGCTGCGGGCAGCCGCGGCCAGCGCGGACGAGGGCACCGAACCGCCGGGCGACCTGCACGGAGCGCCCGACTACCGGCGTCACCTGGCGCGGGTACTGACCGGACGGGCACTGGCAGCAGCGGCCGGGGTCTGAGCGAGGAAACAGGGCGCACCCCGACGCGCTGTCCTGCCTATTGACTGGGCGTCGGGGTTATCGGCGTCCGCGGACCCTGCCGACCGGACTACTCTCGTCACACCGGCACCATCGACCCCGTGAGCCACGTCTTCCGGAGCGCCGCCGAAGATCGATGTGGCATGGCCTACCACCGGTGGGGGGCTNNATCGATCTTGGAAACGATGCGGCGGCAGGCGCCTCCGGGCCGCCGGTGGACTCTGTCGAGGCGGCAGCGGGCACGGCAGAGGTGATCCCGGCGACCGCGACTGCAGCCGCGACAGCGGTGAGCACCCGGACGTATCTCATGGGGTTCTCCTGGTGACGGACGGGGTCAGGCGGCGGGGTAGGCGACTGTGGTCATGACGTCGTTCACGCAGGTCCCGGTGTAGGTGCTGTTCCCGGTGATGAAGGCCGTCCGGGCTGAGCACGAGGCGGGTAGCCGTCGTTCCGCCGTCCAGGCCGCCCGGGATGTCTATGTAGCTCACCGTCCACAGCGTCGCCCGGTCGACGGGTTGAGCGCGATGGTCGTCCAGTGGTTCACCACCACGTGTTGCTCAGCTTGGCGACGGACTCGGTGACGATCACCGCGGTGCCGGTTGAGGTTTCGGCCAGCCCGGCCACGGTGGAGGCGATGTTGGACGAGCTGGCGGTCGACCGGCCGGCCCATCGTCGAACGCCTCGTCATCGGCCCTTCTAGGCCTGATCGTGCGGCTAGCCTGCCGGGTGCAGGTCACTGCTGGTCAGGCTCGACGTCCCGCTCCCTGGCAAGCTCCGCCAGGCTGTAGCGCTCGACATGCTCGCGGTCGGCCAGGCTGATCGTCCGGAGCCCTTGTCCAGCCAGCCGTTCGTTGATCTCGTCAAAGTGCCCGTACACGAGCTGCTTCTCTGCGTCAGTGATCCTGCCCTTATGGGGCGTGCCTGCATGCTCCATGCTGGCGTAGCTGCCGCGATCGCGGGCCGGGCTGCCCGGAGTGGTCCTGGAACTGCGCCTGGCTGGCCGGGCACTGACGAGTAGCTCGCCCATCGCCTTGTCGGTGGCCAGCTTGTCGAACGAACCCGCATCCATGGCCACCCGGTGAGGCTCGTCTTCCCCAGGGAGATAGAGGTCAACCACTGCTACCCGCAGGGCTGCCTTCTCGATTGCCCTGGCTTCATCGGTGAGGACCTCGATCTCCACCGGGCCGTCGCCGAGCTCGGGGTACTCGCGGATCACGATGCGAGCCAGGGCGTCGTCCTGGGCGATGATCGCGCCGCTGAGGTCGCTGAACCTGACGGTCTTCTGCCCCACTGGTATGCCTCCCTGGATGTCGGTGCAGCTGCCGTCCTGCGCCGGCAGCTGCCTGGGGGTGTGCTCGCCGACGGGGCTAGGTCACGGCCGCGATGGTGGCCGCCTGGCCGTTGAGCACTTGGCTCAGATTGCACCAAGGACGCGCCTCTGTCAAACGTATGTTCGATAGTACTTGACGTGTCGGCCGCAGCCTTCGCACCCTAGGACGAAAGGGAAATCGGCGACAGATGCCGCGCAGTCTTGCAAGCCGATTCGCAGTGGCTGGTCGCCGAGCACTGGCTGATCGAATTCTCTCGGCTATCCGGGGAGACCTCCCTGGCGGGAAATCAACCCGAACCACCTAGCCGAAGCCGCCGCCTTTAGCTCGCGTCGAAGCGGCCAGGGGTTCGTGCGGTCAGCCAGCCATGGCGCTCGACCAGGTCCGCGTCTGGGTCCCCCATGTGCCCGAGTTCGTTCAGCTTGACGATGGCCCCTGGCACTGTTCGCGCGATCCATTCGCCGTGGCCCGGCGGGACCATAACGTCCCGTGTCCCGTACCAGACCTGGGTAAGCACGGCGATTGCGGATGGATCGAATCCCCACGGAGAGATGAAGGCGAGATCGTCATCGACCCAGCCGCCCACGCCGTTGCGCGTCGCCTCGATCGCCGACTCGCGGATGACCTCAGCGAAATCCTCGCGGGCCAGGAACTTCCTGTCCGACTCGGGCAGGTCGAAGATGTCGAGCAGCGTGGCAGGGTCGGCGGCCACCCTCTGCCGCCTCTCCTCGTCCTTCCGCCCCAGCTCCGTCACGAGCCGCTCCTCACCCTCCAGCGCCCAGCCGAATTCCTTGATGTTCTCCGGGTCCATTCCGGTGAAGAAGTCGTCCCCGAGCGCCTCGTACGGCGCCACGCCCACCACACAGGCGGCCCGGGTGACCCGGTCGCCGAGCAGGGCAGCAACAGCGAGGGCGTGCGGCCCGCCGCCGGAGGCACCGAAAACGGCGAAGCGCCCGATGCCAAGGCTGTCGGCGATGGCAGCGACGTCGCCAGCACAGTCCGCCACGGTCCTGCCGCGGTGCCGGTCCGAGCCACCGTACCCGGGCCGGTCATAGGTGATTACCCGTGCGCCGGTCGAGCGGACAAGCTCGTCATCCGGATGGTGTTCCAGTCGGCAGCCAGGTGTTCCGTGCAAGCCGAACACCGGGCTGCCGGTCAGATCACCCCATTCGGCAAAGGCAAGTGTGCGGCCGTCGGCTGCCTCGGTAACCTGGGTTCTCTTGTCCATGACGGCGATCGTATGGGAACGATTGCCAGGATCTGCGGATCGGGAACGCTCAAGCCCGGTAATCGTCGCCGCCAGCCACCAGCCACCACGCGCGGCGGGCAGAGCTGTTGGCTGCGGTGCGGTCGTGACCGGTTTCTAGTGGTCTGGTACTCGGCGATCAAGACGCGCCCGTGTCTGGACAGGCCAGGTGCTGGCCCGGACGCGTTCAGCAGTTGTGGGGCCTTCGCGAGCGCGCCGTGAATCAATGGCACGATGCCGTGACGAGCTAGACTCGCTCTCTGATGCGAGGCGGCGAGGCGCGATACGCGGGCTTGAAGCTTCAAACGAGCTGCTGCTCGGCCGGCGGGCCGCCAGCCTGCGGACCTTTCACGAGAGCGGTCCAGGCTGACTGCGAACAGCAAAGAGCATTTTCCGAACGCGCCCGGCTAGTCGAAGTTCTATACCTGCGAGTGGCTGCGGGACTTGCGGAGGTCACCGGTGCCCGCTGATTACGAGAAGATCCGCGAGGAGAACATCCGCCGCTACGGCTGGGACACGGCCGTGCTCGATCTTCTCGGGCAGCTCTACAGCGAACGCACTCACTTCATTTTCGAACTGATCCAGAACGCTGAGGATGCCGGTGCGACCGAGCTGACGTTCGACCTTTTCCAAGATCGCCTGGAGGTGCGGCACGATGGCCGCCCCTTCACTGAAGCCGACGTTCGGGGCATCTGCGGGGTGGGCCAGAGCGCGAAGTCCGGGGATCTCACCAAGATCGGCAAATTCGGCATCGGTTTCAAATCGGTCTACGCCTACACCAAGACTCCGCGCATCCACAGCTCGGACGAGCATTTCCGGATCGAGTCATACGTCCGGCCGTTTCCGCTAAGCCCGGGGGACGGGAATGCATCCGAGACCCTGTTCGTCTTCCCCTTCGACCACGACGAGCTACCGGCGTCGACTGCCGCACGCGAGATCTCCTCAGCCCTCGACAACATCGACGTCGGGACCCTGCTGTTTCTCAGGTGTATCGAGCGCGTGCGTATCCGCGGCCTTGAGACGGCTCAGCAGGTTCTCCAGCGCGTGGCCTCAGCTCGCACCAGCTCATGTCGTCACGTCGTACTCGCGAAACGGGGGGATCGTGATCGAGCAGATGAGGAGTGGTTCGTCTGGCACCGTCAGCTTGACGCTCTTGACCAGCCGCTTCACCGGGTCGAGATCGCATTCCGGGTCAGCGCCGAGAACGGCGAACGGCGACTCGCGGCGTCAGGGAAATCACCGCTGGTCGTGTTCTTCCCCACGCAGAAGGAGACCTTTCTCGGCTTCTTGATCCAGGGCCCCTACCGGACGACACCGGCTCGCGACAACATTCCTGAGCACGATCCCTGGAACCAGGACTTGGTGGGCGAGACAGCCGCCCTGCTCGCAGACGTTCTCCGGGAGGTCCGCGATGAAGGGCTCCTCACGGTTGATGCCCTGCAGGCGATGCCGATCGACACGGCACGGTTCCAGCCCGGCACGATGTTCCGCGCCTTGTTCGACTCGGTCCGCGCCGCCCTTGTCCAGGAAGAGCTCATTCCCGTGGCGGGGGGCGGCTACGGCGCCGCGAGGGAATTGAAGCTAGCTCGCGGCGCAGGACTTCGCGAACTCCTGTCCCCCGACCAGCTTGCCGAGCTCTACCGGGGAGACAAGCCGGTCGACTTCGCACACGAGTCCATCACAGAGAACAGGACATCTCTTCTGTGGCGGTATCTGCGCGAGGAAATCGGCGTTGATGAGGTCACGCCGGACACCGTCGTCGCAAGAGCCACGCGCGAATTCCTAGCGGCGCAGTCGGATGCCTGGATCGCACGCTTCTATGCGTTCCTGCATCAGCACCATGCTCTGTGGGCAGAGCCGGGCTACCAGGGCGAGCAGCCTGGCCCCGCCAGGCTGAAGCCGATCGTGCGACTCGAGGACGGCAGCCAGGTGGCACCGTTCGACGCGAGCGGCCGCCCGGCCGCATACCTCCCGGGTCCCATCGAGACGGAACTCCCCACGGTCCGACGTGCGGTGGCAGACTTCCCCGCTGCCCGGCAGTTCCTGGAGGCCCTCAAGTTCGTTGAGCCGGACGTGGTGGCCGAGGTACTGGAGAGCGTCCTTCCCCGGTACAACGACCTGGACATTGCGGATCTGGACGCGGCGCAGCACGACGCTGATCTTGAGTGTGTCGTGCGTGCGCTGGCCGAGGCGGACCCCGGCAGGCGGCAACGGCTGCTTGACCAGCTGCAGCAAACTACCTTCCTCATCGCAGAGAACGCGGCGACAGGTGCGGGGCGACTGATGACGCCGCCCAGGTTGTACCAGCGAACTAAGGAGCTGGAGATCTATTTTGACGGGAACCCGGACGCCTGGTTCGCGGGCGATGCCTACGGGCCGTGGCTGGTTCAGCTACGCGGCATGGGCGTCCGGGAGAAGGTGGAGCTTCGCACCCGGAAATCGGATCTCTTCGGCTACGTAGTCATCGCCGACGAATTCGCCCGGCACGAACGCGGCATCGACGGGTTCGATCCTGAAGCGGAGTTCGACGGTCTGGACTTCGCGCTCCGCCACCCGAACCATGCTCGATCCGAGTACATCTGGAATGTCTTGCTCGTTCCCAGCCGGCAGCTCGTCGCCGGAGTCGTCGAGAAGGCCAGCCGCCAGGAGTTCCAGGACGCTCGCCGCGAGCACGTCATGTCAGTGACCGGCACCGTCGCGACGACCACGGCGTGGCTGCCGGGCCCGGGCGGAACGTTCCGCCGCCCGGGCGAGTTCCAGATTGATGACCTCCCGCCCAGCTACAAACGGGACGAGGGGCTAGCGAGGGCTCTTGGCATGGTCCAGGCGGTGGTCGAAGAAGCGAGCCGCCAGCTGGGAATTCCACCCGATGTCCTGCGAGGTCTGAGCCAGTACCCGGATTTGGTCGCGACGATTGAGCAGGAACTCAAGGATCGGGCTGCCGCCGACGGTAAGAGCTCAGGGAGCTAGCTTCGACAGGACAATGACACAGGGCCGGCTGGCGGCGAGACGCTCGGCTGCGCTCGCTGCGCCATCGGATGCGTACGGACGGCCGGCTCGTCTCGCTGCTCCAATCTCGCCCAGATCCAGCCCCCTCCCCAACGTCACCTCTTCCCGAGAAAGCACACCTCAGGCGACGCTGTCTCGTTCCCGCCCGGCAGCTAGCACCTGAGTGAGCGGTGGGCGTTCGGTCAGTTCGTTCAGGTGCTCGTCGAGGCGCAGTCCGTCCTGGGTGGCCACCGCGTGGCGGTAGATGTCGTGGCGGGGTAGCGCCCAGACGCCGGGTGCGGCCGGTTCGGGCATTTCTTGTTCCGGCAGGTGGACCCGGCGGGCCAGCGCGCGCAGCACGGTGGAGCTCATCCGGGTGAGGTCGCCGAGCGGCTGGTGGCGGTTCTGCCGGGATCCTAGATCTACCTGGGCCATCGCGGGCAGGCCCGCTGCCGCGAGCACGTCGATCAGGACCCCGATCTCCACCCCGTACCCGGTGAGGAACGGGATATTGCAGAGAAGCTCCCGGTAGGCGGCGAACTCGCCGGCCAGCGGCTGGACGAATCCGGTGAGCCCTGGGTAGAAGAAGTTGAGCAGCGGCTTGGCCATCAGCTCGGTCACCCGGCCGCCGCCGTCTGCGACGGACTGGCCTTCCTGGGTGTACGGGCGCCGGTACGCGGCCTTACTGAACCGGATTCCCGGCACCGCTAGCAGCGGTCCGAGCGTGCCGTAGATGAAATGCTCGTCGAAATCACGGGTATCCGCGTCGGCGAACATGACGATATCCCCGCGTGCCGCCGACAGGCTCCGCCACATCGCGTCCCCCTTGCCCTGGGCGGGGCCGTAGACAGGAAGCAGCTCGTTCTCGGAGTAGACCTCGGCACCCCGGGCCCTGGCGATGTCCGCGGTGCCGTCGGCTGAGTCCGCATCGACCACCATGACCTGCTCTATCAGGCCAGTCCGCTCGTTCAGCCGGGCCACCGTGTCCAGGATCGGGCCGATGGTGCCGGCGACGTTGCGGGCAGGAAGGATCAGCGTCGTGGTGAGCTGGCGCCCCGACCCGCCGGGATTGGCGAGACCACAGAAATCCCGGTGGTGAAATGAGCGCCGCTCGAACCATTCCCAAACAGTCATTTCCATGTACGGCCCTCATTCAGGTCGGCACATCGGGGTAAGCCCGGCAAGGAGGATTCTGCTATTGCGCCTTTCTTTGGTTAGTATTGTTTTAGAGGTCGCCGCCATCCACAGCGGGTAATATACGGTAGCCTCGCATTATTAACGTCTTGTAACGGTTTGTTGCATTCGCGTGAGCAGGTGCCGCTCCCGGGGCGCCGCGACGGCTCCGGATGGCCCGGCAATTGGCACGGCCTGGCACCGGATGCCGCGCTGGTAAGTTCGCGAGGCCTGACCCGAGCGCGTCAGCGTCCCGCCGCTTCCGCGGCCGAGGTGCGGCTCGGGATCAGCCCGGACAGCAGCACCGCCGCTGTCCGGCGCAACCGGGAGGCTAGGTCCACGCAGGCCGCGGCCAGCTGCGGGTCGGAGGCGTACAACTCGGCGAGGGCAGGCGGGGGGTTCGCGATCTGCCACAGCGCCCCGGCAAGTGTCGCCATCGTCATGACGAAGTCGCCGGACTCCTCGGCGGTCAGGCCCGGCAGGATCTGCTGCACCAGGCCGGCCACGTCATCGATGACCGCCAGGGAAGTCAGCTTGTAACGGCGCACGGCCTTGATCGAGACGTTGCGTTCCAGGTTCAGCGCCGTGTGCGGAATAAGGTCGCAGAGCAGGGGCCGGTCGGCGAAGCTGCGGGCCATCACGTCGGCGATCACGTCGGCGGCGCCAGGCGCGGCACCGTCCAGGGCGGCGTGCAGCGCCTTGGCCCAGTCGAGCCAGGCCTGCGCCGTTAGCTCCAGGAATATCTGTTCGCGGGTCTCGAAGTAACGCAGCAGCGCCGATTTGTGGATGCCCACCCGGCCGGCGATGTCCGTCAGGCTCACGTTGCGGACGCCGTCACGGCTCGCAAGCTCGCGAGCGGCGTCGAGGATGTCGTCCCGGCGCTGCTGCTTCTGCTCCGGACGGCGAGCCCGCTGGAAGGTCGCATCGGTGCTCACGACTGTCCAGCTTACATAACACAACGACGGTGCGTTGTTAAGAGAACAGTGTTGTGTTATATTTTGGCGTACCAGCAGCACCCCGGCCCCGGCCCCGGCTCCGGCTCCGGCTCCGGCTCCGGCTCCGGCTCCGGCCCCGGCCCCGGCCCCAGCCCCAGCCCCAGCCCCAGCCCCAGCCCCAGCCCCAGCCCCAGCCCATGAAAGGACAGGTAGTCACGTGCCGAAGGTGTTTTTCCTGACAGGAAGTACCCGGGGTCTGGGGCGCCAGATCGCCAAGGCAGCGCTCGCGGCCGGTCACAGCCTGGTCGCCACCGCCCGCCGCCCCGAAGCCCTAGCCGACCTGGCAACCCGCTACGGCGCCCAGGTTCTGCCAGTTGCGCTCGACGTCGCCGACTCAGACGCAGCCGAGGCGGCGGTCGCAGCCGGCGTCGAAGCGTTCGGACGTCTCGACGTGGTGGTCAACAACGCCGGGTACGCCAATCTGGCCTCGGTCGAGGACATCACCCGTGAGGACTTCCGGGACCAGATCGACACCAACCTGTTCGGCGTCGTGAATGTCACCAAAGCAGCCCTCCCGGTCCTGCGACGCCAAGGCGGCGGCCGCATCATCCAGGTCTCGTCGATAGGCGGCCGCCTCGCCACCGCCGGCCTGTCCGCCTACCAGACGGCCAAGTGGGCGGTCGGGGGCTTCTCCGAAGTCCTGGCCAAGGAGGTCGAGCCGCTCGGAATCAAAGTCACGATCCTGGAGCCAGGCGGCATGCAAACCGACTGGGCCGGATCGTCCATGCACGTAGCGCCCATCAGCGAGCCGTACCAGGCGACGGTCGGCGCGATGGCCAGTATGCACGGCGGCAACGGCAGCACACCAGCCCTGGGCGACCCGGCCAAGGTCGCTCAGGTCGTGCTCGCAGTCGCCAACATGGACCAGCCGCCATTGCGGCTCATCCTCGGCAGCGAGGCCTACGCCTATGCCACCGCGGCCGCCAGGGCCCTGGCCGAGGCCGACGCCGCATGGCACGACCTCACCGTCTCCACCGACCGCGACGATGCCAGCGCCGCGGACCGGGACCCGCTCGGGACGAGAGGCGACTGATCCGCCGGCCATCTCGGGAGGCCCACCATGCGCAGTCTCGTCACAAGTGCAACATCCCGGAGACGCGAAGGGCCGTGCTGGCGTGACGAGGAATGCCTGCGAGCAGCCGGGGAACCAGCTCGTGCGCGAGCGCAGCCTCTGCCGCGGTCGCCGGGCGCCGTCGATGGCGCGCTCCACGTTGAAGGCCACCCAGTCCAGGCCGGTCATCATCGGCTGGCCCAGGTCTGGCGGCTGGATGCTGGTATCGTCACCGCCGGCCTGACGATAGGAGCGCACGACTTCCCGGGCGATACCGAAGGCTTCCCAGCCGGCCAGTGACAGCGCGACATCAGGGCGATGACCGACACGGCGGGCGTGACCTCCTTCATCTGGCCGGCCCACGCCACGCCGGACTCCTGAGCGGCGTCGGTCAGCTCGGGCCACCGGGTGGCCGTGCCGGTATCGGGAACAGGAAACAAGCTCCGGTCCCGCGGCCGGACTCGCAGGTTGTGCAACGTGGCGAGTACCCTCGCTGCCCAGCCAGCCACCGCAGGCTCAACGGGCCCGGCCGCGACCGGACGGCCATCGACCCAGCGATGCAAGCGAACAGCAGCGGGCGAGCTCCCATCGCGCCGGTTCACCCAGGCCAGGCAGCCGCCATCGGCCGGATTGGGAACGGGCAGCGGAGCTGTCACCCCGGCTGCCAGGGCGCGCTGCTCGAAGGACCACGCCTCCCTCAGCCAGTGCGCCCAGCGAGGGTCTGCCCAGGGATTGCGCATCTCCTTGACGGCAAAGCTATGGCCGCCGCCATCGATGCGATACACCCGATTTGACCACGCCCCGCCGACCGCGGTCATAGCCGCAGCCGAGCCCCGAGCCCGAACGCGGCGAGCACCGATTCAGGCTCAGGAGCATCATCATCGATCGTTGCCACCGCCGTCGTTCTCCCCGGCAATCGCGAGCACGAAGCCGTGCTCGACAGCCTGATTCTGCCCTGCGGCCCGGGCAAGATACGTCACCAGCCGCCGCGCCCGGATCAGGGCGGATTCCTGATCATCGCCAGATAGATGGTGGATTCAGCACGGCAAACACCTTGCCTCGGGCGGACTGCGGCACCACAATAGGCATCCCTTTCACGTTCGGCGGTTCCGGAGGACTGAGGCCACCCCCTGATCAGGCCGCGCAGCAGCGCCAGCCGGTCATGCGTCACCTCGCGTACGGCCGCTGGCGGGCTGCCCCGTCCGTTTCCCGCAGCAGTCACGCCGAACGCAAAGGACCCATCATGGATACGCCTGTGTTCTCGCACATCCCCACCCTGATCGCCGCCTACATGCGCGCCGCGGCCAGCACCCGGCCCGGCAGCCGGACCGGCCCGTTCACCACCGGCATCGACCCGCACAGCGACGACCCGATGCGCAACTACGCCGTCCCCGACCACGGAGCCTGCCCCGGTGCCGGTGACATCGACACCCTGATCACGTTCTTCCGTCACGGCCACCGGGTCCCCCGGCTGGAATACATCGAGGAAGATGCGCCCCGCGCATGGCCCGCACTGGCCGCCGCAGGCTTCACCCTCGAGCGCCGGACCCCCGTCATGATCGCCACCCCCCTCACCCGGCTCACGCCCCGCTCACCCGCCGGGATCACCATCCGCCAGGCCACCAGCGACGCCGACCTGACGGCTGCCGCCACCGTCCAGCACCACGCCTACCAGATGCCCAGCCCGCCCGGCCCGCACGACATCGCCCGGTTGACCCGCCTGACCCAGCGCGGCGGCATCACCGCCATCGCCGTCGACGAAACCTCCGGAACGGTGGCCGGCACCGGCCTCATCGACGTCACCGGCGACCGCCCCGCCGTCGGCGAACTCGCCGCTGTCGGTGTCCTGACCGCGTTCCGCCGACGCGGCATCGCCTCTGCCCTCAGCGCCCACCTCGCCAGGACTGCCCACTCCCAGGGCATCAGCCTGGTCTTCCTGGAAGCCGAACCCGAAGAAGAAAAGATCTACCGCCGCACCGGGTTCACCGACGCCACCACCAAGATCTGGGCCTCCATCCGCTGACCCCTGCACCCGCCCGGCGATCACCTCCCGAGAACATCCGCGGCCAGATCCTGCGAGCAGATCAAGCCCACCGCCCGCCCAGGCCGGCGCGTGACTGTGCGTGGCGGTTCTGGCAGGCCACCGTCTGGAGTCCCCGGACAGCCGGCACCCCCACCGGGACCGGGACCGGGACCGGGACCGGGACCGGGACCGGGACCGGGACCGGGACCGGGACCGGGGAAGGCGGCCCGCAGGCGCCTCCTTCCGCATCGTTTCCAAGATCGATGTGGCAGAGCCCACCACCGGTGGTAGGCCACGCCACATCGATCTTCGGCGGCGCTCCGGGGAACGTTGCTCACGGGGTCAGTGGTGCCGGTGTGACGGGAGTAATCCGGCCGGCCGGGTCCGCCGGCACCCGCACGATCGTCCGGGATCAGGAAACGACGGTTCATTCCACGACGCGTCCTTATCTACGAGTTGGGCGCGTTGGCTGGGCTGGTCTGCCTCGCGCTGCGAAGACGCAGGTGCAGTCGCTCTAGTGTCGGGATACGCCCGCGACAACTGCGGGTCGGACGGTCATTGTCACGCCTCCTTCTCTGTCCCCTGAGTCGACCAGTCCTTCGATATCGCTGTCAGGGGTTGGTCCGCCAGGGCGGCAGCGAAGCGCGCCGCGAGCCTCGCGACCGCGGCACGGAGCTCTTGCCCGCCATCGACGCGGAAGGCGAACGGCACGCTCGCCAGCCACTCCTGCGCGTACATCGCCGGATTGCTCGTGCTGCCGGCGAGCACGCACCCGTCTCCCGATGGTTCAAGCCGTCCCATGGGAGGCCGGATCCACGGGGCCACCTCAGCCAGTGGAGCGTCAAACACAACGTGGGTGGGGAACTCCCACCCAGTGCCCAGGTTCTCCTCCAGTGCTGCCACCGGATCGAGGCCGTCGGGCAGCTCGAACTCGTCCGCGGTCTGCTGGACCGCGCGGACCCGGTCGACCCGGTAGGTGCGGATCGCGTCCGCGCGATGGGAGTGACACAGGAGGTACCAGCGCCCGTAGCGGACGACGACAGCCCAGGGATCCACCTCGGCCTCCCACTCGTTGCCGGACTCGCTCCGATACGTGACCAGCAGGCGACGCCGGGCCGCGACAGCAGCGACGAGCGCGCTGGTGGTCGCGGGATCTGGACGGGCCGAGTACCGGTCGGGCGCAGCTGACGCGTGCTGTCGCAGCGCGGCCGCCTGCCGGCCGACGCTCTCGGGCAGTGCCTGGATGACCTTGCTCAGGGCGAAACCGACGAAGTCGTCGGCGTCGGCGGCGGCCGGCTGGCCGTCGAGCACCGCCATGACCAGGCCAAGTGCCTCGGCCTGCGTGAAGACGACCGGAGGCAGCCTCGTCCCGCGCCGAAGCCAGTACCCGCCATGGGGACCCCGGGCTGACTCGACGGGGATGCCGGCCTCCCGGAGGATCCCGACGTACCGACGCGCGGCCCGCTCCGTGACACCCAATCTCTCGGCGAGTTCGCCGGCCGTCGTGCCGGGGCGGGTCTGGAGGATCTCCAGGGCACGCAGAGCTCGTGCGGTGGGGCTGGAATCGGTCGGCACACGAGCAGGTTAGGCGGTCACGAGATGAACCGGAAGTAGATCGTCCGGATCTGGTCCTAGCGTGATGTCCATGACCGATTTCCGCGAGCAGGACCTCAGCGGAGCACGCTTCGATCGCGTGAGCCTGCGGGGCGCCACCTTCACCCAGGTGTTCCTCAACGACGCCAGGATGCATGCAGTCGACTTCACCGGGACGCGGATCCGCGGCGCCCTGTTCAACGAGAGCCGAATGCGCGGCGTCGAGCTGGTCGATGTCGAGATCAGCGGCGAGCTGCAGAACGTCGTCGTGAACGGCGTCGACATCGCACCGCTCGTCGACGCCGAACTGAACCGTCGCATGCCCGAGCGGGCGAGGATGCGCCCCGACGACAGCGACGGGTTCCGTGCGGCATGGGCAATCCTGGAGCGTCTGTGGGAGGGCACCGTCGCGCGTGCGAGGGCGTTCCCCGAAACGACGCTCCACCGCAGCGTCGACGACGAGTGGTCCTTCATCCAGACCCTGCGGCACCTCAACTTCGCCAGCGCCGCCTGGGTGGACCGGATGATCCTCGGCAACGCCTCGCCGTGGCACCCGCTGGACCTGCCGTGGGACGAGGCGCCCGGGTGGGACGGCATCCCGTGGGACCGCGAGGCACGACCCTCGCTCGACGAGGTGCGCACGGTCCGACGCGAACGCCAGGCGATGGTCCGCCACGTCATGGAGTCACTCACCGACGAGCAACTCGCCTCCAGGGTGACTCGCACCGAGCCGGGATGGCCCGCGGTGGAGAGCTTCCCCGTCAAGGAATGTCTCCGCATCGTCCTCAACGAGGAATGGGAGCACCGGCTCTATGCCGAACGTGATCTGACCGCACTGGAGAAAGGGAACTGATCATGGACATCCTGCTCATCGCCGGCCTGTGGCTCGACGGATCCGCGTGGGACGACGTCGTGTCCGCACTCGAGCCACTCGGCCACCGCCCCGTGCCACTCACCCTCCCGGGTCAGGGTGACGGATCTGCTTCCGCCACGCTAGACGACCAGGTGGCAGCGGTGCTCGCCGCCGTGGACTCAGCGTCAGGAAAGCCCATGGTGGTGGGGCATTCCGCTGCCTGCACCCTGGCTTGGCTGGCCACCGACGCGCGACCGGAGCAGATCGCCAAAATCGCCCTCATCGGCGGCTTCCCGTCCGCCGACGGGGAGCCCTACGCCGACTTCTTCGAGCTGAAGGACGGCGTCATGCCCTTCCCCGGCTGGGGCCCATTCGAGGGGCCAGATTCAGCTGACCTCGACGAGGAGGCCAGGCGAATCATCGCGTCTGCTGCGATCCCCGTCCCCGAGAGGGTGGCCAAGGGCGTGGTGCGCCTGGCGGACGAGCGACGGTTCGACGTACCGGTCGTGCTCGTGTGCCCCGAGTTCACACCTGCCCAGGCTCAGGAGTGGATCAACGCCGGTGACGTGCCCGAGCTCGCCAAGGCCAGCCACCTTGACTTCATCGACATCGACTCGGGCCACTGGCCCATGGTCAGCAAGCCGGCCGAACTCGCCCGGCTCCTTGCTGCAGCGGCTTCCGAGGCGTGACTCAAGGATGTCCTATACGATCCGGCCCCTGGACGCCTCTACGTGGGCTGAGTTCGCGGAGCTTGTCGAGCGCAGCAACGGGATCTTCGGCGGGTGCTGGTGCATTGGCTACCACCCGGAGTGCCGCCAGAGTGGGATCAGCTATCGCGCGGTCAAGGAGGACCGGGTCCGGACAGGCCGCGCTCACGCCGCGCTCGTCCTCGACGAGGACGGCGCCGCACAGGGGTGGTGCCAGTACGGCAGCCCCGAGGAACTCCCTGGCATCAAGCACAGGCGCGAGTACGAGAAGGACGCGCCGCCGCGTCCCGACTGGCGGATCACCTGTTTCTACGTTGACAAGAAAAATCGCGGCCAGGGCATCGCACGGGCGGCGCTGGAAGGCGCTCTCGACCAGATCGCCCAGGCCGGCGGCGGCCTCGTCGAGGCCATCTCCGAGGTGACCACCGGCCGCGAGGCGCCGGGCCGTTTTCTGTTCAGCGCGACCGTCGAACTCCTCGAGCAGTGCGGATTCACCCGCGGCCGACAGGTTGGCAAGCACGCATGGATCGTGAGCAGGGTGGTCGATCCGGGGTAAGCGTCCGCTACCAAGCTCGGCCTCGCACGCCACGGCGGACGGGTACCCGCCGGGCTCCGTGGGCAGCCGGGCTTGCTGTCGCCGCGGGGATGCTCAGGCCAGGACGGCTGGCTTGAGCACTTCCTCGCACCATTGGCGGAAGCTGGTGGGGGTGGTGGACTGCGGGGTGCGCGGCTCGGCGTTGTCGAGGCCCTCGTTCTTGGCCGTCATCATGTCGACCATGCCCTGCGCCATTGCCTCGGACATCCCGCGTCCGGTCAGCGTGGCCTTGAAGGCCTCACCGGGCACTTGCTGGAAGCGCACTGGCTTCCCCAGCACCTCGGACATGATCTGCGCCATGTCGTTATGGGACAGGTCCTCGGGGCCGAGTACCGGGACACTGTCCTGCCCGCTCCAGGAGTCACCGAGCAACAGCCTGGTGGCGACGGCGGCGATGTCGCGGGTGGCGCAGGTCGGGAGCTTGCGGTCCCCGGAGATCGGCGAGAAAAACATGCCCTGGCTCTTGATCGGCTCGATCTGGTTGAGCATGTTGTCCATGAACGAGGGCATCGTCAGCGCCCGGTAGCTCACGCCCGTGCTCGCGATCAGGTCGTCCATCGCCAGCGACGCCGACACCAGCCCGGCGTTCCTGGGCATCCCGCGGCCCAGGGCCGAGATTCCGACCACCCGCATGACCCCCTGGCTCTTGAACGCGTCGCACGCCGGCCGGCTGAAGTCCACATAGGCGCCCTCGACGCTCTCGGCGTGAGGGTTCGGGGGCACCAGCCAGAACACGGAGTCGGCGCCCGCGAACGCCTTGGTGACGACGTCGATGTTGCCGTGCGACCCCTGCACGACCTCGGCGCGCTCGCGCATGTGCGAGGGCAGGCGGGACGGGTCGCGCGCGATCACGCGGATAGGCTCGCCGCTGTTGAGGACGTTCTCGAGGACCTGGTGGCCGATAGTGCCCGTAGGCGTGGTGACTACGATCATGTGGCTCTCCTAGCTGAGTGAGGTAAAAGTAGACTCTACCGTACCGTTTACTTAACTGTAGAGGGAGGGCGCGTGGGCTGTAGAGGGAGGGCGCGTGGGCTGTAGAGGGAGGGCGCGTGGGCTGTAGAGGGAGGGCGCATGGCAAGACGCGGTGACGAGCTGCGGGAGCACATCCTGTGGGCGGCGAAGGACGTCTTCCTCGAGATGGGCTTCGAGCGCGCGTCGATGGACGTGGTGGCCCTGCGTGCCGCGACGTCGAAACGATCCCTCTACGCGCACTTCGAGAGCAAGGACAAGCTCTTTCTCGCCGTCGTCAATCTCGTGCGCGAGCTCTATCTCGGCAGGCTCAAGACGCCCGGCGACTACGGCGAGGACACCGCTGAAGCGGTCGTCCTGTTCTGCGGTCGCTTCCTGCAGCTGCTCCTTTGGGGGCCTGCGCTGCGAACCTGCCGTCTGGGCATCGCCGAGGCCGACAGGCTCCCCGAGGCATCGGCCCAGTACTACGACGCCATCTTCCACACCACGCACGAGCGTCTGGCCGCTTTCCTGAGCGAGCGGTGCCAGCTCGCACCGCCAGCCAGCACCGAGATCGCCCACGAACTCCTCGGCCGCACGATTTACCCGCGACTCGTCCGTGCCCTCCTCGGCGTCGAAGAGCTCCTGAACGAGCCGCCGGACGAAGCGTCAATCGCTGCCGATCTCGATCTCGCACCCATCCGAAGGGCTGTCGCGGCGCTCCTGCCATCCAAGGAGGTCGACACGCCCTAGCCCCCCCCGCCGACGAGCACGACACCCGGCATGGAGACCGCAGGCACCGCCGCCAACTGCGGCCTCGACTCACTCCGGCGGAGCCGCACCCCGGCAGGCTTGCACCGACCCCATATGGCTTTGGCCTGGCATGGGACTGGTGGGGTCGATCTGGGCCGCGTTGGTGAGGCGAGCACCCAGCGCCGAGTTGACGGCCGGCCATTCAGCAGCGACTACGGAGAACATGGCCGAGTCTCGCAACATCCCCGCTTCGCCGGGCGCCCGCGAGGGCGACCAGCTGCGCAGCACGCCCTCGAAGCGCGCGCCGATGCGCTCAATCGCCCGACGTGACCGCTCGTTGCGGGCGTCCGTCTTGAGGTCGACGCGGACCACGCCCAGCGTCTCGAACGCATACGTGAAAAGGAGGCGCTTTACCTCGGCATTGATCCCGGCGCCCTGCGCCGATGCGGCAAGCCAGGTCCAGCCGACCTCGATGGCGCGCAGATCTTGCCGGTCCGGCCACATCCGGGGGTCGCAGAACGTCGTGCAACCCACCGCCATCCCATCCCGCATCCGGACCTGCGCGAAGGGAGTCACCCCGGGACGAGCGGACTGGGCCGCCACGTATGCCGTCACCTCGGCGGCACGGGGGACCAAGGTAAAACCGTAGGAGGAACGGTCCTCCTCTGCGGCCTGCGCCAGATCCGGCGCGTGGCCCATCGCAAGCGGTTCCAGCCGGACGAGCGATCCATGGAGCACGGGAACATCGAGCCGCAGGCCCATGAGGCCCTCCTCATCGTTCCTGGCGTTGGCACCTTTCCCTCGGGCAGGTTGCCGGACCGTCACTGGGCCAGGCCCCTCGGATCCTCTGGATGAATCTCGGTGGAGAGCATGCCTCAGTGCGAGGACGGCGTCAACGTCGGCCGTTGGCGGGCCGGCCCCGCCGCGCCATGTGGGTGGTCAGGCGGTCGATCGGGTGATCGGGGGCTGGATGCACGCAATCAGTTCGGCGCGGGCGCCAGCCAGCGAGGGGCCGTACCACGTCAGGCTCCGGCCAGGGACGAGGGCCACCGCGATGTCGGGGAAGGACTCTGGCCCGTCGCTGGCGCTGAAGGCGTAGGGCTCGTCGGGCAGCACCACCAACTCGGCCCCTGCGGCTGTGAGGTCGGTCAGCTTGAGCGTGGGGTAACGATCTGGTGAGTCGGCGAATACGTGCGCCAGGCCCAGCCGCGCGAGCATGTCTCCGGCGAAGGTGCGAGCCCCGACGACCATCCAGGGATCTCGCCAGATCGGCACGACCGTTCGCAGCGGCGCGAGTGCGGGCGGCCGCGACCACGCGGTGGCGGCCGAGCGGATCCATTCCGGTTCGGGGACGGACAGGACGTCGACGAACAGCCGGCGCAGAGAGCGCAGCGCCGCCTCTACCGTCTCGATCTCGGTTACCCAGACCGGGACCCCGGCCATCCGCAGCTGTTCGACGTCGTGCCGGCGGTTCTCCTCGCGGTTGGCGACGACAAGGTCCGGGTGGAGAGCGATGATCGCCGCCCGGTTGGGGTTCTTCGTGCCGCGGACCCGCGGCACGTCGAGGTCGGCGGGGTGGGAGCACCAGTCGGTGGCGCCGACCAGCCGGCCGGGGACAGTGACGGCGAGGGCCTCGGTCAGTGACGGGACCAGCGAGACGACGCGCCGTGGCGGCGTTGCCACTTCGAGCGGATGTCCGAGGTCATCGCGCAGCGTCGGCATGACCTTCATCCTTCGGTGTGGACGAGTCGGTGCGGCAAAGTCCGGGCCGACTCGACAGGGCGGCATTGAGGTGCTTGCCGCTTCGGCGGCCAGTACGCGACCTTGGCCGGTGCTGTGGACGAACACGGCCCGGCCCGTCGTCGGGATGCGGTCCGCGGCGTACCGGCTCGGATTTCTCGGGCCTTCTCACGGCGTTGGTGATGCTCACCGGCTTCCCCTGGCGCGCTGAGTCGCCCACATACGACCACGGGCGATGTGCCGTCGTCAACGTCCCGTGCTTGACGACCGGGCGCAGCAGGAGCTGGTACCGGACGAAAGACCCGTCAGCTGATGCTGACCAGCTCGGTGACGTCGTCGGCGGGCAGCGTTCCCTCGGTCATGGCGGTGACCTCGTACTCGATCAGGTCCGCCGTGCCGCCGTAGGTGGACAGGAACGCGGTGTCGGCCGCGTCCCGTCCAGTGGCGATGCGGACCAATCCGGCCCGCGGGGCAAGCAGGGTGGCATCCACCACGTGCCACTCCCCGCATACGAGCGCCTCGGCTACGGCGTGGAAGTCCATCGGCAGCAGCCCGGGGGCGTATACAGCGGCCAGCCGCGCCGGGACGTCAAGTGCCCGCAGGAGGGCGATGACCAGATGAGCGTAGTCCCGGCACACCCCCTCCCGGCGCAGCAGCGTCTCGACCGCGCCGTCGGTCGGCCCGCTGCTGCCCGGCACGTAGCTGAGTCGCGTGCCGACCCACGAGGACACCGCGGCGAGCAGTTCCCGGCCGGGGGCGATCCCGGCGAACTCGGCGAGCGCCACCGCGGCCAGCCGGTCAGACTCGGCATAACGGCTCGGCCGCAGGAACGTCACGCGATCGGCCTGGGTGACGTCCGGGCGGGCCGCGGCGCCGCGGACGACTGCGTTGTACCGGACGGTCAGCCGCCCCGGATCCGATCTCAGGACATGCACGCGCCCACCGCTGGGCATGGCCACCTCGGTCAGCGTGACAGGCTCGCCATCCCGCGAGACCGCCAGGTCCTCCTCAACCTGCACGCCCGTCATGCCAGATACGGCGACCTGAAGTATTGCCTCCAGCGGCCGCTGTGCCTGCAGCACGAGGAAGGCGCCGACACGACGGCTGGGCTTAGCATCCACCGGATCAGTATGAGGGCACGTGCCCCCGGCCGGCGCGGAACGGGATATTGCAGACAAACCGGCCCCCGGCCCCCGGCCGCCGGGATTGGCGATCCCACAGAAATCGCGGTAGCGAAATGAGCACGCTGCTCAAACTATTCCCGGAACGGCCATTTCCGGGTGGGGCCGCCGCCGTATTATTAACGTGTTGTAACGACGTATTTCATTCGTGTGAGTAGGTCACCGAGATGCCGCCGAGGTGAAACAGAGCCTTATTCCGGATGACATCGATCGGTAATCAGCCGTGGCTGGACTTGGCTGCATGAATACTGCCGGGACTACCCAGCGGCCTGTGCCGGGGCCGCCGCGACAAGCCGGCGGCAGGCACTATCCGGCTATCGTTATCGGCGCCGGACAGGCCGGCCTCGCCATGAGCCACTGCCTGGTCGGCTATGGCATCGACCATGTTGTCCTCGAGCGTCATCGCATAGGCCACGAATGGCGCGAGCGCCGCTGGGATTCTTTTTGCCTGGTCACACCCAACTGGCAGTGCCAGCTGCCCGGCTACCCGTACCAGGGGCCAGATCCAGACGGCTTCATGGCCAGGGAAGAGATCGTCGCCTACGTAGAAGGCTACGCCGACTCGTTCAGGCCGCCGGTGCAGGAGAACACCGAGGTGACCAGGCTGCGGCGAAACGCTGGCGACCGCTTCGAGATCGCCACCAGCCGCGGCGACTTCACCGCCGGGCAGGTGGTGCTGGCGACCGGCCCGTATCACGCTCCCGCCATTCCGCGCATGGCCGAGCGGTTGCCCGCCGGCGCGGCGTCGCTGCACTCCTCGCGCTACCGCAACCCGAGCGCGCTTCCTGATGGCGCGGTCCTGGTGGTGGGCACCGGCCAGTCCGGCTGCCAGATCGCCGAGGACCTGCACCTGGCCGGTCGGCGGGTGCACCTGGCGGCCGGCAGCGCGCCGCGGGTCGCCCGCCGCTACCGCGGCCGCGACGTGGTGGCCTGGCTGGACGCGATGGGCCACTACGACCGCGGGGTTGATCAGTTCGAGAACGCCGATGCGTTGCGGCTGCGGGCCAATCACTACGTCACCGGCCGCGACGGCGGCCATGACATCGACCTGCGGGTCTTCGCCCGCGAGGGGATGCGGCTGTACGGGCGGCTGACCGCGATCGATGAGACCATGGCCCGCTTCGCGCCCGATCTCGCCAGCAGCCTGGATCAGGCCGACGCCGTGTCGGAGAGCATCAAGGACTCGATCGACGCGTTCATCGCCGCCCGCGGCATGGCCGTGGCCGACGAGGCTCGCCAGCCGCCTGCCTGGCAGCCGGCGGACGAGCCGCGAGAACTCGATCTGGAGGCCAGCGGGATCAGCGCGGTGGTCTGGGCAACCGGATTCCGCGGCGAGTACCGCTGGATCGAGGTGCCGGTCTTCGACGGCCGCGGCTACCCCGTGCACACCCGCGGCGTCACCAGCTGCCCGGGGCTGTATGTCCTGGGCCTGCCGTGGCAGTACACCTGGGGATCGGGGCGCTTCTCCGGCGTCGGCCGGGACGCCATGCATCTCGCCGAGCACATTCGCGGGTTTGCGGAGCCCGGCTGCTGCGCGGGGCTGTGCGGTCCCGCGACCGCCGTCCCGACGGCCTCGGCGCTTCCGGCTACCGACCCGGCCGGCCCGGCTCCCCCGGCTGCTG
>PMSU01000040.1 GCA_003168255.1 Actinomycetota bacterium
CCGCTGGACGCCGCCCTGGCCCGCGAGACGTACGTGGAGGCGATCGCAGCCGCGACAGTGGCCGGCGATCTGAGACTGCCCAGCGGCGTTCGGGAGGCGGCCCGCGCCGCCCGCGCCGCCCGCGCCCCCCGCATGGCCCGCGCCGCGCAGCGAAGGGAAGCGGTTCTCGAATACCACGACGTCATAGTCGGCAGCGGGAATCTCGGTCGGCCGCCCTGGCGCCGAAGGGCAGAGCGGGCAGGCCTCTGGCGGCGGCAGGAACGTCCTGTCCTGGCGCTGCGCGGCGATCACCACCCACTCGCGGACCAGCGGATCCCAGCGGAAGCCTGACTCAGGCAGACCCGAGTCGCTGGGTATCGGGGCCAGGTCGCGGCTGTCGGGAATGTCCGCGCGGCCCAGCCCGGGCGACTCGTCAAAGTAGATGATCTCGCGCCCGTCGGCGAGTTTCCCGCTGTTCTTCCAGATCCGTCCCACGGCAGTCATACGTTGGCACGCGAGCGCCCGCGTTGTCCAAACGGCGCGCAGCACCGCTGCGCGCGGCTCGTCAATGCTCGCTCGTGTTGCCCAGTGCTGCGTAGACTGTGCGAACGCAGCATGCACCACGCACCGGGCGAGTGCGCCGCGCCGCGGGCCGGGCCGTCAGGCCGCTGGCGGAATGTCGAGGTCGGGAAACAAAGACGTGAGCCAGGTCCCCTGGGACATTCTCATCGTCCTGCTCATCGTGCTCATCGGCGGATTCTTCGCCGCCGCGGAGATGGCGCTCGTCTCGCTCCGCGAGGGGCAGGTCCGTGCCATCAGCCAGCGCGGCAAGCGGGGCCAGCGGGCAGCGCGGCTGGCGCAGGACCCCAACCGCTTCCTGTCCTCGGTGCAGATCGGCGTGACCCTGGCGACGCTGCTGTCGGGTACCTTCGGCGCGGCGACGCTCGCCACCGACCTGCGCACGGTGCTGCTGCGGGACGGGCTGTCCGACGACCTCGCCGCGACCCTCTCCCTTGCCGCGGTCACGCTGGGGATCTCCTTCTTCACCCTGGTACTTGGCGAGCTCGCGCCGAAACGGCTTGGCCTCCAGCGTTCGGAAAAAATTTCCCTGCTCGCAGCCCCGCTGCTGGACCGGATCAGCGTCCTCGCCCGCCCGCTGGTATGGCTGCTGTCGAAATCGGTCGACCTGGTGGTGCGGGCGCTCGGCGGCGACCCGGCGATCGGCCGCGGCGTGATGACCGAGGAGGAACTGCGCGACCTGGTAGCCGGCAACCAGGTGCTGGGCGTCGACGAACGCCGCATCGTCGGCGAGGTGTTCGACGCGGGCAAGCGCCAGATCCGCGAGGTGTTCGTGCCCCGTACCGAGGTCGAGTTCCTGGCCGCGGACACCCCGCTCGCGGAGGCCGCGAAGATCGCGGCCGGCGCGCCGCACTCGCGCTTCCCCGTCTATCAGGGCTCCTATGACGACGTGATCGGCTTCGTGCACGTGCGCGACCTGCTGGGCCCGGTGCTGGCCGGCCAGCCAAGCCGGCCGTTGCAGGTCTCGGAGGTGTGCCGGCCGGTCAAGCAGCTGCCGATGAGCAAGCGGGTGCTTTCCGCGCTGTCGGAGATGCGGCGGGACCGGTCGCACCTGGCGATCGTCGTGGACGAGTACGGCGGAACGGCCGGCATCGTCACCCTGGAAGACCTGGTCGAAGAGCTGATCGGCGATATCTGGGACGAGTACGACACCGAAAGCGGCCAGGCCACCCAGCTGCGCGGCGGCGAGCTCGAGGTGGACGGCCTCCTCAACCTGGACGAGTTCGCCGAGCAGACCGGGATAGAGCTGCCCGAAGGGCCGTATGAGACCGTGGCCGGCTACATGGTCGCCAGCCTCGGCCAGCTGCCGTCCGAAGGCGACCATGTAGACGCCAACGGCCACAAGCTCACCGTGACGGAGCTGGACGGCCGCCGCATCGCGAGGGTCCGGGTTGCGCCTTCACGCAGCTAGACTGGCGGCCCGGCCCGCCAGGGCACCGTCAGGCTCCTGCACCCGCGGCGGAGCCTCGGCCAGGTAGGTAGCCACCGTGACTGCTGCCGACGACTTCGACCGCGTGCTCGTCGTGGACTTCGGCGCTCAGTACGCGCAGCTCATCGCGCGCCGCGTGCGCGAGTGCCACGTTTACTCCGAGATCGTCCCGGCCACCATGCCGGCCGCGGAGATGCTGGCGATGAGGCCAAAGGCGATCATCCTGTCCGGCGGCCCCGCGTCGGTGTACGCGCCCGGTGCCCCGCCGGCGCCGCAGGGACTGCTGGAAGCCGGGGTTCCGCTGCTCGGCATCTGCTACGGATTCCAGCTCATGGTGGCCGGGCTCGGCGGCGTCGTGGAGCGGACCGCCGCCGGCGAATACGGCGCGACCGAGCTCGACGTCGCGGGCAGCGGCACCCTGCTGGCCGGCCTGCCGCCGCGGCAGCGGGCCTGGATGTCACACGGCGACACAGCCGTGACGCCGCCGCCCGGATTCGCGGTCACGGCGCGCACCGCCGGGACGCCGGTCGCCGCGATGGAAGACCCCGGCCGCGGGTTCTACGGCGTGCAGTTCCACCCCGAGGTGATGCACACCGAGAACGGCACCCAGATCCTGCGGCAGTTCCTGGCCGCCGCGGGCTGCCGCCCGACCTGGACGATGAGCGGCGTCATCGACGAGCAGATCCAGCGTATCCGCGAGCAGGTCGGCGGCGGCCGGGCGATCTGCGGGCTGTCCGGCGGCGTCGACTCGGCGGTCGCCGCCGCGCTGGTGCAGCGTGCCATCGGTGCCCAGCTGACCTGCGTGTTCGTCGATCACGGGCTGCTGCGCGAGGGCGAGGCGGGGCAGGTAGAGCGGGACTTCGTGGCCGCGACCGGCGTCGAGCTGCGCACCGTGCAGGCGGCGGAGACCTTCCTGCACGCGCTGGCCGGGGTGATCGACCCCGAGGCCAAGCGCAAGGTGATCGGCCGGGAGTTCATCCGCGCGTTCGAAGGCGCGGCCCGCGACATCGCCGCCGACGCCGGCAGCCGCGGCGAGTCCGTCGAGTTCCTCGTCCAGGGCACCCTGTACCCCGACGTGGTCGAGTCCGGCGGCGGCACCGGCGCGGCCAGCATCAAGTCGCACCACAACGTCGGCGGACTGCCGGAAGACCTGAAGTTCCGGCTGGTGGAGCCGCTGCGACGGCTGTTCAAGGACGAGGTACGGCTGATCGGCACCGAGCTAGGGCTGCCGCCGGAGATCGTCTGGCGACAGCCGTTCCCCGGGCCGGGGCTCGGCATCAGGATTATCGGAGAAATTTCTGCCGAACGGCTCCGGGTGCTCCGAGCCGCGGACGCGATCGCCCGCGCGGAGCTGTCCGCCGCGGGGCTGGACCGCGACATCTGGCAGTGCCCGGTGGTGCTGCTCGCCGACGTCCGGTCGGTCGGGGTGCAGGGCGACGGGCGCAGCTACGGTCACCCCGTGGTGCTTCGCCCGGTGGCCAGCGAGGACGCGATGACGGCGGACTGGGCACGGGTGCCCAGCGATGTGCTCGCCAGGATCTCCACCCGGATCACCAACGAGGTCCGTGAGGTGAACCGGGTGGTTCTCGACGTGACGAGCAAGCCGCCGGCCACCATCGAGTGGGAGTAGCGCGCGCAAGTGCCGAAAGTTACGATCTGAGCACAGGTGGCTACCCCCGGCCGCCTCATGCGAGAGAGGCACCCCGCTATGCATCGTCGTCTTCCTCGGTCACTGTTCCGCGCTTTAGTGGCCTGCGTGCCGGTGATGGGCCTGGTCGTGGCCGTTGGCCCGGCCGCGGGCGCCAGCACCGCCGGCGCGCATCCGGCCGCGGCCGCCCGCGCCGCCGCGGTCGCCCGCGCCGAGCTCAGGCGCCTTGTGATCGGACAGCACGCCACCAACCACCGGGTACCCGGGCACGAGAACCTGTCCCAGGACCAGAGCACCAACTGGTCAGGCTATGCCGACGTCGACGAGACCTACACCGCGGTCACCGGCAACTGGACCGAGCCCTCGGTCAGCTGTACCTCGCAGGAGTCCCTCGCGGCCTTCTGGGTCGGGATCGATGGCTTCAGCAGCAGCTCGGTGGAGCAGGACGGCACGCTTGTCGAGTGCTACCGCAGTGCCGCCTACTACTACACGTGGTGGGAGATGTATCCCACCAATGACATCCAGGTGGTCGGCGAGTCGCTGAAGGCGGGAGACAGCATCAGTGCCTCGGTGGTCAAGAGCGGCTCCAGCTACACGCTCAAGGTCACCGATTCCACCCACTCAGCCAACAGCTTCACTACCACCCAGACCTGCTCAAGCTGCGCTGACTCCAGCGCCGAGTGGATCGCCGAGGCGCCAAGCGGCTCAAGTGGCGTCTACCCGCTATCGGACTTCCACAGCTGGACGGAGACGGGCGCGACCGTGACGTCCGGCTCGACGCACGGGGTCATCTCGACGTTCCCCGACGTCGAGATCACCATGGTCGATTCGTCCGGGAACGTGAAGGCCCAGCCGGGGCCGCTGAACAGCAGCGGCAACGGGTTCACCGTCACCTGGGAGCGCAGCACCTAACCTCAGGGAAACCCCGCACCCGCACCCATGATCACGAAGACTTAAGCGCACCATAGGGCGATCGAACGAATCCATACAGTCAACTGGCCCTTGGCAGACCGAGGCAAACCCGGCCTGCCAAGGGCGCTAGTTAGAGCCCCAGGTCCAGGTGCCGCTGAACAACTCGCCGTGGCGGTTTTGGCCGCCGAACGCGACCACGGTGCTGGTGGCCGCGTCGTAGGCCATCGACCCGCCTGCCCGGCCAGGCGGGCTGGCCGGGGGGGCCTGCTGAGTCCAGCCCGAGCCATCCCAGGTCCAGGTATCGGTGAACCACGTGCTGCCGCTGTAGCCGCCGAACAGGACCACGTTGCCGGTGGCCGTGTCGTAGGCCATCGCGGCGTCCAGCCGGGCAGCCGGGCTGGTCGTGGGAGCCTGTGCAGTCCAGGTCGAGCCGTTCCAGGTCCAGGTGTCCCCAAGCGGGCCGCTGCTGACGCCGCCGCCGAACAGGACCACGTCGCTGGTCGCCGCGTCGTAGGCCATCGCGGCGTTCGCGCGGGCATGCGGGCTAGTCGCGGGCTGCTGCTGAGTTCAGGTCAAGCCTGACTGTGAACTCGCCAGGGCAACTGACGGCAGGACAGCAGGAACACCCAAGGCGGCCAGCGAACCGGCAACGACGGCGGCCCAGCGCACGGCGCGGCGCCGGCCTGGCACCCCCCGGGCGAGAACCCAAGCCAGCCAGGCCGGCAAACCGGCCGGCCTGGCCTTCAGCAGTTAGTTCCCGGCTGACGCGAAGCCGATGCATGATCGTTCTCCTAACAGGACGGTGAACGAGATGATCCTGATTCTCCTCACTCTTCCACGGGGCTAGTTGTGCGACGCGTCAGCTTGACTGGGATTTGACACCGATGCCACTGATTCGGGACGAGGCCGCCGTGCCCCGTTCCCGCATAGTGAAATCGGCCACCCAGGACCGCTCGAACGGCCGGCGCCCGCCCCGGGGAAGGCGGCCCGCAGGCGCCTCCTTCCGCATCCTTTCCAAGTTCCGCATCCTTTCCAAGATCGATGTGACGGAGCCCCCCACCGGTGGTAGGCCATGCCACATCGATCTTCGGCGGCGCTCCGGAAGACGTGGCTCACGGGGTCGGTGGTGCCGATGTGACGGGAGTAACTCGGCCGGGCGGGTCCGCGGGCACCGCAAGATCGCCCGGATCAGGAAACGACTCCACGACGGGGTTCCAAGGGCAACGGGTTCACTGTCAACTCGAAGACGGGCTTCTAGCCCGGCAGACCCATGTCCTCCATGATCTGCCGAGTCTCGTCGACGGCGTCCCACACGTCGGTGAACCTGGTAGTGATCGGGGCAAGGCCGAACCGCAGCCGGCTGGGGGACCGGTAGTCGATGATCACCCTGCGGGCGGCGAGTGCCTGGCAGATCTGCCGCGCCCGTGGGTGGTGCAGGGTTACGTGCGAGCCGCGTCTGGCCGGGTCGCGCGGCGAGGCGAGCGAGCAGCCGAGCGGCATGAGCCAGGGGTCGGCCAGGGTGAGCAGGTACTCAGTGAGTGCGATCCCTTTGTCGCGCAGCCGGTCAATCCCGGCCTCGGCGAGCAGCCGGGCGCCTTCCTGCACCGCGACGATCCCGGCCACCTGCGGGGTACCGGTGGTGAACCGCTCGATGCCAGGCACCGGGTCATAGTCCGGCCCCATCTCGAACAGATCCCGCTGGCCGAGCCAGCCCCAGATCGGCTGGCGGAGCTGGTCCTGTAGCTCGCGGCGAACGTACAGGAACGCGGGTGCGCCGGGACCCGCGTTGAGGTATTTGTAGGTGCATCCCACGGCGAGATCGGCACCGCAGGCGTCGAGTTGCACCGGCACCGAGCCGGCCGAGTGACACAGGTCCCAGAGCATGAGCGCGCCTGACTCGTGCACCAGGTCGGTGATTGCGGCCATGTCGGCGAGCGCCGCGCTGCGGTAGGCGACGTGCGACAGGCTGACAACCGCCGTGTCGTCGCCGACGGCGGCCGCCACGGTCACCTCGTCGAGCCCGGCGTCCATGCCGGTGTGGATCATCCGCAGCTCGCAGCCGCGCTGCGCGGCGATTCCCTGCAAGACGTACCGGTCAGTGGGGAAGTTGTCGTCGTCGGTGACGATGACGGTCCGGCCTGGCCGGGCGTCGAGCGCGGCGCAGGCCAGCTTGTACAGGTTCACCGTGGTCGAATCGCAAACCGCCAGCTGACCAGGGGCGGCGCCGAGCAGGTGCTCGCCGAGCAGGTCGCCGGCCTGGGCCGGCAGCCCGATCCAGTGATCCCAGGAGCCGATCAGCCCGCTGCCCCACTCGTCGCGGATCACCCGCGTTATCCGTTCGGCGGTGGCCAGGGGCAGCCGGCCGAGCGAGTTGCCGTCCAGGTAGATCAGGTCGTGCCCGTCGCGCTCAGCGCGGGCGAATCGGTCGCCGAACTCAGCGAGCGGATCGGCAGCGTCACGTGCCAGCGCGCCTGCGCGGCCGGTCGAAGGGTCCGTCACGCCGTCGACAGTAACGGCAGCCTCGCGGCCCGGTCGACGCGCCGGCTGGCGCCGCGCCAGCCGGCTCTCGACCGGGTCAGCCGGAGCTGTCGCGCCGGCTGCGCTGCCGTAGCCGCACGCCCAGCCAGATAAGGACGACCGCGGTTGCCACCACGGGCAGCACCCGCTTGAGTATCGGTCCCGCCGCCACGTCGAGCAGATTGAGCGCGTCGTCCTCCGGCTCGTCGCGCGGCAGGCCGGCGGCCGGCCAGGGCCGCGCACCGTTGCTGTCCGAAGTCACGGCATCCAATCCGCCGCCGCCGCGTGAACCGGCATCACCGGCGCCGCCGCGCGACCCGGCATCACCGCCGCCGCCGCGCGACCCGGCATCACCGCCGCCGCCGCGCGTCCCGGCATCACCGCCCACCGCGCGCAAGCCGCCGCCATCCCGCTGTGCGCGATCGCCGGGCGTGCTGTCCGCCCCGGCATCCCCACCTCGAGTATCGACGGCCGGACCGCTGCCATTCGACGAGGCGGCGCCGTACGGCATGGCTTCCTTGAGCGCGAGCCCGAGATCGCTCAGCCTCTGCTCGATCTCGTCGACCGACTTCTCACCGAGGTTCCTGATGGACAGCAGCTCGCTCTCGGTGCGCGAGACGAGCTCGCCCACCGTGTCGATGCCCTCGCCCTTGAGGCTGTTCAACGACCGGGCCGGGAGGTTCAGCTCCCGGATGGGGATCGCCATGCGATTGTCCGGCACCGCCTCGTTCGGAAGGACAGATTCTGACCTGCCGCCCGCCGCAAGCTGCTGAGCGAGGTTAGCCGAGAATTTCTCGATGATCCTGCCGCTGACATCGGCCATCACGCCACGGCCGAATTGAGCCGGCCGCCCGGTGACGTTCAGCGTGGTGTGCACGTTGACCCTGGTCTGGCCGTTCTCCTCGTCCAGCCTGGCCAGGACGGTGGCCGAGGCCGTGCCCGCGCCCCTGGTCTCCTTGCCGGCTGCCTCGACCTTTATCGAGCGCGTGGCGGCGTCCCGCTCGGTGAAGCGTGCCTTGCCGGTGTAGGTGAGCGCGATGGGCCCGACCTTGACCTTTATCTTGCCGGTTACCTCGTCGCCGTTCACCTCGTCGACGGTGGCACCCGGCATGCAGGGTGCCACTCGCTGCACATCGAGCAGCACGTCCCAGGCCTGGTCGGGCGGGACGGGAACGGCGAACGAGTGCTCGAGCTCAATGCTCATCGCTTCGTACTCTTTCCGGTGCGTGATGCCCTATTTGCTCGTCCGGTACGAGCGTTCTTTCCGCCAATTATCCGCCTGTCGGGGGCCGGACGTGCAGCGGGTTCACACTCTGGCGGCCGATAGCTGGTGCTGGCGCTTGCGCGCCCCGAGCTCAGCTGGTCTCCATGACCTGGAATGCTTCGGCCAGCCTGCCCTCGGGCCAGCCTGCCTGCTCGGCGTTGCGGGCCAGCCAGCCGCGGAGGAATTGCGCCAGATCTTCCATCTGTCCGGTCTGGCTCTGGTGTGCTCGCAGCGCCGCGACCTTGCGCCCGAACGTGTCGGTGACATCCACGTAGTGGTTGGGCGCGAACCCGGGCATCCATACCTCGCGGACCGTCCAGGCCTCAAGCGCTTCGTCGGCCAGCAGTTCGGGGAACGTGAACGGATTGCGCGCGTCCGGGTAGACGGCATCGAGCGCGGCGGAGCCGACCGCCCGGTGGTCGGGATGGCTGGGCGGCATCCGGACGTAGTTCCGCTCGGGCGTCGGGCAGAGCACCCGGTCCGGGCGGACCTGCCTGATCACCCTGGCCAGATCCTTGCGCAGGCCGAGGGTGGCTTCCACCTGGCCGTCGGGGTAGCCGAGGAAACGCAGGTCGGACACGCCCACGCACTTGGCCGCCGCGGTCTGTTCGCCCCTGCGCATCGGGGCGATCTCCTGCCGCGGGACCGACTCGTCGTAGCCGCCGGCATCGCCGTCGGTGACCACGCAGTAGGTGACCTCTATTCCGGCGTCGGTCCACAGCGCGACCGTGCCAGCGGCGGAGAAGTCCACGTCGTCGGGGTGGGCGACGATCACCAGGATCCGCTTGATCTCAGAATCTTCCAGCACGCTTACGTATCTCCTACTGCGTTTTCCGCATCTCTAGTCAGCCGATGATCTCTCGTGCGCAACGGTAGCCGCTCCGCAGACCGCCCTCGATGAAGCCCTGGAAGTTGACCGACGTGTGCTCACCGGCGAAATGCAGCGAGCCGTGCTGGCGACCTTGTATCCCGTTGAAGGCGGTGTACTGGCCAACCTTCAAATACGAGTAGGCGCCACCGATGTGCGGGTCGCCCGATGACCAGGCGTAGTAAGCCTTCCCGCAGTATGCCGACGAGATGCCCGGCCAGAACTGCTCGTAGCACGCGAGGTAGTCCGCCACCATCGACGCCGGAGCGGGACCGTAGTACGAATCCAGCTGGTAGCGGCGCCCGATGTCGGCACCGGTGGCGCCGCCCGGCAAGGCAATCAGGATCCCGTGCCGGCCGGGCTGGTCGATGGTCGTTTCCCAGGCGCCCTGCGCGATCTCATCGGTGTAGAGATTGGCTGTCCAGCCATCGGCGTTCCACACCCGGCTCGAGAACTGCATCTGGATCTTCGAGTTAGAGCCCAGCGGCTCCTCCCGGATCGCCCGCAACTGGGCAGGCGGAAGATCGACACCCCGGAACCGCACGTCGCGCAGCTTGGTGAACGGCAATGCCAAGACGACCTGATCTGCGACGACGTCACGCGTCCCGGACCCGCGGCCGAACGTGCACCGCCATCGCCCGTTGCCCTGACTCGCCAGGCCGACAAGTTTGTGGCCGAGCCGGACGGTGCCGGCTGGCAGCCGCTCGATGAGTCCCGAGATCAGCTGGTCGTTGCCGCCCCGGATGTGCCACTTCTCGTCCGTGCCGGACAGCTCGGGTCGGCCCTTCGGCTGACGATCGCTGGGAACGCTGTCATATTCACCGAGCAGGTACACCAGGTTGAGGGCCGATTCCTCCTCGACGGGGCCGCCGAACTCGTCCAGGACGATGGCAACGCAGAGCTGTCCGAAGTCGGAATCGATACCGCCGGGGATGTACTTCTCGATCCAGTCGGTGCACGACATGGCGTCCCACCGCTTGGCCCATGCGCTGCCGCGGTCATACAGGGTTGGCCAGGGCGCCTTGTGAAACGCTGCATCGTGGAACAGCTCCCAGGCCCACTCGTGCCAGTCATGGTCGAGTGCCTGCTGCGTCCAGTTCCTGCCCCCGAACCGGAACTGGTACTGCTCCGGATGGGTGCCGGCCGGGAACTTGTCGACAGCGTCCAGAATGAGCCCCAGGCCGCGCGCTAGCTGCCGCGTCGCCACATGCTCGGTTGAGATGAATTCGGCGTGCTCTTCGGCATACTGACCGCCGTCGAAGTACCCCCGCAGCGTGTACAGCCGGCCGCCTGGGCGGTCGGCGTTGTACTCGTAGACCTCGCTGGCGATGCCGCGGGACTGCCACAGCCGGTACGCGCAGCCGAGCCCGGCGATGCCGGAGCCGATGATCACGACTCGCTCAGCCGGCCTCGACCGCGTACTCGGCCGTTGCGGCTCGGCGAGCCAGCCTGGCAGCACGGCACCCGCACCCGTTGCCAGGCCGCCTTCCAGCAGGCGCCGCCGCGTCCAGGGGGTAGTAGTCGCGCCAGGTCCTGGCTCGACGCCGGCCACGGCTGCCGAGGCCTCGTCGATATCGCACCCAGTCCTGCGGGCATACAGAGCGGCCATCTGGGCGGTCGCGAGAGATCGGGCGGCGGCCGACCGGCGTTCTCTCATCCCGGATCTCCCTAAGGCATTGTGGGCCCGCTCACGATCCTACGAAGTCCAGCGCGAACCGGCGCCGAGCGGCGGCGAACTGGCGGCGGAGCGGCGCCGGGCGGCGGCGAACCGGCGGCGGAGCGGCGAAGTGATTCCGGCGGGGTCCTCTGCGGCTGCCGTGTCATAGCGAGAGGCGAAGTTTCGGTCGCCGAAGGCACGGCAACCCGCCAAGGCCGCGACCGCTACCCACTCCCATAACACAGAACCCGACCGTCACGCCCCTCCCAGTTTGGCCGAACCCCACCAAGATCGAAGTGACAGGGCCTACCACCGGTGGGGGGCTATCTCACATCCATCTCCTGGAGTGGGCGCGGAGTGGGCGGCCAGGTGCAGGGCTGCGCCAGCGCGCGCAGTCAGGCAGCAAGCGCCAACGCGCGCAGTCAGGCAGCAAGCGCCAGCGCGCAGTCAGGCGCCAGGCGGCAGGCGCGCCGCCGCTTGCTCAGCCGAACCGGCCGTGCACGTAGTCCGCGGTCCGCGGGTCGACGGGATCATCGAAGACCTTCTCGGTGGGCCCGGACTCCACGATGTGCCCGGGCGTTCCCTCGGCGGCCAGGAAGAACGCGCAGTACTTGGACACCCGCTGCGCCTGCTGCATGTTGTGCGTGACGATGACGATCGTCACCTGGTTCTGTAGTTCGGTGATCGTCTCCTCGATGCGCCGGGTGGACGTCGGGTCCAGGGCCGAGCACGGCTCGTCCATCAGCAGCACGCTTGGCGAGATCGCCAGCGACCGGGCGATGCACAATCGCTGCTGCTGGCCTCCCGACAGTGCGCCGCCCGGAGTGCGGAGCCTGCGCTGCACCTCACCCCACAGCCCGGCGCGGCGCAGGCTGGTCTCGACCACGTGGTCCTTGTTGCTGACCTTGATGCCGGCCAGCTTCAGCCCGCTGGCCACGTTGTCGTAGATGGACATGGCCGGGAAGGGGTTCGGCTTCTGGAACACCATCCCGATCCGGCGCCGTACGTCGGCGGGCCGCTGGCTGGGGTGGTAGATGTCCTCGTCGGCCAGCAGCACCTCGCCGGCCAGCGCCGCGCCGCGCACCATCTCGTGCATCCGGTTGAGGATCCGCAGGAAGGTGGACTTGCCGCAGCCCGACGGGCCGATCAGCGCGGTGACCCTGCCCGGCTGCATGTCGAGCGACACGCGATCGAGCACCTTGTTGGAGCCGAACCAGGCCGACACGTTGCGCGCCTCTAGGCCGAGGAGCGGACCAGAGCCGAGGTGCGGACTGCTCGCCCCGACGTAGTCGATCATGGACGTTTCAGGCCCGGCCACCGTCGCTGTACCGGTCCCCGCCCCCCCCGACGAGGCATGCCCGTCCGGCTGGCCGGCCGCTAGTGGCCCTGCGGGCCACCCGGACGGCCAGTGCGGGCCCGACGGGCTGTCAGCCCCGTTGGCGCCCGGCCGCGCATGCCGTGGCTGATCATGGTCTGGCTGGCTGGACTCAGTAGTCACCGGGCTGGCTCCACTCATCTGTGCTGTCATCGGTTTCCCTGGTGGCGTCAGTAAAGGTTGGGTAGCAGCGCTGCGAGGTTTTCGTACAGGTTCCACACGATGGCCAGCGCGATGGGGACCACGGCCATATACGCGGGCCAGCGCGACCAGCGAGCCGCCGCGATCGTTCCCCCGGCCGAGACGATCACCAGGGCCAGGCCCCATGCCATGGTCAGGATCAGGGTGTTTGGGTCGTTTCCTAGCGCCAGCTCCGCGGAGCTGACCGCCGGTCGGCCGCCTGGGTCGGGCTGGGCGGCTGAGGTGAGATTGGCATCGACCTCGATGTAGTGGCTCGGCTCGAGATCTGAGTCGGCGGTCAGCAGCAGCAGCTGGTTGGGCGCTGTGTTGATCAGTATCGGACGACGGCTGTCACCGACCAGCTTGACCACATAAGTGGCTGTGCCCTGGCCGGTGGTGACCGTGATCTTCTCACCAGGCTTGACCAGCGGCACCCGGGCGAACGGCGCGCCGAATGTCGCCCGCCGTCCGTAAAGCACGGAGATCCCGGCCTGACCTGGCAGCGGCGTGTCACGTAGGTGCCCGGGACCGCTGGTCAGGTTCTCCGGGCTGGTTCCCTCCACTACGACCTCGCCCCGCAGGCCGATCGCCGGGATGTTGAGGATCGCAACCGGCGAGCCGGGCTTGGGCGAACCGAGCGGGGCCACGGCAACCGCCAGCTGACCGCTCAGCGTCGCGTAGAGCGTTGTCTGCGTCCGCGCCTCCTGAACACCAGACAGGTAGTACAGATAGCCGGCGAACCCCAGCACGAGCATGGCGAGCAGGGTCACCCCGACGCCGATGCCCTGGGCTATGCCGCCGCCCGGGTGCGGGCCTGGCGACGCTGCGCTAGCGCCCGGCCGCGGGCCTGGCGATGGCTTCGCCGGCTCAGGGCCGGCACCCGTTGGTGCCGGCCGCGGGCCCCCCGCCTTCGCTTCGCTCTCAACCGCCGTCATCAAATTCCTCGCTGGTCCGATGGATATCTGCCGTCGGCTAGGTCCCCGCCTGCTTTCTGCGGCGGCGCAGCCAGGCACCGACAGCCGGCGGCGTGGCGACCGCCGCGACGACAGCAAGCGCCGTCAGCACTGCGAGCAATGCTCTATCCGTGCCGTTGCTGGCCAGGTTGACGACGCTGCCTGTCACATTTGCCGCGCCCACGGTGGGTCCGGTGGTGGTTGCCGAGCCCCCCGTCGCCGGATTGGATCCGCTGGAACTGCTCTTGCCGTTGGATCCAGTGGAACCGCTGCCGGTTGAACCGCTGGAGCCGGTACCCGTCGTCGCGTGGCCGTTCTTCACGACGCAGTTGAGCGGCGCGCCAAGCTTCTGGCAGGGCGACGGATAGGGAGCGGTGTCCAGCAGCTCGTTCTTGCCGTCCTCGAAGGTCGGGTTCTGGCAATTTGCGTACGATTTCATGTTGGGCGCGCCCACGGTACCCGGGATCTCATTGACCTGCTCGAACGCGCCCGTCACCAGGTTGAGGGGCAGTGGCGAGTACCCGAGTTCGGGCATCTGTTTCTGCCCGCCGCAAAGGAAGTAGTTGATGAACGTGCTGAGCGTCCGTCCCGCGCCGTCGTTGAAGAACGGCGGCTCCTTGGTCCCTGTTCTCGGCACGATCAGGTAGCTGTAGCTGGACAGCGGGTAGGACCGCGGGTCATTGAACGTGTAGACGCTGTCGAGATCCTGCTGGAGGAAGTTCGGGCTGCTGCGGTCCTCGTCGATCTCGGCCTTGGTCAGCGCGACCGCCACGTTCGACGCCGTCGGCCCCACGAAGTAGCCGGCCGGGTTGAGCAGTTGTACCACCGGGTAGTGGGCGTTGAGCGCGTAGGCGTACTCGTCGTAGCCGATGGAACCCTCGCCGTAGCTGGAAGTGATGTAGTCGGCGACGTTGTTCGAGCCGTTCTGCGCCTTGGCGTTGCCGAACTGGGGGTAGAACTCCGTCTGGCCGCACGGCATGGTGATGCCCGGGTGGACCTTCGCGCAGAACGCGTTCCACTCGCTGGTGTACTGGAGCGACATCCAGCGGGTGAAGAAGTAGGTCGCCCCGGAGCCGTCCGAGCGGATGACCGGGGTGATGGGCTCGTTCGGGAGCTGCGCCCCGTAGTCGTGAGTGATCTCCGGGTTATCCCAGTTCGTGATCGTGCCAGTGAAGATCTTCATGAGGGTCAAGCCGGACAGCCGCAGGTTGCGGATCAGGTGGCCGGCCACGGTCAGGTGGTACATGAACGCGGTGCCGCCGGCCGTGTCGGGGATATAGGAATAGCCCCAGGGGGACACCTCCGCGCCGGTGCCCGCCAGCTTGTCCTGGCCGTTGCGGAACGGCGGGTCCGAGCCTGCGAAGTCGACCGAGCCGCCCTGCATGTAGTCCTGACGGCCCTCCGCGGATCCGTCGGGGTTGTAGTTGACGACGATGCCCTGCGGGCGAACATCGTCCGCCCACTGGTAAAGGGCGACCGAGGCCCACGACGAGCCAGAGCCATCGATGGTCGTGTAGGTACCGGCAAAGGCAGGCCGCGGCATGATCAGCCCGAGCGGGCAGAGCAGTGCCACGATGGCGATCCTGGTTCGTCGCCTGCTCCCGGCGGGGCGGCGGCCTGGGGCCGGCCGATGTAGGTGGCCTAGCAGGCCTGAACGGGAACTCACTACTTCCTCCCTCGGAGGGATGGCAGACGGCGGAGAGTCAGGACGCGGCGCCAGCCGGCGACCAGGGCGGCCCGCGCGCCGGGACGGCCTAGCACGACCGCGGAGGGTCCCGCTAGCGCCAGCAGTGCGCCGATGATCAACAGGATGGGCAGCACAAGCCGGCCGAATCCGGCCGAGTCAGGGCTGCTGAAGGCCGCGTTGGCCTTGCTGTGGTCAGACGGGCCAGGCGATGTCGGGGTAGATGAGCCCTTGCCCGTGCTCGGGCTGCTGCTAGAACTTGTCGGCGACGAGCCTGTGCTTGTCGTGCCGTGGTGGCCGGACTTAGGGGCGCCGGTCTGGTGCAGCACCTCATAGGCGGCTTTCCGTGTCTGCGCCCGCAGGCTGGCGGTCAGCGGCACATAACCCACCGGCAGCTGGCCAGGCGAGGTTCCGGTGACCTGGCCGGGGCCGGCTACGTAGTCGAGGAACTGGGCGATCTTCGCCGCCTTTGCCTTGGATATACCGCCGGTGGGCACCATCGCGTACACCACCATGGTCAGCGGATATTCCGCCGGGTCGGTGGAGGCCTGGTTGATGGACCTGGTGATGCCGTCCGGATTGACGGTCATGTCGTTGACCGCGGCCAGCATCGACGCCGTCGTCGGGGTCACGTACTTTCCCGCGTGATTGAGGATCGCGAAGGAGGGAAGGTCGAAGGCCGCCGCGTCTGCCTCGTCCAGTACCGCGAAAAGAGCCCGGGTGCCCGGCGGCTCCACCGGCTGGGCAGGGTAGGTGGGCGGGATCGTGTTAGTCGGAATCCAGCTGGTGCCCGGATCCCAGTTGTCGACCTGGTAGGTGGCCACCTTAGACGCCGGGAACACGGGGCTGTACAGGTCTGACATGACCTTGAAGGGGTCCAGTGAGAGGAAGGTATTAGTCGGGTACTGGGTGCCGAGGTAATTGGTATTGACGTGCATCCCCCACTGGTCGTACTGGCCGGTCATGAACGAAGCCGCGTCGGGGTTGGCGGCGATCCAGCTTGTGACCACCTGAGTCATGTCACTGCCGCCGGACTCAACCGTGGGCGTCTGGAATTGATAGAGCCCGCCTGCGTTCACGCCCGGGTTGAGCTGCTTGAACTCAGGGTCGTTGAAGATGGTCGCGGGATTGTGGTCCACGGCGCTGTCGCAGCCAAATGACGTAGGCGGCTGCTTCGTGCATCCGTAGGTCTGGGTGTAGGACGTGGTGAGGAGCTTGGCCAGCAGCCGGGGATCGAGCTTCAGGTCCGTGTACGGCTGTTGCGTCTTCGTGTCATCCACCCAGTAGGCGAGCGCCGTCGCCGAGATGGCCACCGGGGCGTAGGTGTAGGGGTGAACGCCAGGTCCGGAGGCAGGCACGGTGGTCAGCGCGATGTCGTTCAGGCCCGCGAGGAAGTCCGTACGGGCCTCGGGCTCGTTGGTCTCCGTGTCGGCCGAGATGCTCAGCGCCCGCGGGCCCGTGCACGTCCCCGTCTGCCAGGACGTCACGGCCCGCAGCAGCATCGGGGAACCTATTACGGAGAAGTCTGGATTACGGAACGGGCAGCCGTCGGGAGTGGGCGCGAAGTGTATCGGCACGACGATCCGGCTCGGCCATGAGCATGCACCGGCATACTCGGCGAGGTCCTCCGCGGCTGTGGCGAGGCCATAGTCCTGGTCGTACGAATGGTCAGTGCACTTGGGGTGGGTCGCGAGATAGTCCCCGCCTTGGAGGGGAAATATGACCAGCGAGCACTCATGCTCAGGATCGCAGCCCAGGCCCTGATTCTCGACGGCGGTTTGTATCTGGATGGATATTGCGCCGGTTCCCAGCTTGGTGGTCGTTGCGTACACGGAGGTATACGGCCCGTAGGGGCCGAGATTCAGGTCAGATCCGCCATTGAGTGCCCCATAGCACGGAGTCAGGCTGGTCGGCGCGGCTCCCGCGCACTCGGCGACCATTACCGGGTAGTCGGTACTAGTGGCCGTGTAGCCGGGGGCGCCATTGAGTACGCTCGGGGTGAAGCCCGTCCAGGACACCTGCACCATCTGATTGACCAGGTCGGTGCTCTGGTTCACCGTCACCTTGCTCGCCGTGGGGAACGGCTTCCTGGTCTTGGGGTCGTACATGTGCGGCCCGGTAACCGTCACGGCCGACGTCGGGGCCGCGTGCCTGGCCGCATTCCCGGTTGCCACCGCCGGTGCGGGCAGGGCGAGCGCTACCGCCGGCATCAATGACTGCGCGAGAACCATGCCGACGGCGCCCGCGAGCGTCGTGGCTCGTAGCAGCCATCGCGCGTTATGCGCGGCTGGGTGACGCATGAGAATTCCTCCGTGCGAGGTTGAACCGGACTGCCTGCGAGGCGCAGTGCCGCGGCCGGGGCCGCCGGCCGGTTGGCTGTTCATCGGCGCACCGTCTCTCTGGCGATACGGCGGCGGCTCCTGCGGCTCAGCTCGCCGGGCTTATTGCCGCCGAGCAGCCGTGCGATGGTGAATAGCACCAGCACCAGCAGCAGGAGGGTGAAGCCCGCGCCGAAGGCACGAGCCAGATCATTGGCGTCAGGTTGCTGGCGCTCGTTGAAGATGAGCATCGGGAGGCTGGTCTGCCAGCCGTTCACCGGGTTGAAGTTCAGCCCTTTGATGTAGCCGGCGGTAAGCAGCACGGGAGCGGTTTCCCCGATGCCGCGGGCCATGCCGAGCACTACCGCCGTGGACAGTCCCGACCTGGCGGTCGGCAGGACGACGTTCCATACCGTGCGCCACTGGCTTGAGCCAAGGGCATAGGACGCCTCCCGCAGCATGCCAGGGACGAGCCTGATCACCGTCTCGGACCCCCTGGCGACGATCGGCATCATCGTCACCGCGAGCGCCAGCGACGCCGCCAGGGCGCAGTGTTGCAGTCCGAGGGTGAGGATGGCAAAGGCGAGGACGAACAGGCCGGCGATGATGTCGGGCAGCGCGGTCATGGCCTCCACGAGGGTGCGCACCGGGCGCGCCCAGGCGCCCCCCACCTCGACGAGGAAAATCGCGGCAGTGATGCCGAGCGGCACGGAGAAGAGGGTCGCGAGGCCGATCTCCTCGAGTGTGCCCACCATCGCGCCCAGCACTCCGCCGTCGGCCATCGGGCTGAGCGGCCCGGCGTTGGCCAGCGTGTGGGTGAAAAAACTGACGTGCGTGACCGCGGCTAGGCCGCGCGCCAGCGAGAAGCCGACCTGGTCGAAGACGATCGCGCAGGTCAGCACTCCGGCGCCGGCCAGCGCGACCGATGCGACCCGGTCCCGCACGGCGAGCTTGTCCCACTGCATCGCCGCCATCGCCGCGTACATCAGCAGGAAGATCACGTACCAGCTCAGCCAGAAGCCGAGCACGCCGCTGGCCGCCAGGATGCGCTCGTAGAGCAGCCAGGTAAGGGCGAGCGCGCCGCCCGCCGCGCCGCCCAGGGTCATCGCGCCAGCCCCGCTGACCTGGCGGATCCGGACGCGCCGTTCCGCGGGGACGGCGGTGCTGCGGAGCGCCTGCGCGTCCGTCGTCATCCCTGGTCCTCCTTGCCCGGCGAACGTGCCATCAGTTGACCGTGATGAGGCCAGAACGTGACCTGCTGGTCACCATGGAGCCGATGACGTTGACGAGCAGGGTGAGCGCGAAGAGCACGAGGCCCGCTGCCATCAGGGCGGACACCGTCTTCGGGCCGTTGGAGAAGTTCAGCGCGATCATGAATGGTATGGAGTTTCCGCCGGTATTAAGAACATGGAAATTGAATACGTATATCGGCGAGAGGATGAAGGTAACGACGATTGTCTCGCCGAGCGCGCGGCCCATCCCGAGCATGCTCGAGCCGATGACGCCGGCCCGGCCGAAAGGCAGGACGACCGTGCGCACCATCGCCCAGCGCGTCGACCCGAGCGCGTAAGCGGCCTCGCGCTCTGCCTGTGGCGCCTGCGAGAAAACCTCGCGCGACAGCGAGGTGACGATGGGAATGACCATCAGCGATATCACCACGCCGGCGATGAAGGCCGAGGTCGTGAATGAGGGCGTGGTGAGTGGCAGGACGCTGTGCAGGAACGGGATGAAACCCAGATGCCGAGCCAGCCAGCTGCTGATCCCGAGGATCCGCGGCTCCAGGAAGAAGAGCCCCCACATCGCCCAGACGATGCTGGGCACGGCCGCCATCAGGTCGATCAGCGAGGTAAGCGCGCGGCGCAGGACTGGCGGCGCGTACTCCGAGATGTAGAGCGCGGTGGCGATCGCGACCGGAACCGCGATGATCATCGCGATCAGCGCGATGAGGATGCCGTCCGGCAAGATCGCGGCGATGCCGAACTTGTTGGTGCTGATGAACCAGGACTGAGTGGTGAAGAACGAGAGGCCGGTAGCCCTGAACGCGCTCCACCCGCGCAGCGCCAGGAACGCCAGGATCAGCCCCAGGATCGCCATGACGGCCATTCCCGCGCCGCGCAGGACCCCGCGGAACACCTTGTCGCCCGCCGAGGACCGGGCGTAGATCCGGCGCGGCACGTCGCCGGACGCGGCTGGGGAAGGTGAAGACAGCAGCTCTGCACCCATGACGATCTGTCCCCGCCTCCCTCGTCCCGCGCTGCCGACCTGATCCCCTGCAATCCGATCGTCTTTGATGCTTGTGACGTCGAGCGTAACTGCCAATGAACAATTAAGGAAGAATTAGTCGGGTTTGCCTCGTTGAGTTCCATAAGTCCGAACACCCGGCGTCGTGGTGCCCAGGTACTGCCCTGGCCACCATGACGATTGGTGGCGGCGGCACCGGGCGGACAAGCCGCCCGGTGCCGCAAGCAGTGCACTACCTATTGGGCGATGTGGTTAGTTGGTGGCTCCGCAGAGCGGCGAGGGAAGGAACCCGTAGTTCTTCATGTCCGTCGTGGCCTTGGCGTTCTTGCACACCCAGCCCGGCGTGCTGAAGGACTTGGCGGAGAAGAACTTCTCCAGGTAGGCCGGGATGTGATCAGCCGTCGAGGCATCGAAGCGGACCACCGTGTAGATCGGGCTCTGGAACAACGCCGTGAAATTGGAGTTGATCTTCGGCTTACTCGACGGCGGGGCGGGCAGCGGCCACGGCAGCGCCGGCTCGCTGTTGCTGATCTTGTTAAGTCCGAGCACGCCGGACTCGTTGCAGCCGAACAGGTTCTGCTTGCCGGTCGGGGTGCAGATCTGGCCGCTGACCGGGGTACAGGCGGAGTTGGTGCAGGCGGCGGAGTGGTACACCTGGGCGATGTACTTGGCTACCGAGAAAGGCACGACCGCGTCCGGGCTGTTCAGCTGCGGGTCGATGCCCTCGTTCTGCTGCACCGTGCTGTTCACGCAGGCGCCGGGTGTGATGGCTGTCGTGCCCCCGCCGAGCGCGGTGAGGAAGACCGTACGGATGCCAGACCCGGTCACCGGCAGGAACGGCAGGATTTTGCCATTCTTGCCACCCACCTTGTCCCAGTTGGTGGTGTTGCAGAGGTAGATGTTCTTCAGCTGGGTGGGGGACAGGTTAGTCGGGGCGTTGGTGCCGCCGCTGGCGGCGTCCCTGGTGGCCCAGGTAACCGCGTCACCGGCCGTCGCGACGAACGCGATGCCGCCGGCCGCGTACGGCGGGTCGGTGGCAGCGCGGCCACGTGCGGACCGCGCGTAGTCGATGCAGAAGTTGCTTCCGTCCGCCGTGTTGGCCTCGAGCGCGGTGATTCCCGCGTTCCCGCCGTCCGGGCGCGCGATGGACGCGCAGCCTGACTTCGTGACGATCGGGTCGCCGGCGGCGCCGGTCGACGGGTTGGTGGCGTCCCAGCTGTAGAGCTTCGCGCCGGACTGGGTGTTGTCGTAGTCGTGTGCGAACTGGTCGAACAGGAACTCGCTGGTGTCTGACCCGACGCCCACGATGTCAGTCGCCTTGGGGGTGACCCCGGTCGGCGGATCCGCAAGTGCGGGACCCGCGGCCAGCGCGACCATCGTGGCCGCGGCCGCGGAGCCGGCTAGGAGCTTGGTGAACAGGCGCATTCTTACGTCCTCCTCAAGAGACGACTAGCGCGAGGGGAGCGATGCGCTGCCCCGCGCCGATCGGCAGACAGCCGGCCGGCCGAAGCAGCCAGGCCTTTACCGGCTCTCCCCCGCTCTGCGAGAAGCATACATTTCCGGGCGAAAAGGTAAAGAAGACAGAACCACCTAAATCTGGGCAATAATGCGCGTAAGCCACCCGTCATGCGGACAAAACTAACCGCTGCCCGGCGGGCCTCGGTGTCATCACCAGCACCACCCGCGAATCCGCCACGTCACGCGCGGCCGCTTCCGCCACTGTCGGGTCACGGCCGGACAGGGGGAAACGAGTGGGCGCCGGCAGCCTCGGCTGCCGGCGCCCACTGCGGATCTAGCAGTAGTCGTTACCTGTGGTTAGGAGGTGCTTCCGCAGAGCGGCGTGGGGAGGAACCCGTAGTCCTTGATGTCTGTCGTGGCCTTCGCGTTCTTGCACATCCAGCCCGGCGTGCTTGCGTTCTTGGCCGCGAAGAACTTCTCCAGGTAGGCCGGGATGTGGTCAGCGGTCGATGCGTCGTAGCGGACCACGATGTACACGGTGCGCTGGAACAACGCCGAGAACTTGGGGTTGATCTTCGGCTTGTTCGATGGCGGGGCGGGCAGCGGCCACGGTGTGGCCGGATCGCTCTTGTTGATCTTGTCAAGGCCGAGCACGCCGGCCTCGTCGCAGCCGAACAGGTTCTGCTTGCCGGTCGGGGTGCAGACCTGGCCGCTGCCGTTGGGAGTACAGGCGGAGTTGAGGCAGGCGGCGGAGTGGTAGACCTCGGCGATGTACTTGCCCACCGAGAAAGGCACGATCGCATCCGGGCTGTCCAGCTGCGAGTCGATGCCCTCGTTTTCCTGCACCGTGCTGTTCACGCAGGAGCCGGGGGTGATGGGGGTGACGCCGCCGCCGAGCGCCGTCAGGAAGAACGCCCTGGTACCGGACCCTACCTGCGGCAGGAACGGCAGGATCGTGCCGCTCTGGCCGCCCACCTTGTCCCAGTTGGTCGTCTTGCAGAGGAAGATGTTCTTCAGCTGGCCAGTGGTCAGGGTTACCGGGGCGTTGGTGCCGCCGCTGGCGGAGTTCCTGGTGGCATAGGTGACCGCGTCCCCGGCCAGCGCGTCAAACGCGATGCCGCCTGCCGCGTACGGCGGGTCGGTGGCAGCGCGGCCGCGCGAGGAGCGCGCGTAATCGACGCAGAAGTTGCTTCCGTCCGCCGTGTTGGCATCCAGCTGGGTGATGCCCGCGGACGAGCCGTCCGGGCGCGCGATGGAAGCGCAGCCTGACTTCGTGACGATCGGGTCGCCCATGGCGCCGGTCGAGGGGTTGGTGGCGTCCCAGCTGTAGAGCTTCGCGCCGGACTGGGTGTTGTCGTAGTCATGCGAGAACTGGTCGACCAGGAACTCGATGGTGTCCGACCCGACACCCACGACGTCGGTTGCCTTGGGGGTGGTCCCGGTCGGCGGGTCCGCAAGCGCGGGGCCCGCGGCCAGCGCGACCAGCGTGGCCGCGGCCGCGGAGCCGGCCATGAGCTTGCTAAGCAGGCGCATTCTTTTACGTCCTCCTCATCGAGACGACTGCGGGTAGCGACATGCGCTTTCCCGCGCCGATCGGCCGACGGCCGACGCTGCCAAGCCTTACGGCCGGCTTGCTCGGCGACTAGAGAACGGTGGCAGGCGGATTGCTGATGTTTTGCTTAACGCGCGGAATCCAGACAATGAAGAGTTTGCAGATCACGGTCGCAAGCGACGGCTTTTCCAGCCGCCGCTCGAGTTTTCCGGAGCATATGCTGCCAGCGCGTTAATGATCGACTACGCTAGGCAATTATTTCCCGGTCGCCGACTTTCCGCGTTATCCTGCCGTTCGCTTAACGTTCACGGATGTTAATGACCGCGCTCAAGATTAGCAGGTTCAATATACCCACCATTAGATGAATGAGCCATGCGCCGGGCGACCTGATGTCGCCGGCGGTGCCGGACTGGCTACTCCAGCGAGCTCATCACGTGCTTGACCCGGGTGTAGTCCTCGAATCCGTACATGGAGAGGTCCTTGCCGTAGCCGGACCGCTTGAACCCGCCGTGCGGCATCTCGGCCACGATCGGGATGTGCGTGTTGATCCACACGCAGCCGAAGTCGAGCCGCCTGGCCATCCGCATGGCCCGCCCGTGGTCGCGGGTCCAGACGCTGGATGCCAGCCCGTAGTCGGTGCCATTGGCCCAGCGCACCGCCTCATCCTCGTCGCTGAACCGCTGCACGGTGATGACCGGGCCGAACACCTCGTCGCGGACGATCTCGTCGCCCTGCCGGACGTCGCTGACCACGCTCGCCTCGTAGAAGTAGCCGCGGCCGCCGATCCGGTGCCCGCCGGCCCGCACCTCGGCGTGCTCCGGCAGCCGGTCGATGAACCCGGCGACCCTGGCCAGCTGATCGGGGTTGTTGAGCGGGCCGAAGTCAGCGTCGCTAACGTCCGGCCCGCCCACGGTCTGGCCGCGGGCCTGGGCGGCCAGCGCGTCGACGAAGTCGTCATGGATGCCCGGCGCGGCGAGCACCCGGGTTGCCGCGGTGCAGTCCTGCCCGGCATTGAAGTACCCGGCTACCGCGATCGCCTCGGCGGCCTTCGCCACGTCGGCGTCGTCGAATACCACGACCGGTGCCTTGCCGCCCAGTTCGAGGTGGACCCGCTTCAGATCGGCGGCGGCCGCGGCGGCCACCTCCTTGCCGGCCCGGACGCTGCCGGTGATGGAGACCATCGCGGGCGCCGGGTGCGAAACGACGGCGCGGCCCGTGTCCCGGTCGCCGCACACCACGTTGAACACCCCGGGCGGCAGGAACTCGCTCATTATCTCGGCCATCAGCACCGCGGTAACCGGCGTGGTGTCCGACGGTTTGAGCACCATCGTGTTGCCGGCCGCGAGCGCGGGCGCCCACTTCCACAAGGCCATCATCATGGGATAATTCCACGGCGTCACGGCCGCGCAGATACCGACAGGCTCGCGCCGGACGAACGACGTGAAGCCGGTCATGTACTCGGCCGCTGCCCGGCCCTCCAGCATCCGTGCCGCCCCGGCGAAGAACCGGATTTGATCGACCATCGGCGGGATTTCCTCAGACATTGTGAGTCCGAACGGTTTCCCCGTATTCTCGCTCTCGGCCGTGACGAGTTCCTCCGCCCTGGCCTCGATCGCGTCCGCGATTCGCAGCAGGGCAAGGCTGCGCTCGGCGGGCGTGGCGTCCCGCCAGCCATCGAAGGCGTCCGACGCCGCGCTGAAAGCGGCATCGACATCCGCGCTGCCGGAGACGGGTGCCGTGGCGAAGACCTCTCCCGTGCTGGGATTCACCAGGTCGGACCGGTGGTCGCTGGCGGCTTCGGCCGCCCGCCCGGCGATGAAGTTATGCAGGTCCCTGGCCACGCTTCCTCCGTTCGGTAGAAAAAAGGCTTTTATCGGGCTGCCGGAGTTCTTTCCTCGCACGCCCACGGCGAACCGTAGTCGGCCAGCAGCTCGAGGAACGGATCGGCGGGCAGCGCCTCCGGGCCGAGCACGCCCGCGCCGGACCAGGCACCCGAGTCGATCAGCTCGAGCGCCACGACCGGGTTGACCGCGGTCTGCCAGACCACGGCCTGCGAGCCGTACTCGGCCATCGACCAGGCGTTGTCGACCACGTGGTGCAGGTACACCTCGCGCGGCGCGCCGTCGGTCCCCGTTCCGGTCACCCAGGTGCCCGCGCAGGTGAGCCCGCTCATCCGATCGCCCAGCGTCGCCGGGTCGGGCAGGCAGGCCGCGACCACATCGCGCGGCGAGACGGTGACTTCGCCGGCCCGCACCGGGCTGGTGGAGTCGAGCCCGAGCTTGTGCAGGGTTTGCAGGACGCCGATGAACTCACTGCCGAGCCCGTACTTGAACGTGACCCGGTCGGCGTCCACCCAGCGCGGCATGAGCAGCACCTCCTCGTGCTCCACGTTGACGCACTCGACGCGTCCGATCCCGGCCGGGAAGGTGAAGGTCTCCGGCTCGCTGAACGGCTCGGTGGTGAACCAGCCCCTGTCCCGTTCCCAGATGACCGGCGGGTTCAGGCACTCCTCGATCGTGGTCCAGATGGAGAAGGTAGGCGCGAAGTCGTAGCCTGCCACCACCAGGTTCGCGCCGTCCCGCACGCCGATCTCGTCGATCTTGCTGAACAGCCGGTCGGCGGCGTAGCGGGCGAACACGTCCGACAGGCCGGGCTCCACCCCCATGCCGACGAGTGCCAGCTTGCCGGCCTGCTCCCACCGACCGGCAGCGGCGAACTGCTCGTCGCCCAGCTTGACCCCGCACCTGCGGTATGGCTCATCGGCGTCCGGCGCCGACAGCGACATCGCCATGTCCAGGTAGTGCACCCCGGCGGCGAGTGCCGCGCTAAACAGTGGCAGCACGAAGCGCGGGTCGGTGGCGTTCATCAGTACATCGCAGTGGTGCGCCTCGATGGCGGCCGCCACGGCCGCCTGGTCACGGGCGTCCAGCCTGATCGCGGTGGACTTCCCCGCGGCCGCGCGCTGCGCCCTGGCCAGGTCATAGTCGGCGATGACGAGATCGGCGAAGTCGCGGCGGGCGGCGATCCCGGCGATCGCCGAGCCCACGCCGCCGGCGCCGACGAGGAGGATGCGCATGTCGTGGATACTAACGCCCTTTGATACGAAATCCAGCGTTGACATCGAGATGTTACTGCGGAAACCTTTGCAAGGAGGACTAATCGGTGCTAGAACCGTCGCACCTGGATAGTTCCAGCCGGGAGACCGAGGGGTGACGGCATGACCGCTGCGGAGCATCTCATCGAGCCCGTCGAGCAGCAGACGGACAAGGGCCTCAAAACGGGGGCGCTCGGGCTGATCTCCTCCGTCGTCATCGCGACCGCGTCGGTCGCTCCCGCCTACAGCCTCGCCGCGACGCTGGGCTTCGTGGTCGCGGCGATCGGCTTGCAGGCACCGATCGTGTGCATCGTGGCCTTCGTCCCGATGCTGTTCGCGTCCATCGGCTACAGCGAGCTGAACAAGGCCGACCCGGACTGCGGCACCACTTTCACCTGGGCCACCCGGGCGTTCGGCCCCAAGACGGGCTGGGCCGGCGGCTGGGGGATCGTGGCGGCCGACATCCTGGTCATGGCCAGCCTCGCCCAGGTGGCCGGCCAGTACGTGTTCCTGCTGTTCGACGCCAAGGGCATCGGATCGGACGCGGCCAGCGGCTGGGTGCTACTGGTCGGCGTGCTCTGGATCATCGCGATGACCGCCATCTGCTACGTGGGCATCGAGATCTCGGCGAACTTCCAGAAGATCCTGCTGTCCATCGAGCTCGTGATGCTGGCGATTCTCTCCGTGACCGCGCTGGTGAGGGTCGGCACCGGGCATCACCCGGCCAGCTCGATCGCGGTGAGCGCGGCATGGTTCAATCCCTTCCACGGCAGCTTCTCGCCGTTCATCACCGGCCTGGTCCTGTTCCTGTTCATCTACTGGGGCTGGGACACCGCGGTTTCCGTCAACGAGGAAACGGCCGATCGCAACCGGACCCCCGGCCGGTCCGCGATCATCTCCACGGTGCTGCTGCTGGTCATCTACCTGCTGGTGACCACGTCCGTGCAGTCGTTCGCCGGGATCGGCGGCAGCGGCATCGGCCTGGGGAACTCGGCCAATACCGGCGACGTGCTCTCCATCCTGGGCGGCGCCATCTTCGGTACCTCAGGCTTCGGCTCGGTCCTGTCCCGCTTGCTGCTCCTCATGGTGCTCTCCTCGGCCGCCGCGTCCACGCAGACCACGATCCTGCCGACGGCCCGCACCACCCTGGCCATGGCCGTGTACAAGGCGCTGCCCCGCTCGTTCGCGAAGATGCACCCCCGCTATCTGACCCCGACCGTGTCGACTGTCCTGATGGGCCTCGTCTCGATCGCCCTGTACGTGCCGATGAACTACCTGTCGCATGGCAGTGTCATCAGTGACGCGGTCACCTGCTGCGGCATCTGGATCGCCTTCTACTACGGGCTCACCGCGTTCACCTGCGTCTGGTACTACCGCGCGACGCTGACCAGCAGTACCCGCAACCTGTGGATGCGGGGCATCCTGCCGGGCCTCGGCGGCCTGATCCTCTACTTCGCCGGCGGCTGGAGCCTGTGGCAGGACTGGGACGTCGCCACAGAGAACAGCTACACGACCTTCAAGATGCCGTTCTACCCGCACTGGCAGGTGGGCGGCGTCTTCGTGATCGCGTTCCTGTCCGCGCTCGCCGGGGTCATCTTCTTCGTCTACCTGCGCATCGTCCAGCCAGCCTTCTTCAAGGGGCAGACGCTGAACAGGTCCACCCCCACCCTGGTGCCCGACCCCGATCAGACACCCTCCACCTGAGCGAAATTCCCTCCGTTCCTGGCCCCACCGCCCCCGCCTGCCCCAGCCGCCGGATCCCGCGACCCCGCTCATCGGCTTCGTCGGGTTTGTGTCGCCGGCAGCGCCTACGCTTGGGCACGTGACGCTCACCGCGACCGATGCCCTACTCGAGGGACTCAATCCGCAGCAGCGCGCCGCCGTGATGCATCAGGGCGGTCCGCTGCTCATCGTGGCGGGTGCGGGATCAGGCAAGACGCGCGTGCTCACGCACCGGATCGCCTACCTGCTCGAAGAACGGCACGTGGCGCCCAGCGAGATCCTCGCGATCACCTTCACCAACAAGGCGGCCGGCGAGATGGCCGCCCGGGTGGCCGCGCTCACCGGGCCCCGGTCCCGGGCCATGTGGGTGATGACCTTCCACGCGGCCTGCGTGCGAATCCTGCGCCGGGAGGCGAAGCGGCTCGGCTACCCGTCGGCGTTCTCCATCTATGACCAGGCCGATTCGCAGCGGCTGATGACGCTGGTCTGCCGCGAGCTGGATCTTGACCCCAAGTACCACCCGCCCAAGGCGTTGCTCTCCCAGGTCTCCAACCTCAAGAACGAGCTGATCGATTTCGAGAGCTTCGCGTCCACCGCGGACGGGTACCGGGGCAAGGCACTGGCCGAGGCGTACTCGGAGTACCAGCGCAGGCTGACCGCGTCCGGGGCGATGGACTTCGATGACCTGATCATGGTGACGGTCTGCCTGTTGCAGGCCTTTCCCGATGTCGCAGACGAGTACCGGCGCAGGTTCAGGCACGTGCTGGTGGACGAGTACCAGGACACCAACCACGCCCAGTACGTACTGGTCAGGGAGCTAGTCGAGGGCAGCGCCGGGGACATGCCCGCCGTGCCCACTGCCGAGCTCTGCGTGGTGGGTGACGCCGACCAGTCCATCTATGCATTTCGCGGCGCGACCATCCGCAACATCACCGAGTTCGAGCGGGACTTCCCGGACGCGCGGGTGATCCTGCTCGAGCAGAACTACCGGTCCACCCAAAATATCCTGGCCGCGGCCAACGCCGTCGTGGCGAGGAATCCGAGCCGTAAGCCCAAGAACCTCTGGTCTGACCAGGGCAGCGGGCCGCCGCTGGTCGGATATGTCGCCGATAGCGAGCACGACGAGGCCGCGTTCGTGGCCGAGGAGGTCGACAAGCTCAGCGACGAGGGCAAAGCGACACCGGGCCAGGTAGCGGTTTTCTACCGGACGAACGCCCAGTCCCGTGTCTTCGAGGAGATCTTCATCCGGGTGGGGCTGCCCTACCGGGTGGTCGGCGGGGTCCGGTTCTACGAGCGACGCGAGGTGCGGGATCTGCTCGCCTACCTGCGGCTGATCGCCAATGCCGACGACGAGCTGTCGCTTCGGCGCATCCTGAACGTGCCCAAGCGGGGGATCGGCGACCGGGCGCTGGAAAGCGTCTCGGTCTATGCCCGGCGGCAGCGGATCTCCCTGCCGACCGCGATCGCGAGGGTCGCAGATGTGCCGGACCTGGCCACCCGCTCGGCCAGGTCGATCGCCGAGTTCAACGCGCTGATCTCGTCGTTCCGCGCGGCGGCTGCTGGCCCGATCGCCGAGCTCGCCGAGATGGTGCTCGACCGGACCGGGTATATCGACGAGCTGAAGGCCTCCGATGACCTCCAGGACGAGAGCAGGATCGAGAATCTCAACGAGCTTGTCTCTGTGGCCAGGGAGTTCGACACCGCGCAGCCTGATGGCACGCTCGAGCAGTTCCTCCAGCGCGTCTCCCTGGTGGCCGATGCCGATGAGATCCCCGAGGGCGAGGAGCACGGCGGGCTGGTCACGCTGATGACCCTGCACACAGCGAAGGGGCTTGAGTTCCCCGTCGTTTTCCTCACCGGCCTGGAGGAGAACGTGTTCCCGCACCAGCGCTCGGTGTCCGATGAGAAGGAACTCGAAGAGGAACGGCGGCTCGCTTATGTCGGGATCACCCGGGCGGAGCAGCGGCTCTACCTGACCCGCGCGGTGGCCAGGAGCTGGTGGGGCCGGCCGGAGTTCCACCGGGCCTCGCGGTTCCTTAGCGAGATCCCCGGGCAGCTCATCGAATGGCGGCGGGACGAGGCGGCGGCCGCGCCGCCGGCCATGGAGCGCACCGCCCAGCGACCCGGGATCAGTTCGCCCGGCAACCGGCCGGTGCCCGCGCTCGCGCCCGGCGACATGGTGAACCATGACAAATTCGGACTCGGCACGGTCATTATGGTGGATGGGGCTGGCGGCGACCGCGCCGAGGCAAAGATCGACTTCGGCGGGGACTACGGCGTCAAGCACCTGGTGCTGCGTTACGCCCCCCTTGAGAAGCTGTAGCACCGCCGTAGCGGTTACGCTGCCGGTCGACGAGGCAGGCGGCATTCCGGGAGGAAGCCATGGGCAGCATCCGGGTGATCATCGCGAAGGCCGGGCTTGACGGTCACGACCGCGGCGCGAAGGTGGTGGCCAGGGCGCTTCGCGATGCCGGAGTGGAGGTCATCTACACCGGCCTGCACCAGACGCCCGAGCAGATCGTGGCGGCCGCGCTGCAAGAAGATGCGGACGCGATCGGCCTGTCGATCCTGTCCGGCGCGCACATGACGCTGTTCGCGCGGGTACTGGAGCTGCTTGCCGAGCGCGACGCGGCCGATATCACGGTCTTCGGCGGCGGCATCATCCCGGACGACGACATCGCTGAGCTGGAGCGGCTGGGCGTCGCAAAGATCTTCACGCCCGGAGCGTCCACCCAGCAGATCGCGGACTGGGTGCGCGCATCGTTCGGCCCCGCTAAGGATCACAGCGCACCCGGGGCCAGCCCCGCGGGCGACCGCGGCTAGGCTGCCAGCGGGAATCGAGCCGAGAGGATGGGGACGGAGCCGAGTGGACCTGTTCGAGCATCAGGCGAAGGAGCTGTTCGCGGAGTACGGCGTGCCGGTGACACCCGGCCGGGTCGCCTACGACGCGGCCGGCGCCCGCGAGGTGGCGGCCGAGTTGGCCGCGGCCAACTCGCCCCGGGTCGTGGTCAAGGCGCAGGTGAAAACCGGCGGCCGGGGCAAGGCCGGCGGGGTCAAGCTGGCCGCAGGACCAGATGAGGCGCAGGCCGCTGCCGAGCAGATCCTCGGCCTGGACATCAAGGGCCACATCGTGCACAAGGTCCTGGTGACGGAAGCTAGCGACATCGCTGCCGAGTACTACCTGTCGTTCCTGCTCGACCGGGCCGAGCGCACCTTCCTGGCCATCTGCTCGGTGGAGGGCGGAGTGGAGATCGAGGAGGTCGCCCACAGCAATCCGGGCGCCATAGCCAGGATCCCGATCGACCCGCTGGTAGGCGTGGACGCGGCCAAGGCGGCGGAGATCGTCGCGGCCGGCCGGCTGCCCGGTGAGGCTGCCGACGGCGCGGCTGCGCTGGCCCGCAAGCTATGGGACGTCTTCGTCGGCGAGGATGCCACCTTGGTCGAGGTGAACCCGCTGGTTCTCACGCCCGACGGCCGGGTGCTCGCGCTGGATGGCAAGGTGACGCTGGACGACAACGCCGCCTACCGGCACGACTGGACCCGGTTCGCCGACACCGAGGGCACCGACCCGATCGAGACGCGTGCCCGGGCCAGGCACCTCAACTACGTCAAGCTCGACGGCGAGGTCGGCATCATCGGAAACGGTGCCGGGCTGGTCATGTCCACGCTGGACGTGGTGGCCTACGCGGGCGAGCAGTTCGGCGGCATGCGGCCGGCCAACTTCCTCGACATCGGCGGCGGTGCATCGGCCGAGGTGATGGCGGACGGCCTGGAGATCGTGCTGTCCGACCCGGCCGTGCGCAGCGTTATGGTCAACGTGTTCGGCGGCATCACCTCGTGCGACGCGGTGGCGAACGGCATCGTGTCGGCGATCGGCATGCTGGGCGGTCGCGGCGAACCGGTGCGGCATCCGATCGTGGTGCGGCTGGACGGGAACAACGCCGCCGAGGGGCGGCGCATCCTTGACGAGGCCGGGATAGACGTGGTCGAGCAGGTCGCCACGATGGACGACGCCGCGCGGCGGGCCGCCGAGCTGGCCGCGGCCGGCTCACCCGCCGGAACGGGAGCATGAGATGGCGATCTTCCTGTCCGGCGAGAGCCGGATCCTGATCCAGGGCATCACCGGCTCTGAGGGCCGCAAGCACGGCCGCCGGATGCTGGCCGCGGGCGCCAAGGTGGTCGGCGGCACGAACCCGCGCAAGGCGGGTCAGAATGTGGACCTTGGCGAGGCGGCGGTCCCGGTGTTCGGCACGGTCGCGGAGACCATGTCGGCGACCGGCGCCGATGTGTCGGTGGTGTTCGTTCCCGCGTCCGGCACCAAGGACGCGGTAATCGAGGCGATCGAGGCCAGGATCCCGCTTGTCATCGTGATCACCGAGGGCGTGCCGGTGCACGACACCGCGGCGTTCTGGGCGACCGCGTGCGCGGCCGGGAACACCACCCGGATCATCGGCCCGAACTGCCCCGGGGTCGCCTCGCCCGGCAAGTCCAACGCGGGCATCATCCCGGCCGACATCACCAGCGAGGGCCGGATCGGGCTGGTGTCAAAGTCGGGCACGCTGACCTACCAGATGATGTACGAACTGCGTGACATCGGCTTCTCCACCGCGGTCGGGATCGGCGGCGATCCGGTGATCGGCACCACGCACATCGACTGCCTCGAGGCCTTCCAGGCCGACGACGAAACCGACGCGATCGTCATGATCGGCGAGATCGGCGGCGATGCGGAGGAACGTGCTGCCGCCTTCATCGAGCGCCGGGTCAGCAAGCCCGTGGTCGCCTACGTGGCAGGCTTCACCGCGCCGGAGGGCAAGACGATGGGGCACGCGGGCGCCATCGTCTCGGGTTCCTCCGGCACCGCCCAGGCCAAGAAGGAAGCACTGGAGAAGGCCGGGGTGCGGGTCGGCAGGACGCCGAGCGAAACCGCCCGCCTGGTCCGCGACGTGGTGCGCAGCCGCTAACCAGCCCGCGACGTGGTGCGCTGCCGCTAACCAGCCCGCGGCGGGCAGCCGCTAACCAGCCCACGGCGCGCCTGCCGTTCCGCCTGCCGTTCCGCCCGGCGCGCCTACCCGGTGGTGCGGCTACCCGGCGCAAGGATGGTGTCTTGTGACCGTTTCCAGCCTGCGTCCGCTGCGGGCGCGCGGCCGCAGCGGTGCCGCCGGCCCTGAGTCACCGCCAGCAAAGCAGACGCCGCGGCCGCTTGCCGTCGCCGGCCTGATCGCCGCCTGCGCGGCGGCCGGAGCCGGGCTCGCCGCGCTGACCCTGCTCGCCGCGATCGGCTGGATCGCGGCGCCGCACGCCAGCGTTGGCGCCGGGCTCCCTGGCGTTCTGCGCACCGCCATCCAGCTGTGGCTGGTCGGCCACCATGTGGGGTTCGACCTGCGCGGCACCGGCCACGTCGGCCTGCTCCCGCTTGGCCTGGTGCTGCTGCCCGGCGTGCTGCTGTGGCAGTCGGGCCGGTGGGTGGTGCGCACCGGGCGGGTGGAGAGGCTGCGTCATGTTGGTTACGCCGCCCTGGCGCTTTCGCTCCCGTACGGACTGCTCGCGGGCGCGCTCGCCATAGCCAGCCGGACCGCGCTGTCCGCGCCGTCGGCGGCCCAGGCGGCCGGAGCCGGGTTCCTGCTCGCGTTCGCCGCAGGCGGGCTCGGCGGAGCCCGCGCGCTCGCCCCCTGGGGGCGGCTGATCGCGCTGCTTCCTGACCGGGCCCGCTGCCTGGTCGTCGGCGCCACCGGCTCGCTTGCCGTTCTCACCGGGATGGGGGCGCTGCTGGCCGGCGTGTCACTGGTCATCCACGCCGGCGAGTTCAGGCTGGCCAGCGATGAGCTGTCACCAGGCCCGGTCGGCGCTGCGCTGCTGCTGCTCGCCGGGCTTGCCTACCTGCCCAACGCGGTCGTCTGGGCGATGGCGTACATGATCGGGCCCGGGTTCGCCTTCGGCGTCGGGACCGTCGTGGCGCCGACGGGTTCGGTGATCGGCCCGCTGCCGATGTTCCCGATGCTTGCCGCGCTGCCCGCGGCGCCGCCGGGACCGCATGCCGGGGGCCCGGGGCTAGCTTCGCTCGCCATGCTTGCCACGCCGTACCTGGCCGGGGCCTTCGGCGGGCTGCTCACCGTCCGGACGGCACCGAGCCCGACCATCGAGGGCGCCCCGCTGTGGGGATTCGCCTGCGGCTGCGTGAGCGGCTGCGTGCTGGGCGCGCTCGCGGTGTTCTCCGGCGGCCCGCTCGGCACCGGGCGACTGGCCACGGTCGGCCCCTCCGGGTGGCAGATCGCCCTCGTTGCCACCCTCGAGCTAGGAGTGGCCGCCGCCATCAGCGCGGGAATCGCGAACTGGCTGCTGATCCGCCGCAGGCGGGCCCGGGTCGCCGCAGTGCCGGCGGCCGGAAGCGACGTCGCCGCGGCGCCGGCCGGGAACGACATCGCCGACGACATCGGCGGACACCGGATCTACATCAATCCCTGGGCAGACGAACAACCCGACCCAGTCCTGCCGGACCCTGCCACGCCGTTCCCCGTCCCTGTCGATCCGCCGCAGTTACCTACCCCCGCGACGAGGGTTAAGGACACGTCGTGGCATAAACCGTCGTTTCCTGGTCCCGGATGATCGTGCGGTGCCCGCGGACCCGGCCGGCCGGACTGCTCCCGTCACACCAGCACCATCGACCCCGTGAGCCGCGTCTTCCGTAGCGCCGCCGAAGATCGATGTGGCGTAGCCCCCCACCGGTGGGGGGCTACNNCCGAGCAGCCGAGCAGCTCGGCCGACCCGACCGCCTCCTCTCATCAAGCCTGCCCGTGTAATCCGTTGCCAGCCAGAGACGAATAACGAGAACGCAAGGTTGCCCGGCGTCCCTGCCGATGACGCCTGCCGCGTATCGCATTACCGCTGAGCTGTACCGCAAAGGCGGCCGGGGCATCACACTGATACGTGATGGCCGTCCACCGTCCCATAGGAGGAGGTGCGAGGTGGCGCAGAAACGAGTCCTCGGCATCGTGCTGGCAGGCGGCGCGGGAACGCGGCTGGCGCCGCTCACCGACGACCGGGCCAAGCCCGNNGCCTGGACCGGCACATCACCACGACCTGGCGGATGAGCGGCCTGCTCGGCAACTACGTGACGCCGGTCCCGGCGCAGCAGCGGCTGGGCCCGCACTGGTTCACCGGCTCGGCGGACGCGATCCACCAGTCGCTCAACCTGATCTACGACGAGCGCCCCGACCTGGTGATCGTCTTCGGTGCCGATCACGTCTACCGGATGGACCCGCAGCAGATGATCGAACAGCACGTGGCGTCGGGAGCGGGCGTGACCGTCGCGGCCATCCCCGTACCGCGGGCTGAAGCGACGGCGTTCGGCGTGATCCAGACTGGCGCGGACGGCAAGTCGATCGAGGCGTTTCTCGAGAAGCCGGCCGACCCGCCTGCGCTGCCCGGCCGGCCCGACCAGGCGTTCGCCTCGATGGGCAACTACCTCTTCACCTCTGATGTCCTGGTTGACTCGCTGCGCAAGGACGCCGTGGACACCACGAGCAGGCACGACATGGGCGCCGACATTATCCCGATGCTGGTCAGCCAGCGGGCCGCGCAGGTCTACGACTTTCGCGATAACGACGTGCCAGGTGCCAGCGAACGCGACGCCGGATACTGGCGCGACGTCGGGACCCTGGACTCCTATTTCGAGGCGCACATGGACCTGTGCGCTATCCATCCGGTCTTCAACCTTTACAACAGCGAATGGCCGATCCTCACCCAGGTGCCGTCGCAGCCGCCGGCGAAATTTGTCCATGACGACGGCGACCGGGTCGGCCGGGCGATCAACAGCGTGGTCAGCAACGGCGTGATCGTGTCCGGCAGCCTGGTCCGCGAGTCGGTGCTCTCGCCGGGTGTCCGGGTAGACAGCTGGGCCACGGTGGAGCGCTCCGTCTTGCTGCACAACACCCACATCGGGCGGCACGCGGTGGTCAGGGACGCCATCTTGGACAAGAACGTGGTGGTGCCGGACGGCGTGTCAGTCGGCGTGGACAAGGAGCATGACAGGGCACGCGGCTTCGTCGTCTCCGACGGCGGGGTGACCGTGGTCGGCAAGAGCCAGCTGGTTACCCCGTGACCGCAGGGCCCGCCAGCGGCGCACGGCCCGCCAGCGGCGCACGGCCCGCCAGCGGCGCACGGCCCGCCAGCGGCGCGCGGCCCGGCGGCAAGCTCCAGGTGGCACTGCTGACCAGGGAGTACCCGCCCGAGGTATACGGCGGGGCAGGCGTGCACGTGGAGTATCTGGCCAGGGAGCTCGCGGGCCTGGTGGACCTGACCGTGCACTGCCAGGGCGCGGACCGGGCCGGGGCGGTGGCGCACCGGCCGTGGGAGCTGCTCGACCGGGCGAACCCCGCGCTGCGGACGATCTCCACCGACCTCTCGATGACCGCGGCGGTCAGCGGGGTAGACCTCGTCCACTCGCACACCTGGTACGCGAACCTGGCCGGCCACCTGGCGGCGCTGCTGTACGGGGTGCCGCACGTCGTCACCACGCACTCCCTGGAGCCGCTGCGGCCGTGGAAGGCGGAGCAGCTCGGCGGGGGATACGCGCTGTCCTCCTGGTGCGAGCGCACCGCCGTGGAGGCCGCCGCCGCGGTGGTGGCGGTGTCCGACGGCATGCGCGCAGACGTGCTCGCCGCCTATCCGGCCGTGCCGCCGGAGCGGGTCAGGGTGATCCACAACGGGATCGACACCCGCGAGTACGCGCCGGACCCCGGCACCGACGTGCTCCGCAGGCACGGCGTGGACCCTGGCAGGCCCTACGTCATATTCGTCGGCAGGGTCGCCAGGCAGAAGGGCCTGCCCGTGCTGCTCCGCGCGGCCGCCAGGCTGGATCCCGCCGCTCAGCTGGTGCTCTGCGCTGGGCAGGCCGACACCCCCGAGCTCGCCGCCGAGGTCGACAGCCTGGTCGGGCAGCTCACCTCGGCCAGGTCCGGGGTAGTGCTGATCTCCGGCATGCTGGCGAAACGCGAGATCATCCAGCTGCTCTCGCACGCCAGCGTGTTCGCCTGCCCGTCGGTGTACGAGCCGCTCGGCATCGTGAACCTGGAGGCGATGGCGTGTGGCGCCGCGGTTGTGGCATCCCGGGTGGGCGGCATCCCTGAGGTCGTCGTCGACGGCCAGACCGGCCTGCTGGTGCCGCCGGACGACCCGGCCGCGCTTGCGGACGCGCTGAACGCGCTGGTGCGCGACAAGGACCGGGCCGTCGCGATGGGTGCGATGGGCCGCAAGCGGGCCGCCGCCGAGTTCGACTGGGCCACGATCGCGGCCCAGACGGCCGCGCTCTACCGCGAGCTCACCGGCTGACCGGCGGGCCCGCGGCTGGTTGGCACCGGTGAAAGCCCCGGCGCCGAAGCCAGCGTCCGCGGTAACCAAACGCGCCCCGCCGGACCAGGATTATGATTCCGGCGGCAGCTCAGTCAACAGGTCGTCCGCCTTTTCCATGCTGTCGCGCCAGACAGCGCGGGCGACGATCTTAGTCGGGTCAGCCCGGCGACGGTACCGGGCAGCGATCTTGCTTCCCTCCTCGAGCAGGCCCTCCGACAAGGTAGTCGGCTGTAGGCCCAGGGCGAGGAACTGGTCGTTGCGAACGAGGAGGTCGTTCTCGTCAGCTTCGATCCTCGGGTTGGGCAGGTACGCGATGTCCGCTCCCATCACGCCAGAGACCAGCTTGGCCAGGTCGAGCACTCGGTGCGTCTCGGTCATCTGGTTGAGGACACGCGGCCGGGACCCGGACTCCGGCGGGTTCTGCAAGGCAATCTCGATGCACCGGACAGTGTCCCGGATATGGATGAATGCTCGCGTCTGTCCGCCGCTGCCGTGCACTGTCAGGGGGTGCCCGATGGCAGCCTGCATGAGGAAGCGGTTGAGCACAGTGCCGTACTGACCGTCGTAATCGAACCGGTTGATCAGCCGCTCGTCCCGGCTGGTCTGCTCGGTCTGGGTGCCCCAGACGATGCCCTGGTGCAGGTCCGTGATCCGCAGTCGATCGTTCTTGGCGTAGAACGAGAACAGCAGCTGGTCGAGGGTCTTGGTCAGGTGGTACACCGATCCGGGGTTGGCCGGGTGCAGGATCTCCCGTTCAAGCTCACCATCCGGTGTCTGGACCTTCACCGTCAGGTAGCCCTCGGGGATGGGCGCGTTGCCGGACCAGCCATAGCCGTAGACACCCATCGTGCCGAGGTGCACCACGGCCGCGTCAACGCCGGTGGCGACCAGCGCCGTGAGCAGGTTGTGGGTCGCCCGCACATTATTGTCGACGGTGTAACGCTTAGCCTTCGGGGAGCTCATCGAGTACGGAGCCGCACGCTGCTCAGCGAAATGCACAATCGCGTCTGGCCGGAGCTCTGCCAGCAGCGCTGCCAGTCTGTCGTACTCGGTGGCGAGATCGAGATTCACAAAGCCAATATCACGCTTGGCGACTTCGCGCCAGACTCGGATACGCTCACCAATCGGCCGAATCGGAGTGAGCGACTCGACTTCAAGCTCGACGTCGATCTTCCTGCGGCTCAGGTTGTCGATGATAGTGACGTCATGACCACGCTCCGACAAATACAATGATGTCGGCCAGCCGCAGAATCCATCGCCGCCAAGCACTAGAATCCGCATTGCAACTCCAATTATGTCCACCGTAGCAGGTTCTTCCTTTCTTACATTACCGCTGCCGCGCAGCTACCGTCCACGACGGAGCCTATGGCGGCCATGCTGCTCGTGCGCAGCGCGGCTTGCCATGTCACGCTGCGACACGCGTGTCCAGGGACTTCGCCTCCCCTCGCAGGTCTACGGCAGTCCGCGTCTCCACTCCCGGCCGGCGGGTTACCCGGCCCTGCCGGGGCGCCGTCACGGTGCCGTAGAGACGCATGGGGCCACCGGCCACCGCCATCCACAGAAGTGCGACCGGCATCAGAGCGTACGCCTTCAGCTTGTCGATCCACCGCTGGTCGCTGCATCTGACCGCGAACATTCGCGCCGAGACGGTCCACGTCCACGCCGCGCTTATGTGCGGGCGGTTATTGCAACTGGCGCGAATGAAGCCAGTCCGTGATAACCGCGAGAGTGATGATCACCGGGTCCAGCAAGGCCGCCGCAGGCCATGACGGCCAGCGCTAGGAGAATAGCGCAATCGCATCGTATATCGCGAACGCCACCAGGGCCGCAGGATCGCGAAGACCGCTGCGGGGATCACGCCGATCGTCCGCTCAGCAGAGCCTGCCAGGAGGGAAAGCCCGCGGAGCGCATAGCATCCAGCCATGCAATCGCGCCTGGTCGTGCTCGTCTCCGGGGCGGGGACCAACCTTCAGGCCCTGCTCGATGCGTGCGGGGATGAGTCCTACGGCGCGCGGGTGGTGGCGGTCGGCGCTGACCGGGACGGCTGCGTCGCGTTTGACCGCGCCCGCGGCGGCGGCATCCCGACCTTCACGCACCGGATCAAGGATTTTTCCGAACGCACACACTGGGACCGCGCCCTCACCGAGTCCTGTCGCGCCTTCCAGCCTGACCTGGTGATATCAGCCGGCTTCATGAAGCTGGTCGGGCCGGCCTTCCTTGCCGCCTTCGGCGGCCGGTTCATCAACAGCCACCCGGCGCTGCTACCGTCGTTCCCCGGCATGCACGGCGTTCGGGACGCCCTGCAATACGGGGTGAAGGTGGCCGGCTGCACGATCTTCCTGGTGGATGCCGGGGTGGACGAAGGACCGGTGATCGCGCAGCAGTGCGTGCCGGTGCGCGATGACGACGACGAAGCGTCTCTGCACGAGCGAATCAAGGTAGCCGAACGGGCACTGCTGACGGCGACCGTCGGCCGGATGGTCCGCGAAGGGTGGTCCGTCCACGGCAGGAAAGTGAGGTTCGGCCGGTGACCACGCCAACCGCGAACGTCAGGCCAAGCCAGAGCACGGAGCCGACCGAGAGCGACCGGGTTGCGATCAGGCGGGCGCTGATCAGCGTGCACGACAAGACCGGCCTGACCGAGCTGGCCCGCGGCCTGCATGACGCGGGCATCGAGATCGTCTCCACCGGCAGCACCGGGGCCGCCATCGCCGCGGCGGGCCTGCCGGTCACCAGGGTCGAGGATCTCACCGGGTTTCCCGAGTGCCTGGACGGCCGGGTAAAGACCCTGCATCCCGCCGTGCACGCCGGCCTGCTGGCCGACGTCAACCTCGCCGAACACCGGCGTCAACTCGATGAGCTGGGCGTGGCACCGTTCGGAATACTGATCTCTAATCTTTACCCGTTCGAGGCCACAGTGGCCGCCGGAGCCCAGCCCGGCGACTGCGTGGAGCAGATCGACATCGGCGGGCCGGCGATGGTGCGGGCGGCGGCGAAGAACCACGCGAGCGTGGCGGTCATCACCGAGTCGTCGCAGTACGGGGCGGTGCTCGAGGCGGTGCGGCTCGGCGGGTTCACGCTACAGCAGCGGCGCCGCCTGGCCGCCCGTGCGTTCTCGCATACTGCGGCCTATGACGCGGCGGTTGCGTCCTGGTTCGCTGCTGTCTACGCCCCCGACGAGACGGCGCGCGAAACGGGCTGGCCTGACGTGATGGGCGCGCTCTGGTCCCGTCGCGGGGTGCTCCGCTACGGGGAGAACCCGCACCAGCGGGCGGCCCTCTACCTGCCGGCGGGCGGCGGCGTGGCCGGCGACATTGGCGTCGCGGGCGCCCAGCAGCTGCACGGCAAACAGATGTCGTACAACAACTACGTGGACACCGTGGCCGCCCGCCGCGCCGCCTTCGAATTCGCCGAGCCGTGCGTAGCGATCATCAAGCATTCCAACCCGTGCGGCATCGCGATCGGCTCAGATCTGGTGGACGCGCACCGCAAAGCGCACGCGTGCGACCCGGCGTCCGCGTACGGCGGCGTGATCGCGGTGAACGCCACCGTGACGGCCGAGCTTGCCAGCCAGATCGCCCCGATCTTCACCGAGGTGCTGGTCGCCCCCGAATTCGACGCCACGGCCGTGCAGATCCTCGCCGCCAGGAAGAATCTGCGGCTGCTGCGCTGCCCGGCGCCGCCCGCGATGGCCGATGCCGCCGGGCTCACCGAATGGCGCAGGGTCGACGGCGGCATGCTTGTCCAGTCCCAGGACCTGGTGGACGCTCCCGGTGATGACCCGGCCAACTGGCAGCTCAAGGCCGGCGAGCCGGCCAGCGGCGACGACCTGGCCGATCTCGGGTTCGCCTGGCGGGCCTGCCGCACGGTGAAGTCCAACGCGATCCTGCTCGCCGCGGGGGGCGCCAGCGTTGGCATCGGCATGGGCCAGGTCAACCGGGTCGACTCGTGCCGGCTCGCGGTGACGCGCGCGGGCGAGCGGGCCCGCGGCTCGGTCGCGGCCAGCGACGCGTACTTCCCGTTCCCCGACGGGCTTGAGGTGCTCATCGAGGCGGGCGTACGGGCGGTCGTGGAGCCCGGCGGGTCGATCCGCGACGAGTTGTCCGTCACCGCCGCGAAGGAAGCCGGGATCACCCTCTACTTCACCGGCGTGCGCCACTTCTACCACTGAGCCGGTCACGATAACGGCCGCTCCGACACCGAGTCGGGCCCGCTTTTCAAGAGCAGTTCTCCGGCCAGCTCGGCATTCCAGCTCCGGCAGATTTACCGCCGACGTTAAGTCCTTTATTCTGCGACGAAAGTACTTCTGTAGTGGATATCGGCTACTTCAGCGGCGTGCAACGCTGCTATTGCTGAGCGAGGGTTCGCAATAGCGGCCGAGGCCGAACCAGACCGTGGCGGTTCGCTGCCCGACCCGGATCTGGAGCGGTAGGCAGGCCGAGGGCGAGCGGAGGTAGAAGCCGCCCACGTAGTCGTTCCACAGTTCCGATGCCGGGCAGCTGGATATTTGCAGCGTGCTGACCATTCCGTCGGCTCCCCAGGTGATGGCCGCGCGATGCTGCCAGTCCTTCGGGACGCTGATAGTGACCGGCAGGCTGCCGCCACGGATCTGGAACCCTGCCTTCTGCCAGTAACGCCACGGCCGGCTCCCGGTCGCGATGGTCTTCCCCATGTACGCAGGCGGGACGGACACATCGCCGAGCACGACCCGGTAGCCCTCCTGGGTGCCGGCGGTGACCTGGCCGATGACCTGACCGCAGGTAGTGGGGAGAGTTCCGGGCTGAGTGGGGAGAGTTCCTGGCTGAGTGGGGAGAGTTCCGGGCTGAGCGGGGAGAGTTGCGGGCTGAGTGGGCACGGGTCCGGGCTGAGCGGCCAGGTTCTCGGGCTGAGTGAGCAGGGCTCCGGGCTGAGCGGGCAAGATTCCGAGCTCGACGGCTGGCGCGATTTCGGGCCGAGCGGAGGGTACGGTGCCGAGCTGTGCGTACAGCCTGGGGTGGTGGTTCGCTGCGCTGTGCCGACCGCCGGTACCCGCGGCGAGCACGGTGCCACCGCCAGCCACGAACAGCACAGCGATCACTATAAGCAGCCATCGCGAACGATTGCCGAGGTGCCAGCTCCTGGGTGAGCGTTCCAGGATCTCCTGGGCAGGTGTTTCAGGAGGCGCCGAAGGCCGGTCATGCGGCGTCGTGGAAGACCAAGCCCAGCGTGCGTCTGATGCCGGACCTGACCGTGCTAACCCCATGCCGAACCGGAGACGCCGACCAGCCACGTCTCGATTCTACCGGCCGGTCCCTCGTTGTGAAGATCATGCAATGGCCCTGTTCCAGCAGCGTCGACGTGCCGCGGGACTGTGCCCGTGGCCGCTGCTCGACGAGCAAAAACTCTCCGCCGATGTGATCGGTCCCCGGCTCGTCCAGGCCGATCACCACCTGTAGCGGGAAGACGAGGTCACCATAGAGATCCCGGTGCAGGGCATTCCAGTCGCCGGCCCGGTAGCGCAGCAGGATGGCGGTGGGCTTGGTCTGCCCTGCCGCGTGGCACTCCGCCAGCCATTCGTCGAGCGTGTCGGGCCATGGAGCGGGCGTGCCGAGCTTGGCTGCCCAGTCGCGGGCAATCGGCAGCAGCCGCGGGTACAACGCGGCCCGCAGCCCGGCGACAAGCCCGGGCAGCGGGTTGCCGAAGTACCGGTACTGCCCCGATCCGAACCGGTAACGAGCCATGTCGATCGTGGACCTGAACTTTTCCTCCTGCTCGTACAGCTCCGAGATGCTCCGGCACTCCTCGCCGCTGAGCAACTGCGAGGTCTGCGCGCACCCGTAGGCGTTCACTTCCTCGGTCAGCGCTTGCCAGTCGAATCCGTTCAGCCTGACCGCGGGATCGGCCGCCGCCGTCCCGCCGCCAGCCGTCCCGCTCGCTGTGGCCGCGGTCATGACGCACCCTCCAGGGTCAGCAGGGCCTGCTTGGCTGCCGTACCGCCGACGTAGTTGCCGAGGGTGCCATCGCTGCGCACGACGCGGTGGCAGGGCACGACCACCGGCAGCGGATTGGTCGCGCAGGCCGTGCCGACCGCCCGGACTGCCCTGGGACTGCCCGCGGCGACCGCCATCGCGGCGTAGCTTGCCGTCGTGCCATAGGCGATGCCGGGCAGCTGGGTCAGGACCAGCCGGCGGAATCCGGTGGATAGCCGGAGGTCCAGCGGCAGCTCGAAGCGGGTCCGGCGACCGGCGAAGTACTCCTCGATCTCGCGGGCCGCCGGGTCCAGCCTGACCGGCGCGCGCAGCACGCGGGGGCTGACCCTGGTGGCCAGCTGGTCAAGGACGCGGTCGTGGTTCTCGGTGGCGTAAGCCACCCGGATCAGGCCCTTGCCAGTCGCCGCGAGCAGCAGCGGGCCGACCGGGGTGTCGATGGTCCGGTAGGCGACGTCAAGGATCCCTGCCGCGTCGGCGTCGGCGGCCAGCCGGGCGTGCAGCCTGCTGAGCGCCTCCTCGCCGACTTCCGGCAGCCCGCCAAACAGCTCGGCGGCGGCTAGATCTTGCGGCTGGGTCATCATCGTGCTTTCCCTTCTTCCTCTGCTGCGCGGTGCGGGCTCAGGTATGCCTGACGCAGGGCCGCGATCCCGTCCGCAGCGGCCCGCCGCGCCGCTTCCGGGGTGCCGCCGAGGATCCCGGCGACATCGGCGTATGGCAGTCCGGCCAGGTAGTGATAGGCCACGGACTCCCGCTGCTTGGGCGGCAACTCCTTGACCGCCCCCCACAGGTCGTGATCGCCAGCCCCGGGGATCCCGTCCCGGCTCGGCTGTTCTGGCAGGTCGCTGGCCGGGATCGCGTGCCGGGCCTGCGCCCGCGCATGATCGATGGCCTTGCGGTGAGCGATTGTCACCAGCCAGGCTTCGACATTGCTGCCGGGCCGCAGGCCGGGGTAGGCCTGCAGTGCGGCGAGAAAGGTCTCCGACCAGGCGTCCTGCGCGGCTGCCGGGCCCAGCACGGCACAGCACACCCGAAGGACTGTCGGCCCGTGCCGGTCCACGATCTTCTCGAACGGCTCTAGTTCCACACTGAGTAAACGTGCCAGACCGCACGGATGTGAGGTCGGATCAGGGTCCGCGGCGGACTGCCAGGCCGTGGCCGGCACGTTCGATGCCTGACCAGGCCCGTGTCACCCGTCCGCGCGGAGCCATTCGCGTAGCCGTTTGCGGTCTAGCTTGCCGACGCTGGTGAGCGGCATGGTGGGCACGATCTTGATCTCGCGCGGGTACTTGGTGGCGGCCAGGTGTGCCCGGGCGTGCTGGATGAGTTCCTCGGCGCTGGCGCTCGCGCCGGGTCGCAGCGAGGCGAAGGCAACCACCTCCTCGCCGAGCCGGGTGTCGGGGCGCCCCACCACCCCGGCCTGGGCCACGGCCGGGTGGGTAAGCAGGACGTCTTCGATGTCGCGTGGGTAGACGTTGAAGCCGCCGCGGATGATCAGGTCTTTCTTCCTGTCCACCACGTAGAGGTAGCCGTCGGCATCCAGGTGGCCGATGTCGCCGGTATGCAGCCAGCCATCTGACAGCGCCGCCGCGGTCGCGTCCGGCGCGTGCCAGTAACCGGACAGCACGCCCGGCGACCGGACACAGATTTCGCCGTCCTGGCCGGAGCGCAGCACCCGCCCGGTGTCGTCCTGGATCGTCACCTCGCAGCCGGGGATGGGCAGGCCCACGCTGCCCACCCGGCGCGCGCCCAGCGGGCTGGCCGACACGATCGCCGCCGACTCGGTGCAGCCGTATCCCTCATAGATCATCGCGCCGGGGACCCGGGCCTCGAACTCCTGCCTGGTCTCCGCGGCCAGCGGGGACGCCCCGGACGACACCGCGACGAGCGCGGACAGGTCGGCCTCCTCCAGCGGCTGCGCCAGCAGCATCTGGATCATCGACGGCACCAGCGTGGTGCGCTGAGCCCGGTGCCGCTGCGCCAGTTCGATCCAGGCCGCCGGGTCGAACCAGCGCATCAGTATCGTCGTGCCCGGCTCGGTCTCATGCATGCCGATGCAGGTGACCAGCAAGCCGTAGGCGTGGGCGAGCGGCAGTGGCATCAGCGTGCTGGTCAGGCCCTTGGCGGAGGAGGCCGCACGGGTGGCCGATCCGCACCAGTAGAGGTTGGCGTGGGTGAGCGGTACGCCCTTGGACCTGCCCGTGGTCCCGCCGGTGTACAGCAGTGCCGCCAGGTCTTCATCGGCCCGGTCTACGATCGATCCCGGCTCGGCCGCCGCCACCTCGGCGAAGCCGAGCACCGGAACCGGTCCAGCGAGCCCGGCCGCGGCCTCGCCGGCGACCACCACGAACCGGACGCCGTCCACGCCGTCCAGCGCAGCCCGGACCTTGGGCAGGAACTCGGCCGTGGTCACCACGCCGACCGCTCCCGAGTCGGTCAGCCCGTGCCGCAGCTCGTCCTCGCTGACCAGGAAGATCAGCGGGGTCACCACGGCCCCGGCACGCCACGCCGCCGTATAGGTGATGAAGACCTCCGGGCAGTTGGCCATCAGCACGACCAACCGGTCACCAGGGCGGACACCCAGCCCGATCAGCCCGGCGGCGAACCGCGAGGCCCGGTCGGCCAGGGTGACGCGGGAGAACCACTGGTCCTCGAAGAACAGCGAGTCGCCGTCACCGTGCAACTCCACCTGACGTTCGGCCTGCCTGGCCAGATTCTGGGCACCCATCTCCGCCTCATCCACTGCGCGATCGGCCAGTTGACCCAACTGGCTACGAAAATGCCCGCTAGTCATTATTTCAGCAGGTGCTGGGATCGGCGAGTGCGGCGCGGCGGCGGTTGAGGTCGCAGCTGGCACAATTGGTTCGCCATGAGCGCACGCATCCTGGACGGCAAGGCCGTCGCCGCCGATATCCGCGCCGATCTCACCCGACGGGTCGCCGCCCTTGCGGGCCGCGGCATTACCCCCGGTCTCGGCACCGTCCTGGTCGGCGACGACCCGGGCAGCCGGGCCTACGTGAACGGCAAGCACCGCGACTGCGCCCAGGTGGGGATCACCAGCATCCGCCGGGATCTGCCTGCCGACGCCAGCCAGGATCAGGTGGAGGCGGTGGTCGACGAGCTGAACGGCGATCCGGCCTGCACCGGCTACATCGTCCAGCTACCGCTTCCCGATGGCCTCGATCCGCAGCGGGTCCTGAACAGGATCGACCCGGCCAAGGACGCAGACGGCCTGCACCCGCTGAATCTCGGCAGGCTGGTGCTCGGCGAGGCGGCCCCGTTGCCCTGCACCCCCCGCGGGATTGTCGAGCTGATCCGGCGGTACGACGTACAGATCGCTGGGGCCGACGTGACCTTGATCGGCCGCGGGATCACCGTGGGCCGTTCCCTCGGGCTGCTGCTGACCAGGCGCAGCGAGAACGCCACCGTGACGCTCTGCCACACGGGCACCAAGGACCTCGCTGCGCACACTGTGGGTGCCGACATCGTCGTGGCCGCCGCTGGCCGGCCTGGCCTGCTGACCGCGGACATGATCAAACCAGGCGCGGCGGTACTCGACGTCGGTATCACCAGGACCGACGCGGGGCTGGTCGGCGATGTCGACCCCGGCGTCGCCGACGTGGCCGGCTGGCTCGCGCCGATGCCGGGCGGTGTCGGGCCGATGACCAGGGCAATGCTGCTGACGAACGTGGTGGAGGCGGCCGAGCGGACGGCATCGATGGCTGCCGCTGGGCCGTCGGCCGGCCGCTGAGCCCGGGCTCGGCCAGGCCTGGACCCCTTCGCGCGCATTTCGTCGAAGTCTACTGACAGTAGATGTCAGTGGTTGCCCGTCAGTATTGAGTCCAACCGCACGCGGAAAGGCTCATTCATGACACTCACGAAGACAGATGGCCGACACGACTTCGACTTCGCCATGGGCCGGTGGCGCATCCAGAACCGCAAGATCGCCGACATACTCGACCCGACATGCACCGACTGGGTGCAGTTCGAAGCGATCACCGAGATGCGCCCGATACTGGGCGGGCTGGGCAACTTCGACACGTTCGTTCCGGTCGGGCTACCCGAGGAGGAGCGGTTCGAGGGCGCAACGGTGCGCATGTTCGACCCCGCGACCGGCCTGTGGCGGATCTGGTGGATGTCCGCCCGGACGCCCGGCATCCTGGACAATCCCGTGGAGGGCCGGTTCACCGATGGCCACGGGCAGTTCTTCTGCGACGACGTGATCGCCGGGACGCCGGTGAAAGTGCGGTACGACTGGTTCGACGTCGAGCCGGGCTCGGCGCGATGGGAGCAGTCGTTCTCCTACGACGAGGGCGCGACGTGGGAGAAGAACTGGGTCATGACCAGTACTCGCGAGGACGTGTTGTAGGCCCTGGCTCCTTTGGGTTACCTATGCGTCCTCGGGGAAGACGCTCAGGTGTGGCGGGTTCGGTGGATGAGCGCCGTTCGCCGGCCCCGTCTACAGGGGTGTTCATGCCGCCTGCAGGCTGCGGCTCCGCTGACGCCGCCTGCTGGGGTGGGCGGCGGTTGGGCTGCACCGTGCGCGGCGGTTCTGGCACGCCGCCGTCTGGAGTCCTCGAACAGCCGGCGCCCGCCCCGGGGAAGGCGGCCCGCAGGCGCCTCCTTCCGCATCGTTTCCAAGATCGATGTGGCGGAGCCCCCCACCGGTGGTAGGTAACGCCACATCGATCTTCGGCGGCGCTACCGAAGACGCGGCTCACGGGGCCGATGGTGCCGGTGTGACGGGAGTAATCCGGCCAGCCGGGTCCGCGGGCACCGCGCAATCGTCCGGGATCAGGAAACGGTTCATTCCACGACGTGCCCTAATTTCACATTCACATCGCCGGCCTGGGGCGCGGCTCTCGTGCAGTGAGCCGCGGGGTCCGCCGGTCCGCTGCACCCAACGGCGTCGTCCCGGTCCGCATCCGGGTCATTTCGGGCGAATCGCTTCCGCGGCGTCACAGTCGATGCCGATTTCCTGCTCGCCCAACGACAGCAACCAGGCATTGACGGCTGGCCTGGCGAAGACCGCACGGACCGCCCGGGACAAGCAGGACAGGCGGGACAGATGGTGACTGCCGGACCTGCCTGCCGGATGCGCAGCAGGCAGACCCCGGGGCATGGATGCGGTAGGACCAGCCGCCGGCCCCCGGCTAGGTCACATCCACGTTCCCAGCCGACAACGGCTCACGCCACCAGAGCCGCACCCCTACAGGGCGATGGATGTGGCAGAGCCCCCCACCCGTGGTAGGTAACGCCGCATTCATGCCTGGCCCTGGCCTCTGCGCATCCCCTCATGCGTCCCCGGCAGTCAGTTCCCGCCCCGTCCGCCTCAGGCGTCCCTCCCGGTGTCACCCCGCCAGAGATCGACGCCGATCTACTGCGCACCCCGCAAGCCGTGCCCCCGGTAACAGCCAAATTCCACCGATCAGCAGCAGCCGGGCATCGCCCGCCCTCCCGCGGCGAGCCCACCCGCCGGCCAGGCTGGCTCATTTTGCTACCCACGGGTAACATGTCAGCACGCGGGAAAAGCCGCGGATAAACCGTACGGCTCAGGCAAGCAGGCCGCCCGGTGCCGGCTAGCGACGCGCTGTTTGACAGGCTTAAGGTGCCATCGCGGCGCGAGCGCCGAGACGAGAGCAACAGAATGCAGGGAGGTCGGCCACCGGCCATGAACATCGTCGTCTGCGTCAAGCAGGTCCCGGACACCGCAGTGGAGCGCAAGCTGAAGCCGGATGACTCCACCCTCGACCGCGAGTCCCTGGACGGAGTCATCAACGAGCTCGACGAGTACGCCATCGAGGAGGCCCTTCTCATCGCTGAGGCGCATGGCGGCGAGGTGACCATCTTGTCGATGGGACCGCAAAAGGCGGCCGAGTCGATCCGCAAGGCGCTTTCGATGGGGTGCGACAAGGCGGTGCACCTGCTGGACGACGGCCTGGCCGGCTCCGATGCGCTGCAGACCTCGTATGCCATCGCCCAGGTCCTCACCAGGATCGGGTTCGACCTGGTCATCCTCGGCGCCGAGTCGACCGACGCCAGGACGGGCCTGCTCGCGGCCATGCTGTCCGAGCGGCTGGGCGTGCCCCAGCTCTCGCTGGCGAGCAAGGTCGAGATCGACGCGCCGGCCATCAGGATTCACCGCCAGGCCGACTACGGCTACGACAAGGTGGAGGCGGCGCTGCCCGCCGTGCTGAGCGTGGTCGAGAAGATCAACGAGCCGCGCTACCCGTCGTTCAAGGGGATCATGGCGGCGAAGAAGAAGCCGGTCGAGACGCTGAGCCTGGCCGAGGCGGGAATCGACCCGTCCCAGGTCGGCCTCGCCGGTGCGTACACCGAGGTGGTCAGCTTCGCGCAGCGCCCGCCCAGGCAGGCGGGCACCATCGTCAAGGACGAGGGCGACGGTGGCGCCAAGGCAGCCGAGTTCCTCGCCGCTCAGAAGTTCATCTGAGGGTGCGGCCGGACATGGCTGCGCGGCACCACGCAGGAAGTCATACGTTCACCAGAAGGAGCAGGTAGGCATGGCTGAGGTGCTGGTATTCGCCGAGCACACCGGCGGCGAGGTCAAGAAGGTTACCTGCGAGCTGCTGACGCTGGCTCGCCGGTTCGGCGAGCCAGCCGTGGTCTGGACTGGACCAGACGCCGAGGCGGGCCGGGACCGGCTAGCGGAGTTTGGCGCGGTCAAGGTGTATGTCGCCGACGGCGCGGAGTTCGACGAGTACGTGGCCGGTCCCAAGGCCGAGGCGCTCGCCGCGCTGATCGCCGAGAAGTCCCCGGTCGCGGTGCTGCTGGCCGGTACCCCGGAGGGCAAAGAGGTCGCGGGCCGGCTCGCGGTGAAGATTGACGCCGGGGTGATCACCGACGCCGTGGGGCTAGCCGACGACCTGGTCGCCGAGCAGTCGATCTTCGGCGGCTCCATCGTGGTGCAGTCGAAGGTGAAGACCGGCACTCCGATCATCGCGGTCCGGCCCAACTCGGTCACCCCGCAGGCGGAGCCGGGCGCCGCGGAGCTCGTGCCGCTGGAAGTCCAGCTCAGCGATGCGGCCAAGGGTGCCAGGGTTACCGAGCGCGTGGTGCAGGAACGCGGCGAGCGGCCCGAGCTCACCGAGGCATCGATCGTGGTGTCCGGCGGCCGGGGAGTCGGCAGTGCGGAGCACTTCGAGCTGATCGAGCAGCTGGCTGACTCGCTGGGCGCCGCCGTGGGGGCGTCCCGTGCCGCGACCGACGCGGGCTGGTATCCGCATCAGTTCCAGGTCGGCCAGACGGGCAAGAACGTCGCGCCCCAGCTGTACATGGCGGTCGGCATCTCTGGCGCTATCCAGCACCGGGCCGGCATGCAGACCTCCAAGACGATCATGGTGATCAACAAGGATCCCGAGGCGCCGATCTTCGAGCTTGCCGATTTCGGCGTGGTCGGGGATCTGTTCAAGGTGGTGCCGCAGCTCGTCGAGGAGATCGGCAAGCACGGCCAGGCGTGACCGCCGGGCACATCCGGCGGCTCCCGGTAGGCTGAGCGCGTCATGGGGTATCTCGACGGCGCGGCAGGATCACCGGAGCCATCAGCGGATCGCATCGCCTATCTGGATCACGCGGCCACCACGCCGCTGCTGCCAGAGGCGATGGACACCATGTCCGAGGAGCTGGCCAGGCTTGGCAACCCGTCCTCGCTGCACAACGCCGGCCGCCGGGCGCGTCGCGTGGTCGAGGAGTCGCGCGAGCAGATCGCCGAGGCCTACGGCGCCCGCCCGAGCGAGGTCATCTTCACCAGCGGGGGCACCGAGGCCGACAACCTGGCGGTGAAGGGCCTGTACTGGGCGAGGCAGGCCGCCGATGCCGGGCGCCGCCGGGTGCTGGCCACCGCCATCGAGCATCATGCGGTCCTGGACAGCGTGCACTGGCTGGCCAGTCACGAGGGAGCCGAGGCGACCTGGCTACAGGTGGACGGCGCCGGGCTGCTCGGCCCCGAGGTGCTGCGCGCGGCCATCGAGACTGACCCGGGCAGCGTGGCCCTGGTCAGTGTCATGTGGGCGAACAACGAGGTCGGCACCGTGCAGCCGGTCAGTGAGCTTGCCGCCGTGGCCCGCGAGCACGGGATCCTGTTCCACAGCGACGCCGTGCAAGCCGCCGCCCAGCTGCCCGTTGACTTCGCGGCATCGGGCGCGGACGCGCTCAGCATCACCGGCCACAAGCTCGGCGGTCCGGTCGGCGTGGGGGCGCTGCTGCTCGCCCGCCACATCGAGCCGGTGCCAGTGCTGCACGGCGGCGGCCAGGAGCGCGACATCAGATCGGGCACGCTTGATACCCCGGCCATCCGGGCCTTCGCGGTCGCTGTCCAGCTGACCGTCAAGAATGTGGCGGACGAGGCTGGCCGGCTCGCCGCGCTGGCCTGCGACCTGATCAGTCAGGTACGGGCCGCCGTGCCTGACGCGGTGCTCAACGGCCCGCCGCCAGGACCAGGCAGGCTGCCGGGCAACGTACATTTCTCCTTCCCCGGCTGCGAGGGCGACGCGATGCTCATGCTGCTCGACGCCAAGGGGATCGCCTGCTCGACCGGGTCGGCGTGTACCGCTGGGGTGGCGGAGCCCAGTCATGTGCTGCTTGCCATGGGCGCTGGCGAGGCTCGGGCCCGCGGCTCGCTGCGATTCTCGCTCGGCCGCACCTCGACCCAGGCGGACGTGGACGCCGTCGGCGCGGTGATCGGCG
>PMSU01000062.1 GCA_003168255.1 Actinomycetota bacterium
CAACGGCACCGGCGCCTTCTGACCGACCGGGTCGCCGGCCCTCCCGCGGTGAGCCTCACCCGGCAACCCGGGGACTACGGGAGCGTGAGGATTTCGTGGCCGCTGTCGGTGACCAGGATGGTGTGCTCGAACTGCGCGGTCCGCTTCCTGTCCCTGGTGACCACCGTCCAGCCGTCCGGCCAGATCTCGTAGCCGATGCTGCCAAGGGTGAGCATCGGCTCGATGGTGAACGTCATCCCCGGTTCCATCACGACGTCGGCATCGGGGTCGTCGAAGTGCGGGACGACCAGTCCCGAGTGGAATGTGGTGCCGATGCCGTGGCCGGTGAAATCGCGCACCACGCCATAGCCAAACCGCTTGGCGTATGACTCGATCACCCGGCCGATGACGTTCAGCGCCCGGCCAGGCGCCACCACGCCGATGCCGCGCATCATCGCCTCGCGGGTGCGCTGCACGAGAAGCCGGGACTCCTCGGCCACCTCGCCGGCCAGGAACGTGGCGTTCGTGTCGCCGTGCACGCCGTCGATGTAGGCGGTGATGTCCACGTTCACTATGTCCCCGTCGGCGATCACCGTGTCATCCGGGATGCCGTGGCAGATGACCTCGTTCAGGGACGTGCACAGCGACTTGGGGTAGCCGCGGTAGCCCAGCGTGCTCGGGTAGGCGCCGCGGTCGCACATGAACTCATGCCCGATCCGGTCCAGCTCGTCCGTGGTGATGCCCGGGACTACGTGGCGGCCCACCTCGGCCAGCGCGCGGGCCGCGAGCGTGCCGGCCACCCGCATTCGCTCGATGGTCGCAGCATCCTTTACATCGGATTCGCCGAGCGTCGGGTGTTTCTTGCCGACGTACTCGGGTCGCGGGATCTCGGTGGGGACCTGCCGGACGGGCGAGAGCCGGCCGGGTTGGAGCACAGTGGTCATGTTCTGAGATTCTAATCGGCATGGACACACAGCAAAGCTGGTGGTTCTGCCTGAAGCACAACAGGGTGGAGCCCGAGGACGGCTGTGCCGGCAAGAACAGGCTCGGGCCGTATGCCAGCCAAGAGGAAGCCGCGCACGCGCTGGAGACAGTGCATCAGCGCAACGAGGAGTGGGATGCGGCCGGCGGTGACGACGGCGACTGACCCGGGCAGGACCGGCACGCAACGGCTGGTACCGGAGTTTCTGCGGCATCCCCGGTAGGGTGTTGGCAGCAGGAAAGGGGCGGGCGTTGACCCAAGATAGGTCAGGGAACCCCGGGCAGGCCAGGAATCGCGGGCAAGCCGGGCGGGCCGGGGGCTCCGGACAGCCCGGGAATCCAGCACGCCCCGGCAACCCCGCACGACCACGGAATCCCGCACGTCCCCGGCAGGCCGGGGACGCCGGACCGGCCGGGTACGGGCTGCCGGCCGCCGCCGAGGCGCGGATGGCGGAAATCCGCGGCAGCGGCACCTGGGGATCCGCGCTGACGACCGACGAGTTCGCCGCGATCCGTAGCGTCGGCTTCGAACCGGTCGGCCAGGTGCTCGGCGCGGCCGTATATAACGTCGGCTACACGGGCGGCTACGGCTGCCCTGGTGCCTGGGCAGGCTACGGCGGATGGGCCACGCCTAGCCTGAGCGTCACTCAGGTGTCGGGCCAGGGTGGCTACGGCTCGTTCGGTGCTCTGGTGGAGACCATGTACGAGGCGCGCCGAACGGCGATCGGCCGGATGACAGCCGAATGCGCCGCGCTGGGTGGTCATGGAGTCGTGGGCGTTCTGCTTACCATCGGCGCCTTCCCGGCCGGCGGCCTGGAGTTCAAGGCGATCGGCACCGCGGTCAGGGCACCGGGCGCGCCGCTGCCGAAAACTCCGTTCACCTCGGACCTGTCCGGGCAGGACTTCGCCAAGCTGATCATGACCGGCTGGGCGCCGGCCGGCCTCGTGCTCGGGATCTCCATCGGTGCCAGGCACGACGACTGGCTGACCACCGGCCAGACCCGCTGGGGAGCCGGGAATGCCGAAGTCGTCGGCTTCACCGAGCTGGTGAACAGCGCGCGGCATGACGCGCGGGTCCAGCTTGAGCGGGACGTGCGCGCCCGCGGGGCGGACGGCGTCGTGATCGCGGACATGAACATGCGGGTCCGCGAGCGGGAGTGCCCGTCCCAGCAGAGCGGCCGGGACCACATCGTGGAGGTAACGCTCATCGGGACCGCCATCGCCCGGTTCGCCCGCAAGGAGCGGCAGCATGTCGCGCCTAGCCTTCCCATCCTCTCGCTAGACCCGCAGCGCCGGCAGGCTGCCCGGGTCCGGCTGGGACGATGACCGGTGCCGCGCCAGTTCACCAAAGGCGAGCGGCATGACCAGAACAGGCAGAACAGGCAGAACAAGGACAGCACACAGCATGAGGTCGAGGGAGAGGCAATGACCGAGCAGCAGGGCACGGACCTGGGTGCGGCCGAGGAGCAGCACGCGCCCGCAGGCGTACCGCAGGACGCGATGCGCCGTCTGGCCGAGCTGCAGCCGGGACGGGCCGGTGCCATCTTTACCTCCGACCTGTCTGTGAACGAGTTCCTGCTCGTCCGTGAGGTCGGCTTCCGGCCGCTTGGCCTGGTGCTCGGCAGTTCGATTTACCACGTAGGCCTCCAGTTGGGCCGGTGGAGCAAAAACCAGGAACTCGACGTTCTCTCCCAGGCCATGTACCACGCGCGCGAGCTGGCCATGAGCCGGATGGAGGCCGAGGCCGACGAGCTGCACGCGGACGGCATCGTGGGCGTGCGGCTGGACGTGGAGATGAAGGAGTTCGGCAGTGACATCGCCGAATTCGTCGCGGTAGGCACGGCGGTGAAGGCTGAAGAGGGTGCCGGCGGCGGCGGTGTCAAGCAGTGGCGCAACAACAAGAATCAGCCGTTCACCTCGGACCTGTCCGGGCAGGACTTCTGGACGCTCATCCGGGCGGGTTACGCGCCGCTCGGCATGGTGATGGGCTCGTGCGTCTACCACATCGCGCACCAGCGCCTCGGCGGCATGCTCGGCAACATCGGCAAGAACGTGGAACTCGAGCAGTTCACCCAGGCCCTGTACGACGCGCGTGAGCTGGCGATGAGCCGGATGCAGGCAGAAGCCGAGGCGCTGCATGCCGAGGGCATCGTCGGCGTCCAGCTACGCCAGCACAGCCACACCTGGGGCTCGCACACCACTGAGTTCTTCGCCATCGGCACCGCGGTGCGCCCGCTGCGGGCTGATCACATCATCGAGCGGCCCACCATGGTGCTCAGCCTCGACTCCTGAGGCCCGGCCCCAGCGGCCCAGCAGCGGCAGCTATTCCGGCGCCGGGCCGCTGACGGTGTCCAGCAGCCTGGCGAGCCGGCTGCGCAGGCCGCGTAGCCCGGCCGGCTGGTCTGCCCCGCCGCGGGACTCGCCGGCCGCGGCACTGACCAGGTGCTGCGCCGCGTCGAAGGTGATCGGATCCGCCGCGGCCCGTACGGTCAGCGACTCGTGCGCCAGCTCCTCCAGCTCGCGATCACCCTGGTCGAGGGCGAGGATCACGGCGCCCGCCTTGCGCGCGTCACTGACCCGTTCGAGTAGCGGCACGGGCGCCGCCCCTGGGCTGACGACGAAGAGGGCTTCGCCGCGCTGAGCCGCCTCGAGCCGCTGCAACCCGACCCGCAGGTGCTCGGGGGCGTCGGGGGCGGGTGTCCAGCGAACCAGCGTCGGCGCGAGCTCGGGGATGCCGGAGAATCGGCTCTCCTCGTCGAGATGCGCGGCGAGGTGCCAGGGCTCATCGTCGGGCGGGCCCACGAGCAGCAGCCCTCCCGGCGTCCGGGTACTCGTGCGCAGCATGCGGGCGAACGCCCTGGTGCGCTCGAGCCAGCCGGTAGGAGCGAGCAGCACCCGCAGCGCCGCCACCTGATCTGCGTCCACTCGCCCATCGTGCCCTACCAATCCTGACCCCGCATCTGTACTGCACGTAACCGCGCCAGGTCGGCCGGGGGTGTATCAGGGCAAATCCGCCCCGTTCCGCCATGACAGCCGGGCCGATGGCACGATGGGTCCGTGCAAGCTGACATGACTGACCCGAACGCCGGAGGATCCGGACAGCCCGAAGGTCCTGACCTTTCAGCATTGGTCATCGCCATCCTCGGCGGCACCGGCGACCAGGGCCGCGGCCTGGCCCGCAGGTTCGCCATAGCCGGCCACCGCGTGATCATAGGGTCGCGGCAGGCCGAACGCGCCACCGCGGCCGCCACCGAGCTCGGCAGCTCACTCGGCATCGAGGGCGCGGCCAACGCTGAAGCGGCCAGGCAGGCCGACATCGTCATCGTCGCGGTGCCCTGGGACGGCCACGGGGAGTTGCTGGCCGCCCTCGCGGACGACCTCGCCGACAAGATCGTCATCGACTGCGTGAACCCGCTCGGGTTCGATGCGCGCGGCTGCCATCGGCTGCCCGTGCCGGAGGGGAGCGCTGCCGAGCAGGCCGCCGCCGCGCTGCCCCGCAGCCGGGTGGTCGGCGCGTTCCACCACGTGTCGGCCGTGGTCCTGCTCGATCCCCAGGTCAGCAAGCTTGACCTGGATGTACTTGTGCTCGGCGACGACCGCCAGGCCACCGACCTGGTGCAGGCGCTGGCCGCGCGCATCCCCGGCGTGCGCGGCGTCTACGCAGGCCGGCTACGCAACTGTGGCCAGGTGGAGGGCCTAACCGCGAACCTGGTCTCGATAAACCGCCGCTACAAGGCGCACGCCGGCCTGCGAATAACCGATATATAACTTTCCGAACGGCCGGCAGCCAGCCA
>PMSU01000049.1 GCA_003168255.1 Actinomycetota bacterium
ACCCCCGCCTACCTGTGCACCGGCGGGAACGGCTACGACGGCCCCACCGGCCTGGGCAGCCCAGAAGGTACCGCGTCCCTCGTCTCCACCGGAGGCCTCAGCGGGACGATCCGGTCGGCCGGCGTCTACAACATGTGCGTGGACGACACCGGCGACGCCAGCACCAACGGCACCAAAATCCAGGCATACGCCTGCCTGGCCGACGATTCTCAGAACTGGACGCTGGAAGCCAACAGCACCCTGGAGATCAACGGGAAATGCGCCGACGCCACCGGCCGCGGAACGGCCCCCGGCACTCCGATCCAGCTCTATACCTGCACTAATGCGGAGAACCAGGAATGGCAGGCCCAATCCAACGGCGAGCTGATCAACGTGAATTCCCTCACCTGCCTGGAGGACCCAGGCGGCATGGGCAATGGCACCCAGCTGGTGATCGACACCTGCAGCGATGCCCCTGACCAGCAGTGGATCCCGCCCTACGTGGTGCCGTCCAGCAGCGGACCGGTCATCTCCGGAATCTCGCCCAACCTGTGCCTCAACGACGAGAACGGCGGCACGAGCAACGGCAACGTGATCAGGATCTACGGCTGCGAGGGCACCGACCCGTCGGAGGTCTGGACGGTTGAGCCTGGCGGCAACATCAGGCTGACCAAGGACGTGAGCATGTGCATGGACGTCCTTGGCTACGGCACCAAGCCCGGCACGGTCATCCAGCTCTACAACTGCACCGGCGATGACGCCCAGCAGTGGGTGGCCAGATCCGACGGCTCGCTGCTCAACCCGGCCTCGGGATTGTGCCTGGAGGATCCCAACTCGGGTCCCGGCGGCACTCAGCTGGACATCGATACCTGCACTGGCGCAGCCGACCAGCAATGGACGCCGCCGCCGCTATGACGCCTCGCCTCACGCCCGAGCCCGCGTACCCCAGAGTAGAAAAGTAGGTAAATTTCTGGAAAAAAGTCTTGCTTGTTAGCCAATACCGCGCCTTATCATCCCACTGCCACGGGGCTCGCTGACACCGCAACGGCGCGCCCGGCTCGATGACGCAATGCGCATGCCGGGATGGTGAGCGGGGATGGGGCGAGACGGGGACCAGCGCGCGCAGTGCCTGGGGGCGCTGATCAGCGGATATCGCCGTGCCGCGGGACTGACGCAGGATCAGCTTGCGCTGCGCGCAGGGGTGAGCGTAGGAGCGGTGCGCGACCTGGAGCAGGGGCGGACGCGCCGGCCGCGGCCTGACGGTGTGGGTCGGCTCGCCGACAGCCTCTGCCTCAACGAGGCCCAGCGCCGTGCACTGACCTCCTGGCTGCCAGGCGCCCGGGCGACGGATCCACCGGCAGCGAGCAGACCGGCGACGGGCGGCGGCGAGCCAGACTACACAACGGCGGGGCATGCGCCGGGAGCGGAGGTCCAGCTCGAGGTGCTGGGACCGCTGGCGGCGTGGCGTGACGGTGCCCCGGTAAAGCTGGGACCGTGCAGGCAGCGTGCTGTCCTCGGCCTGCTGGCCGTCAACCATGGCGTTACGCTGCACCGGGATTCGATCATCGACGCGCTGTGGGGTGATCACCCGCCCGCCTCGGCCGTCACGATGGTGCAGTCGTATGTGTCGCGGCTGCGGCGGACTCTGCACGCTGGCCGGTCACGGGCACAGCGCCGCGCCTGCGTGCTGGAGGCGGCGGGACCGGGCTACCGGTTGCGGGCCGGAGCCGAACTTGACCTGTACGGCTTCGGCCAGGCTGCCCGCAAGGCCAGGTCAGCGTGGGCAGACGGTGATGCGGCTGCCGCCTGTGACCTGTATGAACGGGCGCTTGCCCTGTGGCGAGGTGACCCGCTGGCCGATATCGAAATCCTGCGCGGCCACCCTGCGGTGCTAGGTCTCGGGCAGCAGCGAGCCGCCGTCATCGTGGACTACGCCGACGCCGCGGGAACATTGGGTGATCCCGACCGTGTGCTGCCGTTGCTCCAGGAACTCGCGGCGCGCGATCCGCTCGATGAGCGGGTACACGCCCGCCTGATGGTGGCCCTCGCAGGCACCGGCCAGCAGGCCGCTGCCCTGAGCGTGCATCAACAGCTGAGCAGGCGGCTTGACCTCGAACTCGGAGTCCGCCCGAGCGCGGAGCTGGCCAAAGCGCACGAGCGGGTGCTGCGCCAGGACATCCCCGCCTCTCCGGGCAGGCGCCAGGCCCGGGTCAGCCTCCGGGCTTCAGATCAGGCACCGCCGGTGGTGCCGCGCCAGCTGCCTAGTGCGGTGCGGCAGCTGGCCGGCCGGACCGCCGAGCTGGACGCCCTTACCCTCCTGCTGGCCGAAGTCGACAATCCCGGGGCCGGGACCGTCATCTCGGTGATCGGCGGGACCGCGGGCGTCGGCAAGCCGAACCAGGAAAACTAACCCATAAATTCAGCCCGGATCGAACTCGTTCACCAACACTATGATCACCACGTCAGTATCGCGTCCCGTGTTCAGTGAACAGCAGCTCGATCGTCGCTCCATCCGTGGCGGCCGTCATTGTTTCGGCCATGCCGGGCAGGGTTAGGTCGAGTGAACGCAGGATCCCGTTCGAGTCCCGGATGACAGCGGCCACTCGACGCAGGTTGGCCGGGTGATCGGTCGCGTACTTGGCGAGGGCAGCCCACTTCGGTGCCGTGTCAGCCCCGTCGTGGCGATGCGGGTCCACAATGTCGATGGCGATGTTGCCGTCGCCGTCGTCGTGGAAGAACAGGAAATCGGGGTGCAGCAGGCGCTGCGTGCCACCATAGGTGTACGGGATTGCGAGAGAGTTCTTGCCTGAGGATGGGTTGCGGTACCACGCGGCAAGGCTGTCGGAGGACAGTTCGGTTTCGAGGACTTCCTGCTCCCAACCGGTCGTCACGACCGGAAAGCTGCCGGCGTCCTTCTGCCCGGCGGGTATGGCGTACAGGTGCTTCGGGTAGGTGTCAACCGGCTTGGTCGTGTCACCGTCGACCTTCTGTGTCGCTGCGGAGACGGTGGTGGGTGCGGCGACCGTGGTCGGGATCATTTCTGCCGTGCCGAGAAACCACATAGGCTCGATGGCGTTACGAATCGCGCGAGGCTTCCGGGAGACCGTTCCCGCGTACTCGGTGCGCCACGACTCGATCTGGGCTGCGGCCTGCTGCTCGATCGTGTCCTTGAACCCGAGTGCCGCCATTGCCGCCACCCGAACCATTGCATCGGTGTCGTCGAAGCCCTGGTTGTTGCAGAGATCGGCGTGGTACCAGTTCGCCGATGCGTCCGGGAGGACGCGCTTGGCGCGGCTGAAGTACGCGTCGATGTCCCGCTCCGCCGTCACCACCTCGGATTCCGAGGACTCCTCGGTGATCGTCGCGCCGATCCCGAGCGCAAGAGTCCGGACCTTCAGTGCCCGGTTGTCGGCCTCCATCTCCTCAACCTCATGCTTGCGTACATCGACGGCGGCCCTCATCTGATTCACCAGCCACTTCCTGGCCGCAGCCGACGCGCCTGGCAGGATGCCGTGCTCGTTCAGGAGGGCAGCGAGCCGCAGCAACTGCGCCGTGACCGACCGGAAACCTGCGGCCGGCCGCATGTAGGACGCCATCGTGTCGAGCAACTCGAACGTGGTTGAGGGGACGATCGGGTTCGGCTGGCATTCGACTGGGGCGATCACCACCCTGACCTCGACGTCACCCGCTTCGTCCGAGGTGAGGGCCTTGACGACGGACGCGACATGCTCGCTGCGGTACCCGGGCAGGTAAGCGGAGACGTCGTTGAGAATGCTGCCGCCGTTGACTCGTTCAGCCAGCGGGGTGCGGACAAGCCTGCCGATCAGCTGTGCGATCTCAGTGTAGGAGTCCTTGTTGGCGTAGGACACCAGCACCTCGGCGCGCGGGCAGTCCCATCCGGTGGTGAGCGCCTGCTTGAACAACACCACCCGCGCGATGTCGTCTCCGGAGATGGCTTCCGGCGCAAGATACCGGATGGCCTTGTCGCCGATCGTCAGCGGTCCGTGTGGGTCGCCGAAGGCGTGTGCGACGGCCAGGTCCGACAACTTGGCCCAGCTGGATTCGAGCGTTGCGAGTATCTCGGTCAGCTTCGCGTTGGTGACGCCTGGTTCTACCTGCACGACCAGCAGTGGTTCTACCAGCCGGTCGCCGGTCGCCTCGTGATGTGCCCGCCACGCCTCGTCGGCGGCTTTCAGGTCGGCTACGGCAAGGCCGAGCATTGTCATGTCGGCGGACTGGTGCTCGGCGACGTGTTTGATCAGGATGCGATCCTTGAGCAGCCCCGACGCGCGGACGTCGGCGGCGGGGATCTCGACGTTGCGCAGGGTGCGGCCTGCGGAAGCCATCGCGGTGTGGAACCGCTCAGGGGTGGCAGAGATGCCGAGCACGACTGGCGCGGCGGGCTGCTGGGTGCCGATGTTGGTGGTGCCACCATTCATGATCGTGCTGACGATCGTCCGGCGTTCCGCGGCCGACGTCGCACCTCGATGGGCTTCGTCGACGACGACCACGAAATCTTTGCCACGCTGCTGCACAGTATTCGCGATCATGTCCCAGGCGCCGTACGTCCGGTGGTCGGACCGGACGCCGTTACGGACAGCATGCAGCGTCGAGTTCTTCTGCAACTGCTGGATGTGGGTGAAGTAGATGAAGCCTGGCTCTAGCGTTGGCTCGTCGGTGTCGGACAGGACCCGGAAACGGTAGGCGTCGATCCGCTCGGATGCTTCGGTGATCTTGTTTATCGTCTGCGCGTTGAGCGACTTGTCGTCGGTCACCCACAGCACGGTCAGGTTCGGGTCCGGCTCGTGCGTGCCGTCGCCGAAGAACAGCCGCTCCAGTAGTGCGGTCGCGATGACGGTCTTACCCGCACCGGTGGGGGCAGTCAGGCCAACCGCTGTGCACTCATCGTCCTCGGCGAAGTCACGGCGGGCTTTGCCGATGCGCGAGACCAGGGCGTCGACGGCACCGGACTGGAATTCTTCGAGCCGGAACCTCAACGCGCACTCCCGTCCGTGTTGACCGTGTAGCTCGTCAAATAGTCTTCGAATAGCCGGACTGTCGTGATGCCGGCAGGCAGACGTTCCACGGCGAGTTGGAACTCGGTGAGGGAGTCCGTCACCACGAACACCAGTTCCGGCGTCCGTCCCTGCTTCGCGCGCCTGGTGACGGCCGCAGCGAAGGGTTTCAGCAGGTCGATGTCGAAGAGGACACCGTAGTTGCCGGCCAACGCCCAGCCGCACTCGGGCACGGTGTCGATTCGTTCCCCGGTGGCGCCAGCCTCCAGCCACAGCAGCGGAGCGATTGCTGCGAACTCCTTACCTCGCCGGACCATGCCCGGGTCGAGGTAGTGCAGGTCAAACATCTCGACATTGGCAGCCAGCGGCGCGGCGAAGTGCGACCCGTCAGGCCGCATCCCCGTCACGATCGTGCCGATCCGCGGCCGGGTGACGTACTGGAAGACCCCCCTCGCTTCCCACTCCGGATCACCCGGATGATGACCAGCCCTGCGCAGCGCCTTCGCCTGTTTCGACCCGACCTCGTTGTTCGTAACCAGAATCGACTGCCGGGTGCCGCCGTCTTCCTCGTTCAGGCGCATCACTGCTTCCGTCGTGGTTCCAGAGCCGCCAAAGAAGTCGAGGACAACCGCGTCTCGTGGCGCGGTGAGCCGGATCCATCGCATCAGGACCTCGTGGTCCTTGGGGAAGGGGAAGCGCTTGCCCGCCAAAACCGTTTCCAGGTGCCTTCCGGCGTGCGTCCGCAGGCGCTCGAACACTGACTGGACTACGTTGCCTGTGGTGTCCTCCAGCGGACGCTTGAAGCTGACGACGTCGTTCTCGCTTTCGCGGAAGATGATGCGTCCCTCGACGATCATCCGGTTCATCGTCTCGCGTGAGTAGCGCCAGCCGTTGGGGTGCATGCGGCAGGGCCTGCCGGTCACAGGGTGCAGCAGGTCGTACTGGAGATTCGGCCGACGGTTAGGGCTTTGGGTGTCGGCGTCCCGGCACAACGTGCCGTCGGGCAAGAACCAGACGTTGCGTGACAGCGCTTGCACGGGAGAGTCCTTCGGCTGGGCTTTGAACCAGGCCCGCATGGCGGCCGTTGCCGCGCGCTCGTCGCCGCCTGCCTCGGCCCACACCTTCGCGCCTTGGGCGAGGACCTCGTGTACGCCAGCCTTTTCCTCGCGCCATCGGACGCCGTCAGCGGATAGCGCCGGCTCGTCCTTGGCGTAAATAAGCATGTAATCGGCACCGTTGGACACATAGCGAGAGTCGTTCTTGCGCCCGCCCTGCCACACGACGTCGCTGATGAAGTTGTCAACTCCGAACACCTGATCCATGATCATCCGGAGACGATGGTGTTCGTCATCACCGATCGCCACGATGATCACGCCAGTCGGTTTGAGCACAGTCTTGGCGATGTCGAGGCGGCGTTCGAGGAAAGACAGCCACTTCGAGGACCGAGACCGGTCGTTGGCGTCGACATAGCGGTCGTTGTAGATCCAGGCGTCGCTGCCGGTGTTGTACGGGGGGTCGATGTAGATCAGATCGATCTTGCCCCGATGAGTTGTCCGCAGGGCCTGGAGAACGTGGTAGTTCTCCCCGTTGATGACGATGTGCCAGGACTCGTGCGGTTGCCCGTTAGCAATCCGCTCGGCTGTGCGCAGCCCTGGAGACACCGGCTCGCCGAACTCACGAACGACCACGAGCCGCTCAGTGCCGATCTTGGTGCCGTCATCGAGGACGGCGGTCGTCCGTGTCTTGTCCGTGAACCCGGCGACCCGCCACGTCACGTCCGAGGATTCATCCCGGAGTGCGACCTGGACGCCCTTGCGAACCGGGTGGGCGGGCAGACGCACCGATTCCGGCAGGTGGCGGTCAAAAACGAGCCCGAACCGGCGCGAGCCCCGCAGCAGCTCAACCTCACGGGCGATCCGCCCTCGCAACGCTTCGTCGCTGATCTTGGCGATTGCCTGGTCAAGGATACTGCCCTCGCCGTCAGGCGTACGCGCCACACCTCCGCCTGGCCGGTCCGCGTCCGCCATCGCCCACCCTCCGTCACGAGATGACAGTAGGCTAGCCGTCACCGGTTATCCCTGTCCCGGCAGTGTCCGTGCGACCACCACCGAGCGGAGCGGGGCACACGCCGACGGCTTGGCTCGCCCGATCTGCGATGTGGACTACTAGCCCCACGCGTGTGTGTACGTCCAGCGTCTGGGGCTGAACGAGGTCTCGCGCCGGAGGAACCGACTGGTATCAGTGCTGGGCGCAAGGCGGCCCGGTGAGGCCGGCTGACCTCCTTGCGCCAACGCCGGTAGTCATGCCATCCCGGCCACGAATCCAGCCATTCCCGCCCGCGCGTGGCGCAGCGCGACCGCCATTCAGCCAGGTCCGTCTTCCGCGGCTCCCCATCTGCGGGATCCTCATCTGCGATGCCCCACTGCCGCGCCCGGACCCACCTGCGTTCGCCGCCTAGCCGGACGCATGGCCGCAGGTCAGCGAGCCGCCACAGCTCCTGCAGTTGCCGATACCGCTGACCGTTCTCGCTTTCCAGCCAGTCCAGGCTCACATACCACCGGTGGCCGCCGCGGTGCGCCCTGGCGTCGCAGGGCACCGGGCAGCTTGGCATGAAGTCGTTACCTGGGCTGGTACCGTCCCGGCGGGCAGGCGGTGGGTAGATGACGTCGCCGCCGCGCGACACGAAGCGCCACTCCTCGACCGATACGTCGCACCCACCGCGGTTACTCACCTCGACCTCGACCAGCGGCAGGTCGGCGAACCGCCTTGTCTTCGAATCTCCCCGCCACTCCCCGGGGGCTGTGAACATACGGGCCCGGACGTGAACAACGGGACTCTGCTTTCCCCGGGACCGCAGCTGCCAGACCGCCTTGACCGCAGCGAGCATCAGCGTCACGGCCAGGCTGAGAACCGCCACCATCACCGCGTCATCCCCGTCACCTAATAGAAATCTGAGCCCGTACATGACACCAGAAGGAGGACATAGCGTATGCAGCTTGCAGCTATCTGCACCTAGCGCCACGCCGGGGCACAACCGCTAAAAGGACGCCCGTTGTCCGCCCAGTCTCGTGATCTTCTATCTTGCCGCGGCCATCGTCACCGTGGCTGCGAGTGAGAACCCCCGGGACCGTGGCAGCCCTCTATCGCGGTCTGGCGGGCAAGCGATCACCTCGAACCGCCGGTTACGTCAGCCGACGCATGTTAGCGGTAACACGGAGTGCTACGTCCGCGAAGACCTCGCCGCAGCCCGTAACGTTCTTGCCGTGGTCGATGCAAGCGGCTGGTTCGATGGCTTCAGCACTGTGACGTCGCTGGTACTCACCGTCATCGGCGTGATCATTGCCGTGCTGGCAGCGCTTCTGTCGTATCGTGCGATCCGGGTCGTGCACGGGGATGCGGTTTCCGACCGGCTGTTCGGCAGCCTCGGCGACCTGCTCGCAGCGCTCGTCAGGATTGAGTTCGCTGTTCAGGAGCTCTCCTGGATGAGCGGCTGGCTGGCTGCGCCCATTTGGTGAACTCGCGGGCCTGGCGGGCACCAAATTTGCTGGTGGTGTCCGCGGCGATGGCCGGGCCCTGAGCGGCGTGGCTGATGATGGTGATGGCCGGGTATGCCGACACCTGATCGTGGAAAGCGTCCAAATCGTGCATGGTCAGCACCAAGTCTATGCTGTACCGGCGGGTCACTAGCTCGCGAAGCTGGCGCCCGTACTGGTTGCACATCCACCGGCCGGCACAGACGAAACCGAGCCGGCCCGCCGACTTGAGCCGCCGCAGGGCCACCTCACAGAAGTCCACGCGGCGATCGCGATCAAGGGCGCGCCTGAGCAGCACGCCGAGGGGGCAGACGTCCCAGGCAATGAGGACGGCCCTAGCCTTTGAGCGACCCCGTGCCCTTACCGGTCGTACGCGCCGGTCTTGACCGACCCGAGGAAACTGCGCCAAGCGCCCGTCGCTACCAGCAGGCTAGGGCCGGCCGGGTTTTTGGAGTCGCGCACCGCCAGCATGGTGCTGAGGCTGGCTACCTCGACGCAGTTTCCGTTGCCGCCGCTGCGCCTGCTCTTGCGCCAGTGCGCGCGGGGCAGGCTGGGCTCAGGGCTCCCGCGCTCGTGTTGATTCATGGTCATTGCAACTCCTCTGCCGCTGTTCTGAGCATATCGCCGCTGTCGTGGGGGCTGAGTGCCATGGCGCGCAGGTAATCGAACACCTGGACATAGCGGGCGATCTCGTCGGGCTCTTCGAGGAACAAGGCGGAGGACATGTTCTCCAGGTAGACCACATCGGGGTCGATGGGCTGGGGGAAGCCGAGAATCGCAAACGAGCCGGCCATGGCCCCGTGTGCGCCCGCGGAGTATGGCAGCACCTGCACCATGACATTGGGCAGGTCGCCTGCGTCGGCGAGAAACCGGAGTTGTTCGCGCATGATCTCGGGATCACCGGCCCGCTGGTGGATGACGCCCTCGCCGAGGACGGCCGAAAGCTGAACCGAGCGCTCGTCGGTGACCCGGCGCTGCCGCTCGTGGCGGACGGCGGCGCGCCGGTCAATGTCTTCGGGGGTGTCGGTGGGCCGGAAGGCTTGCACGACGGCGCGGGTGTAGCCGTCGGTCTGGAGCAGGCCAGGTACGAGCACCTGCTCGTAGTTGCGGATGGACGCGGTTTCAGCTTCCAGGCCGATGAAATGCGCGTATTCACTCGGCAAGACGTCACCGTAGGAGTGCCACCAGCCCCGCTGGCGCGCTTCGCGGGCAAGCTGGAGCAGGGCTTCGCGCTGCGACTCGTCGGTGCCGCCGTAGATGTCGAGCAGGTCACGCACGTCACGGAGATTGAGGCGGGTCCACTGCCCGGTCTCGATCCGGGTGATCTTGGTGGGATGCCAGTCCAGGCGGGCGGCCACGTCGTCACGGGTCAGCCCGGACTCGGCCCGCAGGCGGCGGAGTTCGGCCGTCAGCCGCTTGTGGCGCACCGTCGGGCTGCGATTGGGGCGGGCCGGCAAAGTACTACCTCCCAGCTACTTACACCGTGTAATTCACATGGTGTATGTTGTGAGGGTGTGAGTTTGAGATGTGCTGCCAGACAGCATAGCTGCCGCCCATCGCTGGAGTGATCTAGATGCGCACACAGGGCACCGCTACCGGCGAAGCGCTTGCGGCCGGGATGCGGCGGATGCTCCAGACGGCGTGGCACGAACTGGACCAGGCAGCCCATCTGACTGCATCCACCCCCAGACGCAGAACCGGCGTCACCCCGGCGGCGGGCACTCCTCTGTCGCTAGATGGGCGCCTGCCCTGTCAGGTCGTGGCGCCGGTTCTGCCCCCCGAGCACGCACACGTGACGGGTGCGTAAACCGGGACCAAAAGATCACAGCGGTTCAGCAAGATGGTGGAAGGAGCTTGACGTGGACCAGGATTACAGGAGCGCCGGTGAAGGTGCACCGCAGGGGGAGCTGATGCGCCTGGTGGCCCGTGAGCTGACCGCCAGCGGCTTCGATGTCTGCCCGCCGGACTGTCACGGCGGGTGCCGCCTGACCATCGGCTGCCAGGGCGCGCGGTGCACCCTGTCGGTCAGTGACTGCGGGGACGTGGAATGGGCGTGCTGCCCGCAGGCCGGCGGCCAGGCGGACCCCAAGCGGCTAGCGGATGTGGCTACCACGCTGCTGACCGGCCACACGGGAGACTTTCCACGCCAGGGAAACGGATACGAGCGGCCCGGGATCACGCTCAAGGGCATCGTCGGCCTGGAACTGCAAGCCCGGGGATTCGACGTGGACCTGGAAGTCTACGAAGACGACGACTACTTCGAGGCGCTCGCCGACATCGTGGTGACCAGCCCCGGCACCGCGGAAGAGGCGGCCGTCCGGGTGGCCGACGACGGCAGCGTCACCTGGGCACGCGACTACTGGCCCGAGGCCGCCACGATCACCTGGGAACCGGAATACCGCGGCTGGATCACTGATCCCGCGAAAGTCGCCAGCGCCGTCGCAGAGACGATCACCCAGGCCATGTCCCAGGCTGGCCTTCCCGGGCAGGCACCGGCAGCGTGAGCAGCACAGAAGACCCGCCCGCACGCCCAGCCCAGGCCATGATGACCGCCGACGGGCGGCGGTGGGCCGGGCCACGGCTGACCAGTGCCCCCGCCGCCGAGCACGGCAACGGCCCGCACCTGATTTGCCCCCTGTCGGCCAGAACCGGCATCACCAGAAACCACCAGGGCCACATCTTCCTTGCCACCATCCTCCGCGCCATTACCGCCTGCACCATCCATCCAGCCAGCCACGACGGCCTGCTCCCGGAAGGACGCTGATGCTCGACCCCGGCCCCGGCTCTGACCCTCTGGACTGGCGCAGCCTCGCACAAGGCAGACCGGACGCCGAACAGGCTGCCACGCTGCTGGCCGACTACCCGGCCTGGGCGATCTGGCTGCCGGCCGTGGGCCGGGAATGGACCGCGGTCCGCCCGGCCAGCTCCCGGCCACCCGGTCCCGGTCTGCCGCTGTTGTGGGCACATGCGGCCACGTCGGACGGGCTCGCGCGCAAGATGCGCGCCCTCGATGAACAGGTATCTCCGGGCGGCTGGCCCTGATCTACCCCACGGCCGGCGCCCCGCCCCCGGCCGTCACCGAGGGGCTATGAGCGTGGCCCTGACGGTGGCCAGGTGGGACGCTGGCCAGGTGGTGGCCACCGCGGCGGTGGACCTGACCGTGGGTCTGGCTGCCAGTCGGGTCGTTGCCATGTTGTCTGTGGCCAGGTGGGACGCTGACCACCGGAGGTGATCCCCGGCCCCGCCGGGGTAGTACCGAGGTGCCCGCCGGGCATGCCGCTGGCCGCGACGGGAGGCTGACCGTGGCCGCCCGGTGGGGCGGCGGCGCCGGGCAGGGTGATGATCGCGGGGTCGCATTCGATGGCGTGCAGGACCGGGCCGTTGCGACCGGAGGTGACCAGCAGCAGCGCCTGGTCGGGCAGGTGCTGCAGCACCGTGGGCTCGACGGTGTACTCATAGACCCGCTGGCGGGTGTCAGTGTTGTTCCAGGAGACGCCGTCGGCCCAGGACTGGGCGTCGCTCCAGGTACGGGAAACCGACCGGCTGGTGGCACGGTTCTTGCCACCAGAGCGGCCGTGGCTGCCCTCGCCGAGCAGCAGGCCGGTGCTGGTGTTGTTCCAGCCGGTGTTCCACCCGACGGTGATGGTGTCGCCACGGGTGTCGGCCTGGCTGCGGGTGTCGGTGCTGGTGCGGCTGCCCCCGTGACCGGCGGTGAGCTGGGACAGCACGAAGGTGTGCTGGCGGCCGATGAAATTCGCGGCCTGCTCGGCCTCGGCGTGGTTGCCCAGCCGCATGAACCCAGCGGTGCCGCCGCCCAGCATCGCCAGCCCGGCATCGCGCAGGTGCCGGAACATCAAGGTCAGCGGCACCCGGCGGCGTTCACAGGCGTCAGCGAGGCGTTCGAGGTGGGCGCGGGTGATGTCATCGGCACCGGCCACGACCACGGCCGGTGCGGGGTCGCGGCTGGCGGTGACCTGCACGGTCAGCCACTGCACGATCAGCGCGGCCAGGGCTTCGGTGCGGGCGGTGCGGGCGGCGGGCTCCAGCGCCAGGCAGGTCAGGTAGGCCGCCGGGCCGCCGGGCTGGCCCTGCTGGCCGGGTGGGTCGGCGTGGCGGGCCAGGTCGGTCAAGAACGCCTCGATCCGGGCCAGCGCCGGCTCGATCTGCCGCCGGTAGCCGCCGGGGAACAACGCGGTGGCGATGTGCCCCTGCTCGGCCTGGGTGAGCGGCGTATTGGCACCGGGTGCGGCGTGGCCGAGCGCGGCGCGGGTGGCCGCGGCCAGCCGGGCCGGGGTCACCTGTTCCCCGAGGGCCTCGGCGAGCTGTTCCAGCACCCGGGTGTCCAGCGCCCGGTCGGCCCGCCCCATGCCTGTTTCACCGCCTGGGCCGCTGGCGTGGATGGCCTCGGCCAGAGCGCCCGCGAGCTGGGCCGGGGTCAAGGTGGCCAGGATGCCGGTTTCAGCGAGCTGGGAGGGCAGCAGCCAGGACGCGGCGGGCACCCCGGCCGCGGCGGCGGTCTGGGCGAGTTCGGCGCAGGCGACCTCGCCGGTCAGGTCCACCACCAGCAGCGGCCGGTCGGCCAGCAGCGAGGCGCCGTGCGTGGTCAGCAGCGCCTGCCAGCCGGCCAGGCTGCCGCCGAACACATCAGCCCGCCCAGATCCCGCGCCCGTGCTCACCCACCCTTGGGCACCCGGGCCGCCGGGCCACACCTGGGCGGCGTGGGACTGGTCCCAGGCGCGCGCCTGCTGCTGCCAGTCCGCCAGCGCCTGCTGGTAGCCGCCGTCGGCCAGCCGGGCGGGATGGGCCGCCTTGGCCGCCTGTGACCGGGCCGCTATCGTGCCGCCGATCCCACCAGCGGCGAGCAGCACCGCCAGCACGATCGCCACCCACGCGCCGCTGCCGTGCATCCCGGCCGTAGCGGCCCCGGCCACCAGGATCGCGGCCAGCGCGATCAGCGCCGGGACCCCCAGGTGGCTGCGGACCCGCAGGTAGGCCGCCCACGCGGCGTCCGCGTGGCGGGGATTAGCGCGCAGGGCGTGCCGGCGCACCGCCACCGTCACCGCGATCGCCACGACGCAGGCGGCCAGGGCCAGCCAGCCGCCGGTCACCGTGATCTTGTGGCCAGACAGCGTGCCGTGCAGGTGGATAGCAGCCTGCAAGACCGCGGCGGCCAGCACGGCGGCAGCGGCGATCACCGCGGGAGTCCCGGCGTACCGGCGGGCCCGCGCGTACCGGGCGGTGGCCGCGTCCGCGTGGTCGCTGGCGGCCTGCCGCATCGCCTCTTCGTCGGGTGGCGGCTGGGGGAAGGGCTCGAGGTGGGCGGGCTGGTCCCGGTACACCCAGCCGAGCCGGGGCCCAGGGGTGAACAGCAGCGCACGGCGGGCCAGCAGGCCGGGCGGGCCGGCAGGCTGAATGCTCACCGCACGCAAACCCCCCTGGTAATCGGGCGGCGGCCCCCGAGCCGCAGCGGCCGGGCCGCCGGTCACGTCATGCCGGACTATACCGAAGCGGGAGAAAGCCTGCCGGGAGGATTCATTCCCCCGTCACCACTCCACTACCCTTAGCAGCGGGCACGAGCCCACGAGCATACGGGTCGACGCGGCTAACGGGAAGGGCCACCGGGGTGGACGCGATGACACAGGCGGCGCTGGCGGGCCTGCCAGCCTGGCAGATCACCGCGATCCCCCGCCCACCCATGCCGCACGCAGGCCAGCCCGGCGACGGAGACGACAGCGACTACGATACCGGGGCGGCGCAGCGGCAGGCCGCGCTGACCTCGGCCTATCACGCCGGCGGGACGGTGGCGTTCGGGTGGGCTCGGGCCGCGGCGGGCGGCCCGGTCACCGTGCTGGCCGCCGGAACGGCGCTGGCCGCCGGAACCGACGCCGGGCAGGTGCTGCTGACCCTCCCCGCCGGCGCCCGCGGCCAGCCCGCCGGGCCGGGCGGGCTGGCCGGGCCGCTCGCCGACGTCCCCTGCTGGAGTGTGATCGGCGGCACCTGCGACTGGCTGCTGGCCAGCGAGCCACCCTCGCCCGGCCTAGCGCAGCCACCGGGCGGAGGTGGGGCCGGGCCGCAGTTTGCCGGCGCCCGGCAGCAGCGGCCGGGCCTGGATGACGGGCTGCTGGCGGTCTGGCCCGGCCCATTCGCCTGGCTGGTGCTGGCCACCCCGCTCACCACCAGCGGGCTGGCGGCCGAGGCCGGCCAGGTCAGCGCCGCGCTGGCCATGGCCCAGGGCTATGACAGCCCGGCGTCGCGGATCGCGGCCCGGCGACTGGAGGGCCGGCACGCCGAACTGCGTCAAGCCGCCGCCACCGGCATGTGGCAGGTTCGGCTGCTGGCCGGCAGCACCGATGAGCGGGCCGCCGCCCAGGTCGCGGGCCTGGTCTGCGCCTCGGCCGACCTGACCGGCCTGCCCTATGCCCTCACCCCCCTGGCCAGTGGCGCCCGCCTGGACCAGGCCCTGGCCGATGCCGCCAGGACCGACGTGGCCATCAGCGAGGATCCGGATCCGGTGCCGGCGGCGGTGTTCACCGCCTCCACCGCGCTGCTGGCCGCACTGGCCCGTCCCCCGGCACGGGAAGTGCCCGGCGTCCGCTTCACGCTGCGGCCAGGCTTCGACGTCACCCCCGAAACCACGGCTGCCGGGGCTGCGGGCCAGGACGGGGCCGGTGGGGTGCCGGCCGGGGTGGTGCTGGACCGCAGCCGGATGCCCGCCGGGCCGCTGATCCTGCCCACCTCCTCGCTGAACCGGCACACCTTCGTATGCGGCGCGACCGGCGCCGGGAAATCCCAGACCGTCCGCAGCCTGCTCGAATCAGCCACCCGCCTGGGCATCCCGTGGCTGGTGATCGAACCGGCCAAAGCCGAATACCAGCTCATGGCCACCCGCCTCCCCAACACGCAGGTGATCCGGATCAGCCCCGGCGAGCCGGACACCGCACCCGCCGGGCTCAACCCGCTGGAGCCCGCCGCCGGGCCCGGCGGCACCCGGTTCCCGCTGCAGGCCCACGCCGACCTGGTCCGCGCCCTGTTCCTCGCGGCGTTCGAGGCCGAAGAACCGTTCCCGCAGGTGCTGGCCGCCGCGCTGACCCGCTGCTACACCACCGCCGGATGGGACCTGGCCCTCGGCGAGCCCGCCACACCCGGCCTGGCCCCCGCCTACCCCACGCTGGAAGACCTGCAGCACACCGCCACCGCCGTGGTCGCCGACGTCGGCTACGGCCGGGAGGTCACCGACAACGTGCAAGGGTTCATCCAGGTCCGGCTCTCCAGCCTGCGGCTGGGCACCACCGGACGGTTCCTCGGCAGCGGCCACCCCCTCAGCCTGGCCGCGCTGATGGACGCCCACGTGGTGCTGCAGATCGAAGACGTCGGAGACGACCAGGACAAGGCGTTCCTGATGGGCAGCATGCTCATCCAGCTCACCGAATACCTGCGGATGCGCCACCGCGAGGACGGCCCCACACCACCCAGGCTGAGACACCTGACTGTGATCGAGGAAGCCCATCGGCTGCTGCGCGCCCCCACCGGCCGCACGGGGGCCGCCGCGCACGCCGTCGACATGTTCGCCGGGCTGCTGGCCGAGGTCCGCGCCTACGGCGAAGGGCTGATCATCGCCGAGCAGATCCCGGCCAAGCTCATCCCCGACGTCATCAAGAACACCGCCGTCAAGATCGTGCACCGGCTGCCCGCCGCCGATGACCGCGACAGCGTCGGCGCCACCATGAACATCACCCCCGCCCAGTCCCAGTACCTGGTCACCCTCCCCCCCGGCGAAGCCGCGGTCTTCACCGACGGGATGGACTACCCGCTGCTGGCCCGCCTGCCCGATGGCACCGCCCGCGAAACCACCACCCCCGCTCCCACCGCCCCCGCCGCCGGGCTGATCGCCCGCCGGTCGCCCACCTGCGGCCCGGACTGCCAGGATGAGCCGTGCACACTGCGGCAGATGCGCGCCGCCCAGCAGGCCCTGACCCACGCACCGGCGATCGTGCTGTGGGCGGAGTACTCGGTGCTCGGGCACCTGACCGGCTGGCACATGCCCGTCCCCGCCGCCGTGCTGCGCGCCCAGCTCGACGCCCTGCCCGCCCGGCTGCGCGACTGCGCCCTCGGCCACGCCACCGATGCGGCGGTCAACGCCCGCATCCCGGCCATTGCCGCCAAGATCAGCCCGGCCGCGCTGGCCGCCCACGTCACCACCGCCATGCACGCCGGGCTGGACGAGCACCGCTGGGAATGCGACCCTGAGGAGCCGCACTGGCTTGCCCCGGCCTACCAGTGGGCACCCGTGCTGGAGGAACTCACTCTCGCTTGCCAGGCTAACCCCGCCGCCACCCGCCACCCACAAACCCCGCACTGGGAAGCCGCCTACCAGCGCAGCATCCCCGGGCCCACCTGTGCCTTGCAGCGCGAAACGGTCCAGGTCTGGCACCAGAACGCCACCCGCGACACGGCCGACCTGACGACCGTCGCCTTCGGCAGCCGGGCCCCCTCCGCTATCGAGGACGCCCTCGGCGCCCGCCGCGGCGATCGCGACTTCGACCAGCGGCTGGCCCACAGTCTGGACTACTTCACCGACTGCCCCTGGCCACTGACCTACCTCGCCACCCTCGCACCGGGACAGGCACCAGCATGAGCGCCGACAACCCCGCCAGCGGCAGCGGCGACGCCGACCAGCCCGCCAACAGCCAGCCCGACCGCAGCCCCGAACACAACACTCAGCCCGAACAGCCGACTGCCCCCGCCCACAGCAGCCAACCCAGCAGCAACCGCAGCCGCGCCGAATACGCCGCCACCCTCCGCAACTCTGGCTGGGACATCCAGCCCCAATCCCCGCCCGCCAGCACCGACCGCAGCCAGCCCACCCCGGCCACCGCCGACAACAGCCAGGCACCCCCGTCTGCCGACACTACGGCGTCACCCGGCGGCGAATCTCCCCAAGCCCCCGACACCACCAGGTCGCACGACGGTGAGCCGACCGGGCACGAACAGGTGGGCCAGCCCGATAGCCAGCACCAGGCATCCGCCACCGACACTCCGCCCCCGGCCGAACCCCAGCCATCAGCCACCCGGGACACCGAACCAGCTACCGCCAGGCAATCCGACGTCGAGACCCCAGCCCAGCACCCGGACGGGTTCGGATCGCGTGATTCCGGTACCGGCAAAGCCGATGCCATGTCGTCGGCCGAAGCTGGAGACAACGGCCGGCCAGCCGACAAAGCCGCAGATGCTACGACCGCCGAGCAGCCCAGCCGCACCGACTACGCCACCAGCCTGCGCAGGGATGACCCATGGACCACCGGCCCAGAACCCACGACGGACCGCACTGGCCAACCCACGCTTGGCGACCAAGAGCCTGCGGACACTCCGCCTGCAGACCAGGAGAACACACTTACCGCGCAGGACCGGTTGCCAATTGCAGATGAGCCCACAGAGCCGGCAGCCGACCTGGGCGAGAACCTCAGTCCTGGCCTAACTGACGATCTGTCCCACTCCGACACGGCTATCGCTAGAGAAAACGCAGGGTTGCCCGCAGCGACGGGCGGCGTCGACACACCAGACGCCACGGACGCCGCCGACCATCAAGCCGACGAACCAACACGCGCCGAGCCAGACGTTGATCTCAGCGAGCTGACATGGGATGCGCTTGCACGAGGCGACTCCAGCATCAGCGAGAGCAAACACCTGGAACAGTCTGACAGCGACGCGCACCCTGACGACCAGCACGATGTCACCAATGACATCAGCATCTCAGCGGTCGGCAGCGCCGAGACGCCCATCACCGAAGCCGTCACCGAACCCGCCGACGCAAGCAAATCCCTCGATACGTCAGGACATGGGACTCAGTCCGCAACTGATGTGCCTGTAGCTGAAGCTGACGCTGAACGAGTCGATCCAGGCGAACACGCGTCCAGCGCAGAAGCAGACCAAGCCGAAGGCACCCGCGTCTGGGAGAATAACCCAGAACTGGAGCAAGCAGAGCAAGACCTCGCCGAGAACTCGAAACGGCAGACTGGGCCCGGCGATGCGATTCTCAACATGAGCAGCAGCGGGAGGATGGTGATCGAGAACGCCGATATCAAGGACGACAAGATATACTTGCCCGGGGGTGAGTCCATCCCGGTCGGTGAGACTCTTAAGACCGGCGAAGCAGTTGGTGAACTTCCTGATCCAGAGAAATCTGCGGCTGCCAAGCTACGTGATGTTCTTGCCGAACACACGGATGATCTAGAAGATTCGTTTAAGGCTAGCGGCACACTGGCATGGGATCTGGCGAGGCCCTCGGTCCAGGTCCCACCATCGATACGGGAACAGGCCGCGCATCAGGGCATCGCCGTCCCCGACGCGATTGGCGCAGGGTTCGTCGCTGCTGCCACGACTGCTGTTATTGTGTCAAGAATACGTGATTCAGGTATAGTTGGTCGTGTGATTTCTGGTGCACACTCGACTCTGGCACGCTCATGGGACTGGATGAGGGGGAGGCTATAAGAAGTCATGGCTGTCACAGACAATGAGGTCTGGGCGCTCCGCCCATTCCTGACAGGTGACCCGCGGGAGCACATCCGCCGTCTAGACCAGCTCGAACCAGGCGAGAGTATTGGACCACTAGCCAAGGCTGTATTCTGGCGACTGGTCGAGCGAAGGTTCAGCGGCGCCTCGGCAGATGATGTAATCAAATTTGTGGGCGAAGTACGCGCCCTCGGCGATCAGATCGCCGAGAAGGTGAACCCTCACCAGGCCGAACGCCTCATCCAGTCCGTCTATACAGACGAGCGGGCCGCGGACATAAGCAGCAAAACCAAAAACGATTTGATAGTACTACTCATGCCAAAGTTGATTATCGACGAGCATCTCGATGAGGGCGGGGTCGAGGAACTACTGGTTAGCGCACGCAAACTTGCCGATGAGGCATTCGGCTGAGTAGCGCACGATCATGACGGCACTAACGATAACGGACTCGCAGGTAGCATCGCTGTGCGCCTTTCTGCGGCCCGCGACCGCACGCAACGATGAGGAGTTCGCTGAGTTCAAAGCGGCGGTAAGCGAGCCAGTACTCTGGGAAGAGGGCCAGGCACTGCTGTATCTGGCAGCGTTTGACGAGGCGCTAGAGCAGCGATTTGCCAGCAGTGCAGACCTGAGCGGTGACATCGTCCGGTTTGTGGCCGACTTCCGGTCCGTGCATGAGCCGCGCGGCGGGCTCCGTATTGACCCGCGCCTGGCCGAAGCCATGATCCTCGGCAAGTTCGGCTTGGGACCCGAACCCGTCATCGATCCCGGTGACGTGCTGAACACGCAAGTCCTCATGCTCCAGATGCTGGTGACCGACCTGCGACGACTAGACGGTTTCGACACGGATGCGCTGGAGATATTCCTCACCCGGTCCAGGGAACGCGCCAACAAGCTCGCCGCTACCGTTATTCAACTACTGGATCGACCATCAAGCTCTCCTTAACAAGGTCTGGCTTCCGTGCGACAGGACGTGTGATTGGGGTGTGGTGGCGACGTGGCCTTTGAGGCGAAGGCGCATGCAGTTCAGCGCGTCGCACAGTGAGGTGGAAGAAACCACATCCGCGGACCCGGGCCTCTTGCGATCATGCGATCACAGTGCGTAGCTTCAAGAGAGGGCAGATTGTAACGGTGCCGACACGCTTCGATAACCGGTGCGGCCCCACGCTGCCGGGTCAGGTGCGCCGGTGCGGGGTTGTCCCTGACCGGGGCTTCTCTCCAAGGGTCGCTGCGGGGCATGGGAGGGCCGGGGGCTGGCTGGGCCCAGCAAGCAGGGTGACCGATGGCACGCAGACGACGCCGCAGCAGGACCCCGTTCCGCGCCTGGGGCCTGCTGCTGACGGTGCTGGCGGGACTGCTGGCATCGCGGCACGACTGGCCCGGCATGGCGCTGATCATCGGGTTACTACTCTGCTACCTCCTGGTGATTCGGCTCACCCGGTGCCGGGTGGAAACCCTCCGCCACCGCCCGTGCCGGTGGCGGGTGCGCGGGCTGCTCGGCACGTGCGATTTCCACGTCGGCTACAAGCGAAGCTTGCCCGTCTTGGTGCGCGGCGATGACTTCGTGGGCCTGCCCACGTTCATGTGGCCCCGCGACTTCACCGGCCATTCAGACGACCTGCGCCGACCCGAACCGCAGCCCGCCCAGGCGGCCCCCGGCGGTACCGCGACCGCCCATCGGGCCAAGCGCCCCGGCTATGACTGGGCCATGATGGGCATCGCCGCCGCTGGCGTGGTTATTACCCTGGCCTCGTTCGCCTGGGACGTGCTCACGGAATAGCCGCCGGGCAGCGACTGGGCCGATGCCCGGATGGACAACGGCGGGCGCGTTGGCCCAGCCGTCTGGCGGCGGGCGACTCCGAGACTGGTGGGCAAAGGAGCTGACCGGCCGCGTACGGCGTCCGCCACCCACCGTCGTGCCGTTACCTCCGGTTTCACGGATCCCTGAAACGATCACGCAGTGTTATTGGTGAATCCTTTGGAGAACACTCCCGGTGGTGGGAGTCTTGGGGCGTGGGACGCGCGGATCAGCAGGACCGGCTGGATCAGGCCGCCGGGCGTCGGCGTGCGATGGCCGAGCGGCTGGCGGTGGAACTTGCCCGCAACCTGCATGGCAGGCACAACATCGGCAGCGACTATGTGGCCTCTAGCGCGGTGCAGGTCACGCTGGCGTCATCCCCGGAGGCCGCGTCCGCGCTGGGGCAGGCCCCAGCGGCGATAGAGGTCGGGTGCGAGATCGGGTCGGTGACGGGCAGGGCGCTGATGATATATGTCCATGGGCCGCCTGCCGATGGGTGGAGCCTGGTGTTCCCGTTCCTGCCGTTCACCGGCCTGGTGCTGGTGTGCCTTGATGATCTGCCCGGCCATTGCCTGCAAATCTATGATGACGGCGAGCAGGCGCGGCAGGTGATGGGCGAGCTGTATGCCGCTGCGTCGATGGCGCTGAAAGACGAGCGTGTCGGGTCGCACGGCTGGCTGCCGCCCGAACCGCCCGCCGGTACGCCCGTGCCGTAAGGTACCTGGCTCATGGCGCGGCGTTCTGGCCCGGCCGAGGTGGCGGGCGATCGCGGCGGCGGCGCGTGTGCGGTGCTTGGAGGCGCTGGACTCGCTGAGGTTCAAGCTGGCGGCGACGTCTTTGAGCTTCTCCCCCTCCAGGTAGGTGCGGGCGATCAGTTCGGCGCCCAGAGCGGTGAGGCGCTCCCCGTCCGCGGCGTGGCAGCTCTGGCGGACCAGATGGTCCAGGACTGAGCGCGGGCCGGGTTGCGGCCAGGCCGCCGAGGTGGCCGCGGCGTCGGCAGCGTGGCTGGCGGTAACGGGCACGGCGCGGTGTTTGCGCCCGCTGGCCTGGTCGTAGGCGGTGCCGATGAGCCGGGCGGCGATGTTGGGGCGGGACAGGTCGAGGCGGTGCAGGGCGAGCAGGAAGTCCCCGGCGAGCCGGTAATGCACCTGTGCGGTCTGGTCTAGGGTCATGCCCTCGGTGAGCCGCCAGGCGCGTGCGCGCAGTCCGGGGTAGGCCAGGCCCAGGGCGAACAGGTTCCACTCTCCGCGCTCGGCGCGGGCCATCAGGCCGATATGCCGCCAGGCGCTGTCCCGGACCTGGCTGGGCGTGCTGGCCAGCAGCAGCCGCACCCGCAGGGTCAGCATGGTTAGCGGCACTTCCGGCCCGGGGTCTCCGGCCAGGCTGCTGGGCACGGTCAAGGTGACCTGGCCGGTGGCAAGCTGGTTGATCTGGCCCAGCGGGGTGCGGTCGAGCTGGACCGTCTCGCTGCCCGCCCAGGTGTCCGGCAAGAACCCCGGCGGCGTGCCAGTTGCAGGCACCGCGCGCATGTCCCTTCCCCCGTTTGCGTGCCCAGCACGCTGGCCGTCTGGAACCCTCGGCCGCCACCGGCAGGCGGCCGGCCGGCTAGCCCGTCTGCCTTGATCCTCAAGACTACGCCGGGCACGGGTGACGAGCCTGGCAGAAATTCCCGCTCGCCATTTTTGTGATCTTGGAAAGTTCCGGGGATCTGGATTCCCCTTCTAGCAGATGAAGGGCAGTTATCCCTGCTCTGCTCGGCCAGCGCCGTTGTGGCCAGTTTCCCCTTCAGGACGACGCCGGGACAGGCGCTGTTGCTCGTGCGCCGACGTAGCGCAGGAAATTGCTGGCTTTGTGTTTCTGCCGGTTTTCACCCGGAGGTGGTTCATGTTCACCATGTTCAGACCCAGGTGGGGCGGATCGCACCCGTGGCCCGCCCCGCATGATCATGCGCCGCTGGCTGCCGCGCCGGGCTGTGGCCCGGCGCGGTCCTCGCCGCTGGTGCACGCGTTGTGCCCGGTGGGCTCGTTCGGGACCTGGGTCACCCACCTGCCCGGCCGGCTGGCCCACCTGGTCCAGCAGTACGCCTGGCCGGTGGGGCCCGTGGTGGTGCTGGTGCTGCTGGCCGGCGTGCTGACATGGCATGTCGCCCGCGTGGTGGCGGTCCGGCGGGCGGCGGCGGGCGGCTGGCAGGCGCGGGTGATCCCGCCCCGGGCCCTTGATCCGGCGCAGGCCGGGCAGGTGTGGGATCTGCTGGCCGGCCTGGCCCGCCGCGCCGCGGGCCGCTGGCCGGCGGCGGCGCCGCCGATCGCCTTTGAGATCCATGCCGGCCAGGGAGAGCTGGCCGCGGGGCTGTGGCTGCCGGCGCGGGTGCCGGTCGCGGTGGTGGCTGACATCGCTGGGCAGGCGTGGCCGGGGGCCCGGGTCGAGCCGGGCCCGCTGCCCGGCCCCGCCGCGGCGGGCCGGGTGGTGGCGGGTTACCGGCTGGCGGCGGAGGCCGGGGAGGGCTGCTGGCTGGCACGGGCGGATCTGCTGCAGGTGGCGCGGCGCGGCAGCGCGGAGGCCTTTCAGTGGCCGATTATTTGAAAGTGATTTCAGTTCAGCAATTGAGCGCGTCGGCGCTGCAGCGTCTGGCGCCGGCAGTCACGACGCTGGCGCGCGCCGAGGGT
>PMSU01000193.1 GCA_003168255.1 Actinomycetota bacterium
GCGCCGGCTTACGTCCGCGCTAGCCAGCGCGCGGCCCGCCCGCGTCCGGGCGGGCGCCGCTGAGCGCGTGCCGGGCGCCCCCCGGCCCGACCTGACGATCACGAAACCTGCGGCCTACTTCGCCGGGGGCCCTAAGAGTGTCAGCTCTGCCACAACGACGACACGTGCCAAGAGCCGCGGCTCCTGTGGGGACGGTTATCTTGGCTGCGCCAGTCGGCGGGGCTCGCTGCGGAGAGCCGTACCTGGCCGCTCATGATCGACGGAACTTGGCTAGCCCAGCAGCTCGCTGGCACGCGCCGCGGCATGCAGCAGCAGGGGGTCGGGCGATTCGGAGTACAGGCGCAGGCATGCCTCGGTCAGCTTGATGGCGTGCGCGTCGCCTGTTCCGACGGCGCGGTCGATCAGCGTGTCCGGCGCGGGCGGCTCGGTGCTCGGCAGCGGCTCCGGCACGGCATCCACCGCGTACGCGCAGTACAGGCCGGCCGCGACCTGCCAGAGCGCGTCGTAGCTAGGCCGCGCCAGCTCGGCGGGCAACAGCCCGAGCACGGACCGTGCGGCGACCGGAGCGGTTACGGCATGCAGGAAGTCGATCGGCTGCGTACGGCCGTAAATCAGAAATATCCGAACGAACGCACTGGACAGCTCGAGCAGGTCGGCAGGCACGTCGGAAGGCGGCCGCAGCGCGCTGACCGCCGGTGCGAAGCGCGGCTCGTCGGCCAGGCAGGTCCGCAGGTGGGTAGTGATCAGTCCCGGCCGCACCGGCCCGGCGGCGACCGGCAGCCCGGTTACGGCGGCGGCTACGTCCAGGCGGCCCGTGGTGCGCGGGGATCCGGGCAGCTCAAGGTAGCTGGCGGCCCAGTACGCGAGGCCACGGGCGAGCTCCGCCAGCCGCTCGGCGTTCTGCACCTTCGACAGGCTGCGGGCCGCATGCGAGGTGCGGATGATGCCATGAGTCGCGGCGGCGGCCAGGCCAGGGACAAGCCGCGGCCACCAGCGCGCCAGGACCTGCTGCCAGGGTTCGGCGGCGAACTGGTCGGCCAGGTATAGCTCCCAGTCGACAACGCGGCCCGGGACGCCGAGCGCCTCGCGCCAGGTTTGGTCGGTGATGCGGCCGGTGGCGCGGGGCGCCTCCTCGAGCCGCCGGAGGTATCTGTCCAGCCATGGTTCAACGTCATCAGCTCGGCCGATCCGGATCATCGCCTCTGCCGCCATCGGACCATGATTGGACAGTCCGCCGTGGAACTCGGGCCCGGTCGCCGACAGCCTGTTCAGGCTCTCATCCAGGACATCCTCGCGCGGTTGCGTCTCGTTTCCATCCGACATAATCGTCTCCGATCTATATAGATGCGACACTATATCAATTGGAGACGATATACTAGGCGCATGCCAGATGAGATCGATGTCCTGCGCGCCCTGGCGCACCCCGTGCGCTGGGGGATCTTGGAGCGCCTGGCAGCGGAGCCAGGAATCTGCGCCTGCGACTTCACCGAGTTCTTCGACGTGTCCCAGCCGACCATCTCAGCCCACCTGAAGACACTGCGCGAGGCAGGGCTCGTGACCACTCGGCGCCGGGGAACCACGATCTGCTACAGCCTCGCGTCCGATCAGCTCACACAACTCGCCGACCGGCTCGGCGGCATGGCCGCCACGGCACCCGTCGCAGGTCAGGTAGCTACCTGATCTGACGAACGGCCGTACTCACCTCGCGGGTTTCATAGATGCGCAGGCGCGCTTCCCGAGTACGGGCTGGCCTCCTCGGATGCCTCGGTATCCGACGTCCCACGGCCAGTGGCCGCGGTCATCGGCGTGTACCACCTGGAGCGCGCGCACTCCAGGCGCGTAGAGCTCGATGGCTGTCTCCAGGTGCGCTGAGGGCTCCGTGATCTCCACGATCTCGATCACCGGCCCGCCGTCCAGCGCGATCTGCTCGCCCGGCATGGGCATAGCGGCGTGCAGGGCATGCGCGGCGACAGCATTGAGCAGCCGGGTGGCCCGGCCGAGCGGCAGGCCGGTCACGACAAGCTCCGGCCGGCCGGCCGGCGTCAGCCCAACCGTATAAGCCCATGGCGGGCGGCTGCCGGAACGTTCGACTCCCTGCACAGCCCAGCCGTACCGGGCGACGAGGTCAAGCAGGTGGTTGAGATAGTCGGACCGGGTAGCGCCCGGGTGATCACATGCCCAGCACATAGCCTGCCTCCTGAGGATCGTGCGGTGCTACCACTATCGGTAGAGGCACTGACAGTTCCGCACGGCTCAGTTCAGGACATCAGCGCCGGCCGGGCCGGCGGCTGCGTATGGGCGCGAGACTGGTTCCAGCGGCAGGTCAGAACCACTACCAATGGCCAGGCCGCCTGGGTCCCTGCCAGCACTCGCTCGGCCATGCCGACCTGCCCGCCTTGCCCGATAGCCTCAGTGTCGAACCATGCCAGCAGGCAGAGTTGCACCCCCGTGGCAACGGCGCAAACCGCCGGCCGCAGGCCGTAAGGTACCGCGGCGCCCCGCCGCCAGCCAGCAGCCGGCCAGACCGCCAGGGCCGTGAATCCGAGTGTCGCCCAGAACGTATGCGGCGCCGTGCCGCCGGCCCCGGCAACCTCGGGGTTCGCGGCGACCATCATGGCGGCCACCCCGCCTGTAATCAGGATGAGCCGCCCGGCCGCGGCAGCCGGCCTAAGCGCCAGGCCGGTCACCAGATGGCACACTCCTACCCCCAGGAGCGCGAGCGTCATCACCCACCGGTCAGTCGCGCCCACCGCCGCGAGGGCGCTAATGGTGCCGGTTACCGGATCGAAGGAATGCGCCTGGAGGCTGGCAGCAACCGTCCACCCGCCGACCATCAGCACGGGAGCCGCGGCCGACGAGACCAGCCCCCACCACGGCACGCCCCGCACGACCCCTACCGTAGGCGAAACGCAGCACGGGCTCACGGATCCCCGGCGGACGACGCTTCGGTGTCGGTCAGCTGAGCAGCGCGCTTCCCGGCTCACTCATGGCCTGGCTGAAAAGGCGGCGGTGGATCTCATGGCCTCCTCGGCGCCCCGGCAGGCGAGCTGGTCGGCGCGCTCGTTCTCGGGGTGTCCCGCGTGGCCCTTAACCCAGAACCACTGCACCTCATGGTTCTGGACCACCGAGTCGAGCCGGATCCACAGGTCAACGTTCTTGACCGGCTTTTTCTCCTTGGTTTTCCAGCCATTCCGCTTCCATCCGGATACCCACTCGGTAATACCTCTCCGCAGATACTGGCTGTCGGTGTACATGTGCACCGTCGATGGCCGGGTCAGGCTCTCAAGTCCCTGGATGGCGGCCATGATCTCCATGCGGTTGTTTGTGGTATCCGGCTCGCCGCCGTGGATCTCCTTCTCATGGCCGCCATAGCGCAAGATGGCACCCCACCCGCCTGGGCCTGGATTGTTCATGCATGCACCGTCGGTGTAAATGTCTACCAACTTGCCCGTTTGATCCGCCGACTCCAGGTGGCCCTCGCGCTGGTCACCCGTCCCGGGCATCGCTGCTGGCATCGTCCGCCTTTCCGTGAATTCCTGCGGGCCATAATCGCGGCCGTAATCCTACGGGTGCCGCGAACCCGGTGCGATGCCGCTGAGGATCGTCTCCGCGAGCCGACTGGAGAAGCCGGGCGGGGTGGTGATCGGGCTGCCCGGAGGGTTGAACAGCACCCGAGGCAGGACCTGACCGTGGATCGCACCGATGATCAGCGTTGCGGCGGCGTCGACGTCGGCGCCCGCGTCGATGCGGCCGAGCCTTTGCTCGGCGCGCAGATAGGTACTGAGGATCTCTGGGAGCGCCCGCGGGCGTGGCTCGACCTGGCTGGCGCCCGGGCTAGTGTCCTGGCTGTCGCCTGCAGCAGCCGCACCGAAAGCCGCATCGCCGCCGGCCATTGCGTGGAAGCGGCTGAGAACCTTCGGTTGGGACAGCAGGCCGGCGAAAGCGGGCGTCACCCGCACGAGTACCGCAAGGCCGCGATCGATGAACAGTCCCAAGTTCTCCGCCACGGTGTCGGTTCCCGCCTCCGGCATGTGCGGTGCATCGGCCATGACGGTACCGACGTGGGCGAGCAGGGCGTGGGCGAGCAGATCCTCTTTGTCCTCGAAGTAGTTGTAGAGCACGCCGTCGGCGACCCGGGCTTCGGCGGCGATGTCGCGGACGGCCAGCCCTGCGCTGCCCCGCTGGTCGATCAGCCGTGCCGCGGTGGCGATCAGGTACTCATGCAGGCCCTGGCTGTCGCCGTTGCGCAGGGCGGCTGGTTTTCTAGGTGACATCGCGCTTGAGTGTAGTGATGACGGCAACAGCGGCGAATGCGGTGGCGTATCCGAGCAGCACCACCGGAATGGGACCAGCCAAGCCCCGGTGCCGGCCAGCCCAGCCGGGGCTTGGCTGGTCCCCGCCGGTTACGGCGACCAGCGATGGTGATTAGTTTCGTAGTGGTTTATGTCCGGGTGGGCGCCGGTGACCGGTGCGCGGGGGGCGACGCATCAGCCGGCCTGCGGCGGCTGATGAGGAGCATCAGCGCTCCGTACACGATCACCACGATGCCGACTATCAGCAGCAGCGGCGGGAACACCGGCAGCGGGGGCCAGGTCGTATCGACGGTCTTGAAGTCGCCCTTCTCGGTTGCGAGGTAGGGCACCACATCGCTGGCGAGATAGGTCTGCACCTGCGGCATCGTGCGCACTGCGGTGCCGTTGAACATCGTGAGATGGGCGGTCCCCGGCACGTTGTACCAGCCGTTCGTCACGAAGGGAAGATTGGTGATCGACTGGTACAGGCCCGGCCAGCTGCCCTTGATCGTGGTCAGCACCTCGGCCGGCGTCAGGCTCAGCGTCTTGGCGACGAAGTTAACCAAGCCGGGCAGTTCACTGGTCACGGCCGACAGCGGGATCGCCTCCAGCAGCGCCGTCGCGTGCGGGAAGGACTTCGTCAGTGCCGCCAGCACGGCCGGCTGCGTCAGGCCGGTCTTCTTCGACACGAATGCCACCAGCGCAGGAACTTCGGAGGCGGCACCGCCCTGCGGTGTAACGACCGGGGCCGCGAAATCGACCACGTGCGACACCATCGCGACCGAGGCCTGGTCGCCCGCCACCCGGGTGGGGTTGAACGCGGGCTTTGCCTGGTTGAGCAGGTTCTGCCCGTTATCGAGACGCGGGAAAAGCGACAGGGCCAGCACCAGGACGACGACGACAGCGCCGACCACGATCACGACAGACCAGGCGGCAGCCGCCAGGCCTCGGCCGACCCCTTTCCTCGACAGGAACGCCATGGCCGCGCCGAAGATGATCACGATGATGCCCACGACCAGCAGCAGGGGCGCCAGGAAGCTGACCCCTCCCTTGCTGTCCAAGGCAGTGAAGTGGGCTTGCTGGTCTTCAAGGACCGGGATGACGTCGCCGCTGAAATAGTCTCTGACCTGCGGCACCGTGTGCACCGCTGCGCCACTGAACGTCGTGAGGTGGGCGGTCCCCGGCACGTTGTTCCAGCCGTTCGTCACGTAGGGGAGATTGGTGATCGACTGGTACAGCGCAGGGAAGCTCGTCTTGAGTGCCGCCAGCACCTGGGCTGGCGTCAAGTGCAGGACACTGCCGAGGAAGGTCACCAAGCCGGGAAGTTCCTGGGTCGCGGCCGACAGCGGGACGGCCTTGAGCAGCGCCGTCGTATGCGGGAAGTTCTTGCTCAGCAAGGCCAGCACCGCCGGCTGTGACAGGCCCGTCTGCCGCGACAGGAAGGCCACAAGCTGAGGAACCTCAGCGACGGCGGTGCCCTGAGCCGTGACGATGGGATCGAGCGTGTCGGCCGCGTGCGAGATCATCGTGATCCCCGCTCGGTCCCCCAGCACCCGCTGCTTGTTGAACACGGGCTTCCCATGATCGAGCACGCGCTGGGCAGCGTTCAGCCGCGGGAACAGAGACAGCCCCAGGACCACCACCACGACGATCACGCCCACGAGGACGACTACCAGCCACGACAACACAGCTTTGGAGGCTTTCACGGGGGTATCCTTCCGCTTCCTCCTTACCGCGCTGTTGAAAGGAGGGAATAGTTCGCTAAAGAGCGGTCCCCGGTGGTCAGGCGCTTATGCTGAAGGTCGCGAGCGGCTAGATGCTGCTCACGCCGCCCTTCTTGCGACGTTTGTGTGAGCCAAAAGGTAGATGCGAAGAGCATCGCCGTCGATCCCCCAATCAGGTGACAACACGGGTGAGTTCTGACTCACCCGGTTGAGGGAGAGGCGGGGGACCGTGCGCGTCCCCCACTCGACAATCACCCTATTTCGGGCAAACTGTGCGGGTTCAGCGTCCGCGGTGCGGCAGAATAATCGCCCGCGAGCAAACATTCGACCCCGGACCGCGGAGACGACAGCGCACAGTGCCGAGGATCCCGACCTGGCCCGAGCGCGCGACGGGGACGACGCCGAGATCACCGCATCCATCGGCCCCGACCACTTCGCGCCCTTCGGCCTGCCCGCCTCGCTGCCCTGACCCAGGAGGCCGCTTTCGCGGCGCTGCCTGGGTCAGGTCCGGTCAGGAGTCGGAATCGGTCCTGTCGAAGTCGAGCGGTGTGGGCTCGTC
>PMSU01000018.1 GCA_003168255.1 Actinomycetota bacterium
GCCAGCAGCTCCGCCAGCTCCCGGTCCGCCAACCCGGCCAGCTCCGCCGGGCGGCCGCTGTCCGGGTCGGGCCCGCACCAGGCGTCCTCGTCAGGGATGTCCGAGCCGGTCAGGGCGTCCAGCGCGGCCTCCAGGATGTCGTCCTGGGATTCTGGCTGGCGGTCTGCGGGCACGGGGTCACCTCCGTCCAGGCGCGGTCAACGAGTGAGGCTGTTCCATGTTCTTCGAACACTGTATCGCACAGGTACGACAGTCCGCAGCGAAAGCGATGCGCGACACGCTGTCAGTTCGCACGGGAACTGGCGGATGTTCAGGCGGTGTGGCGGAACGGGTCGCGAATTCTTATTTGATCTGGCGAGGATGTGAGCTCCTGCATCTCGCTGGGTGGGCCGGTGAGCGGCAAGGAATTCCCCCTGCGGGACAGGAACATGAGCAGCGGCGTAGTCCGCATCGGCGATACGGTCCGCCAGCCCGCCAGCCCGCCGGGCCGTGGACGCCGGCGGTGCACGCCCTGCTGGGTCACCTGCACGCAGTCGGGTTCCATAGCGCGCACCACGGCCGCTGGGTATCGGCGAGCCGAGCATGGACGGGAGATCCTCACCTTCATTCCCGGCACTGTCGCCTGGCCAGCCACCTTCCATCTGCCCGCCCCGGCGACCACCTCTGCCGGGTGGACGTCTGGTCCGCGAGTTCCACGACGCCGTCGAGGGTTACCGGCCGCCGGCCGATGCCCGGTGGCAAGTCCTCATCCCCGCCGAGGGAACCGGCATCATCGCCCATCACCACCCGGCCCCTGGAACCTCATCATCGGCCAGCGCTCATGGGGCGTTCATCGACTGGGACACCGCCGCCCCGGATCCCGGCTCCGGGATGTCGCCATGCACGGCTTCGTGCCCCTCACCGCCAGCCCCCAGCATCGCCGTCAGGACCCCGCTCGCCGGATACACCTGTTCGCCGACGCCTGCGGCCTCAGCCAGGCGCAGCCACAGCAGCCCGTCCCCATGCTTCCCCGCCGGGCCAGCGCGATGCACGCCTTCCCCGCCGGGCAGGCAGCCACCGGCACCCCGCCACGGACCCGGCTCTGGCAGCAAGGCCACCGCGACGCCTGGCGAGCCGGCACCGAATACATCACCCAGACAGCGGCCCAGTGGCAGCAGGCACTCCTGGGACAAAGAGCCCAATCCAACGTGGGCAGGACACCGTTGGGACCAGGCCGGCCTTGTCTGCCTTTCTGGCGGTCGCCACAGCCGTCGCAGCCGACGAATATAACTCTCTTGCCCTGGTAGCCGGAACTGTCGTGGCGGTGCAAACACCGAGTGCGAGCTAAGCGTCCGCGATTACTGCACCTTTAACGGAACAACGGGGAATTAGCGGTCCCTACCTTGGGGGGTTGCAACCCCTCCGCCTCGGCGAGTCCGACCAATTGCTCGGTCGATCCAGTTTGACGTGCTAACCTCAGCCATCGGAATCAAGTCCGCACCGTTGCCACCGCCATTTCGGCTGGTGACGAACAGGATGAGGCGCTGCTCAGCGGCACAGTCATGACCTGGCGGTGCTAGGAACGACTACCGGTGCCGGTATGGGATGCTAACGGCTCACAGAACGAATGCCTGAAGGCGAGCGCAAGTTCGGCCGGACTCGGCGGTCACAACCTCACCCCGTACTAAAATGGCAAGATAATGGCCTGGCGATATGGCGTAGCCGGAGAGCTGAGTGTACCGATGCGCGGCAACTTCGACAACAACCAGCGGCATTTCTGAGTAAGGCTACGGTGATCTCGGCAGCCGGTGACCACAACCTCGCCGTCCCGTGCGGCCTGGCTGGACGGACTCTCGGACTCTCAGGCGCTCAGCACCGGCGAGGTGACGCCCTCCGCAGGTGCGACGACGCCATCGACATAGGTAACCGAGTTCGTCGGCAGCGCGGGCACGCGCGGCCCGGGAAGCACAATCCCAGCGAGGTTTAGCGGGTCGGCGGCCGAGATCCTGACCTGCTCCCCTGAGAGCTTCATTTTTCGTACCGAACGCAGCGCCTCGACCGCCTCGGGCAGCGCGAACTGCTCCCCGCTGAATCCGCTCACGAACCGGCCGCCCCTGATCGTTCCCCGCGCCTCCATGCGTCGCATCGCCCAGAGCAAGTCGCGCCAGCTCACGGCGAGGTTCTCCCTGGTCATCAGATCACGGAAGACCACGCCCCAACGGGCGACCAGTTGCTCGGCGACGGCCTCGGCTAGCTCGTCCGGGTCCTCGGCGGCCATCGCGTCGGGCAGCAGCGACCACCGGCCGGCCGATCCCGTCGCGATGCCCCGGCCGGCCCGGCGAAGCCTGCGCCCCCGGGCGGCGCTGGCGGCTCGGCGGCCAAGCAGCGACCGGATGGCGCGGAAGCCGTCGGCCGTGACAAGCCCGCGGGCCACGCCGTCCCACAGCGCCTCTTCCACCTCGCCGGGCAGCCGCCGGGTCAGCGTCACGAGATCCGGCTGGAAGAGCGCGCCATGCTGGCTCAGGGCGTCAAGGACGTCGCGGGTACGGCCGGGACCTGGCTGAGCGGGCTGCCGTTCCCCGCGGGCCGCGGTGAGCAGCCAGGGCAGGTCATCCCTGACCGTCAGGGTGATCGGGGTCGCCCGTGACGGGGTCAGCCCGCCGCGCCTTGGCACGGCGTCAGGCTCGGTGTTGCGGATCGACAACCGCCCCCACGCGACCTGGCCGGACAGGCACGCCTCGTCCAGCCATTCGGTGCGGTAGCCCGCTACCCGAGCCGCCAGGATGGCCTCCCATGCGCCCGCTGCCAGCTCGAATCCCTGTAGCTGCTCGACCACAGGGAGCACGCCGAAGCGGCCCTCTCGCCTGGTGTCCGGCGTGACGTGCTGCCAGCGGAGCAGGAAGCGCATGAAGTCCCTGGCGGTGACCGGTTCGATTTCCCTGTGCAGCCGCTCCCGCGTGTAGGCGTGGATCCTGGCCAGCACCCGCCTGGCGCAGTACTCGTCCGAGCTGTCCGGCGCGGTGAAGTGTCCCCGCAGCGCGAAGCCCTCTTCCTCGAGCCGGGCGAGCGCGCGCAGCACATCGGACCCGCCAAGCCCGGTGGCCTGCGACAGGTCGGCGACCGTGGCAGGACCCAGGTACTCCAGATGGCCGCGGAGCATCTCGGCGGCCACTTCGTCGGGATCGAGTTCCGCAGGGCTGACGGGGGAGGGGTGGTCAGGCGTCACCGCGGCTCCGGGGAACAGCGTCTCCAGCCGTGACCGGCGCTCGACCGCGCACCACAGGTCACCGCCCGGCGCGTGCAGTACAACCGCCCGCCCGGCCGCAACGAGCGCGCCAAACAGGGCACTCCAGTCAACCGCGGGACGATGCCCGAGCACGGTCATCAGCAGGTCGTGCAGCTCATCGACGTCCCGCACCTCGGGCCTGACCTGGTCGCGCACTCGCTCGATCGCGCCCGGATCGAGGCGGGCCAGGTCGCGCGCCTCCACCGGCAGCCCGCGGCGAAGCTGCACGGCCCGGCTGCGGCGCTCCTCGAGCGGTGCGTCGTCCAGGTAGGTAAACGGTCGGCCGTTCAGGATCTCGTGGGCTAGCACCGAAGGCTCGGTGGTATCGCGTACCACGACCTTGACCGCGCCCGACTCGATCCGGCCCACCAGTTCCTTCAGCCCGTCGATGTCCATGGCGTCATGCAGGCAGTCATCGAGCGTCTGCCGGACCAGCGGGTGATCGGGAATCTCCACCGGGCCTGGGGCGACGTTCTCCTGGCAGGCGGCCAGCGTCGGGAAGACCGCGGCCATGAGATCGTCGGCTTCCATCCGCTGGATGGGCGGCGGGTTCTTGCGGCCGCCGCGCATCCGCAGCACGGTGAGCGAGGTGTTCAGGTTCCACCGCCACCGTGCCTGGAACATCGGCGAGGTGAGGACCGCCTGACTAAGCACGCTCTCCACCGTCTTCGACGCGAGGAATTTCGGAACGCGGTCAAGCGGGAAGCTGTGCTGCGGGCCGAGCGAGAGCAGGATGGCATCATCGCTGGCCGCTGCCTGGAGCTCGAAGTCGAACGTCACGCAGAACCGCTTGCGCAGGGCGAGGCCGAGAGCGCGGTTCAGCCGGGCGCCGTATGGCACGTGCCCGACCAGCTGCATCCCGCCACTGGGGTCGAAGAACCGCTCCAGCACGATGGTGTCCATGGTGGGCAGCGTCCCCAGCTCGGCAAGCGCGGTGCCCAGGTAGCGCGCGATGGTCTCGGCCGCGGCCCGCCCGATTCCGCATTCCGCTTCGAGCCAGCGGCAGGCCTCTTCTTGCCCGCCGGCGCCGAGCCGGTCGGCTACCGCCTGGCGCAGCTTGGAGACCTCGTCGGAGAGCTCCACCGTCCGTCCCGGCGACTCACCCAGCCAGAATGGCGCGGACGGCGGAGCCCCGTGCGCGTCCACCACCCGGACCGTGCCAGGCTCGACCCGGCGGATCCGCCAGGAGGTGGTACCGAGCAGGAACACGTCGCCGGCCATGCTCTCGATGGCCCAGTCCTCGTTCACCGTCCCGACCGGGGTCTCGTCGGGCTCGGCTATTACTCGGTAGTCGCCCAGCTCAGGGATGGCCCCGCCGGAGGTGAGCGCCGCCATCCGGGCGCCTCGCCTGGCCCGTAGCTGCCCGTTTACCTGATCACGGTGCAGGTAAGCGGCCCGCCGCCCGCGCCCCGTGCGGATCCCTTCGGAGACAAGCTCGATAACCTCGTCAAAATCCGCCCTGGGCAGCTCAGCGAATGGCGCCGCTCCCTTGATCAGCTCGAACAGCTCATCCTCAGACCAGTCCTCGGCCGCGCACTCGGCCACGACCTGCTGTGCCACGATGTCGAGTGGCCGCTGGGGCACCCGGATCGCGTCGAGCCGGCCAGACCTGACCCCGCTCAGCAGGGCCGTGCACTCGACCAGCTCGTCTCGCGACGTCGGGTACAGCCGGCCCGATGGCGTCCCTGTCCGGGTGTGATTCGACCGGCCTACCCGCTGTAGGAACGTCGCGAAGCTGCGCGGCGAGCCGATCTGGCAGACCAGCTCCACCGGCCCGATGTCGATGCCCAGCTCAAGCGACGCCGTGGCCACCAGGGCCCGCAGATCGCCGGCCCGCAGCCGGGTCTCCACCCGCTGGCGCCTGCCCGCGGACAGGCTCCCGTGGTGGGCGCACACCTGGTCCTCGCCGAGCCGCTCGCCTAGCTGGTGGGCAACCCGCTCGGCCATCCGCCGGGTGTTCACGAACACCAGCGTGGTCTTCCGCTGCTCCACCTGAGCCGCGATGAGGTCGAGGATCTGACCCATCTGCTCGGCCGATGGCACCGCCTCAAGCTCGTCGTCGGGAAGCTCGAGGGCCAGGTCAAGCGCGCGCCGGTGCCCGGAGTCGACGATCGCGCACCGCGGCGAGCCGTCGGCGGACGACCGGTCGGCCCCAGACCCGACAAGCAGCCTGGCGATGGTCTCGATCGGCCGCTGCGTAGCGGACAGGCCGATCCGCTGCACCGGCCCGTCAGCCAGGTGCGCGAGACGTTCGAGCGTGACGCAAAGATGCGAGCCCCGTTTGTTGCCCGCCACCGCGTGGATCTCGTCGACGATGACCGTCCGGACGCCGCGCAGCATCTCCCGGCTCCGCTCCGAGGTCACCATCAGGTACAGCGACTCCGGGGTGGTGACGAGAAAGTCGGGCGGGTTGCGCAGCATCGCCGCCCGGGCCGATGCGGTCGTGTCGCCTGTCCTGACTGCCACCCGGATGGCCGGGACGCTGAGGCCGAGCTCGGCGGCGATCTCGCCGATCTCGTGCAGCGGGGCATCGAGGTTCTGCTGGATATCGACGGCCAGCGCTTTCAGCGGCGAGACGTACACGACCTGAGGGCCGCCCGTGGCCTGCGCAGCCTCGTCCGCGCGGCACATCCGGTCGATGCAGACAAGGAAGGCCGCAAGCGTTTTACCGGACCCAGTCGGCGCCGCAATCAGGGTGTGGTTACCCGCTGCGATCTCGCGCCAGCCACCCGCCTGGGGAGCGGTCGGGCCGGAAGGAAACCGGCGCTCAAACCAGGTGCGGACGGCTGGATGGAACGATTCAAGCACGCGGCCAACTTACCTCGCGCTGCCGACATTTCCACCCGAAGCCGGAACGTAACCACGGCACTACCGTAAGATGCGGGCCGTTGGAGAATCAGGTAGCAGTCCTGCGAGGTGGGGATCGCATGCCACAGGCAGAAATCGTCGGCGGCGTGGTGGGTGCCGTCGTCATGGCGATCGGGCTTTCGGTCGGCCTCACCCTCGTAAAGTCGGCGAACACGGCGGTGAGCACGGCCTTCAGCGGAGTACCCCCCTCGACCGGCGCACCTGCCACCTTCCCCGGCCCTGACGGCGTCGAGGCCCGGTGGGTGATCGACGAGAATAAGCGGCCTGGCACCACGGCGTGGCAGATTCACGGCGCTCGTGGCAGCATCAGCGGCTTCGCCAACCAGGTGTACGCGCAGCAGGGCCAGCGGGTCACCCTCTACGTCAGCACGGATGCCGCCGACTTCCGGGCCGAGGCCTTCCGGGTGGGCTACTACCACGGCAAGGGCGGCCGGCTTGTCTGGCAGTCCGGTCAGGTCGCCGGGAAGATGCAGCCGCACTGTCGCCTCACGCCGGGGATCAACATGGTGGCCTGCGACAACTGGAAGCCGTCGGTCACCTTCACCGTGACGTCCGGCTTCGTGCAAGGTGACTACCTGATCAAGCTTGCTGGTAACCAACGGCAGCAGAGCTACGTGCCGCTCACCGTGTGGGATCCGTCCAGTACGGCCACATACGTGATCAAGAATGACGTGTTCACCTGGCAGGCGTGGAACCCATACGGCGGCTACGACTTCTACGCCGGCCTCCAGGCCTGTCCGGCCGGCGTGTACCCGCTGTGCTCGCGGGCCCGGGTGGTCTCGTTCGACCGCCCGTACGGCGCCGAGGACGGATCGGGCAACTTCCTGGCCCTGGAGTACCCGCTGGTCAGGTACGCCGAGCAGCGCGGTCTGGACGTCACCTACGCGACCGACGTGACGGTCCAGCAGCATCCCGGTTACCTGCTGCGCCATAAGGTGCTGCTCTCGCTCGGCCATGACGAGTGCTGGTCGCTCGGTGAGCGCCGGTCCGCCGTGGCCGCCCATCAGCGCGGCATGAACATCGTGTTCTTCGCGGCGAGCCCGATCCTGCGCCACGTCAGGACGCTGGCGTCGCCGCTCGGCCCCGACCGCGAGGTGGTTGACTACCGCGATTCGAGCGCCGATCCGCTGTACGGCGAGGGGAAACCGCTGGAGGTCACTGGCAACACCTGGACATCGGCGCCGGCCGACTGGCCAGAGTACGACTTCGTCGGGGCCACCTACGCCGGCTTCCTCGAGCCAAGGGTGTACACGAGCATGCGGGTGGCCGACGCCTCCTCCTGGGTATTCCAGGGCACCGGCCTGCGCAATGGCTCCCTCGTTCCCGGCGTGGTGGCCTCCGACGTCGACAAGTTCGACGCGTCGATGGGCCAGCCGGCCAATGACCAGGTCCTCGCGCACTCCCCGATTCCCGTGAAGCTGGGCCAGACCAGCATCGGGGCCTTCTTCTCCGACATGACCTACTACACCGCTCGTCACGGCGGTGCCGGGATCCTGGACACCGGCACCAACAACTGGATCCCCGCGATGCTGCACGACCGCGACGGCTGCGGCAAGCGGGGTGGCCCGGACACGACCTGCGCCGCGGCCATCATCCAGCGGATCACCGGAAACATCCTCCGGGCCTTCGGCCAGGGCCCGGCGCAGCGCACCCATCCCTCGGTAGCCAACTGGCGCCAGGTCACCGGTCAGTAATCTGCCCATGCCCGGGTAGCTCTCGACGTCGGCGGCTTACACCCGGTACTTGGCCGCATCCGGCCACCCGGGTCCGTACGCGGCTCAGACTTGCACGAACTCGATGCCAGCGAGCTCGCAGAACACCTGCAGGACGCCGCGTGGTGGCCGAGGTTCATCACCTCATGATGCGGCCCGCCGGCCCGCAGCCAGCCATTCAGGCAGGCCCGCAGCCCGGACGCAGGCCGGAACTGCCCGTAGGGCATCTCCAGCGCGGGCAGTTCCACCGAATCCAGGTTCTCGCCCTCGGCCACCACCAGCCGGAACCGCTCGCCCTCCAGCGACACCAGGGAGGCCACCGTGGCAGGCCCCGGCTGGTACTGGAACAGGAACGTCGGCGGATCGTCCAGCCGCCCGATACCAAGCGGCCGCTTGATCAGCCGCACCGGCCGACTCCGGCGTCAGGTCGGGGTAGGCGATCCCGCTCGGCTTGATCACCATCAGGCTGGTGCCCGGCACGCTGGCCGCCAGAGCAGGCCGCGTCCGCCCGCGCCCCCCGCCAGCAGGCCGCGTCCGCCCGCGCCCCCCGCCAGCAGGCCGCCCCTAGGCCGAAACTGCAGCGAAGCGCGCTTCGGATACGGGTCTGCTGAGGTGAGCTGCGCTTGGCCGGGGCATGGATGTGACGTAGCCCCCCACTGGTGGGGGGCTCTGCCACATCCATACCTCCGAAGCCTGCATGAACGTCCCTGCAGAAGAGCCGCCCCAACGCGCTTTGCCCGGTATGCCAGCGAAGCGCGCTTTGTCCAGCACGCCAGCGAAGCGCGTTCGGGATGATCATTGGGTTTCGCCTTTCTGCTGCAGGTCGGCCAACACGCGGTCGCGCAGGTCGCGGAGGCGGTGCATGACCTCGTTGCCACCGCGGCCGAAGTAGTCGTGCAGCCTGACGTACTCCGCGTAGAGCTCGTCGTAGACATCCGCGCTGGCCGGATCGGGTACGTAGACGTCGCGGCGTACCGTGCCCATGGCTGCTGCGGCCGCCGGGACGTCGGCGTAGGCGCCGGCCGCCACGGCCGCGTGGATGGCTGAGCCGAGCGCGGGACCCTGGTCGGTGCCGATCACGCTCAGCGGGCGGCGGGTCACGTCGGCGTAGACCTGCATGAACAGCTCGTTCTTGAGCAGGCCGCCGGCCATGATCAGCTCGCCGACTGGAACGCCTGAGGAACCGAACGCCTCGATGATGACCCTCGTCCCGAACGCGGTCGCCTCGATCAGTGCGCGATAGATGTCGGGTGCCGTGCTGGCCAGCGTCAGGCCCACGATGGCGCCGGACAGGTGAGCATCGACGAGTACCGAGCGGTTGCCGTTCTGCCAGTCCAGCGCGATCAGCCCATGCGCCCCGGCCGGCCGCTGCGCTGCCTGCTCGGACAGCACGTCGTGCACGGAGACGCCGCGGTGCTTTGCCTCCTCGAAGTAGCTGGCCGGGACGCCGCTGGCCACGGCGGCGGCGAAGATGTCGCCGACGCCGCTCTGTCCCGCCTCGTAACCCCACAGGCCGGCGATGATGCCGCCGTCCACCACGCCGCACATGCCAGGCACCTCGGCGAGCGTGTCGGCATTCATCACGTGGCAGGTGGAGGTGCCGGTGATGGCCACCATCTGGCCCGGCCCGATGCAGCCGGCCGCAGGGGCGGTGACGTGCGCGTCGACGTTTCCGACGGCGACAGCGATCCCTTCGGGCAGGCCAGTCCAGCTTGCCGCCTGCGCGGTCAGCGAGCCGACCTTGCTGCCCAGGCGGGTCACCGGGTGCTCGAGCTTGTCCTTGGCGAAGTCGGTGAACCTGGGGTCGAGCGCGGCGAGGAAGCCGCGGGAGGGGTAGCTGCCGTCCTGCCGGATGCCCTTGTAGCCGGCGGTGCAGGCGTTCCTTGTCTCGGTGCCGGTGAGCTGCCAGATGATCCAGTCCGCCGCCTCGATCCAACGCTCCGCGCGCTGGTACAGCCCGGGATCCTCGTCGAGGAGCTGGAGGGCCTTGGCGAACTGCCATTCGGCGGAGATCTTCCCGCCATAGCGGGGCAACCACGGCTCGCCGCGCTCGCGGGCCAGCTCGTTGATCCGGTCCGCGTGCGGCTGCGCCGCGTGGTGCTTCCAGAGCTTGACGTAGGCGTGCTTGTTGCCTGCCAGGCCGGGAAGCTGGCAGAGCGGAGTGCCGTCGGCAAGCACGGGGAGGACCGTGCTCGCGGTGAAGTCGGTGGCGATGCCGATGACCTGCTCCGGGGCGATTCCCGCGTCCCTGATCGCGGCCGGCACCGTGCTGCGCAGCGCGTCACGGTAGTCTTCCGGGTCCTGCAGCGCCCAGTCCGGCGGCAGCGGCTCGCTGGTGGCGGCGAGTTCGGAGTCCATGACCTGGTGGGCGTACTCATGGATCGCGGTGCCTGCCTGCGCGCCGTCGGTCACCCGAACCACGAGCGCGCGGGCCGACAGCGTGCCAAAATCCACCCCGACCACATAGCTGTCCCGATTGTGAACGCTAACAGCCGTCATTTGCCGTTCTGCTCCTTCCGCGCCCATCGAGGTCTGTTGCCTGCGTCGGCTCAGCCGCCGGGCCTTGCCGCGCTCGCCCGCACGACGAGATCGGGCACGACGGGAACCCACGGGCCGGGCTTATCGGTCTGCATGCTCCTGATCCGGCACAGCAGCCTGTCCAGCGCGCGCCGCCCGAGCTCGCCAAAGTCCTGGCGCACCGTGGTCAGCGGCGGCAAGAAGTAGGCGGCCTCGGGTATGTCGTCGAATCCGACCACGCTGATGTCTGCCGGCACCCGCCGGCCCTGCTCAGAGAGCGCGCGCAGCAGCCCGAGGGCCATCTGGTCGTTGCCGCAGAACACGGCGGTGACCGCGGGCATCGCGGCGAGCTTGTGGCCGATCCGGTAGCCGGAAGCCGCCGACCAGTCCCCCGAAAGCATGGCGGGCTCCGGCGCTCCGGCGGCCCGCAGCGCCTGCCGCCAGCCGTCGATCCGCTCCCTCGCGTCCAGCCAGGAGCGCGGCCCGGCGAGGTGGTGAACGGTCTGGTGACCGAGATCAAGCAGATGCCGCGTGGCGAGCGCGGCGCCGGCCGCGTTGTCGATGGCGACAGATGCCAGCGACGCGCGGGTGCCGCAGCCGACGGCGACGAGCGGGACGTCCGCGGGCACGTAGTTGAGCGCGGCGACCGCCGTGGTCTGCGGCGCGATCACGATGATCCCCTCGACCGCCTGGCCGAGGAACCTGTCCACTGCGCCGAGCACCGAGCGGCGGTCAAGCGCGGGCAGGCTGGCGATCGCCACGAAATACGCCTGCCTGGCCGCCTGCTCGATGCCGTGGAGCATCGATGCCGGGCCGTAGAGCGTGGTGTCGATGCTGATCACGCCGAGGGTGCGGGTGCGCCGCGTGACCAGGGTGCGGGCCGCTGCGTTCGGCCGGTAGTCGAGCTGCCTTATGACGGCCAGCACCTTGTCCCTGGTCTGCTGCCGGACGTTCGGGTGGTCGTTGAGTACCCGGGAAACGGTCTGGTGGGAGACGCCCGCCAGCTTGGCGACATCGGCCATGACCGGCAGCCGGCTTGGCCGCGCCGCGCTTCGGGGCGCCGCCTGACCTGGCGCTGCCTGACCTGGCGCTGCCTGACCTGGCGCTGCCTGACCCGGCGCTGCCTGACCCGGCGCTGCCTGACCCGGCTCTGCTGGGCGCGCCCCCGGGTCGCTCGCCGCGGACTCCAACTGGCCTCCCTCGCCGTTGTCTTGGCGACTTTCACCCGGGCGGGCATTGCCCCCGGCTGCGACTCCGCCCGCCACCCCGGGCTTGCGTCTCGTCACCACCACGCGCGGCAGTACGACCGCCAATTATTAACGCTAACATCCTAACTGATCGAGGTATACCAGTTGGCTCGGCGACTGCGGGGCTGCCAGGAGCCGGCTATTGCAGGCGGCTCCTGCCCCGAGTCGCCCCTCCTCGCCGCCGGAACTCGACGCCGGCCTCTTCCAGCAGCCGCCGCACCCGGCCGATGCTGTAGCCAGTCTCGCTGCAAATGTCACGGATGCTCTTACCGCTGTTGTAGCGACGGAGCAGCTCGGCGGCGACGTCGGAGCGCTCCTTTTCCCGCAGACGTTTGCCCCGGGGGAGACGCGGCACCTTGGTCATCGTTGAATCTTGCCTCTCCAGCCCCCGCTGACGCCAGTGGCCCCAGGGGCCGGCCATACGCCGGAAATTGCCGGCCGCGCGGCGTAACGTCGGCCGCGGCCTCGTCGCCCCAGGCTGACCAGCCAATATGTGGGTACCGGGCGAACAGTTCGAGGTACGGCGCGGGGCTGCAAGCCTCGATGAGATCATACGATTCGTCCGGCTTGCGTGAATGCTCACGTTTGCGTGTCTCGATCATGTTCACCTGGCGCCGCCCAGGCGGCAGCGTTCGCATCGACCCGCGAACGCCGAACAGGATGAGCTCAGTGACATTGCGGAAGTAGAAGCCCACGCCCCGGCCATCCGGGCCGCCGTCCTTGCGTCGCTTCGCCCAGACGATGTTGGACACATAGCGGTAACCCCAGCCCTCCATCACCTGCAGGCCCTCGGGAAGCAGGGCGTTCGGCACCCACAGGTAGAGGTGGGAGTTCGGCGCCGCGACATCCGCTACTGGGAGCGCGCATATCTGCCTGTGCGTCATGGTGTCGTAGCGATCGAGACGGCGATGTTCGGGAGCGACCTTGCCGGTCCGGTTGCTGAACCGCCACGGCGGGTCAGCAAGTACCGTTGCCCAGCCGCCGGGCGTATCGGGCAGCGGCGGGAGGGGCTTGATGTCGCAGTCTGCCCGAAGCGGTTCCGCGGCGCCTGCGCCCGGGCCAGACTTCGAGCCGACAGCCACTGGACCTCCCGATCGAACCTGCTCGGCAGCCTAGCGAAATCTTGGACCGGTCGCTGGTGAGGGTCATGACACGGCGTCGATGGGCAGTCCGGCGTCCTGGAAATTCTTAGGTAGTTGCCTAATTATTAGTCATATGACTAATGAAACTGTGATCTGCACCTACCGGGTCCGACCGGGTGCCGAGGATCGCTTCGTCGGCCTTCTCCGACGTCACTGGCACACGCTGCGCGCCTTGGGCTTCGTGACCGAGGAGGAGTCGCTCGTGTTCCGGAGTCTCGAGGGTGGCCTCACCTACGTGGAGATCTTCACCTGGGTAGAAGGCGGATTCGGTCAGGCTCACGAGCACCCCGATGTGATAGCGATCTGGGAGCCGATGGAGCCGCTGCTCGAAGAACGTAATGGCCAGCCCAGGTGGGAGTTCCCGCACTTCGAGCGGGTGTCACTGGGAGCATGAGCCGTCGGCCTCGCGGACTCGCCGAGCTGGATGACTTCGATGCCGTCTTCGGCGCGCTCGCCCATCGCTCCCGGCGCACCATCCTCTCGGTACTACAGGCACGGGGCGGGGAGATGACCTCCAAGGCCATCGCCGCGCGCTTCGATTGCTCGTGGCCGACGACGTCACAGCACCTGCGGGTCCTGGAACAGGCCGGGCTCGTCACGATCGAACTCCGCGGCCGGGAACATCTCTACCAGCTGGAATCTGATCGGCTCCACTCCGTCGCCGGCTCCTGGCTCGATCGGTTCGCCTAACCCATCACGGCTGGGGTCACGTTCTACCTTCGGGCGCGACCAGGCGCCACCGCGCCGCAGTACGGTCCCTTTTGGCATGAATTGCACCTCTTGGCGAATGTCGTCGATGTGGCAGCGCGCTGAAAGGACACGTCGTGGAATAAAACCGTCGTTTCCTGATCCGGACGATCTTGCGGTGCCCCGCGGACCCCACCGACCGGGTCACTCCCGTCACATAGGCACCATCGACCCCGTGAACCACGTCATCGGTAGCGCCGCCGAAGATCGATGTGAAATTACCCCCCACCGGTGGGGGGNNGGAAACGATGCGGAAGGAGGCGTCTCCGGGCCGCCTTCCCCGGGTGCCGGGTGCCGGGTGTCGGCTGTCGGCTGTTCGGGGATTCCAGACGGTGGCGCGTGCCAGTCACAGGTGGGCTGAGCGCAGGCCGATGAAGGCGGCCATGATCCGGGCCTGGTGATCAAACCATGCCTCGCGCGTATCGATGATGTTGTTGAACTGGCCGAAGAGCTCGAAGCTGAGCGTGCCGAATAGCTGCGTCCAGGCGATCAGCGCGCGGGCTATGGTCGGCTCGCTCACGCTTGCGGGCACCAGCTCGGCCACCCGCTTCAGCTCGCTCCGCAGGGCTGCCGGGAGCGGGGCTTGGCTGTCGTCGCGCAGCAGCCCACCGGTCTGCGCGTCGGCCAGGATGCGGCACATGACGAGGCTCGCCCGGCTGGCCGGGCCGATGGTGTCGGCGGGCGCGGCGTAGCCGGGCACCGGGCTGCCGTAGATCAGTGCGTACTCAGGCGTGTGGGCCAGCGCCCAGGTCCGCACCCCGTGTGCCACCGCCAGCCAGCGGCGGACCGGGTCGCCGCGGTCGGCCACGGCCACGGCCACGGCCACGGCCACGGTCGCGTCCACGGTCGCGTCCGCGGCCACGGTCGCGTCCGCGGCCACGGTCGCGTCCGCGGCCTCGGTCGCGTCCGCGGCCTCGGCGGCCTCGCCGATCGAGTTGTACGCGTCGATGATCAGCGCGGTGAGCAACTCGTCGCGGCTGGCGAAGTAGCGGTAAATCGCGGACGAGACCATCCCGAGGTCCCGGGACACCGCCCGCAACGACAGGTTGGCTCCGTCAGCGGCCAGATGCCGGCGGGCCGAAGCCTTGATCTCCTCGGTCATCTCCGCCCGCACTCGGGCCCGGATGGAAGCAGCGCGTGGTGCCATATCCAAAGTGTCGCACACATCAGAGAGCAATGCTCTTGACAGTGACGAATGCTTCCGAGATGCTTGAACCAAACGGAGAGCACTGCTCTCAAGTGGGAGAAGGAGTAGCAGGATGTCGCTGCACGTGATCGTCGGCGCCGGCCCGGTCGGCACCGCCACCGCCATGCTGCTGGCCGAGCGCGGCGAGCAGGTCCGGGTGCTGACCAGGCGCGGTAGCGGCCCGCGGCATCCGGCCATCGATCTGGTAGCCGCCGACGCCACCGACGCCGATCGGCTCGCCACCCTGGCCAGCGGTGCGGCCGCGCTCTACAACTGCGCCAGCCCGCCATACGACCAGTGGCTCACTGGCTGGCCGCCGCTGGCCGCCGCGCTGCTGACAGCAGCAGAACGCAGCGGGGCGGTCCTGGCCACCGCCAACAACCTGTACGGCTACGGGCCAGTCGACGCGCCCATCACCGCGGCCACGCCGCTTGCCGCGACCCACCCCAAGCTGAAGCTACGGGCCCAGATGTGGCTCGATGCCCAGGCCGCCCACCAGGCCGGCCGAATCCGGGCCACCGAGGTGCGCGCCAGCGACTACATCGAGGCCAACTCCATCTTCGGCTTCGTCCTGGCCAAGCCGCTGCTGGCCGGAAGGCGAGCCTACGTGCCCACCGCGCTCGACGTGCCGCACAGCTGGACCTCGATCACCGACGTGGCCAAGACCCTGGTCACGGCCGCCACCAGCACGCAAGCGTGGGGGCAGGCATGGCTGGTGCCGACCAACCCGCCGCTGACGGTCCGTGAGATCAGCACCCGCTTCACTACTGCCGCTGGCGCGCCGGCGCCGAAGCTGACCTCCCTGCCCTATCCGGTGCTGTGGGCCAGCGGCCTGTTCTCCCCGATGCTGCGCGAGCTGCGCATCACCAACTACCAGTGGACCCGCCCGTTCGTCATGGACTCCACGCACACCGAACAGACCTTCGGGCTTGCCCCTACACCGATCGACCAGGCGCTGGCTTTCGCTAAGCCCACGGCATTGACCCCCGATCCGCGCTCGCCGAGGGGGACTGACGGGCCTGGCTGAGCAGGACGACGCAAGGATGCTGAGCAGGACGACGCAAGGATGGAGCCATGAAGCCGCTGCCGACCAGTCACCTGCGTATCGCCCGCCCGAGTCATGACCTGCGGGCATCCGAACGGTTCTGGGTCGAGGGCCTGGGACTCGACGTCCTGTTCCGGGCTGACGACTCGGCCGAAGGCGGGCATGCGCTGCTGATGGTCGGATGGCCGGATGCCGGATGGCATCTCGAACTTGTCGGCGACCCGGACGATGCGACACCGGCCACGCCTACCGAGGAGGATCTGCTGGTTCTCTACGTCAATGGTCCGGTCGATGACCAGGTTGTCCGCCGCCTGGTCAATGCGGGCGGCACCAGGGTGGCCGCCCGCAATCCGTACTGGGACCGGTGGGGTGTCACGATCACGGATCCGGATGGGTACCGGCTCGTCCTGTCCACGCGCTCCTGGTCCTGACGGCGGCTGCTTCAAGCCCGCATGTTGTCCAGCCGCTGCAGGAGCTCGTGGGCTGCGAGCTCGACTTCTTTGTGGCGCCACTCTGCGGCTCGGTACTGACAGGCGATGATGCCCATGCGGTGGACACGATGGAAGTCTCCGTACACGAACCCGTACCGGGCCTTGGTGTGGTCGCTGGCACCATCAGTCAGCCCGAGAAGCGCGCGATAGACCACCGCACGGGGCGCGTTGATGTGACGGGTGATGTGAGTCGAACTCATATTCATATAATATACCTGGACGGCGTCAGCATGACCCGTAGGTCAAGAGGTAAGGAACTCCACCAGGACGGGAGCCAGAACTCCTGGATTCACATCGTGTCCTTGGCCTGCAAAGGCACGGAGCCCTGCATGTGGCATCGCTTGACTAAGTGCTCGGGCCGTGCCCGCCTGCGGCGTTCGGTCAATCATGGGTCTTTCCGTCCTTTTCCTGGGAAGCCGCGCGCTGGATATTGCGCAAGTGCTCGTCGAGCTTGTCGAACCGCTCTATCCAGATCCGCCGGTTCTCCTCAATCCAGTTCACGGCCGCGTCGAGTGCCTCGCCCTCGAGGTGGCAGGGCCGGAACTGGGCATGCCGGGTCCGCGAGATGAGCCCGCAGCGTTCGAGCACCTTAAGGTGCTTGGAGATTCCAGGAAGGCTTATATCGAACGGCGCTGCCAGATCGTTCACCGTGGCGTCCCCGTTCGCCAGGCGAGCCACGATCGCCCGGCGGGTCGGGTCCGCCAGGGCGGTGAAGGTGGCATCGAGCTGGTCCTCTGAGAGCAAGCCTCGCGTCGCCACCAACGCATTTAACCATGTGGTTAGTTAGCCGTCAAGTTAAATTGGGTGGCGCCAGCCTCCGGACCCGGCCACCGGCGAGCTCGCTAGGCGGGAGCGTCGCTCATCGCCCCGCTGGGCAGGTCGAGGTCACGTTCGATGTCTTCCAGGCTGCGGTTCTTGGTCTCGGGAACCTGCCGCTGAAAATAGGCCAGCGCGACGATGGACAGGCCGGCGAACAGGAAGAAGGTTCCGGCGTTGCCGATGGCGCTCAGCAGGGTGAGGAAGGAGATGGTGACGACGAAGTTTGCGCCCCAGTTCGCCATGGTGGCCACGCTCATCGCCTGACCGCGGATCTTGACCGGGTAAATCTCGCTGATCAGCAGCCAGAACACCGGGCCGAGCCCGATGGCGAAGGAGCCGGTGTAGATCAGCAGCCCGGCGATCGCGATGTAGGCGGCGCCCCCATGCAGATGGCTGCCGCCGATGAGGAAGGTGAGGGCGACCACGATCATTCCCGCCGCCATCCCGGTGGTGCCGCCCAGTAGCAGCGGGCGTCGGCCGGTGCGATCCAGGAGCCGGATCGCGACGATCGTCATCAGAACGTTGACGGCGCCGTTGACGACGTTGGCCAGCAGCGCCGCGGAGTTGCCGAGACCGGCCGATGCCAGCAGGGTAGGGGCGTAGTAGATGATCGTGTTGATGCCGGTGATCTGCTGGAATACGGCCAGCGCCACACCGATGATCATGACGTGGCGCACCGTCGGGTTGAGTACTTCGCGGAAGCTGGACTGGCGTGCGGACAGTTCGCGCACCCCGGCGATCTCGGCGTCGATGTCGCCTTCGTCCCGGACCCGGTGCAGCACCTTGCGTGCCTCGTCCTCGCGGCCCTGGGCGATCAGCCAGTGCGGGCTTTCGTGCTGAAAGAGCATGCCCGCGAACATCAAGATCGCGGGGATCGCGGCCAGGCCGAACATCAGCCGCCAGTTCCGGGTCGACGCCAGCCCGTAGTCGACCAGGTAGGAGGCGAGGATGCCGGAGGTTATGGCCAGCTGGTTAAAGCTGACCAGGGCGCCGCGGATCCGCGGCGGGGCCACCTCGCCGATGTAGAGCGGCACAACCATCGACGCAGATCCGACCGCGAGGCCGATGACCACCCGGGCACCTACCAGGATGCCGTAGCTGGGCGAGAAAGCGGCGAGCATTACCCCGGCGACGAAAAGCGCCGCGGTGCCCAGCACCGTGGGCCGGCGGCCTACCCTGTCGGCGATCCTGCCTGCGGCCAGGGCGCCGATCAGCGCTCCGATCAGCAGGATGCTGGTCAGCAGTTCCTTGTCGAAGGACGTCAGGCCGTGGAAATCCTTGCCGATGAACAGCAGCGCCCCGGAGATGACGCCAGTGTCGTAACCGAATAGCAGGCCGCCGAGTGCCGTGATCGCCGCGCCCCACACGACGTGGCGGTGGATGGTGCCTGACGACAGCCGAGCTGCCGGCGGCTCCGGCTGATGAGTGCTGGTCATGATCCCTCGGTTCCCAGAAAAACCGGATCCGGAACTTACGCCGCCGCCTGCGCCGTGCGGAAACCGCACCGCGGCAGGCACCTGCATCGGCAATACCTTGTCACGCTGCGCACCGCGGTCCCGCCGATTACCGCACGCGGCGTGACGGTCTGGCCTGGAGGGTTGCGGGTACCGTTGGTCGCGTGCTTCGGAGCACGCCAGGTTAGGGCGGCTGTCAGGGTGTCGCCAGTTGACCGGCACCGACCGCGACGGGACGTCTGCCGAATGAATTCCAACCTTCAGTCGCGAGCAGCGCGCAAAGATCTTGCGCTGCTCGTGGAGTCAGAAGGGCTCGGCCAGCAGCTGTTCGCCACCGCCGAACGACTCGCGTCCGGCCAGCGGCGACGAGAGGCGTGGAGTGCGCTGCACGAGCTCGAGCGGCAGACGCGAACCGGCGTCCTTCAGTTCCTGCATGCCCGCGAGCTTCACGTCTCCTACCGCGACCAGCTCGGACGGGGTGTCGGCCTGCCGGGAGGCGCAGGACTGCCGGTCCTGCCATGGGCGATGCAGATGAGGTTTGTCGCCGGGGGAACCCGGCGCTACCTCCCCGTGTTCCGGCGGTTGGCTACTCGATTCGCGGGCAGCGACTCGTCGGACTTCTTCGACTACGTCGTGGCCCACGAGCTGGCGATCGTCGAGTTCACCCGGCGAGAGCTCGACCATCGAGACGATTCGCTCCAGCCTGTCCGGGAGCTGCTCGGCCGGGTGCCCGGAGGCTGAGAACCTGGCTCAGCTCACCCGCGCAGGCAAGAGCAGCGCTGGCTCTCGCAGTCGTGTGCTCGCTGTTGCTAACGTGAAGCATGCTGCGACGGTTGGCACTGATATCGGCACTCGCGTTCGCTTTCGGCTTCGCCGTTGCTGCCCTGAAGGGACAGGGCGGCGGGCTGCTCGACGGAGTCGGGAACCTCAGCGCACCGTGGCTGCTGGTCGCGTTTCTGCCCGGCCTCCAGAGCAGGTCGATCGCCAAAGGCGCGCTTATCGGCCTTGCCGCGACCATGCTCGCACTTGCCGGTTTCTACTTGGCGGTAGCGCTGACCGCCGGCTACGGGCTGCACAGCCTGCCGGCCGGCGTCGAGCTTGCCTTCGGCGCGAACCGCCGCTACTTCGCCGCTGGCCTGCTCAGCGGACCAGTGTTCGGAGCGGTCGGTTCGTGGTGGAGTTCCCGTGGCACCTACCGGGCCGCTCCGGTCATCGGATTGCTGCTGCTCGGCGAGCCCTTGGTCATCGTGCTCGTCAGCGGTGTGCACGCCCTCAGCCGCTATGGCGGCGGATGGCAATCCGATCCTGGCGTCTACATAGCCGAGTTCCTCGTCGGAGCTGTTGTACTCCTCGCGGCCCGTCTGCTGCCCCGCAGAGGTACCGCGTAGCGACTCGCGCGGGCGACACTGGTCCGATGAGCATCGAAGTTGTGCGCTACAGCGAGCGGCCGGAGCTGTGGGAGCAGCTCGACGGGCTGTCCGACGAGGTCTGGCCCGAGTACAACCTGCACGGCGATGTGCTCAACCCCTACTGGGGTCGGCTCTACGAGGAGTTCCCGCAGTGGCAGTTCGTCCTGTACGACGACGGCGACGAGGCGGTCCTGGCTGAGGGTCACAGCATTCCGGTCGGCTGGGACGGTACCGACGGCGGCCTGGGGCCGGGCATCGACGCCACGATCGCGGCCGGCTTCGAGCAGCGGTCCGCCGGCCGGCCACCCACGGCACTGTCCGCGCTGGCCGCCGAGATCCCGCCACGTCACCGTGACCGGCGGCTCTCGGCGGTGCTGCTCCAGGCGATGTCCGGGCTGGCCCGTGAGGCGGGCCTGCCGCACCTGATCGCCCCGGTGCGCCCGAGTCGCAAACAGGACTATCCCACCATCCCCATCGAGCGTTATGCCCGCTGGACCCGTCCCGACGGATTGCCGTTCGACCCGTGGATGCGCGTGCATGCCCGCCTGGGTGCCCGGCTGGGACCGGCGATTCCCCGCTCGATGCGCATCACCGGCACCGTCGCGGAATGGGAGTCGTGGACGGGGCTGCCATTCCCCGAGACCGGCGACTACGTGTTCCCGGCCGGCCTGGCGACCGTGCACATCGACCGTGACCGCGACACCGGCGAGTACTGGGAGCCGAACGTCTGGATCATCCACCCGGTCGCCACCGACTAATCCGGCAGCAGAAGCCGTCCAGCGTCATCGCGGCTGACGGCGATGACTTCCGTCACCGCGGGTGCTGGCACGGCGCCGTAGATGTGCGGGTATTTCTCGCCGCCAGCCTCTGCTGCCTCGTAGCGCACCGGGACCGGCAGCCTGGCTGTGTCGATGACCAGCACCACGAGGTCGTCGGCATCGCCGTAGACGCATTCGGCCACAGCGCGGAGCTGGTGACGCAGCGAGCAGTGGATGAAGCCTTGCTCTTCCAGCGTGACGCCGCGGGTGGAGGTCCGGTACTCGCCCGGCTGGGATGCCGCCCAGGACGCCCGCTCGGTGATGTGGAACAGGTCCGTCATTCCTCAAAGCTAACGGTTGCGGCGTCAAGCAGCGGGCTGTGCAGGTCACCGAGGCTGGTTACCCGGTCAAGGACGGTGTCGCTGGTAAAGATCAGGTCGTCGGCGTGCTGGCAGCCGCTTACCTCGTCCCAGGTCACCGGGGTGGACACGGTGGGCTGGTTCATGGCGCGCAGCGAGTAGGGCGCCACGGTGGTCTTTTTCGCGTTGTTCTGGCTCCAGTCGATCAGTACCTTGCCGGGCCGGAGCACCTTGGTCATCCGCGAGACCACCAGCCGGGGATGCTCTCTTTCGAGCTGCTCGGCCAGGCCACGGGCCAGCTCGCTTGCCTGCTCCGAGGTATGGCCGGCAACTGCGGCGGTCAGTTGCAGGCCCTTACCGCCAGAAGTTTTCGCCAGCGGCCGCAGCCCGGACTCTTCCAGCAGCGGCCGCAGCAGCATGGCGACCTGGCAGCACTCGACGATCGTGGCCGGCGGCCCCGGGTCGAGATCAAACATCAGCCGGTCAGGCTCGCCGACGTGCGGCACCCGCCACATCGGGGTATGCAGCTCCAGGCCGGCCAGGTTAGCCAGCCAGATCAGGGTCGGCAGGTCGCCCGCCACTACATAGAGCACCGTCTTGCTGGCCTTGGCTGAGCTGGGTGAGTCGATCCGCGCCGTGGGCACCCAGTCCGGCCGGTGCGCGGGCGCGTGCTTCTCGTAGAAGTACTCGCCCAGCACGCCGTTGGGGTAGCGCTTCAAGGTAAGCGGCCGCCCGGCGATATGGGGGAGCAGGACAGGCGCGATGCGCAGGTAATAGTCGATCACCTGGCCCTTGGTGAATCCAGCCTCCGGGTACAGCACCTTGTCCAGGTTGGTCACCGTGAGCACCCGGTCCTGCACCCGGACCCGCATGCTCTGGCTGTCAGGACTCACCACGCACCCCCGCCCGTCGCCGCTGGCTCCACGCCAAGCTATGCCCGCCCAATATTTTTCCGAACGCCTCCGCCCACACCCTCGCCGAGGCCCCAGCCTCACACCTCCCCGTGCGCCTCCCCACCACATCCCCCGCCGAGCCCCCGGCACCGACGCCTCGCCCCGCCTCCCGCGCCGACGAGTGCTTAGCGGGAAGGATCGTGGTCGCTCCGACGACCACGATCCTTCCCACTAATGACGCGGCAGTCCCGCGGTTAGCTGCTGATGGAAGTCCCGCGGTTAGCTGCTGATGGATTCGAGCTCGTTCTGCTCGGCGCGCCGCTCGGTGCCGGCCGGCGCCTGCCGGGCGCGGGAGGTCGCTAGGCCGCTGACCGCGACCGCCACGCCGAGCGCTGCGACGCCGGTAATCACTTCGAGCGCGGGCTTGTAGGCGGACAGCAGCGCGGCCGGTGCGGCCAGCCGGTTGCCGCCGCGCGCATCTACCACGGCGGTGACGATCGCGAGCACGATCGCGCCGCCGATCTGGAAGGACGTCTGCAGGACGCCGGATGCCAGCCCCTGCTCCGCGTCCGGTACTCCGGCGGTCGCCTGCACGTTCAAAGACGAGAAGCCGAGTCCGAACGCCGCGCCGATCAACAAGACGGAAGGCAGGATCACCGCCGGATAGTCCGGCTGCACGCCGATCCGGAGGAACCACGCATAACCCGCGACCAGGCAGCCGAGCGCCAGCGCGACCATGCGGGCCGAGCCGAACCGGTCCAGCAGCGGCCCCATCCGGGGTGACGCGATCACCACCACGACCCCCGCGGGCAGGAATGCCAGCGCGGTGGTGAGCGCGGACCAGCCAGCGGCGATCTGCAGGTACTGGGTGACCAGGAACTGGAAGGAGACGTAGGAGCCGAACAGGACAAGAGCACACACGTTCGCCCTGCTCAGCGATGCCGAGCGAAAGATGCCGAGGGGCAGCAGCGGGTCCCGGCTGCGCCGTTCGATAATGCTAAAAGCCGCGAGCAGCACGGCTGCGGCTGCGAATGAGCCGAGGGTGCGCGGTGACACCCAGCCGGACTGCGGCGCTCCCACCAGCGCGGAGACCAGCAGCATCATCGCGGCGGTCACGGTAACCGCGCCGGGCACGTCGAAGCGCCTGGTGCGTCGGCCCTGCGATGCCTGGCGCGGGATGAGCCGGATCCCGGCGACCAGGATGACGAGCGCGACGGGGGCGGGCAGCAGCAGGGTCCACCGCCAGCTCAGCTCGGTAAGCAAGCCGGACAGCACCAGGCCAAGCGAGAAGCCGCTGGCGCCGAAGGCCGAATAGATGCTGACGGCCCGGTTGCGCTCATGGCCCTCGGCGAACGTGGTCGTGATGATCGACAGGCCGGCCGGCGCGGTGAAGGCCGCCGCGGCTCCCTTGATGAACCGGGCGGCGATCAGCAGTGCGGCACTGCTGGCCAGGCCGCCGAGCAGCGAGGCGACCGCGAACACCGCCAGCGCGGCGAGGAACACCCGGCGACGGCCGAGCAGGTCAGCGGCGCGGCCGCCGAGCAGTAGCAGCCCGCCATAGCCGAGCACGTACCCGCTGACCACCCATTGCAGCGACGAGGTGGTCAGCCCGAGGTCAGCCCGGATGGACGGGAGGGCGACCCCCACCATGGAGACGTCGAGCGCGTCGAGGAACAGTGCGCCGCACAACACGACCAGGATTGCCCACAGCCGAGGGCTCCAGCGCGGGGCGGACGCAGCGGGGACAGCTGATGAAGTCATGCCAGCGACTGTATGCATGCACAAGCACTAGATGCAAGTGCATTTAATTCTCTTGCATCTAGCTGGCGAGAGCGCTACCCTGCGGTCGTGGGTGCAACACAGTCAGGGCTGGAGCCCGGGGAAGTCGCCGCGAACGTGGCCGCCTGGCGTGCGCTGGTGGCTAACCACGCCGTCGTCAACTGTGCGCTCGATCGGGAACTCGGCGAACGCCATGGCCTCGGCGTCAGTGACTTCGAGGTGCTGGAGCGCCTGGCCGAGGGGGAGCACCGCAAGTTCCGGGTGCAGGAGCTTGCCGACGCCGTGCACCTGAGCCAGAGCGCGCTGTCCAGGCTCATCGGACGGCTTGAGCAACACGGCCTGGTGGAGCGCTGCCTGTGCGACCTGGACAGGCGCGGGATCTACGTCACGATCACCGGCGAGGGCCGGCGCCGGCACGCCGAGGCGCTGCCCACGCAGCGTGCCGTGCTGGCCGCCACGCTGCCGCAGGCGCAGCCTGACCGCGCCGCCCCGGCGGCCCAGCCTGACCGCGCCGCCCCGGCGGCTAGTTGACAAGGTAGTGAGTCATCACTACCTTTGGTTCATGGCGTCAACCCGGATGACTGCGGAGGACCGCAGGGAGAGCGTGCTCGACGCTGCGGTTGCCGAGTTTGCCAAGGGCGGCCTGGCCGGCACCTCGACCGAAGCGATCGCGACGCGTGCCGGGATTTCCCAGCCCTACCTGTTCCGGCTTTTCGCCACGAAGAAGGAATTGTTCATCGCCGCCTACCGGCGGGCCTTCACCCGCATCGAGCAGCGATTCCTCGAAGCGTCGCAGGGCCTGGCGGGGGATGAGGCGCTTGACGCCATGGCCAACGCCTATCACGACCTGCTGGCCGACCGTGATCTCCTGCTCTGCCAGCTGCACACGTACGCGGCGAGCGGTGATCCCGAGGTGCAGGAGGCGGCCCGGAGCTGCTACGGCCACCTCTGGCGGCTGGTCGAGGCGCGGAGCGGAGCGGACGGCGAAGCGCTGCGCATGTTCTTCGCCATGGGAATGCTCTGGAATGTCGCGGTGGCGCTCGACCTGCCGGACCTCGGCGAGGCGTGGGCGCAGGAAATCATGTGCAGCCAATCTCTGCGTACGGGCGAGATGCTTCATGCTCGTCCAGCCGATGCGCTGTCATAAAGGCCAAATTTTTTTGCCACAGAAAGTAAGTGACCACTCACTACGTAAGGAATGCTCGGCAGCCAAACGCCGTGCCACTGCGGGAAGGAGCCCCCGGTGAAATCATCAGCACCCGTCAGCCGACGGACGATGATCTGGACGATCGTCGTCACCTCGGTCGCCGTCTTCATGGTCTCGCTCGACAACCTGGTCGTGACGATGGCGCTTCCGTCTATCAAGGAGCACCTGCACACTTCGCTCCAGAGCCTCGAGTGGACGGTCAACGCCTATACGCTCACCTTCGCCGTGCTGCTGCTCACCGGGGCGACCCTCGGTGAGCGGTTCGGCAGGCGGCGGATGTTCACCGCCGGGCTCGCGATCTTCACGCTGGCGTCGGCTGCCGCTGCGCTGGCACCCAACATCGACGTGCTCGTCGCTGCGCGGGCGATCCAGGGCGCGGGCGGCGCGCTCGTCCTCCCGCTCAGCCTGACGATCCTCAGCTCGGCTGTTCCCGTCGCCAAGCGCGGCGCGGCGCTCGGCTTCTGGGGAGCCATGAGCGGTCTGGCCGTCGCGGTCGGCCCCGTCGTCGGCGGCGCGGTTACCGAGGGCGCGTCCTGGCAGTGGATCTTCTGGCTGAACGTGCCGATCGGCGTGATCATGGTCCCGCTCGCCGCGCGCATGCTGGTCAAGAGCCGGCCATCGGCCACCCGCCTCGACCTCCGCGGTGTCGCCCTGGTGAGTGCCGGCCTGTTTGGCGTCGTGTTTGGCCTGGTGCGCGGCGACACGCACGGCTGGACGAGCGGTCAGGTACTCGGCTCGATCATCGCGGGTGCCGTCCTGCTGGTCGCCTTCGCTGCCTGGGAGCTGCGGGCGCCGGCCCCGATGCTGCCGCTGCGGCTCTTCGCCAACAGGGGTTTCACCGCCACCAACATCGCGTCCTTCCTGTTCTCGGCCGGCATGTTCGGCGCGATCTTCCTGCTCGCCCAGTTCCTCCAGGTCGCCGACCACTACTCACCGCTGAGCGCGGGCCTGCGCACGCTGCCCTGGACGGGCATGCCGATGCTCGTGGCGCCGATCGCCGGCCCGCTGTCAGACCGCTGGGGCGGCCGCCCGCTGATCATCACCGGCCTGGTGCTACAGGCTTCGGGCCTCGCCTGGCTCGCCCTCGTCACGGCGCCCGGCGTTGCCTACTCGAGCCTCATCGTGCCGTTCGTGATCTCGGGCATCGGCATGGCACTGTTCTTCGTGCCGGTGGCCAACACCGTGCTCAGCTCGGTGCGGCCGGACCAGGAGGGGATCGCGTCCGGGACCAACAACGCGATCCGTGAACTCGGCGGTGTCTTCGGGATCGCGATCCTGGCGTCGGTGTTCTCCCGGGCGGGCAGCTACGCCTCGCCGGCGTCCTTCGGCCACGGGCTTGACGCCGCGGTGTGGGTTGGTGCCGGGATCGTGGCCGTGGCGGCAGCGGCCGCCGTGGCCATCCCGCGGCGCCGGGCCAGCCGCCCCGCCGTCACCCTGGTGCGCGAAGCGGCAGCCGAGCCCAGGTCGGCCGCCCGCGAGACGGTCCACTGAGACAAGGGCGGCCACGAAGGGCCTGCCGGGCGACGAGCCTTGGCGGGCCCTTCGGCGGTATCGGGGTTACACCGCGTCTGATCCGACTGGCATGCGCCGTCAGTGCCGCCCGGCACAGTGGCCTGGCAACGGAGGAAAGAAGGCGGATATGGCCAACGCAATGCCTTGGCTTCCATTAACCGGAAAGCCGGCCGAGAATTGCGGTGATCGCTGTGGCGAGGATGTCCCGGGGCAGGCCGCCGGCGGCGAGCTGCGCGAGGTCGAGCCCCAGCAACGCCGCAACCAGAAGTTGAGCGTCATGTTCGGGTTCCTTCGCGTCTGGCAGTGCCGCCTGCGCGATCTGTAGGTAGCTCTGCTGCCATTCGGCTAGGCCGGGCCGCAGCTCTGGCTGGCGGGCGCATTCAAGCATCAGTTCGAACGCGGCAAGTTTTCGCTGCCGGTCGTTCTCGGTGTCGATCGCGAGATGCCCGGTGAGGGCTCTGGCCCATCCGGCGGCATCGCCGATGCCGGCGGGGGCAACAGACGTCAGCCGTTCCCGTTCCCGCTCGCCCGCCAGCTTCAGTGCCTCGGCGAGCGATCGTCCCGATGCCCACCATCGAGCAACAGAACGTGCTGCGCTCAGCGCGGACCCTCGACCGATACGGACCGGATTTCCGCTACGGCCACTTTGTGGTCATCAAGCGGCTGCGGACCCTCGCCGGCCTGGCGGCCGGGCTCGGCGCCGCAGCCGCGCTGTCGCAGCTCCGTCCGGCCCGCACGCTATTGCTGCGGTTCCGCAAGCCAGGCGAGGGACCCAGTGCCGAACAGCGCGCCAGCGGGTGGTTCACCCAGCAGATCGTTGCCGAGGGAGCGGGCAGCCGGATAGTGGTTGAGGTCAGCGGCGGCGACCCATGGTATGGCGAGGCCGCGAAGATCCTCGCCGAATCAGCCCTCTGCCTGGTATACGACCATCTCCCGCCAGCATCTGGCCAGCTCACCGCGGCCGCAGCGATGGGCGAGCCGCTGATCGGCCGGCTTAGCCGCGCCGGAATCACCTTCCGCGTCACCGAACGCACCGGTGCCCAGCTACGCCCCTGTACATGACGTCGTGCGCCGCGTTGCCCCGGCGCTCGTCGCTGCCGCCCGGCCTTACTCCGTGTCCGCGATCTCGTAATGGCGAACCGTGAGATCGCGCTCGATCAGGAACTGGTCGTCCTGCGTGTAGTAGACCGCCTTCTCGATGTCCTGGCCGGCGAAGCCCTCGATCGCCTGCCGCGACTCCCAGAAGCTCAAGGTGATGAACTCCGCTCGGTCACCTTCGACTCGCTCCAGTAGCCAAGCTCCGCGATTGCCGGGTGTCCCCTTGTAACCTTCGATGCCAGTCTTCTGTATATAGGCGGCGTAGGCGGTGGCGTCCTCAGCCCGCACCACGCCGCGCCAGATTCTCCCGATCATTTCCGAGTACCTCCATGATGCAGGACGCGGTGTACGGGTGCCCGCTGCGGGCGGGCACGCAACTCGTCCACGGTTGCACATCTCGATCTTCGCCTAGAGGCGCAACTCGTAGCGATGACTCCGGTCTACAGCAGTTACAAGAAACATTGACGGTTTATTGTTTGTGTGCGACGATGCCCACATGGCATCAGCGCAGGCCCGGACCCAGGCCCGGACCCAGGCCCCGGTCCAGGCCCGGACCCAGCCCCCGGTCCAGGCCCGGACCCAGACCCGCCGGACCCAGGCGCAGCGGACGACCGAGACCCGGCGCGCGCTGCTCGACGCCACCTTCGATGCCCTGGTCGAGCTCGGCTATCGAGCCACCACCACGACCGAGGTCGCGCACCGCGCGGGGCTATCGCTGGGCGCGCTGCTGCACCACTTCCCGACCAAGGCCGACCTGCTGGCCGCGGCGGTCGGGCACGCCTTCGATCGCCGCCTCGAGGAGTACCGGCAGGCGATGGCCGCACTCGATCCGGCCGCCGACCAGCTCGATGCTTCCGTCGACTTGCTGTGGTCGATGTTCTCCGGTCCTACGTCCACCGCATGGCTGGAACTGTGGGTGGCGGCCAGGACCGACCCTGATCTCGCCGCCGCCGTCGTTGCGGTGGACCGGCAGTTCATGGCGGCCTGCAAGCAGCTGTACGCGGAGATGTACTCAGCCGAGGATGGCTCCGACGATCCAGCTCACCCGCCGATCGGGCTCCACCTCGTTTACGCGCTGCTCGACGGCTTGGCCCTGTCCCGTTTGATCCACGGCTATGAGCCGCACCCGACCCAAGAGGTTCTCGAAGCCTTCAAGGCGATGAGCCACATCACCATCGCCGCGTTGCAGCAAGCAAGCGAGCCACCGGAGGACTGACGTGACCACCGCAGCCGAGCCACTGCCCGCCCACCAAGAACTGCCTGCCCACGAAGAGCTGCCCGAGGTCAAGGCCGACAACTACGCAAAACTCCTGGCGAGGCTGAGCGGCCTGTCCGTCACCCATCACTTCGACGCCTACGGCGACGTCGCCTGGGACTCGCCGGACTTCACGATCGACCCGGCCGATCCGCGCTGGGAGCTGGGCGACGACGAGCCGCTCGGCGCGACGGAATGGTACCGCGCGCTCCCGGCGCGCAAGAGGGCGGAACTCGGGCTGGCCCGCGTCGCGTCCATGATGAAGATCGGGCTGGAGTTCGAGCGGGTGCTCAAGCAGGGGCTGCTGGAGTTCGCCGGCACGCTGCCGAACGGCGCGCCGGAATTCCGCTACGCCTATCACGAGATCATCGAGGAGGCCCAGCACTCCCTGATGTTCCAGGAGTTCGTGAACCGCAGCGGCTTCGACGCGGTGGGGCTGCGGCCGCTGGAGAGATTCGGCACCCGGTTCATCATCGGTCTGGGCCGCCGGTTCCCGCCGTTGTTCTTCGTCTTCGTTCTCGGCGGCGAGGAGCCGATCGACTACGTGCAGCGCAAGGAACTGCGCAGTGACGTTGAACTGCACCCGCTGCTGGAACGGGTCATGCGCATCCACGTCACCGAAGAGGCCCGCCATCTGTCATTCGCCCGCCATTACCTGCGCACCAAAGCCAAGGATCTCGGCCCGGTGGATCGTCTCTGGCTCGGTGCCGGCACGCCGATCATCCTGTCGGTCATGGCTCAGATGATGCTCAAGCCGTCCGCGCAGCTGGTGCAGGAGTACGGCATTCCGCGGTCGGTGATCCGCGAGGCCTACACCCGCAATCCGGCACACCGCGCGGAATCGCTGGCCTCGATGCGCCGCGTTCGCAAACTCTGCCAGGACATGGGCCTGCTCACCGCAGGCTACCAGCGGGTATGGCGCGCCCTCCGGCTGCTGGAAGACCCGGCCGCGTGAATACCCCGGCGCCGTTCAGAAGAACTCGAAGTACTCGCGCATTTCCCAGTCGGTGACCGGCTGGCCGTCGGCAGGCGGCTTATCGGCCAGCCCGGCTTCATACCTTTTCAACTCGGCCCGCTTCATCATCAGCAGATAATCGACAAGATTTTTTCCGAACGTCCGACGGTAAAACTCGTCCGCTTCAAGTGCGCTGGCCGCCTGCGACAGGGAAGTGGGCAACATGGGAACCTCGGCGGTATACGGGTCGTCCTCGACGGGCGCGACCTCCAGCCCCCGCCGGATGCCGTCCAGCCCGGCGGCGATATTGGCAGCCATATAGAGATACGGGTTAGCGGCGGGCTCGCCGATCCTGTTCTCCACATGGCTGCCGCCATCCCCGGGCGAACCCTGGACCCGGACGAGGGCGCCGCGGTTCTCCACTGCCCAGCACACCCGGTCAGGGGCGAACGAGTACGGGCGGAAACGCCGGTAGCCGTTCACCGTCGGCACGGCGAACAGCATCATCGGTAGCGCGTGCTCCAGCAGCCCGGCGACGTACTGCCTGCCCACCGTCGACAGCGGGGCATCGGGACTGGCGAACACGTTCTGGCCGCTGTCGCGGTGGGTCAGTGACTGGTGCAGGTGCCAGCCGGAAGAGAAGAAGTTCGGCAGGCCCGGCGTGCACATGAAGGTGGCGAGCAGGCCGCGCCGCTGGCAGATCTGCTTGACCGCGGAGCGGAACAGCACCGCCGCGTCGGCCGCGGCCAGCCCGGCCATCGGGCCGAAGGTGAACTCCATCTGGCCCGGGCCCCACTCGTCCTCCATCGAGCGGGGCGGCAGCCCGACCGCGGACAGGCCGTCGCGGAGTGCCTCGAGCGTGTCGCTCACGCTGTCAAGCCGCACCTCGGACAGGAACTGATAGCCGCGCTCGAACACGCTCACCTGCGGCGCGGCCGGGGTGAACCCGGCGTTCTCCGGTGTGAGCGGCTGGGCGTCCAGCTTCACGATGTAGTACTCGATCTCGAGGCCGGCCAGGTAGTCGTAGCCGGCCTCGGCGAGATCGCGCAGCATGCGGCGCATCAGGCCGCGGCCGTCAAGCGGTACCGGCCGGCCGTTGCCGAAGTAGACGTCGCACAGGATCCAGCCGGTGCGGTTCGCCCACGGCAGCACCCGGAAGGTGCCGGGGTCCGGCACGACGACGACGTCGGGGAACCCGGTGAATTCCTCGATGCCAAATCCGCCGCCCCGGGCGAACGCCGGCACGAACACCTGGTTGCCGGTGTCCAGGCTGTAGATGGCGCCGGAGAAGTCAAGCCCGTTGGCGAACGTCTCCACCGCCGCCTGGGCCGACAGCGACCTGCTGCGCGGCGCGCCGTGCTGGTCTACCACCACCATCCGCACGGTGCGCAGGTCAAGCTCGCGAATCCGGCGGATCACCTCACGGGCCGCGCTCTGCTGCTCGTCGGTGTGCAGGCCGTGCCTGGCCACGAACCCTGGCTGGCCGACTCCGGCGGTGCCCGCGGGGGGCTCTGGGGCTGACGTGCTCACCTATCTGTCCTCCGTTCAGCTGTCGCAGGCTCGACGTCGACGAGCGACGGAGCAACCGTAATCCCGTGGCGTAGACCTCCCGGCATAGGGAAGCATATGTAGCCATGTGCAGGCTGCTGGGTTATTGCTCGCGTGATCACGCCTCGGTCGCGGAGCTGATCACCGAACCCGGGCTCGGTGCGTTCACTGCCTTGTCGCAGTGGCACGGCGACGGCTGGGGCATGGCCGCCCGCGACGGCGGTGAGCTGCGGGTGGCGAAGTCGCCGCAGCGGGCCAGCGATGATCCGGATTACTGGCGGCTGGCCGGGCAGCAGCTCGGCGATACCGGGCTGGTCCACTTCCGGTGGGCAACTCCCGGCCTGCCGGTGCAGGATCGCAACTCCCATCCGTTCATCCGCGGTGACTTCGCCATGGCCCATCACGGCGCTATACACCCGCAAGACAAGCTGCCCGAGATGCTCCCCCCGGCCTGGGAGCGGCAGCTCACCGGCAGCACCGACAGCGAACGCTACTTCCTGCACATCATGTACGGGCTCGACGCACGCGGTGGCGACGTGGTCGCGGCGGTGGCCGACACGGTGCGGCACATCCGCGGCAACTACATGCCGAACTGCCTGAATGCGATCCTGCTGGCGCCTGACGCGCTATACGCCATCTCCTGGCACGATCCGGAGCAGATTCCGTATGCGTCTATCAGGGAGATGGGCTCACCGGAGGATCCCGCCGGCTACTTCAACCTCGCCTACCGGCAGACGCCCGGCGCGGTCGTCGTCGCCTCCACCGGCTGGCCGCAAGATGGCTGGACCGTCTTGCCGAACGGCTCCGTGCTCGTCGTGGACAGGGCGACCCAGGCCACCAGCACGATGCCGCTGTTACCTGCGGTCAGTCCGATGCGCGCGGCGTAACTCCCTCAGCAGTCGCCTCGGCAGGATCATCCCGTATCTCAGTTTCGCCGCCAGTGCTGTCGCCAGCAGTGCTGGCGGCAGCGGACCCGTCGGCAGCGGACCCGTCGGCAGCGGACCCGTCGGCAGCGGACCCGTCGGCAGCGGACCCGCTGGCAATCTGGCTGTCGGCCCGCTCGTCGGCGGTATGCCGTCCCTTGATCTGCGTCCAGGCGAACCAGCCCGAGCCGATCAAGGTCATCGCGATGGCGACGAACATGTTGAGCCGCAGGCCGAGGAAGTGCGCCGACGAGTCGATCCGGATCGTCTCCTCGAAGATCCGGTAGGCCGAGTAGCCGGCCACGTACAGGGCGAACAGTCCCGGCGGCTTGGTCCGGAGGTGATGCCCAACCCAGACGAGCGCGGCTGCCAGTAGCAGGTCGAAGATCAGCTCGTACAGGAACGACGGCTGGAACGTGCTGAAGGCCGTGTAGCCGGGCGGCCGGTAGGCAAGCGGGATCTCCAGGCCCCACGGCAGGCCGGTCGGCTTGCCGAACAGCTCCTTGTTGAAGTAGTTGCCGATCCGCCCGACCGCCTGCGCGACAAGCAGTGCGGGCGCTATGGCGTCCATGAACACCGCTACGCTCGCGCCCGTCCGGCGCACCCGCCAGGCCCCCACGACGGCGGCCAGGGCGATACCGCCCCAGATGCCCAGGCCGCCGCTCCAGATGGCGAACACGCCGTACCAGACATGCGGGATATCCATCGGCGTAGTGATGTCGAAGTAGATCCGCCCGCCGATGATCCCCGCGGGAACCGCCCAGATCGCCACGTCGCCGACCAGTTCCGGGTCGCCGCCCTTGGCCTGCCACCGGCGCCGCGTAATCAGGATCGCCAGCGCGATACCGACCAGGTACATCAGCGCGTAGAAGTGGATCTCTAGCGGGCCGATGTGGAAACCACTGATCGACGGGCTGGGAATGTGCATGCAGCGAGCCTAGCCGCCGCCTGCTGCCATACTTGACCCGTGGTCGACTCCGAACGCCGGAAGGCTCAAGCCGTCTCATTCGGGACCGCCGCCGCGACCTATGAGCGGGCCAGGCCGTCCTACCCGGCCGAGGCCATCGACTGGCTGCTGCCGCCGGGCGCGCGACGCGTGCTCGATCTCGGTGCCGGCACCGGCAAGCTCACCCGCGGGCTCCGCGACCGCGGACTCGACGTCGTCGCCGTCGAGCCTTCGGCCGGCATGCGCGATCAGCTGGCCGCAGTGCTGCCCGGTGTCACGGTCATGGACGGTACGGCCGAGGAAATACCGCTTCCCGACCACGCAGTCGAAGCCGTGCTCGTGGCGCAGGCCTGGCACTGGGTTGACCCGGCGCGAGCGGTACCCGAGGTGGCCCGCGTGCTGGCCGCCGGCGGCCAGCTTGGCCTGGTCTGGAACATCCGGGACGAGCGCGAGGACTGGGTGGCCGAGCTCGGCAGGATCATGCACGGAGGCGGCGATCCGGATCGCTCCAGCAATTCTGGTCACGTCAGCGCCGCCCCGCTGGTCGGGCCACCCTTCGGGCCGGTCGAGCGCTTCGACGTCGAGTGGCGCCGGCCCACCACGCCCGCCGACGTCATCGACTTGGTTGCCTCACGCAGCTACCTCATCACCATGTCGCCGCCAGACCGCTCGGCCGTCCTGTCCCGCGTGCAGCACCTGCTCGACACCCACCCCGGCCTCGCCGGGGCGGCCGAGATCACCATGCCGTACGTGACGAGGTGCTCCCGCGCCCAGCTGGCGCCCTGACCCGAGACCTGTCTCGGCAGCGCCGTTAGGAGGAAGGATCCTGGCCGTATATACGACCAGGATCCTTCCCCATATTGCTCCAGCGGGTCATCGGTCAGGTCACGGTGAGAACGGCGTTGCGTCCTCGGATGTCGGCGATGACCTGCGGGGTGTGATCCCAGGGCAGCACGGTGCTGATCTCTGGATGCAGCCGGCCGTCCTGGACCAGGCGGACAAGGGGGTTTATCGGCTGGTCGGCACCAGGTCTTGGACATCAGCGTCGCGGGGAGTGACAGTGGTAGAGGAAGCTGTGCAGGCCCGACGAGATCGACGGAGCAGAAGGACCCGCAATGATGAGCATGACCACGTCGTTGATGCGCTGAAACTCAACGATGAAGGAGGTTCAGATGACTGAGGTGCATGGTCTAGGCGAGGCCCCGGTTGCGGTCCTTGGAACTGGCATTATGGGCTCTGCGATGGCCCGCAACCTGGTCCGGGCCGGGTTGCGCACGACGGTATGGGATCGGTCGCCATCGGCGACGGCACCGCTATCGCAGGCCGGAGCCCTGGTGGCGACGTCCCCAGAAGAGGCGGTCCGCGACGCGCGCCTGGTGATCACGATGCTGCCCACCGCCGCAGTGGTGGAATCAGTGATCTCCGGCGACGGGGTGGCGGAGGCGTTCGCCCAGGGTGCCGTGTGGGCACAGATGGGCACCATCGGCGTTGCCGCGACCACCGAGATCGCCGGCCGGCTCGGCCAGCTGCGGCCCGACGTGATGTTCGTGGACGCGCCGGTATCGGGCAGCAAGGCCCCCGCCGAGGCCGGCCAGCTGCTCATCCTGGCCTCCGGCCCCCGCGAGGCGCAGGCAATCGTGCGCCCGGCGTTCTCGGCGATCGGCCGCAAGACCGTATGGCTGGGTCAAGCCGGTCAGGGCAGCCGGATGAAACTGGTCGTCAACGCTTACATGTCCACCCTGATCGAGGGCGTGGCCGAAGCCCTCGAGCTGGCCGGCCAGCTGGGCATCGACGACGCCAAGCTGGCCGAGGCTATCGAGGGCGGCCCGCTGGACGCGCCGATCGCCGACGCCAAGCTGCACAAGATGGCACACGGCGACTTCGCGCCCGAGTTCCCGCTTGAGTGGGCACTGAAGGACGTGGACCTGGCGATCGCGGCCGCAGGCACTGACACGCTGCCCGTGCTGGCCGCGCTGTCCCGCCAATGGCGCGCAGCCGTTGACGCGGGCCACGGCCGGGAAGACGTCAGCGCCGCACGCCTGGCATTGGGCCACCACCCGCGGCGGCCCGCAACCCCCCAAGAAGAACCGGCAAGAAAGGAAACTGCCATGACGGCAAAACCACCACGCGAGCAAATCCCTGACGTAATGGGCGGCCCTGAACCCGATGAGGAGTTGACCGACCTGATGGGCGGGCCGCGGCACGGGACCGACCTGATGGGCGGCCCCGAACCCGATGAGGAGTCCACCGACCTGATGGGCGGGCCGCGGCACGGGACCGACGTGATGGGCGGTCCTGAACCCGATGAGGAGTCCACCGACCTGATGGGCGGCCCTCAGCCAGGGCGTTAGGCCCCTCCCGCAGCGTCACGACCTCCGTCACGACCTCCGCCGCGGCCGGTCAGCCGCCCCCGGCGTCGTCGATCACGATGGGACTGGTGGGCGGGGAGGACAGGCTGGTGCCGCCGTCGCTGGTGGCGGTGATGGCGAAAGTGAAGCTCTCGCCGGCCGGGAGCCCGGTAATGGTGTAGCTGGTCCGCGTGCCGGAGACCGGGTAGGTAAGGCCGCCGTCGGTGCCGGCGGTGATCGTGTAGCCGGAGATGGTGCCGCCGCCGTTGTCGGGCGCGGTCCATTTGATGGTGGCGTCGCCGTAGCGGGTGGAGGTTGCCGTCGGGTTGGCGGGCGGTCCGGGTGGCTGGTCACCGACCTGGATAGAGATCAGCCCGGTCGCGCCGGGGTTGAGGCCGCTGGCGGGCTGGACGGCGGTGACCTGATAGGTGCCCGCGGTGGCGGGGGCGGTGTACCGGCCGCCGCCGGTGACGGTGCCGTCGCCGGCCGGCACGCTCCAGGTGACCTTCTGCCCGGTCACCCCCGCGACCTGGGCAGCCAGCTGAACGGTGCCGCCGGGTGCGACCGTCGCCGGGTCGGGGGTGATGGTGATGCCCTGGTAGGGATCAGGGGCTTCGGCGAGCGGGAGGGTGACATCGGACAGGGTCTTCTTGTACGTGGCGAGGCTCTGATCCAGCAGGGACAGCGGATAGTCCAGGCCCAGCACGTTTTCTGATGACAGGGTCCACCAGGGACTGCTCGCCGGGTTCGCCGCCAGCTCGGCTAGCCACACCGAGTCGGTCAGCTCCGGGCCGGGCACCCCATCTACCGTGACCGACAGATCGGCCCCGGCCCCGGCGTCCGCGTCGGCGGCCACGCCGCCGTACAGGGTGGGCGGGGTCGAGGTGACGCTGTAGGTGTACTTCGGCTGCGCGGTGACGGTCGCGCCGCTGGTGGCGACCTGCGCGCTGATGGTGAGATCCTGGCCCGCGCTCGCGGCGGTACCTGTGGTTACCGTGCCCTGGGCGATCAGCTGGAGGGTCGCCGTCGGCACGATCACCACCGGCACGCCCAGCACGGTCACAGTGATCGGGTCGAAGGTGACCTCACCCAGGTGGTAGCCGCCGGTGATGTCGTGGCTTAGCTGCGCGCTGATCGACAGCGCGGCGCTGGCGGTGATGCTGCCGTTGAACTGGCTGGTAGTGGTGCTGCCGCCGGTGATCGCGGTAGAGAACGACATGCTCGGGGTGAGGCTGACGCTCCCTTTCACGCTGACCGACTGGCCATTCGAGCTCTGGTACAAGGTGGTGTCCAGGTTCAGCGCGATGCTTCCCGGGCGGCGGCCTGATCGCGATACCTTGCCGGCGGGCAGCAGCCGCACCCCTGGCCGGGCCGGAGTGAACCTGGCGACCTGGTCGGAATTCAGCGCGCTACTGGTGCCAAACCCAGCAGCCGAGAACACTTCGTCCAGCGACGCCGCCACGGTACTCACGGTGACCGTGGGCCCGGACGAGGTGACCGCGGTGACCTTGGCCAGCAGTCCGGCCGGGGTCTCGGTGCTGACGCCGGCCACGACGATGTCTGCCGCGGCCAGGTTGCTCACCTGCGCTGGCGGGCTGGTGAACACCAGCGTCCCGTCGGTCTGCACCTCGGTGAGCGCGGCCAGCGACTGCGCCGACAGCACCACCGTGGCACTGGTGACGGTGCCGCCCGCGGTCGCCGGGGCGGAGCTGGCCTGGGTTCCCTGGCCGGTCGCATTCACCGCCGCGACATCGAAGGTGTAGGACGTCCCGCTGGTCAGGCCCTTGATGGTCACCGAGGTGGCGGTCGGGCCGGCCGTGGCCGTCTGGCTGGTGCCCACGACAGCGATCACATACCCGGTCACCGCTGAGCCGCCGTCGGAGGCCGGCGGCTGCCAGGAGACAACCACTCCCGACTTGGCGGGCGCCGCAGCGACCTCGGCCGGAGCGCCGGGCACGGTGACCTGCGGGGTTACCTGGGACGACCTAGCTGACATGCCCGTCCCCACGCTGTTTTGGGCGGCCACCTGCACCCGGTAGGTCGTGCCGTCGGCTAGCCCGGTCATGGTCGCTGACCTGGTGGCGCCTGACACAGACATCGCTGTGGTAGCCGGGTTGGTGGTCAGCCGGTACCCGGAAACCGGCGCCCCGCCGTCAGACTTCGGCGCCGCCCACGACACCGATGCCTGCTCGAACCCCCCGATCACCTCGACGCTGCGGGCCGGGCCCGGCACCGTCGGGGCCAGCGGGGTGATGGCCGTCGACAGGCTGCTGGCCGGCCCGGTCCCGGACTTGTTCACCGCGGCCACCGTGAACTGGTAGGCCGTGCCGTCGGTCAGCCCGCCTACCAGGTAGCTCGTCACCGCAGCGGTGTCTACGGTCGCGCCCCCCGGTGATGCTGTGATCACATAGCCGGTTATCGGTGACCCGCCCGTGGACGAGGGCGGCATCCAGCTCACCAGCGCTCCGCTGTCCTGACCGGCCGCCGTCACCTGCTGGGGTGCACCAGGCAGGCCTTTGCCAGCCAGCGGTGCCACCGCAGCGCCGCGATCGCGCGCTGCCGCCGCCGCTGCTGCCGCCGCGGCCGGAGTCGCGGCAGCGGCCACGCCCGCGCCCAGCGTCACCGCAACCGCTATCGCCGCTAGTTTCCTAAAGGCCATAGGATTTCTCGGCTTCCCCATCAACCCCCACCACCCACCCGCGTTCCCGCGACGACTCGGCTGACCATTATCCTCTAACGCCCGAAATATTCTCTAGTATCCAAATTAAGACGCATGGCGGCCGGATCCGGAGCACCCAGCCAGGGCACCGCGCCGGCCACGGTGGCTGTGCGAAGCTGAAACGCGTGAGTCAACTCGCCAGCCTGTTCCTGGATACGGGGCGGTTTGAGGTGCGCCGCGCCACGCTCGATGACGTGGCGGCCATCGTCGGCCTGCTGATCGACGATGAGCTCGGCGCCACGCGCGAAGACGGATCGGATCCGAGCCTGACGCCGTACCAGGTCGCCTTCGGGATGATCGACGCCGACCCCGGACAGCTGCTGCTCGTCGTGACCTCGGAAGATAGCAGCGTGGCGGCCACCATGCAGCTGACCTTCATCCCGGGCCTGGCCCGGCGGGGCGCTCTGCGCGCGCAGATTGAGGCGGTCAGGGTGGGCAGCCGCTACCGGGCCCAGGGACTGGGCGAAGCCATGGTCAACTGGACCATCACCGAAGCTCGCCGCCGCGGCTGCCGCCTGGTCCAGCTAACCAGCGACAAGCAGCGGACAGCCGCGCACCGCTTCTACCAGCGGCTTGGCTTCACCGCCTCGCACGAGGGCTTCAAGCTAAACCTTTGACTCTTCCGAACGCACCGGCCGACCCCCGTCAGCACGCCCAGCTTGCTGGGCGAGCAGCCCGCATTCGGCCAGCAGCAAGAACCTTGGCGCAATGGGCACCATCAGCCGTTGGCGTTCCAGGGGTTGATGAGGTCGATCCCAGTATCGGTGAAATCGCCAGCGTTACGGGTGGCCAGCCCTGCGCTGTGCACCCTACAGATGGCGGCGATCTGGGCATCCGCCGTGCTGATGGGACGCCCCTTTTTCGCCCTGCCGACAACGACAGTGGCGTACTGCTCAGCGGCTAGGCCATCGAAAGGCTGCACCCGGTCGCGAAAGTCTTCGTTGATCAGCGCGTCAATCGCTTTCGCGAGCGCGGCCCTCCGTCGCCCGTCCGGCAGGCGGGCGACGCCGTGCAGCAATTCCGCGGCCGTGATGGCCGTGGTGGCGATTTCGGCGGCGGGCAACGAGTCAAGCCAGGTCACCACGTTCGGCTCGGGATCAATACGGGCAAGCTCGGGGGAGCTAGGCGGTCGGCGAGGATGGCCCGCACCTCGGCCTCCATCGATCGTCCATGCTGCGCCGCACGGACACGAAGCCGGGCGTGTATCTGCTCATCAAGACCGCGAATCGTCGACCTTGATCGCCGCGACCTGCACCAGCAGCACTAAGTGCACGTTCACGACGCCGGCGCACGCGGCAGGCACCGTCGACATCCAGGTCTCCGCCGAGGACTTCGGCGCCAGCCCGGTCAGTTCGAAGGACAAGTTCACGTTCGGGTAGCCGATCCGGCCCAGCCGAACAGGTCAGAGCGCTTCGCGGTGACCGCGGACTGGCCGCACGGCACCGGGTGGCATCCAGCAGCCGCACCAGCTCCGCGGTGGCAGGTGTGTGGCTGGCTAGCCACCGCAGCGCAGGTGGGTGGACGGCTTCCTCTTGGAGTGGCGGCGCGGTGCCAACAACCGGTGGCAGGGGCTGGTGAACTACCGCTGGAAGGATTCCGGGCGCAAGAGCGACGTCAAGGACCAGTCCCAGCTCCGGCCCGATCCGGGGCGCAGGAGACTCCCCCCAGCCTCGAAGTCATAGGACGCCTGCTCTCATGCTGCCCAGCCTCGTGACCATAGGCCGGACCTGGCGATGACCTTGCGACTTACCGATCATGAGGCTGAGGCGCTCCGCCTGCGCGCTGACCTCGAGCGCCGGTCGATGCAAGAAGTGGCCCGTCAGGCGATCCGCGAGTACGTCGAGAGCCACAGCCGCGCGGAACTGCTGGATCACGTGCTGGACGAGGAACTGCCGCGATACGCCGAGGCGCTGGAGCGGCTCGGCCGGTGATCTTCCTGACGCTGCCGGAGCTGCTGCACGTCGCCGAACGTACTCTTGGGCCCGATTACACCGTGCGTGACCACGGCCTGCTGGAAGCGGCTCTGGCGCGTCCCCGGGCAACCGTCTTCGGCAAGGACGCTTACCCAACCCTCGACACCAAGGCAGCGGCCCTGCTCCACTCACTGGCCCGCCACCACGCCCTGCTCGACGGAAACAAGCGGCTCGCCCTGGCCGCGCCCATTGCCTTCTACGGCCTCAACGGACGCCGCCTGACGCTCACCAACGACGAGGCCTACGACCTGGTCATGAAGGTCGCCTCCGGCCACCTCGACACGGTCGATGACATCGCCGCGCTCATCCAGTACGCGACACAGCCCCGTAGCTGAGGCAGGTCAGCTGCGAGGCTCACTGGCAGACAGGCACATGTGAGTGCGGCGACACTCCCACGTGACTCTCAATATGTACCAGCAGATTGCTTCAACACTCTTTATGCGTGCCGAGCCGATGTGTGGATAACCGGCCACGGGCGGCAACGATCTCTGGTTGCCGGCGGGTCCAGTAGTCAACGATCTGGGCGCGTGGGACAGGCAGTGAGTCGTCGGGATCGACGTCGTCAAAGTAGCCGAGGCCGAGCAGGATGTGGTTGATCGCCTGCTGGGGGTATTCGGGCTGGAAGCGCTCAATGAATAGCGCCAGGCCCTCGTCGGCGGTACGCCCGGTTCGCTGTTCGATCACCATCAGGTCAAAGTAACCGCGCAGCTCGCCGCGGTCGCCGACGACCTTGAGTTTCATGGCCATCAGGTCGCTGAGCTGCGCAACACCCACGCCATCGACCTCCTCGGGAAGCTCAAGAAGGTGCTGCGGGCGGCCCTCGTCGGCGTGCGAGAACTGCAGCCTGGTGGCAGAGAAGACCCCATTGAGGGTCCCGGGCGCGCGCTCGGTGACGGCGAATGGGCTTGCCGCGGACAGGCACCGGGCCAGCTCGTCGAGATCGACGCTGCTGTGGTGGAAGAAGAAGTCCAAGTCCCGGCTGATCCGGTGCCCAAGGTGAACCGCGATGGCCGTCCCGCCTCCGAGGTAAGCGCCGGGCGGTATGAGCGGGGCGATAGCGTCCCACGTTGCCGCCGTATCTGGCGGGAGAATTTTCCGGACTGTGTCAGACGGCATGGGATACGTGCCGGGCGAGGTTATGCGCGAGCGCTCGCTGCGCCGGCCCGAGGCCGCGTGTCGCCGTCGCGTGCTCCCAGGCACTCGCGGGAAGGTTCACAGTTCCCCAGGCGAGGCCATCGGGATCGAAGGACGTGATGAGCCGCCGGGCGATGAAGGGCCCCGAGGCCGCGACATCGAGCTGGGCAGGTGCCGTGTTCCAGAACAGGTGGAGCAGGTGCGGGGGAACCCGCTTGGCGTGTGTCCCTTCGGAACGGGCGGGCACGCGAACCCGGGCGATCACCGGAGCGAGCGCCAGCCACTGCGGCGACCCGAATCGGACCCGGTACACCATCGCCTCGGCGGCGTGCCCGCGGGCGATCATCATCGGTGTTCGCGTGATGAGGCCCTCGGAGCTGAGCCGGCCGAGAGCGCGGGCGGCGGCGGTCGGCGAGACTCCCGCCCGCCGTGCGGCCTCACGGACGGACGCCACACCCCGCGGTGACCGCGAGAGCGCCGCGAGCACCTGGACCTCCACCCGAGACAGGCCGGGCACTGGCGGCGCGACGCCCAGCTCCTGTACAAGCTCGTCCACCTGGCGCGGCGTCAGCTGGAAGGCACCCGAGGCGGCACGCTCGACCGGCATACCCAGGCGATCCACAGCCCGCCGCACCCGTGGCGCCGAGGTCCCCAGGGCCCGAGCCGCAGCCGCGAGACTATAGGTGTCCATATCGTTACGATACCTGGTCTCACCCATTGGGGTAGTGCTGGGTCGAACGAGGCATCAACTGCGAATGCAGGCTTACTCCGCTGTGCAACCGATAACGACACACTTTATGAACGGATCTAGCCCTGTTCTGACGTTGACCTTTTCCGGCACTTCAGCTCGGACCAGAGTTGCCCCTAGCCATGTGGCTGGCGCGACGACTCAGGCTCGGGTGACGTAGGCCGCCAACTGGCGCACGAATTCCTCGAGGTCGCCCAGGCTCTTCAGCCTGTCCACGACTATCGAGTCATCGACCTCGATGTAGTCATGCACGAGTACGTTACGGAACCCGACAGCCTTGCGGATCGAGGTAGCCAGCTCGGTTGAGAGGACGCTGTGCTCTCCAAGCAGCCGGACGGCATCGCCGTTGTCGGCCGGCGGCCCCCAGCCTTCCGCCGCGCAGATGTGCTGCGCGGCATCGACGCAGGCCTCGATGGCGGTAACAAAGGTGTACTTCACACCGCGTAGCCAGATGGGATCTCGGCGGCGCTCCTCGCTGGCTCCGGCTTCCTGCCGTAGGACAGCAGTGTCGTCGGCAATGCTCCGGAGCAGCCGCAGCACGCGATCTTCGTCTACCACGGGCTACCCGCGTCTGCTGGTGACACTCGCCGCGAACTCCCGGTGCGCGCGGGTGATCCGCGGGAGTTCGTCGAAGTAAATCTTCCTGGTGGTAGCTTCCCACCGGACCCGGGTGACGGGATCATCATCGAAGAGCAGCCTGCCACGTGCCGCTACCCTCCCGGCCAGTTCCAGCGGAGCATGGTCGAGTACCAGGAGGTCCACGCCAGGCGGCATCAGGATATCGAACGCGTTCGGCGGCTGGCCGCCGAAGTATGCCGCGATGTCAACGTCCGAATCCGGACGGTACTGCCCGAATGCGCGACTGCCATGCAGATAGGCGAACCGTGCCCCGGCCTTCCTGAGCATGGCAGCAGACTCCGCCATCACCTCTGCCGCCCTGGCTTCGTCCATACTCCCAGTCTGGCAGATCATCGGGATGCGTGTTGGGCTGGCGACGCCCGTGCCCTGATGGGCAGCAACCGACAGCGAGTGCACCGACTTGCTCCGGCCGCTTCCGGCGGCTACCTGATTCTGCTGGAGAGCCACCGTTATCCCGGGTCACGGGTGTATGGATGCACCGTGTCACCGCCCAGGTTGCGATAACGACACACGTTATCCAGGCGGGCTCCTGAGAAGGAGCCAAGGGCATGGCCCAGGACAACAACGGCCGGTTTCCCGACGACAACCCGGCTCACTACGTCTGGGTGATGTCGGCGGATGCGATCAGGCCGTTCTGCACGGTGTAGCTGCCCTGGTACTGGTTCACCGTCCCGTTGCACTACAGCGCCTCCAGGCTCACGGTCACCGTGTCGCCAGTGGCGCCAAGCTCGGCCAGGTCCTCGACGGTGGTGCAGGCAAACCCGTCCGAGAACTGCCGGTAGCTCTGCCCGGTCACGCTGCCGGAGGACAGCAGCGCATAGGCGTCGGGGTAATCCCCGGACTCGATGTCGCCGTAGTACTCGCTGACCACTGACCATGGCGTCACCGCACGAATGCCGGCTGGGCTGCTGGCCGGCGGAGCTCGCGTGACCGCGGCTGTCTTGGTGACCGCTGGCGATGGCGGGCTGGCTGATTGAACCGGCTGGGCTGTCACGGTATGCGTGATCGTGATCGACGGCCTGGGTGCGGCCGCAGCGCCCTGGCCCGTGCCGCAGCCGGCCAGGGCAAGCGCGCCGGCCAGCATCGCCATGCAGGTGGTCTTGATCTTCATGTCTCGCCCCCCGAGGTGCAAAGTACCCGGGGCCATCGCGCGGTGATCAGGGCCAAACGGGGCCAGATAGCAGGACGTAGGTCCCGGCGTGCCCCTGGCTACAGACATGACCCCTGGCAGCGGGGCGCTTGTTCACCAGCCGGTTCCGCGACCTGCACGGCGAAGACTGCCTGCGCGGCCTGCACCGCGACGCATTCACCGAGAGGCTCGCCTGCTACCTCGGCGAGGTCAACGCCCTGCACCCGTTCCGCGGCAACGGGCGGGCACAGCGTGCCTTCTTCACGCAACTCGCCCGCGACGCCGGATACACCCTCGCCTGGCAGCACCTCGACGCCGCCCGCAACATCGAGGCCTCCGCCGCGATCATGCGCGGCGACCCCGAACCCATGCGCAAGATGCCCGACGCGCTCATCAGGAACGGCACCTGACCGCGCGATATCCGCCGTTACGTGCGGGTTGAAGGGTCGGGTTCGGGCGGCGGCCCACCGCGCATAACTGATGGTTCTGCGCCGAGAAGGGCATCGTCTGTCAGCTGCGGAATGCGAATTCGTTGAGGATTTCCCGGCGGAACAACTGCTCCCGGTCCAGTTCGGTTAGCCGTGCGGCATCCGCCGCGTCGCGCCATTGGGTTTCGATAACGCTAATCTGGGTGTCGATGATGGACTGTGCCTGTGAGGTGTCAAGCAGGTATACCTCGCATGCGGCGAGGCACGTGGCTAGTTGGCTGGAGCGTTCACCGTTTCGGCCGATAGCCATCGCCTGGTTAGCCTGTGGAACGGACCTTGGCTGCGGGCAGATGTCATATGCGGGCGTAAGCGTGAGGCTGCGATCGGAGCTGACGAAGGCCGCGTGATTACGCGGGTGATCGTCGGTATTGCCGACCAGGATGTTGAATACGATCCGGGAGAACAGTTCGCGCAACGTGGCTGCGGGGCGGGCGAAGGACCGGCGAATGTGATCGGCCAGGAGCGCGTAACTGCCGTAGCGGGCGCCAGTGAACTCGTCCAGACCGAGGATCGTCAGCACCGACACGAGATGACGCCGCTGTCCGCCCCCAGGCCGGTCGAACCGCTCTACGAGCAGGACATCCTTGCCAGCGACCTGTATGACTTGGGTAGGCGCGACGTTCAGCCCAGCGCGGCGCGCCAGTTCCATCGCTACTCCTTCGGCCTTGACTACCGGCCGGATGTCGGTCGTGGACGCGAATTTCGCGATCAGGCTCCGGTCGGCGTCTGTCAGTAGCACCTTGGGGCGGGCACCGCCAATGGACGTTCCGCGGGTGAGCGCCTCGGCCAGCGGCAACGGGAGCATGCGTCCCGCCTCGATGTCGGCGGCGGCTGCCATCAGCTGCTCGAGCGTGGCCGAGGAGGTGGCCCGCGGCACATACTCAGTGGCGCTGACCTGGAAGTCCAGCCCGCCGATCCGGTCTGAGCCTGATTCCAGCAGGTATGTGAGCAAGCTCAGCTCACTGACATCGCTGGCACTGGTCAGATGACCGACATGCCGAGCAAGGATAACCCGCTGCCCCCACGAGTCCGGCCCGCAGTCACGCAGGCAGCCCGCGACCGTAAGCCCTCCTGCAGGACGCAGCGTGCCCGGCACCAGCGGAAGCTCTGGCTCATACAGCGGAACAGCATTACTGCGTTCCCGGTACGAACGAGCGTAGGTGAATGTGTGCATAGGCCCGTCAGCGTCAATTCGGCCGACCACGACCGGTTCGCCCGCACCGGCCAGCCAGGTCCAGACGAATGCCGTCTGCGGGTCAGAAGTTGTCATCGACGCTCACCTGCCGCGGATAGACGTGCGCAGGCAGCAATGCGAGGCGGTCGCTTTCGCGGGCAGCCAGGTCCCGCAGGTCACGGGGGGGAAGCCCGTACAACTCCACGCCAACTAGCGTCGCAAGCTCGAACATCACCCCAACGGCCACCGTGGGCTCGCCTCGCTCGGCATTGCGTAGCGTGGCCTTGGAAACTCCGGCGCGCTCGCACAGTTCCGCTTGCGTCCACCGTCGCCGTCGGCGTCCCTCGGCGATCCTCAGCCCGAGTACGCGGGCGGCATCCAGCGTCTGCGGAGAGTATGTGTGACTACGTCGCAACGCAGACCTCCATCAGGAGACTGGTATAACATGCTTACTTGATGATAAGAGCAGTATAGCGTATCCTTCAGATACTGACGCGCGGTCCATACAACATCCTGAAGCCCCTACGCTGGCCCGCGCTATCGCGGAGCGCACATGCTGACAAGACCGAACCGGTCAAAGAGCGGCTGTCGATGACTGAGAGCCGCGGCAGCACTGAAATGGCGGAGGTGGCCCTGACCGACTGACCCGGCACCACGGTCGACGATGGCATCAGGGCCGCGAACGAAACGAGGCCCAGGGGACGCTCCGCGACCGGTCAGGGGCAGGTGCGTTACGACGCTCACCGGGCTGGTGCTGTCGGCCCAGCAGATCGACATCAGCCGGAACGCACTGGTGTCGACGCTGCTGTAGCCGGGATGACACTGCTGCTGTCGACGGTGCTGCCGGTCCTGGCTTTCTCGGTTCTAATCGTTCCCCTTCCGCGGCGAGATCTTGAACGAGGACCAGAAGAACGGCTGAGTGCTGACGTCCGTCCCCGGCGCGGTGATCACGCTGGGAACTGGTGCCGTTTGGTCTTGATCCTTCTGGTCCACGGCATGAGATTTTTATCGGCAAGGATTCGGCATTTCTCGACGGACTGCTTATCTGATCTCCGCCGCACAATGACGACCACTCAGATGACCACAACCAGTCAGCCACCGTCAGAGTGCGCTGAACTGAGATCGTATTATGGTGAATGGTTATTGTGCTAGCGATTCCGATCGCGGTACGCTGCGCCCAGCAGGCACGTCCTGCCGGAGAGTTACCAGGGGGTCTCAGAGTGAGGTCGAGTTCGTTATCGTGCGTGCTGGACAAGCCAGCCACTGATGCGTTCGGAGTGCACAGATCGCGGCCTTCTGCGCGGAGGTCAGGCGGCCGGTTGAATCCTACGACCCGTGCACATACTCGGCGATATGCGCTGTTCTTCCAGGTCATATGTGCATCTGCGGGTACATCGACCCGCCATTATGCAAGTCATAACCACACACAGTGATGCCTCTCCACCCGATCAGGACACCAGACGCCTCAGCATGTCTGCTGTGATCAGGGTGTGCGGGTGCTCGGGTCCCAGCACCCGCTGCTCGGCGTCGAGGACCTGGCGGTATTCGGCCTCGGCGTCGGCGGCCCGGCCCTGATCAGCCAGCGTCCGGGCGATCTCGTGCCGGGTGGCCAGGGTGGAGGGGTGCTCGGGTCCCAGCACCCGCTGCCGGGCGTCGAGGACCTGGCGGTATTCGGCCTCGGCGTCGGCGGCCCGGCCCTGATCAGCCAGCGTCCGGGCGATCTCGTGCCGGGTGGCCAGGGTGGAGGGGTGCTCGGGTCCCAGCACCCGCTGCCGGGCGTCGAGGACCTGGCGGTATTCGGCCTCGGCGTCGGCGGCCCGGCCCTGA